>CAWFFS010000001.1:0-90582 GCA_963815145.1 uncultured delta proteobacterium
TTACGTTGGAATTATGCTTTTTGGTAATGCATCTTTTATGAGTGTGCCCTGGGAAACAATAATCAAGGAGTATAGAGAAGAATTAGATGATAATTCATTTGATATTTTAGAAGAATACGTCAAACATTTTATAACTTACCTTGAAACCAATAATCTACTGTTTCCAGAAATAATGCAAGATAAAGCATTTGAGACTATTATTTACAGCTACCTATCATCAGTTATTAATGAAGGAATAATAAAAACAGTAGATGAAAAACTGAATAAAAATGAAAAATTAACGCAAACGAAAATATCGAGAATTATAAGTAGTATTGTAAAGATTAATTTAAGGAATTTAGATAGTAGGGAATGGATAGAAGGCTTTTCTGAAGATTTCTTAAAAGAAGTAATGAATAAATATTCAAAAAAAATAGATGGGGTAATAGAGCAAGTATTTGAAAAGTTACCTATATACAAAAAAGATAGAGTATTGATTAGAAAAATTGCTGGCTTTGTTGTGTGTAAAAAAATTTTCCCGCAAAGCCTGTCTGGAATAGTAATTGCTGGTTTTGGCAAAAAAGATGTTTTTCCAAAATTGCAGTCATTAGATATTGAAGCATTAATTAATAAGAAATTGAAGTATAACCTGGCAGACTACTCAAAGATTGGTAGTAATACTGCCGCTAGTATTATTCCATTTGCACAACAAGAAATGGTGCATACATTTTTTTCAGGGATTGATCCAGAATTGAGGATGACACAAAATGAATATTTAAAAAAGATATTCAAAAGATACCCAGATATTTTGATTGATGAAATAAAAGATATCAAAGAAAAAGAAAAAAAATGAACTTAAAGAAAAAGTTAGCAAAACAAGCGATTCATTGTATAATGATTTCATAAGTGATATGAATGGTTTTATAAATCAAAAATACGTTCAGCCAATAACCAGCATTGTAAGTTTTTTACCAAAAGATGAGTTGGCTGTGATGGCTGAAACTCTAGTTAATTTGACATCTTTTAAAAGAAAAGTTTCAATAGGTTCAGAAACTGTCGGAGGGCCTATTGATGTAGCTGTCATTTCAAAGGGCGATGGATTTGTTTGGATTAAGCGAAAAAATTATTTTAATAAAGAGTTGAATCCAAGATATTTTGCATCGATATACAATAAAAGGGAGAAATAAAAATGGCTCAAACAAATTTAAATATGAAAAGTATTACTTGTATATCTGATTTTGAAAAAGCCTTTTATCCAAAATTGTTTAAAGAAAAAAATATAGAAGCAATTGAAAACCCCAAAGTCTTAGGTTCAAAATTAGCTGAGAGATCATTAAAAAAAATAAAATATAAGTTATCAAAAGATAACTTGTAATAAATATATTCTGAATAAATAATTTAAAAAAGGGAACTCTTATGCGTTCCCTTTTTCATTTTTTTAACATAAGTACAAAAACATCAATAGAATGGACAGAACAAACCTGCAATCCTGCGACCGGCTGTTCAAAAATATCACCCGGATGCGAAAACTGCTATGCAGAGGTAATGGCAAAGCGTTTACAAGCAATGGGTGTTAAGGGATATGAAAATGGTTTTAAAGTTACCCTTCAGCAACACAGGTTGAAGGAGCCATTGCAGAGGAAAAAACCGACTGTATATTTCGTGAACTCCATGAGTGATCTGTTCCGTGAAAAGATACCGTCCTCGTATATTAAAAAGGTCTTTGATGTAATTGAAAAGTCACCCTGGTACACATACCAGATATTAACAAAGCGTGCTGAACGCATGGCCGGGATCATGAAGGATATAAACATCCCATCAAATGCCTGGATGGGTGTAACAGTAGAAAACAGAAAGCATGGTTTACCTCGAATAGATCTCCTAAGAGAAGTAAAGGCAGATATATGATTCCTCTCCATTGAACCTTTGCTTGAGGATTTAGGTGATATCGATTTATCAAATATTCACTGGGCAATTGTTGGAGGAAAATCAGGCCCAAAGGCAAAACCAATGAAGGCTGAATGGGTAAACAACATTAAAAAATAATGTAAAGAATACAATGTCCATTTCTTCTTTAAACAGTGGGGAGGCTGGGGACCTGACGGAGTAAAAAGGCCCAAAAAGAAAAATGGTAGATTATTATCTGGTCGTACCTGGGACTGTAAGCCTGATATTTTGCAACCTTCATTTGCATACTAATATAAATGAGCTAACGAAAGAAAATAATTGAAAAATTTGTTTCTTTTCTATAGTTTTTAGTATTTCCAAAAACATACCGATAAACAACGTATGATAGATATTCAAAAAATCGATAACATAATCAAATTCGCCCTTCTGGAAGCATGCCATGCTGATGAGCCGTGGGACAGGGAACTTGGTCAGATACATTTAGTAAAATATGTATATCTGGCAGACCTGGCTTATGCGAAACATCATGGTGGGAAAACCTACACAGGAACCCCATGGCGTTTTCATAATTTTGGTCCATGGGCCGAAGCAGTATTTGAGAGAATTGATCCTGCTGCTGAAATCAATAGGTGCCGATATCAAAATAATAAACCATCCTAAATACGCCGATGATTTTATCAGGTATTCCTGCTCTGATGATTATCCTTATAATGAAGTCTATAATTCACTCCCATTAGAAATTTCAAGGGTTTTAAAAAAAGCGGTTCACGAATATGGTAAAGATACCGCGGAATTGCTTCATTATGTTTACAGGACTCGGCCAATGATCTGTGCTGCTCCGGGTGAGGAATTATGTTTTGATTATGAAGACGATAAGGAAGAATTGATTGAGGAAGAAATAAAAAAAACTGGGAATTTATCGGTCAAAAGGAAACGACTTAAAAAGGAAGCGGTTGAAAACCTGAAAAAAGAGATGGCTGCAAGGCTTGAAAAAACTCTTAAAGAAAAAAAAGAGAAAGTTGAATATACTCCTCCCAGGTATGATGATGTGTATTTTGAAGGGTTAAAGTGTGCGGAAAGCCTTGGGGGAACGCCGATTGAGGAAGAAAATGGGATTATAGAAGTATCACCTGATTTTTGGAAATCGAAATTCAGGACTGATGATGAACTATGCTGACGATACAATTCAGGCTTATCTGAATAAATGGTGGATTGAGGATAAAAAACGCGATTTCCGGAGAGGAAGATTAATAAAAGCCTTTTTGCCTCACGTCCATCAGGTTCCTATTACTTTAATTTCTGAAGGAAGAGGTGACGATCCTACCGACCATTCAAAATTTCGTTACACAATGAAAGAATTAAAACTTGTGGATAAAAAAGATTTACCCACTTTACCCACTGCAGCATTTCCACTGCACAAAGGAGAAAATATACTTGCATATAGAGGTAAAAAACGGCCTGCTTTAATAATATCATCTGGCGGACCTGAGATTTCAAAGGAAATTACAAAAGGAAAACCGTCCTGGCAGACTGCACCAACAATTCTGGTTGTGCCGTATTATGGCGTGGAACAGGATGGCAGAAGATCCGGTTTCAGCGAGGAATTTATAGGCAGGGTTAAAAAAGCCGAATATCCTCATTTCCATTGGGACAATTTGCCGATAAGTGGAGGTGGAAATAATGGGTCTCTTTGCCGATTGGACCATATATTTCCTCTGGGCAAGCACCATGACTCAGTAGAGTTTACCGAATATTGTCTGAGTGATGAAGCGATGTTAATTATAGACCAATGGCTGGAATGGCTCATTGAAGATACGAAACCAGGTGATGCCCTTCAGTTTCTTCGTGAGAGTTTATTACATATACAGGAAATCTAAACTCAATTATTAAGTCTTTTTAAAATTTTCGTGCCTTTCGTGTGTTTCGTGGTTAAAAAAATGCATTTTTTTGTAAAAATCAGGAATTTCCTGATATACATATATATTCATTTCGTTTATAGAAATAATTCCAAAGTGCCGAAGGCGCTTTTAAATCGTCAACTTGACGAGGACACCTTTATAAGTCTTTCGATTTTATTTGTTTTCTCCATAACCTGGAACCGGAATCCGGAAACCAGTGAATATAAATTTAAAAGCTTTAATCTCGATTTATTTTTTACCATTTACAACTTTTGGCAATATTGCCAAAAGTTGTAAATGGTAAAGCATGAAACTAAATATTATGTAATATTAATCGGTTATCAAAATATATAGTTGGTAAATAGAAATGAAAATGGGACATAAAAAGAAGCTTAATAATTTAACTTATAAAAAAGGACCTGAATAATTAAAAAACGTTTACGCGATATTTGTTGAAGAGTTAAGTTATTTTACTATTAAAAGACGTCCCGCTTTAGAGTTACAGGGTTCGGTGTTGAGGAGGTTGATAAGAGGTTAAAATAAGTAAGGATAAGTATAATGAGTTAAAAGCAGATTTACCCCATACACAATAATGACTAAACATCTAAGTGAGTTGTCAATGCAATCCATACACTGTCACCTTCCAGAATATTTAACGGAAAAAAATTTGTTTGAGAAAATTCACTTTTCTGAAACAAAAAAAGATAAGAAATTAGAACTCCTAATCGAGGATAATCATTTTTGTTTTATGGATAATGTGGAGCCTTCATGTTTAATCTACTTTGATTGGTCAAAAGTCATTTTTTTTGATGATTCAGCTTTACTCCAATTGTTATTATTACAGCATAAACTTCTTATAAATAATATTGAACTCACACACTATGATCCAGAATATAATAACTCCAAACAAAAACGATCTTTCCCTGCAAGTAGTAAAATTATATGTCGTTTATTTGAGATGGGATATTTTAAAATATGGTCTTTTACAGATTATAATGCTTCCATTAATGAAGTATCTTTATTGGCCTCTATAATACCTGATGCTAAAACTAAAATTCATCAAGCTGGATTACTTCTCCCCATTCTAGCCTGTAACTCTTACAAACGTATCCTTAGGGGATCACCCGAGGATTTAACAATACAAAAATTTGAAAGGAAAATGGAGTATGAGGTTTTTAAAAACAAGAATAACGATTCAACAAGGAATTGTGAATTAGCTATTACCTCTAAATTCAGTCAACTAATTGTACGACAGTGTCGAAACAATGTTTTAGAACATGCGAAGCCACTTGACTATGCACTCTCATCAGCTCGTATTATTACTAGATCAGATTTTGAGACATTGTGGGAAATAAAATATGATGAAATAGATGCTGAAAACAAATCATTATTGATTAAACTTATAGAAAAATTTCCACCGGATACTCCGGTTTTGGATTTTATTACAATTGATGATGGTCGTGGTATATGTGGAGAGAATGGTACCTTGACAAAAATCTTCAGTAACTTAGAGAAAAAAGATCCCAAAACTTACCATCGTGTAATGTCACAGATACCATTTGATTGGCATGACGATTTTAAAATATTAAATTTTTGTCTTGATGAACGTGGAAGCTCTAAAACCACTGAAATGCGTTCTTTAGAACATCCTGGACTCCATAAAATAGGAAAATTAGTCTTAGAGAAAAAATATAACGGTGCAATCGAAATAACTTCTGGAAATCGACGAATGACTTTTTTGGCGAATTCAGAGAGGATTTCAAGTATCTCAAAAAGACCATGGGAGCGTGGCACACAAATCCGTATTGTTGTTCCATTAATAAGGGAGGAATTTTCCAAAGAATTATTTTGAAAAGACCGACAGATGGAAAGTATATGGTTATTCGCCTCAAAATCAAGATGAATCATCTACTTGCTCTCCATCGAATATAAGAGTCAGACCACTTCGAAAAATCATCGGATTAGCAATTTCCTCTTCAACAAGGATTAGTGTAGATCCAAAAATACCTAATAAAGATGAAAAAGAATCAACAGAGCAAACGATTTTTGAAGCACCTATTGTTACTAATTATCAGTTTGCTCATTTAGTCGAAATAATACGAACAGAGATTGAAGAGCTCCAACAAAATGAAAAATTATTAGTACTAGATTGGGCTAATATCCAATTTAGTGAACACCAAGTAAGTAAATTTTTTGTGGAACAGTATTTGGATTTTGTGAAAAATGGACCTTATAGCAAGCCATGTATTCACATTAATGTCCAACCGCAGTTACTTCTTGGTCTCACAATAGCAAACAAAACACTTAGTAATCTTGATAATCCATTTCCCCAATGTATTTTTTTATCCGGAAAACAAGGATGGTGTTGGTTAGGCCTGGCCATTCCTCATAAGGATTCTTTATTAGCATCATATGGCAAAGGAAGTTCATACTATGGTGTGACCGGTCGCCTTGCTTCCAATGATGAGATATATCTTATTGAAGCATTGAATGGTTTATTTAGGGGTGAAAAACAATTACCACGATCGTCGAATCCTATTGGTTTTCGTGATCGTATTTTAAAATTCGTGCTGGGTACGGGTCTTTTTTTTGAAGATGATACAATTGATCTATCTAATGGTGAAATAGTAAAATCTGGTAAGTTTTCAACGATTGTAAAACCAGAGGAAATTTATTCGGCCATTTCTGATAATTTTATTGCCGAATTAGAAATTGCCGTAGATTCAGATAATTGTCGATTTCCTCCTGCACACATGAAAGATTCTATTAAAAAAGATCGTAGAAAAGGCATCCCAACTGGGATTAAACTTACTAATAATTATATAGTGCATAAGTATTATCGTTGTGAAGGTCTCCTAAATTATCCACCAAAAGAACTTATTAATAAATCAGAAACTGGTTTTGATTCCAAACTCAATTTCCAAAATACATTGAGATTGCATTTAATTGAGATAGCCAAAGAGTTAGAACAACATACTCCGGGAAGATTTGACTTAGTAGTTAGTACTACCTCCCCTACACACTGGTATGTACACCAAATTGCAGATGGATTAACTGACTCTGTTCATAAATGCAGTCATTTTGTTGCTTCTCGGCGTCAATTATTTCGCGAAGAATTTCCTGGCAAAGATTTTCCAATGAATTCAAAAGTGCTTATTTTTACAGATGTAATTTCAAGAGGGAGTCTAGTATCTTCAATGATTGATACTATTTCGGAACATCATTTTAATGTTACTGGTCTCATAGCATTAGTTGATACTAGAACAGAAGAAGAATTTCAATCTGATATTTCAAATGCTAGCTTCTCTCCTTTAAGAGAAGAGGACATAAGGATTCTGACTCGACGGCGACCTGTTGAAAAAGATTTTTCCGGCTATGCAAAATGGGAAATTGATCCTGAAACACTTGAACCGACTTTAATTAAAAACTCCCAACAGAAGAAGGATTTTACCGGTAAGGGAATTTTAGCTGTTTTTGGGGAAATTGTAGAAGATTGGCTTACAAAATATTCTGGTATTGATTATGGTCATTTTAAACATGGGAATCGCCATTCAAAATATCTCTGTAATGTCATTAAACTCTTTTCAACACAAGAAATACAAATGGTTGTAAAAACAAGACTTACCTGGTATCTACGTGAGTTTAATATAGATACTGTCATCTACCCTAATCATTCCAATGCATATATGCTTATAGATATGCTTAAGGAGACTTTTCCTTCTGATTCAACAATTCGTTTTCATGAAGCATTGTGTAGGGTTTCGGATGGAGAACGCTGCTATGTGCTACCAGAGATTTCCTATTCTAAGGATCAAAAAAGCAGCCCAAAAAATGTTTTGATTTTAGATGATGGTACAGGAAGTGGTGCTACTTTACGTAGTCTCATAGTATCTTTAACTCGCCATTTTCCAAAAACAAATCGAATCCATCTTATTGTCTTCGTAAGCGAAGCTAGTCAGCCAAACAATAGTTTTTGGAGTAGTCTTGCTGAAGCGACATCTATTCGTAATATAGAACCCAAAATAAGGTTTTCATCCTTTATATCTTTTCCTCTTCCTTGGTATACAGAAGCTGAATGTCCTATTTGTAGAAAAAAATTATATTTTGAAAAACTTACTCTAAACACTACATTAAGTCCTCAAGAGCGTTCTTTCTATGAGGAATGCATTGCTAGTCTAGCTTCAACAGATAACTACCATGCATCGTCTTCAGAAAATCCTTCTAGTTTAAACGCTGATAATATAATTAAACTTGCAAAATATGATTTAGATCTGAAGGAAGGTCTAAGTCTTTCAGAGTTATACTCTAAATTAGATGAAACACATGATGGAGTTATTTTACATCAACTTCTTTTATTATACCAGGCAAGCCCTTCTTATGAAGAAGTATTTTCTACCATCTGTTCAATAATATCAAATCAAAAGACTGATTTAGAGGATCGTTATTTGTTACTACGAGAGTTAGTCATTATTGGTAGTCCAATCACAAAATCTGCATTCTGGTCCTTGGTTGAAGCTTGCTCCATTTATGTAAATGATCCTTTTGTGTATGGTTGTATTATAGCATTGGCTAGGCTAGCCTCTCCATCAGGTCAAGGTCTGCCCCTTTGGACTAGGGAGGAGGTAAAAAATAATATGAACCGAATCATGGATAAACTCCCCGGTGAAGATGTGAAAATTGAATTTAAAAATTTAACAAAGACTATGTTAGGATTTGAAGAGCAGCAGTTAGCATCTGCATTAGTCTGTCTAAAACAGAGCATTTTAAGCTCGGATCACCCTGATAGAACCTCCGACACTATTAGCAAATTTTTATCTTCCCTTGATGATCTAAAAGAGGGGCGATATACTTATAATGATACTACCTTTTATTCGATGCTTAGAATAAGAGCTTTGAATGCTAAGGACTTTTTTCATAAGATTGTTCACGCCGCAGAAATCCTAATGATAGACGAACCATCTTTACAAAATCAAGTTAGCGACAATACTTTTCAAAATGAAAAAAGGATCATTGAAAATATTTCTTCAGTAGCAAATCGGCTTATTAGGGTTGCTGAAAAAGAAGGACATGTTAAACAAATTAGTAAAGAAATTATCGATCAAATTGTAGGTCTTAAATACCGTTGGTTAACAATTAATTCGGGATTAGTCTATAAATTTTTAGAACCATATTACCAAAAATATGCTGAAATCCGATCCCAAGCCATTAATGATGCATATAAAGAATGTTGCTATGGATATGGTGCTTCTCGTATGGAGCATTTTATTGATGAATCTTCAGGGATCGATATTGAGTCAATTGAACTTCTTATTACAAGTAATGCGCTATATACAATTATATATGACATTATATGCAACTATTATAAATACTGTATACCGTACCTTCCAGATGTGAAGCCTCTTAAAATAACTTGGAAAACCATTAAGGAAGAAGATCTATTTGGATTTGTTTTAGAAGATAATGCACAATTAACAGATCAAAGTAAAAAACTCTTCAAAAAAAGTGAAGGAGGGAATGATAGAGGAAGAAAGTTGGTGGAAAGTTTTTCAGGGCAATTCGATGCTAGAATTCTTGATTCAAAAAACGTTGAATATAAAGTGCTTCTTTTAGGGAGGAAAAAAATATAGCATGAAAATCCGTGTTCTCATAATTGATGACGAAGGTAGATTGCCAAATAATACAATTGACAAGCTTTGTGGATGGTTGGAAGATGATTCTGAGTTTATCGTCAATGTTAGCAAAAATATTGACTTCACTCCACAAGAGATATCACAAATTCGCCCGGATATAGTAATTATTGATATTGCATTAAGAGAAAGAGATATAAATTTTTTTGATGATATTAAAGGGCAACAAATAGTTGCACCCAATTATGACCTTTATTCTGAACTCTCTGGATTAACCTACTGCAAGGAATTTAAATCCAGTTTCGCAGATATTCCGGTCATACTTATAACAAAACATGATGATAAAAATATATTACCCGCTGCTTTGGAAGCGGGTGCAGACGGAGTTTTTTTCAAAGGTGATCTATATCCTATCTCAACTTTATCAAGTTTAAAGTCCCTATTTTTCACATCACGAACAGATGACTCAATCCTTTATCAAGCTGTCCGATCATTAATGGATGAAAAAAGTGAATCTGTTTGGAAACATGAGCAGATGTCTTTAGCTCTTGATGCTTTTTTTTGTAAAGGATCAGGGCCGCGTAGACTTCTTTCTTTATGGCAATACATAGAAGAAATAGTTGCAATGAAATTGAATAGTAATGTTGTATCATCACTCCTTAGAGCGTCCATTGATGCTGAATCTTTATTAATTGCGGCAAACCCAACAATGCGTGATCACATTAAACATATTGGAAATGTTTTTTGGGTTGGATACTATTTGCTTAATTCATTAGAATTCTTTCAAAACTCAAAAAATTTCGATAGTATTTTAGGCAGGTCATCAAAAAGTGATTTCCCAAATTCTTGGGACAGTCTTAATCTAATGTGGATTCTTACTGCACTCCTTCATGATATAGGATATATCCGGGAGTGCCTTCCACTCGTTGAAGATAAATTACAGAGGATACAGAACCTTTTATGGGATGCTGCAACAGAAGTTCCACAAAAAATAGATGCCATACCCAAATCTGTTAAACCAATTTTATCTGAACTCAAATCTATGAATGATAAAGATGCTAATACTCTTTATGAAGCATTATCCTTAGCCTTGGAAAAATGGAAAAAGAAAAAAGAAAAAAAACTGTTTAGAGACCATGGGATAGTTAGTGCGGTGGCTGTGTTAAGGCAGGAAAAACAGATCAGCGATAAAGAAACTAATCAAAAGCTTAAGGATAAAACCAGTCCTGAACTTAAGCATGCTGCAATAGCAATTGCATTCCATAATCTTCACAAATGGAACAAATGGCTTCCAAAACCTGCCAAAATCAACATTAAAAAATTTCCTATACTATGGCTTTTAAGCTATTGCGATGAGCTACAAGGGTGGAATAGAGGGCCTGATGGCTCAGCATTAGCTGGTATCGGTGAAAAAATTACGGGGCATCCACTAGAAGGTATAGAAAATGCCTATATAGATAGGTCAAGAATATCCAATTTTTCATGTGTCGCCTGTGAGAATAATTTGCTCAATGCCCAAGTGGATATCGGCATTCAATACATGCTTGCCCATGGTGATAAGACAAATAAGCTCATAAGTAGCTTTAGAACAGGCATTACAGCTTGGGCGCGGGATAATGCATCGCGTATACGTACAACCCTTGGGCTTGATGCACTGATTACAACAAAAATATTACATCAAGTGCCAGGACTAGTTTTAGAGCCTATTACAATTTATCTTGATGAGAGAGGTGATGATAATCAATCGTAAGAGGGGATGTTATATATCCTTGGTTACCCAAATATTAAACTTACCCATTTTAAAATTAGGAGTTTATTTTTATGAGTATAAGTATATTGGTCGATCCTCCTGATATTATACCATGGTTATCTTTGGAGGAACGAGAGGCAAATATCATTCTTCTAGACTTTGATGCTGATATAATAATGGGCGATGTCACAAAAATTGACCGCAACATAGTGTTTAACCCAAAGCCCGTCAGGCGTGGGATTGCTATTCGGGCTGATTACTATGTTGGAACTACAGGGGCAGAAATTACTTTGAGAACTAATGGTGGAAATATTCAAACACATACTGAGTCTGTAAAATTAGATGTTAACTGGTTGGAGTGGGACGCTCTTTTAAAATTTAATAACTTTTTTCAACTAAATTTCTAACGAGCGCTTACTACTGTTTAAGGATGCGCGGAATAAGCGCTCGCGCACCTGCCAGCCAAGGCGTTCGGCATAGATTCACAATTGAGGCGCAAAATGAATGACACTAAAAATTGTATTGAAGAAAAGCCAAAACAGTGGTGTAGGGATAAAGAAAATCTTATAAAAAGTCTTAGGGATGAAGCAAATAATGTAAAAGACTGTTTTACAAGATTTTCATTTCATTGCTTAGCATTAAGTGGCATCATCCTTGGGTATATAATAAAGGAACAACCAAATTCAAAAGCTCCATATATTGCTTTAGCCGGCCTGCTTATTTCACTTGTTAATTTAGCAGTGGCTCGAATTGGCACATATAAATATGGAACTGCAAATAGACATTTTGGATTTGAATTATATATTCATAGAATGATGGAACATTCAATAGAATCTGAGAATATTAATAAATGCTTAAATGTTGGTTGGGAAGAAGCAATGCGTGCTTGGCGGATAGTTCAAGCAAGCATCTATAATTCTATTCATAAAACTAATTGTATTTTAGGGATTGGTAAAGATAAATCAATTGATCAAAATATTCATTATAAATGGTACAAAATTAGTAATAGCCTGTCTGGGAATAATTTTAACGAGTTTAAAAAGGAAAATATTGTCCAGTATTATTCAGGAAGTTATTTACGAGAGATGCATAAGATTTTACATTTAGTCGTCTATTTAGGTTTGCTTCCCGTATTTTGTGCTTTTTTACAGTTTTTTTATTTTCGGGAATTTATTACTGGCTTGATATTTTTATTTATATTTTTATTTGGCTTCATGTATTTTCAACACAAAATTAATCATAATAACCGAAGGCGTAAAATACTTGAAGATGGATTACTTTCAATACACTCATGTTCGATAGTGTGGGAAGCCGTAGTCATAGCCCATTTAAAAGCAAAGGAAGAAATAAAAAAAAACGCAGGTCAACATACAACTTGTCATCCTTTAAAAAATTATTCCTCTGTTTTAGGTGAATGGGCAGGAGGAATTTGCTCTGATATTGATAATATCCACACATGGGTATTAAATCCTAAAAAAGCATTTGATATTGAAAATAGCGGGGGTTCATAGAGCGCTCTTTAGAAATTTGGTTGAAAAGGAGTTATTGAATTTTAAAAGAGCGTTCCTGTTTACTACAGTCTGTTTTACGTATTTCCAGGAAATATCGAAATAATGAAATCAATTTGAAAAGTCTCAAGGTCTGATTCGTATTTTTTCACATGGAATTAACGAAGGGCTTGACCTCGTGTTTTATTATTTTATTTAAGGAGCATGAGCTAATAGGAGATTTGATAATCATATAAAGGGTTTCACAAGTAAGAACATCTGAGTATTAAACTATGGTAATATAGGCACCTCCCCATCCATAGTATATTGGGTACTATGGACCAATACGCATAAAGCGTAACACATTAAGTTAATGGATCAAGGAGGTGCCTAAATGAAAGTATACGCAGGAATCGATTTACATTCAAGCAATAACTACATTGGGATTATAAACGAAAAGGATGAAAGATTGTTCCAGAAGAGATTGCCCAACCAGTTAGATTATATCTTGTCAGCACTGGAACCATTCAAGAAGGACCTGGAGGGTGTGGTGGTCGAATCGACTTATAATTGGTACTGGCTTGTGGATGGACTTCAGGAGAACGGTTATAAGATACATCTGGCCAATCCTACAGCTATACAACAATATGATGGGCTGAAGCATACAGACGACAAATGGGATTCATTCTGGCTGGCCCATATGAAACGATTGGAGATATTACCTGAAGGATATATTTATCCAAAGGAAGAGCGCCACGTAAGAGATGCACTCAGAAGAAGGCTATTGTTTGTGAGGCATAGGACTTCCCATATATTGAGTCTTCAAAGTAAAGCGGGACGCTCTTCATTATTCCATTATCTTAATCTTGCTTTTCAAGTGTATATTTACCTTCCCTGGCTATTAACTCCCCGCGCTCAACTGATAAGCTAATATTTGATATACTCATTTCCAGTCTTCTTGCCAGTGAGGTATGGGATATGCTCAACTCCCTTGATGACCAATAGCATAGTAGACTTCTTGCCTTTACTTTCTTCTCCTGCCTCCCTTTGGAAAACACCTCATCCAGTTTAATTTCTAATACTTCAGCAACCCTTTCCGATATACGTTCCAGATCATACCCTTGCCGTTTTAGCCTGTGTCTCCTCTCATGGAGCGGGACGCTCGACAGTAATTCAGTTGATGAAAATAAGATATTGAAATTTGAAAGGAATTTCCCACTCTGCATTCTGAAAATGGGCAAAAAGAAGACTCTCCTGGAAAAATAGATCTGTTAATTCAACGGGTCATCAAATCTCCGATTAGCTCTTAATTGTTCATTCATCTCGACAATCTTGATTCTCAATTACTTTTTTACTTTTCTTCAGACTTCATCCATCTACACTACTTTGAATTCCTTAAGCCGGGTGCACTCAATGAGGCGATTCAAAGTTTTTAAAGTAAACACTTTTCCCCTTGTTGCGAGAATCATCTTTTTCATATCCTCCCGGCGCACCCCAAAACCCCGTCCACCGATACATGCAATGACTTCGTATTTTGGATTTTCCCTGGAGCGGCCTGCAAGGCTCAGTTCTCCAAGATGCTGAATACGAGTTACTTTATCCCGGGCTGTTCCATCATCCTCGGTTATTTTTGCTTCTATTATAACCTGGGGATTGAACTCGCTGGGTATAATAAAATCCGGTGTCTGGTCGAAGCCTTCAATGAAAAATGGGGACAGATAAATAGTGATATCGCGTACACTCTGATTGTGATCAAATAATAAGATCTGAGTATAATTAAAGATATGAAATTTATATTTATATTTTTACTTATTCTTGCCGCAGCATTTTTTAAATTTCAATCCGCTACCGCAGGGACAAGCCTCATTTCTCCCGATCTTCTTGTTTTTTAACGCAAGGGATCTGGATACTCTCGCAGCATTAAACTCGGCCAGTTCTTTTTCCATCGCCGGATCAAATTCCCAAGCTTTATCAAATATCCTGAAGTCGATAGATCTTTTCCCGCCTGGCTGAACATCAATTGCCAGAAGAAGCCACTCACTGAATCTCGTCTGGTACATTTTAAGACAGCAATATTCTTCCAGCTTGTTGAGGGAATTATCCTTCCTCTCCTTGCTGATAGAAAATGTTATCCCGGTTCCGGAATCATCTATTTGAAGTGTAAAATCACGATCTCGATTTTCTTTACAAGCAGAATCACTCAACTCGTTAATCATTTTCAATATTCTTTGTTGCTCTTCCCAGTCAAAGCTTAGGAGAAAAGTCGTAATCCTTGTGAAACCGTGTTTACCTGTATTTTCAATTTCATAAATGAATTTTTTATAGTCCTTTGAGATTCCCAGTTGGGGTTTCTTTCCGCTTGAGACCATTCCTGCTTTGTAGGAATAATATCTGTCTAACTCTTCTGTGTATGCGTGAGGAGTGTATCTGTCTGCCTCATTCATTACCCCATCCTCGAAGTACAGGCCGTCTTTGAAGAAGAACATTAAGAAGTCCAGTTCGTCGGCTGAACGGAACTGAGGATAATCATTTGCCCTGATACGACGTTTAAGGAAGAGTAAAAACTCGGATGGCGATTCGATCACTTCGGAGATTACTCTTAAATCATTTATAAATACTGACCATGGCCACTCTTTGCCACGGATCAGTTTCAGACTTTTCAAAGAATTCAGTTGTGTCGATAGGTGCCCCAAATGTTCCATTGTTATATTGCAGAGATATATGTTGCGGTATTTGGCCTTATCGCGGATGACTAATGCTTCAGAACCTTCTTTATACGTAAACCTGGGGCTGCTTGAATCCATGATATATTTCTTTGTCCTGATGGCTTGCTCATATGCATGATCTATAAGTTCACGGATATCTCTTTTCGTCCTGTCAATGCTGCCTCGCCTCGCCGACGTTGATAAAGAGCCGGCCTTTGCCTCTATTACAAAGATATTTTCATCAAAGAGAATCAGCCCATCTGTCTCAACTCTCATTGTCTTTCCATCCTCATTTATTTCATAAAACAGTTTTCCGAATACTTCAGCCCCAGGGAGAATTTTACTGAAATATTCAAGAGACTTATCCTCAAGATATTCAGCACGGCTATCCAGGAATCGGGTTTGATAATACTTCTTGTCTTTCTCTCTTATCCAGCTTTCAAGGATATCTCCCATCCTTCGGAACATCAGAATTGGTGCAAAGCAATAATATCTCCCTTCTTCTTTGATCAGAGGTTTTTCAATAAAGGGGTCAAATCTCCTATTAGCTCTTAAAGGGGGACGCCCATAAAGGGGGACGCCCATAAGATTATAAGTTGAATGAAAAAAGGGGACAGGCAAATTATTATTGATTCTAAGACTATCAGGGGACTGGAAGGGATCTATTTATTGAAAAGACTTTCAGAGGCCATATAATGTGCAAACGAGGGCGAAAAATTTTTCGCCCTTACAGTTCCGGGATAAATCTACCTGCAAGCCTGGGATCAAATCTCCGATTAGCTCTTATTTATTCCATAAAGCTTGGTAAAAATGCCTTTGAAGGAAAACCGGAAGAGTTGAAAAAAAATAAAGAAAAACTGAAAGAACTATTCCTTTAACCACCAATCAAAAACGGATTTTAACCACGAACCACACAAAATACACGAAAATAAAAACGATTTTATGTTTTTGATTTAAAAATGATAAAACTTTTAGTGTATTTCGTGTGTTTAGTGGTTACTAAAGTATTACTCTTATGGGAGCGGGACGTCCATAAAAAACTAAACTCCTTTTATTAATCAGTTAGTAAAGCAGGCTGCCGTCGTCGCCGAGACTTCCGTCTTCGCATAAAGCTATGCCGGGCCATGGAAGCTTCAGCAGCAGTCTAAACATCTTCGGTCTCTCCACTATAACTCCTTGTATTTGGTAAAAGCACTTTTTTTCAGGTTTGATAGACAGTAGCAAAGGTTCAGGCCAGCAGGGCCTTTCAGCAGTTCAGAGAAATGTATATTCTTTTTCCGGATTGCTATTTGGTAAAAAATGCTATTTTGAGCATTTTTACCAATTATGTTTTTATAAGGAATTGGTGATTAAAGGAGGAAGGGGACAACAGGGGAATTTTTGACCGGATCTACCGGGACTTCAGGGATTATTTTTCGTCAAAACACCAAAAAAACCGAAAAGCAAAAGAGGGCGGAAAATTTTTCGCCCCTACCTCTCAAACCGCGGAATGATGTTTTGTGGTTTCAGGAAAAGCCAGCGCCTGAACGAGATAGTATGTGGCCTGAAGATACGATGTGGGGCAGAGTGAAAAGCACTCCTTGCAATCCCCGCATTCCCGTTCCGCGATCTCAGGGATGAAACTGATTTCCTTGCCGGTTCCCCTTCCTGTAAATCCTATGGCATTCTTCTTTTTGACTTCACTGCAGTACCGCACGCATAATCCGCAGTGGATACAGAATGACGCTTCCTTTTCAAAGCGGTTTTTATCGGCATTGTATTCCTTTGCAAGTTTATCCAGAATAGATGAATAAGGGGCATGAGCAAGTAAGAGTTCAAGAATCGTCTTCCTGATTTTGTCTATTTTTTTTGATCGCGTTTTTACTTTCAACCCTTCTGCTGCCTGGTATACACATGATACCACCATCCTTATGGTGCCCCTGCTTTCTATCTCAACAACGCAGAGCCGGCAGCCCCCGAACGGCTCCAGCTTTTCATGATGACATAAAGTCGGTATATTTATCCCGGCGGTTTTTGCGGCATCAAGTATTGTCATGCCTTTGTCTATCGTGACAATTTTGCCGTCTATTTCCAGACTGATTTTACTCATTTTCTTTGGCCTTTTTCTTTATCGCCCTTTTTCTTCGGGAACCGAAGCTGGCACCGGTTCTCCTGGGATCTTTTTCACGGCATTGAACCTTGGAGGACATACATCAAGACAGGTCCCGCATTTTGTGCACTTTTCCTGGTTTATAATGCTTATCAGTTTTTTCCCGCCATCAATTGCCCCTGCCGGACATTTTTTTACGCAGATCATGCAGCCAGAACATTGATCAGGGTCAATATAATATGCGATCAGACCCCTGCATGAAAGGGCTGGACACCTCTTTTCATTTATATGGGCTTCATACTCATCTCTGAAATATTCAAGCGTGCTTAAAAAGGGGTTTGGTGCGCTTTTACCGAGTGCGCATAGAGACGCCTCCTTTGCCGTTTCGGACAGTTCTTCAAGCAGTTCGATATCCCCCTCTTTTCCTTTACCCTCTGTTATATTTGTAAGGATTTTATTCATCTGCCTTAAACCCTCACGGCAGGGCACACATTTTCCGCAGGACTCATCAGTCAAAAAATTAATAAAATATCTTGCGGTATCTACCATGCATGTGTCTTCATCCATTACAATCATACCGCCCGAACCCATCATTGAGCCTGCTTTTGTCAGCTCATCAAAACCAACCTTGAGGTCGAGCATTTCTTCGGGGATGCACCCGCCTGACGGGCCTCCTGTCTGAACCGCCTTGAATTTCTTTCCCCCGGGGACACCTCCACCTATCCGATAGACTATATCCCTGAGTGTTATGCCCATTGGAACCTCAACAAGGCCCGTGTTGGTAATCCTGCCAACGAGGGAAAAAATCTTGGTGCCCTTGCTTCCCTCGGTTCCTGTTCCAGTGAACCAGTCCGCACCATTATTGATTATAAGAGGTACATTTGCCCATGTTTCGACGTTGTTGAGTACAGTAGGATGCCCCCAGAGGCCAACCACATTGGAACGTACATACTTAGGCCTGGGTTCCCCGGCCTTGCCTTCAATGGATGTCATCAGTGCAGTTGACTCACCGCATACAAAGGCGCCTGCCCCCTGATTGACTTGCACTTTGAAATTAAAACCGGTCCCCAGGATATTGTCACCAACCAAACCCATGGCATCAGCCTGCTTTATTGCAAGTGTTATGTTTTTTACTGCCAGGGGATATTCATGGCGCACGTAAACATAGCCTGCTTGCGCGCCTATGGCATATGCGCCGATGATGAGGCCTTCCAGGATCAGATGGGGATTTCCTTCAAGAAGTGCCCGGTCCATGAATGCGCCGGGATCGCCCTCATCAGCGTTTACAATAACATACTTAACAGGATCGGCAGCATCCCTTGACCCCTCCCATTTTATACCCGTTGGGAACCCTGCACCACCCCTGCCCCTGAGCCCGGATTTTTTAACTTCATCCAGGACCGATTCAGGGCTCATGCCTGTAAGGACATTTGCAAGGGCGGAATAACCGCTGTTTGCGATATAATCGTCAATGCTCCTGGAATCGATCCTTATATTATTGCATATAAGGTTTCGTGCCTGATTTTTATAAAAGGAGATATTCCATTCATGAACGGCCTTTTCTCCTGTATCGGGATCAACATAGAGCAGCCGGTCGATAATCTTTTTCTCTTTTACAGTCGCAGCAACAATCTCAGGGACATCTTCCGGTATTACCTGCAGATAGCAAATTCCTTCAGGGTATATAACGACAATGGGGCCCCTTCACAGAATCCCGGACAGCCGGTCCCCTTTGTATCCACTGAAGCGGATAATCCCTGTTTTTCTATCTCGGATCTGAAGGCATCGATCACTTCATTCGCACCGGATGCCACACACCCAGATCCTGCGCAGACTGATATGCAGGGCCTTTCAGTATCCCTTTTTAACAGTATCTCCTGCCCGTATTTTTCGAAATCTTCCGGCGATTTCAATCGCACCATTATCTTCCCCTATTTGCAGCCCTTTAATACTTCAAAAGTTTTTCCGGGCGTCATCTTACCATATACCCTGCCGTCGATTTCCGCTACAGGCCCCAGGGCGCAGCAGCCAAGACAGTTGACTGTTTCAAGGCTGAATTTCAGGTCTGTATCCGTTTCTCCGGGATTCAGTCCTGTTGCCTGTTCAACCGAGTCCAGGATTCTGGACGCCCCGCGCACATGACAGGCTGTTCCCATGCATACATGAACCTTGTGGCGGCCTCCGGGTATAAGGCTGAAGGCCTTATAGAATGTGGCCGCGTGCCTTACCCGGTTAAGCGGGATGTTCAATCTTTCGCTTATTCTCTCCAACACATCACCGGGCAGCCAGTTGAGTTCTTCCTGAATATCCAGCAGTACCTGAATGAGTGAACCGGGTTCACAGTTATACCTGTCAATAATATGATCAATTTTTTCAGTATTTGTAATTATCCTGTGCCCTGTAATTCCGCCTGATAAAAGATCAAGCCTGTCTTGGATCAGCTCGCGAACCAACCTTTCAAATTCTCCGCTTTTATAAAAATCGTCATATGCCTTTTCGGATTTGACCGGCAGCCTGAATATTTCTCTTTCAACAAGCTTGATATATGGAATCAATTTATCGACAGCATCCAGCCGTGCCTCATAACCATCTGAATCATCACCAAGGGGACCAATAGATTTAAGGTTTTCAGAAAAGTCATTCATCAACCCGGCAAAACGGCTCCCTTCCGCTGCGGATATCCAGTCGATCCTTAACCTCTCAGGATTAATGCCGGCATATGCCAGTAATCTTTTGCAGATATTTACAGTGCTTAATGCAAGGTAATTGCCTTCTGTCAGATAATGGCATTCACCCGGCCAACACCCGCCTATGAAGACGCCGTCCATGCCGTTTTTAAAGGCGCGGATAATAAAGGCAGGATCAACCCGGCCTGTGCACATAAGGCGTACGATCCTGATATCAGGTGCATATTGTTGTCTGGAAACTCCAGCAAGGTCAGCGGCCGAGTATGCTCACCAGTTGCATAGAAAGCCGAGTATCCTTGGTCTGTAATTAACTGCTGCGCTCAATTAAAATTATCTCCATGTTGGTCAAATATGGTTACCTAAAAAAGTTGCATAATCTGCCGCAGTGGCTTTTGTGTTAGAATAATGCCACGTTAGCATGATGACCCTTTTATCGGTCGGGGGTAAACCCCGACCCTACGAAAGTCTTGAAAAACGTCGGGTGGGGATTTATCCCTACCTAAAATATCTAACATAAGTTTGCTAAAGCCAAAATCCTGAACCTTCTGACTTTTAAACTGCCGCGTCAATCTGCCTGAAAATTTCATCATCCGTATAATGTTTCAGAAATATCGCACCTGTCGGGCACCTGGAATTACATAACCCGTCCCCCTTACAGAGCACAGGATTTACTTTCGCCTTTTTACCTGCCGGGGTGTCTGCGAATTCAATGGCCCCGTACGTGCATACGGAGATACAGGCGCCGCATGAAACGCATTCATTCTCATCGACATCGCATACCGCACCTGATGCCGCTACCGAATCCCTGGTTAATATTGTAGCTGCACGGCCGGCAGCGCCGCAGGCCTGGCTGATCACCTCGTCAACATGTTTGGGGTAATGGGCCGTTCCGCAGAGAAAAATGCCTTCTGCTGCAAAATCCACAGGCCTGAGTTTTACATGTGCTTCCTGGAAAAAACCATCCGGGTTTAAGGACAGTTTGAACAATCTTGATATTTCCGCATTACCGGGCGAAGGTATAACTGCTGCTGCAAGCACAAGGACATCCGCATCGATGGCAAGCTTTTCCCCCAGCACATAATCATTGACAGCAACCCTTATAACCTGTTTTCCATTTTCTTCGAGGGCCTCTACCTGAGGCGTTTCTTCAGGTACGTACCTGATAAATTTTACATCCTTTTCTGATGCTTCCCTGTAATAGTCTTCCCTGAACCCGTATGTCCTCATATCCCTGAACAGGATTGTTATATCCATATCAGGGTTGATCTCCTTCAATTTAAGTGCATTCTTAACTGAATGACCGCAGCAGACGCGGCTGCAATAGTTTCTGTCTTCATTCCTGCAGCCCACGCACTGGATCATTACCACGCTGTTCGCACCGGTTATTCTATCATCTGCCTGATCTATTTTTTCACCGAGCTCAATATTTGTTACGACTCCGGGGTTTTCCCCGTACAGATATTCGGTCGGTTTATATTCATCTGCGCCTGTGGCTATTATGGTTATACCGTGATGTATCTCCTTTGACATGTTTCCATATTTCACCCTGGTAGCAAAATTACCCAAATAGCCGGTTGTATCAGTAATAACAGCATCATTGTATACATGTATGGATATATGTCTGTAGACCTTCTTTATGAGATCATCTAGAAAACTCCTGACATCAAACCCCTCAATGGAATAGTGTATCCTTTTTGCCATTCCGCCGAGATCCGGTTCCTTTTCCAGGAGATAAACTTCAAAACCCTGCTCAGCCAGGTTAAGGGCCGCCGTCATGCCTGCAATACCTCCGCCTACCACAAGGCTTCTTTTATCTACCGGGAGTGCATATTCCCTGAGCGGTTCCAGGAGTGCTGCCCGTGATACAGACATCCTGACGATTTCCCTGGCCTTTTCTGTTGCTTCCTTTGGCTCCCTTGAATGGACCCATGAGCAGTGCTCTCTTATGTTGGCCATTTCAAAGAAATATGGGTTGATCCCACCCTCGCGGCATGTATCTCGAAACAGGGGTTCATGTGTCCTTGGTGTGCATGCTGCAACTACGACCCTGTTTAATCCCTTTTCCTTTATCTGGCCTGCGATCTGCCGGGCATTGTCTGTTGAACATGCGAAAAGACTTTCCTGCGCATGAACAACACCCGGAAGTGTTGAGGCATATTCTACAACTTTAGGGACATCCACCACCCTTCCTATGTTGGCACCGCAGTGGCACACAAAGACACCAATTCTGGGTGCTTCTCCCTCAATGCTTTTCTCTTCGGGATATATCCTTTCCCTGTTCAGTTTCCCCCTGCGGCATGAAAGCAGTTTCCCGGCCATCGCGCTGGCCCCGCTTGCGGTTACTACCGACTCAGGTATATCCATCGGTCCCTGGAAGGTGCCGCTTACAAAGATGCCTGGTCTTGATGTCTCAATGGGATTAAAGGGACTGGTGCTGCAGAAGTTGTGATGGTTCAGTTCAATACCGAAAGTCCCGGATATCTTTTTTACCCCCTCCGGCGGATTCAGACCGACAGACAAGACAACAAGATCAAATTCTTCCTCCTTTACACCTTCATCATATGTCGAATATCTTATAGTTACATTTTTTGTTACAGGGTCTTCCTTTCCAATGGAAACATAACTCCTTATAAACCGGACATCAGGAAGATTTTCTGCTCTCTGATAGAACCTTTCAAAGTCTTTTCCAAATGACCTTATATCATTATGGAAAATGGTACATTCCGCATCAGCGTGATGATCCTTTGCAAGGATTACCTGCTTTTGAGTATACGCGCAGCATACACCTGAGCAGTAAGTGTTATCGCCCGGTGTCACACGCCTTGAACCAACGCATTGAATCCAGGCTATCCTGCGGGGGTGTTTGTGGTCGGATGGCCTCAGGATCTCACCTTCATATGGGCCTGTGGCACAGAGCAGGCGTTCAAAATCAAGACCTGTTACGACATTTTTAAATTTACCATAGCCATAATCATTCCTTAATCCGGGATCAAAGACCTCATAACCTGGAGAAAGGATGATTGCTCCCACTTCGATCTCCAGTTTTTCCGGTTCCTGGTGAAGGTCTATTGCCTCGTTTTTACAAGCGCCGACGCATATGTTGCATTTTTCGTCCTGGAAATACAGACAGGTTTCTTTATCCACGTAGGTAATAAGCGGGACGGCCTGTGAAAAGTATATATGGATGGCCTTGTTCATGGACATGTTCCGGTTGAACGGATCGGGAATCTTTACAGGGCAGTATTGAACGCAGGTGCTGCAGCCTGTGCATTTTTCTTCTATTACATACCTTGGTTTTTTTGTAAGGCTTATCGTGAATGCACCTGCTTCACCCTCCACACTGTCTACCTCGGTATAGGATAATATCTCTATATTGGGATGCCTGTCGCATTCTATAAACTTTGGAGATTCTATGCACATGGAACAGTCATTAGTGGGGAATGTCTTGTCAAGCCCGCTCATCTTTCCGCCGATAGCAGGAGCCCTGTCCACGAGATACACCCTGAAGCTCGCCTGCGCCAGGTCAAGGGCGGCCTGAATGCCGCTTATGCCCGCACCCACTATCATTACGTCGGCGTAGTCGTGAAGCATTAAATCACTTCCTGTATAATTTCTGTTATATCCATAATCCTTATTTTTTCTTCCGCATTGAGCGTGAGCCTGCTGTCTTCAAAATTGGCAATGCAGTACGGACATGCAGTTGCAAGTATTTCGGCACCCGCGTCAATGGCCTGCTCTACCCTGATATCGCTGAATCTCTGCCCCTTTGGTGTCTCCATCCATATCCTGCCTCCGCCACCCCCGCAGCAGAGGCTGTCTTCACAGGACTCGGGTAGCTCTGTAAAGCTTAACCCTTTCACCTTTTTAAGGATATTCCTTGGTTCATCATATATATTGTTATGCCTTCCAAGGTAACACGGATCATGGTATGTAACCTTTTTTTCATATCCTTTTTCGACCTTGAGTTTTCCCTCTTCAATCAGCCGGCTTATAAATTGGGTCATATGGATTATTTCAAAATTTACCCTGAATTCAGGATACTCGTTTTTAAATGTGTGATAGCAGTGGGGTGAGGATACGATTATCTTTTTTACGCCGCTGTCTATAAATGTCTTTATATTTTCCTTAGCGAGTTTTTTAAAAAGCCCTTCGTCACCTGTCTTCCTGATGCTTTCCCCGCAGCAGTTTTCTTTTGTTCCCAGTATCCCGAAACTTACCCCTGCCTTCTTCAGGATTGCGGCTGTTGCCCGTGCCACTTTTTTGAGCCTTGGATCAAAGCTTAAATAGCAGCCGGGAAAATACAGGTATTCCATATCCTCGGTAAACTGATCTACTGAAATGCCTTCTGTCCACGCAGCCCGGTTTTTCCTTTCTTCGTTAAGGGGGTTACCTTCTGCTGTTAGACTGGCGCTGATTCCTCGTACAGGTTTTGCAGTAGCTGAAAAAACTCCGTATTCAGTAGCAATTCTTCTTAGCGCCATGCCTGAATCTATCTGTCTTACATCCCTGGGGCATTGTTTGGGGCATCTTCCGCATGTGGTACATAACCAGATATCTTCACTTTCTATCTCGGTCATTCCGAATGTCGCCTGCCTAACGATCTTTCGCATGCTGAAATCCCTGACCCTGTTCCACGGACAGACAGCGTCACACAGCCCGCACTGGAAACACATCTTAAATGCGTCCCCGCCACTCTGCTTAATTACGTCTACTATTTCCTTATAATCGGCCAGGTTTTCCACTTGAATACTCCCCTGTTCATGAGGTTTTTATTTCCCTGACAGCCTGGTAAATGTCTCCATTACCTTTTTTCTGCCATGTTTCTTAACAAGCATTTTATATGCCGCTTCCATTTCGTCGATCTTTATATCTTCTTCCGGTGCCTCTTCTTCTCTTTCTTCATAGGCAAGCGCGTCAAACTTGCATGCCTGGACACACATGGGTTCTTCAAGGGGAGGAATATCTTCACACATATCGCATTTTAGAGGCAGCCCGGAATCAGGTTCCCTGAAGTAATTCCTCGAAGGGCAGGATGCAGGACAGAAGACGCATTCGGAATATTCCCTGCCATCTATGACATAAAGATTTCTTCCGTTGCATTCTGCCTGTATGTAGCCACCTGCACGTATTGGCACATACTGATCATTTATCTCATCCATGAAGACGCGGAATCCTTGCCCTTGACGGATTGATGCTGCTGTACCTGGGTACGGCATGAAAGGCAGAGCATGCCATTTCACATGAGCGGCATCCCGTGCATTTATTTATGTCTACCTTTATTTCCTTTATGATCTTTTTTCTTTTTCCGCTGCTCATGCTGCCGTCTCTTCATCGATTTTATCATTTTTTACTGAAATGACCGGAGAGGGTGTGGTTTCATCACCTGTCAGTATTCCGTTTTCTATGAAATCCCTGCTTACAAATTCCAGATCAAGGGAGTCAAGAGTATCCTTTCCAGGTATCCCGTCTCTTGTCCAGCCCTTGAAGTCATAATAATCATCAAGCAGTTTCTGCTCAAACTCTTCATCCCTTATTGCCCAGTGATCCTCGGGCGGTCGTTCATCCTTTCTCCTCATGCCGCGCTTTACATTTACAGCCCTGACCAGGGTCCGGTTCCTCTGAAAACACCTCCACAGCTTTTCCTTATCATAGGGGATGCCTGTGGCAAGGGTGAGGATTTCGGGGAGATTATTCATGTGATATCCAATGCCTCCTTCTGCGGCAAACTGCCCCCTGAATGATGAAACAAATCCGCACAGTCCTATTGAGTCGTCAATGTAATGCATTGCCTCATTCCAGTCCGTGATGGCACATGATGCCTCGTTTGATATCTGATTCCTCTTTTCCCATTCCATGAAATATCTAATGAATTTTTTATCGGGTACTGCTTCCCAGTTTTTGACAAAGGCTTCTCTTTCTTCAATTGTCGGAAGCGGGTCCTGCGGAAAAGATCCTTCAATCTGGGTTATGGCCATCTTCTCGGCAGTGGCTATCATCAGGAAATAGGGAGGGTTGAGTTTGCCCAGCTTGATGGGCAGCTGTTCGAATCTTTTTATTGTATTGTGATCATATTTTTCCGCACCTTTTCCGATCTGGCGGGCGGCATGCCATACACCATTGGCAAGTATGTCACCAATGCCTTCCCTGCGGACCACCTTTTCCATAAGATAAAAAAACCTGTCCCCGCTGTCTTTAGGGAAATCGGGCAGGTCTTTATCTGTCAATATCCCTGCTTCATACAGCTCCACGGCAAAGGCAAGGACCTGTGGTGTGGAGTATGAATCAAGCCCGTATTCCTGGGCAATACCGAGTATTTCATATGAAAAATCCAGCTCCTTGAAGGCGGCCATGTGATAGGTGTCTTTGCCGTAACACTTATAACCGAATCTTTTTTTGCCCGGCCATTTGATCACGTTTCGGCATTTTTTGGGGCAGTTGTAGCAGCTTGTCTGCCTGTCCATGTGATCATATTTAAGCCTTCTCCATCTCTCTTCCAGCTCCCTGCTCCAGAATCCCCTCCTCCTGGTCCTGGCATTTCCCCATGCAAAATTGTCATGGTGAAAACCGTCGTCTTCGTCAACAGCCATCCAGTCACCGCAGCCGTCACTGTCCGCGATTTTTTTATGCAGTTTCATGCAAAGCTCAAAAAGTTTTTCGGGATGGGCAACATTAATATCCCTTGTACCCCTCACTGCAATGGCCTTTATTCTTTTGTCTCCCATGACCGGACCCGGCCCCCTGGCGGCACTGGAGTGACCATGATCCATTGAAGCTGTATAGACCCTGTTTTCACCGGCAAGGCCAATGGCTACTACCTGGACCTTGTCATCTTTAAGTTCTTTTTTGAGGACAGCACCTGTTTCAGTGCAGCCCATACCCTTTAGGTGTGACGCGTCGCGTATTTCCACTGTATCATTATTTATATAGATATATGAAAGCTCAGGCGCCTTTCCCCTCAGGATAATCTTGTCATACCCTGCATATTTCATCTCCGGGCCGAAAAATCCGCCCATAAGCGAGTGGGCCATCAGGTTGGTCTGGGGGGATATCGTGTTTACTGCAACCCGGTTTGCAGCCGGGACAGGTGTGCCGTGTAGAAGTCCGGTACTGAATATAAGCAGGTTGTCAGGGGAAAATGCATCACATTCCGGAGGAACCCTTTCAAAAATAATCTTTGCAGTAGTACCCTGTCCGCCAAGAAACAGCTCGGTATCCCTCGGATCGGTTTCTATCTTTTCGATATTACCCCTTTCGAGGTCTATTTCCAGGTTAACGCCTGTTTCTGCATATCTCATCTTTACCCCCTGTGCTGCCTGCTATCTTTTAAAAAGCTGAAATCTTTTTAAAAATATGATTCCAATATAGTCAGTTGATCATCGAAAATCGAAAATTGATTTCATCTGCTGTTTTTAAGAGGAAATCGGAAATCCGCTTTAACGCATTTTTTCTAAATTCCTGTTTCAACCCCACTGTCCAGATGGCTGCCTGAAGATCCTCCCTGTTGGTTATAACCGGAACAGCAACGGCTATGAGCCCCTCGATATATTCCTCCATATCATAGGCAATGCCTGTTTCACGGACCTTTAATATTTCATTTTTTAATGCGCTTTTATCAGTAATGGTTTTCGATGTATATTTTTTAATTTCTACTTTTTTTAGTATATCATCAATCTCTCGTTCGGAAAGCTGTGAAAGAAGGGCCTTGCCCGCGACACCGGCAAATACGGATATTTTCATGCCGATTTCTGAAGATATCTTTATCTTCTGGGCCTTATCGGCCTTATCTATTATCAGGACGCTTTTTTCTGAAAGTATTCCGAAAAACGAAGAAAGCCTGTACTCCCTGTTCAGTTTTTCCAGGTAGGGGTGTACAGTCTGAACAAGCTCCGAACCAGAGGCCGCCGCATTGCCCAGAATAAATAATTTTGACCCCATATGGAAAAGCCCGTCAGCCCCCTTGTCGAGAACCCCAAGATCATTCAGCGTGTGCAGGAGATTGAAGACAGTGCTTTTATTTAGACCGAGTTCCCTGACTATTTCGGTAAAACCAAGAGGATGTTTTCTTTCAGCCATCAGTTCCAGTACGGAAAAACATTTTTCAACAGCCGGAACACGTTTATAATTTGCTGGCATTTTACTCCTGCGTTTACAGATAATCTATATAGAGAACCGATGATCTCCATGTAAACCACAGGGCAAAGTTCTGTCAAGGAAATTTTGCAGAGGATTTTGGGCAATGCTTTGGTTTCAGGATGTTTCAGTAATTTCAGATTAAGAAAATTGCATTTTATGGATGAACCAGAGTCCATGATCCTTAAAAATAAAACACATGTATTAAGGCTGTTCGATCTCATTCTGAAAAATGATGTCATGATGAGTATTTAGAAGACTTGATTATTTCCCCGCTAAGAAGTATTCTTCAAAAATAAAGACCTTCTAACAAAAAGCTAATAAAAAGATAACGTTATATTGAAAAGTTTTATCTACTTATATTCCGGGTAAACTCATGGATACAAAAATAGATTTCGAAAATGGCTCTCTCAAAGACAGCGTGGATAAGATAAAAAAGAGAATCCATGACAAGATCGAGGACTATGAAAATTATTCTTTCAACAGTGTCCAGGACTGTTCTTTAAAGACCTTTTTTGATCTCGCCCAGGAATTCAACGGCAAGCATGACATAAACTGTATATGCGTCCTTATCCCTAAAATCTTTTTTGAGTATGAATGTGCTCTGTATCTTATTGATGCATCAGGGAAACTCAAGCTTGCATGCAGTTCGGAAGACATCTTCAATAATCGTGCGGCCAAAAAGTTAAAAATCTCCGGCATTTATGAAAAACCTGTGATATCGGGCGACTCCTTTCTGGTGCCTGTAAAGGGGAACATTGCCCAGTCATCAGATTTCCCTGAAAATTCAAGAAACGGGATTCTCGGAATCTTTGAAATATGCAACGGGAGCAAACTGTCGGATAATATGAAATTCTTTTTTGAGAAATATGCCAACAGGGTAGGCTTCCATCTTCATAACAGGATGATCAACGAAAAAAATAAGGAACATCTGGCGTTCATCAGAAGCCTGGTAAATGACATCGGTCATAATATTATTGTCCCCAACATGTTTTTTAAACTGTTTTTCAGAAGACTGCACGGGAAGATCAACAGGGCAGGTGAAATCGGGACAGAATTAAAGGAAAAAATCAATACATGGGCCGGGGAACAGAATGAAAATCAATTCCCTGAAGTCCAGCGGCTGGTCATGGAACTGGATTATATAAATAATTCCATGGATGAACAGTTTCAGCAGATCCTGTCACATTATGAGCAGACAAGCCTTTTTCTTGAAACCCTTCTCAGGCGTTCCCATTTTGAGCAGGGCCGCTATGTACTGGAACCAAGGCTCATTGATATCAACGAAAAAATAATCAAACCGCAATTGAGCCGTTATCTTCCAAGACTGGAAGAGAAAGGCATAAGCATAGATAATCAGGTGGCAGTCAATCCCGATAAGGAGATCCAGATTGTTGCCGATGTCGGGCTTATTTCTCAGGCATATGCAAATCTCTTTTCAAATGCTGTCAAATATACCAGAGAAGTCAGTGATGGGAATGGTAACCCTGATAAGTATATTTCATTTGGAATGCAGGTTATTCCGGACTTTTTTGGTACTGATAAACATGGTGTTAAGCTGAATATGTTCAGCACCGGGGAGCCCCTTTCAAAAGAGGATGCAGGAAAACTCTTTGATGAAGGTTACCGTGGCACGAATACCGACGGTGAATACGGTACAGGGCACGGCCTTCAGTTTATCAAGGAGGTAGTGGAACTGCATAATGGAGTAGTGGGTTATGAGTCATTATCGAATGGCAATGATTTTTATTTTGTACTTCCGGAGTAAACTTTTATTTTAAAGGACTGTTAACGATCCATGTCTCAATTTGTAGAGAGAAGAAAATACAGAAGGTTTGAAGTTCCCGGCGGGAAGACAAAGATAGGAAAATTTGCGGGATACTCTTTTTTCAAGCCCTTTTCCGCACCATTCCCCATATTGAATGCATGCATCGGGGGCGTAAATATTCTTTGCAACAGAGAATTTTCTACAGGCGAAGACCTCCTGCTTGAATTGTTCGCCCCGGAGGAGAAGCCCATAAAGGTCCGCGCAAAGGTTATCTGGGCAAATCCTGTCCTCATCAGCAACGATTTATTAACCGGATTCGAATTCTTCCCGTTCGGAGATGACAAACACCTCAATTCACCCGGGGCAATGCATATCTTAAGAAAATTATATGCCAGGTATATAAGGGATTAACCCTATACGCAACCTGTCGAATTCTTAGCCATATGTTGAGAGTCGAAACCAAAGACATCTAAATATTGAGCAACAAATGTCGACTTGCGTTAAAGGGTTAATAGTCGTCCCTTGTTCGGTCATGCTTTCTTTTATCCCTCTGACCGCGACTCTCGCTGTCCTTTGGTGATTTCATCTTGTTTTTTCTGCAGGAGAGGCACCTTTTCGGTATGTCAAATCCCTTTGAGAGTAGCCTTTCCTGCTCTGCCGCTGTAACAACAAACTCGCTTTCGCACTGTATGCACGTTCTGATCTGATCTTTCATAATTATCTCCTTTTAAACTAACCTGCCTTTTCTTTTTTCAGAAAGACAAAAAATCCTTATCTCCTTTGATTTTTTTAAGACTTTTACCGTCATAACAGACGATACGCGGTACAGGCTTGATAAACGCCTGGCGCAGAGAATATGTATATGCGCCCTGATCGGGAACAATAATGATGTCATCTTTTCTAACGCCTTCCCCAAAGAGGGCGCGTCCCCAGACATCCTCAGGCATGCAGAGAGAGCCAAAGGTTGTGATATTTTTTTCGGTCACAGACGGCCTCGAAAGGTTTATCACAGGGATATATTCGGTGAGAGGACGTTCCCAACCGAGCATGTTTATCCCTCCATCGGTTACTGCATTGTCCGCGCTTTTCAGGTCAATCACCTTAAGCAGGATATGCATGCTTCCGGTAGAAATCCATCTCCCCGGCTCTGCCCATATCTCAAGCTTACCCAGTATGTCTCCATGATTTTGTATGGCGCCGGATATTTCTCTTGCGAAAGATGCCAGCCCCCTTGATTTCATATAATAATGCCTGCTGTCGAATATTACGTCATGAAAGGCGGTCTTTAAAAGCTTACCGATCAGGGTATTATCAGGATTCAGCCATTCACCGGAATCAGGCCAGTATCCTCCGCCTATGTCAAGGAACCTGAAGTTTTTATAATAGCGTTTTGGAGTACGCCATCTTAAATAATCACCGATATTATTTATCAATTTAACCTGTGTCTCAGGACCGAGGTTCCAGCTGGTATGAAACTGAATCCCGGCAGCGTCAATGATATCGTCACCTGTAATGGTTTTTAGAAAATAGCCCAGCTCTTCCAGCGGTGTACCGAATTTGTTCCATGTGCCCTGATAGGGATTCCGGATCCTTATCCCGGCAGATACCCGTTCCTGATTTTTTATATCCAGACGCCTGATTATATTGGTCAGTCTTTTGTATTCACCCAGGCTGTCCAGCATGATTACGATTCTTGCGCTGTTTTTTACTGCCAGTTCAAGTTCTTCATCTCTTTTTCCGGGTCCGCTGAATATTATTTTTTCACACCCGGAAGAAAGGGCGCTGCTTAACTCCATTCCGCTTGACACATCCAGTCCTGTCCCCGATTGAACCGCTTTTTTGCTTATTTCCGGTAAATGATTGCTTTTCATGGCATAGAACATCTGAAACCTGTTCAAGCGATTCCTGAAGGTTTGGTTGAATCTAGCGATGGCGGCCTCAAGGGATGTTTCATCATAAAAATACTGCGGGGTCCCGTGATCACGGGCACTTTCAAGAAATAACTCTCTTCTTTCAAGAATCCCGTTGACGTAGTCCTTTATAATTTCAATAGGGAGCGGTCTTGCAGGGCATGAAAAGGTCCTGACAATTGCTGAAGCGATTTTATCAAAAATCTTGTTTCTCATGGATTATTTAATCGGTAAAGGTTACTTTTATTCTTTGCTGAAAGTCCCTGCATATAGAAAGTGAAAAGTTATCCTCCGGGCTCGAAACAACACAGTATCCCAGAAGTCTGTTGTCATAATCATCGGGAGGGAGAGAGACCCGGTCTCCCTTTTTTTTCTTTAGTTCAAGAAAACAAAAGCGGGGGTCGCTCTCAATACCCCCTGTGTCTATCTTATTTATTATCCCATTGCGATCAGCATAAAAGTGGATGCTGGCAAATCTCTCTGATGGAGGCGAAAATTTACCCGGGGCAGGATTGTTTCCGCCCATCATATCCATATATGTCTTCAGGATATCATTGCCTGAAGATACCCGGATAAGGTCCGGGAGCGAATCTCCTCCCGGGCGGGGAGTCAGTTCTATCATATAGATCCGGTCATTTTTTAAAATATAATCCGCCATGAAATAGCCCCGCTCAAATCCCAGTGCACTTGCTGCTGCCAGCATCTGTTTTCCGATATCATCCCTGTTTACCTGTGCACCATATGACGGTGGCAGAGTGTAACCTGATACCGTGCCGAACGGGTACGCAAAGTCCTTAATTTTTCCGGTTTCCCTGAGCACATCTACCCTGTTGTCATGCATGAAAAAATCACAACTGCATTCCGGCCCATCTATAAATTCCTCAACTACCCATACCCTGCACGGGTCAAGAATATCAGAGGATACAGGGTCAATAATAGGTGCAAAAAGCGGATTGTCCTTTCGTTTTTCAAGCTGTTCTTTAATGGTTTCAACTGCCTTTATTATATCTTCTTGATCCGTGCAATGAAATATTAGTTCGCTTCCGCTTCCGGTTACAGGTTTTATAACAACGTTACAGCCAAACCTGCTAAAAAAGTCCAGTGTGGCTGGCATGTCGGAAGCAAGACCGCACTCTGGGGTGGCGACCCTGTTTTTCATCCATAGCCTGCCTGATAAATACTTGTTTCTGGATTTTAAAACAGACTCAGGTGACGGGAACGGCGTTCGAAAATGCTCTGCCAGCCTGGCCGTCAGATACAGGGATTCACAGTCAAAGCATGCAAACCTTATCTCTTTTTGCATGGTATCGGATAGATAGCGTTCAAGAGCTGCCAGGGTTTCATCATAATCTTCAAGGTGTGAAAAAAGCAGTTTAGCATTTTTTGTTTCTGCCAATTCCTGTGAATGTGCATACCTGTAATCAAGCACAAAAAGGAGCTGTCTTGTTCCGTCTCCTTCCTGTATCCTGACTACATAATCCGGGGTCGTGCCGACAACAATGGTAAGGCGCTGTTCCATTACTAATAAACTTCCATTTCCTCCATTACAGAATGATGGAGGTTATTATCCTGATATGAGGGAAGGGTGTCCTCAAGGTCAGTGGACACAAGCTTAAACAGAGGTTCCTGATCAAGGTGCCACAGTTTTTTCCAGTTAAAGTCACCGCATAAAAAATCAAGTTTATGAATCCTGGAATTCAATGCAAAGTCGATATGGTGCATGTTCATTACCTTTGCCAGCCCCGGAATACTCGAAAAAACTCCGCCAAGAAATACGGTGTATACGCCGTTATAAAGGGCTCCTATATCCACCGCAACAGTCTTTCCCTCTATTTTGAGGCTGACCATGCGGAGGTATCCTTTACTTTTAAGAAAACCTATAACATCTCTAAAACTGTTTCTGAAACGTGTGTCCTGAAGATAAGACTCATCACCATATTTTTCAATACTCATTTCGACCAGCAGGTCAAAATGTTCGGTATGGTTGATATCAAAGCACCCGCCCATATCAAGAATGGAGTTTACTGTTTTTAAAATACTCTTGAATTTCTTGCTCGAAAATCTTCTACGGTAGTTTTCCATGTCATAATTGAGCAGGCGCGGATAAATCACATAACCTATTTCATCTGTATCAAACTGCGCGGGGGTGTATCCCCAGCCGGCATCCATATATCTCAGGTAAGTGCGTTCCGAGCAGGATGAAAGCAGGCAATGAAGGGTATTCCGGTTTTCAGCAAAAATCGGTGTCCTTTCGAGCCATGTCCTGTTATTCCAGGTCTCTGCCGGAAAAAAGGCGTTAATATCAAGGTCGTCAATGTTGGACAGGGGCAATATCCCTGCAATTTTATTTCGATCTTCGGCCACTATAAAACGAAAGCTGTTTTTAAAGTATTTTTGAAAACAGATACGGAAATCCCATAAATCGGATATGGATCCGGCAGGAATATAGGTTTTCCATAGTCTTTCGCATAAATAAGGATCAGTTACTACTCTGACCTTGGTCATCGTCTCTGGAATACCTGGAGACGGATTTCTTCCGTGCTGGAATGTATCTTATCGCGACTGCATTCGTAAGGAGTAAAAAAGGATAGAATGCCCAGAGAGCCGGTTACAACCATGTGGTATTAACTCCTTCTGCCAGGATTGTTCCTGTGCTTTTATAAAAAGGTAAAAACGGTTCAATATAGTGACTGCCTGCCATGTGCCTGCATTATCTGCCGGCCAGATATCAGTGAACTTAACCACCCAAAGCAATTAACATGCCTAACAATCTAACTTTCTGATATTATAGTAAAAATAAAATATTCACCCTGTTTCTATAGGAACTTGCAGTTCCTATAGAAAAAATGAGGCTGAAACAGCTATCCGAAGTGTGATTAAGGAAAGGTTAACATACTGATATTAAATTCTTTTTAGTGCAGGAAGCGATAGTTCCTTTAATGTGCAAAACAGGAATTAAGTGTTCCTGTTTTGTACTTTGGTTAAATGAATATCTTTCCAGGGTTAAGAACATTATTCGGGTCAAAGGCATTCTTTAAACGCGCCATGAGTTCAAGGGCAGGTATTGAGAACTCCATTTCCATATAGGGCGCTTTTGTTATCCCGATACCGTGTTCGCCTGTAATCGTACCCTTAAGATCAATAACTTTTTGAAAAAGTGCTTTAACAATTACTTCTCCTTTATCTGCCTCATCAGGATTTTCTCCATCCAGTAAAATATTTACGTGGATGTTTCCATCTCCTGCGTGTCCATATGCAGAAATGGGGAGGTTGTATTTTTTACTCAGGTCACCAAGGAAAGTAACCAGGTCCGGTATGCGGCTCCTGGGAACAACAATATCTTCACTTATTTTCCCGGGTTTCAGTGCCAGCAGGGATGGGGATATCTTTCTTCTTGCGTCCCATAGCAATTCAACTTCTCTTTCGCCGGATGCAAGTTTAAAATCAATTACGCCGTTTCCTTCACAAATTTTTTTTATCTTGCCTGCTTCCCGCTCAACAAGCTGTTTATCGCCGTCTACTTCAATGAGCAGCATCGCACCCGTATCTTCCGGAATTCCAAACTCCACCTGAGAACGAATGCAGTCAATTGAAAGCTTGTCAATGAATTCAAGTGTAGCGGGTATCACCCTGCCCCTGATTATATCGGATACAGTCGTTGCGGCTTTTTTCATGTCTTTAAAAAAAACAATCATTGTTTTTTTCGATTCGGGCCTGGGCAAAAGTTTTACTGTAATGGATGTTATAACCGCCAAAGTGCCTTCGGAACCCACAATAAGGCTGGTCAGGTCATATCCTGCCACACCCTTCATGGTCTCAACGCCTGTCTTGATAATATCTCCTGTAGGAAGAACGACAGTGAGCCCCAGGACATAGTCGCCGGTTACACCGTATTTCAGGCCTCTCAAACCTCCTGCGCACTCGGCAACATTCCCTCCCAGTGTGGAAACATCGGCGCTGGCCGGATCGGGAGGATAGAACAACCCGAGTTTTTCCACCTCTTTCTGAAAGTCCTCGGTTATTACAAAGGGCTCCACCTTGGCTATAAGATTTTCCGTGTCGATTTCAAGGATTCGGTTAAATTTGCCCATGGCGAGCACAAGACCGCCCTTTACAGGAAGGGCGCCTCCTGATTTACCGCTGCCCCCTCCCCTTGGTATTACAGGAAAATATATCCTGTTTGCCAGCCGGAATATGCTCGCTATCTCTTCATTTGTAGAGGGAAAGGCAACAGCGTCGGCAAGATATTTCAGTTTAGTGCTGTCACCCGAATATTCCTCAAGATCAGCACTGCCGGTTAAAAGGCAACCGGGTTTAAGGATTTTTTTTAACTCGGCCAGTGCCTCTTCGGGGATCATTATCAAATCCTGGTGCGGCTGTTAAAGGAGTGCCTGAGGGTCATGTAATCCATATATTTGAGGTCACCACCCACAGGTACACCCAGAGCGATCCTCGTGACCTTGATATTTTTTTGTAAGAGGAGATCGGCCAGGTAGGATGCGGTCGCCTCACCCTGTGTAGAGGGATTAATTGCAAGCACGATCTCTTCTATGTCCTCATTACTGCATCGGGACAGGAGCTCGCCTATCTTGATATCCTCCGGCCCGACTCCATCCAGGGGAGAAAGGACTCCGTGGAGCACATGGTACTTCCCCTTGAAAACACCTGTCTCTTCAATAGCAAGCTGATCACCGGGGCCTTCTACAACACAGATGATATTTCCTTCCCGCGTGGCGTCATTACACACGGAGCACGGGTCCGTGTCGGTAAAATTGAAGCAGACCGAACAGAACTTTATCTGCTCCTTTACCTCGATAAGGCTTCTGGAGAGGTTTTCGGCCAGTTCCCTGTTGCTGTTCAATATGTACAGGGCCATCCTTGTAGCGGACTTCTGCCCGATTCCTGGAAGCCTTGATAACTGCCTGATTAATCTTTCCAGAGGTGGGGGGTATATATCCATAGCAATTATATATTCTTTTGACCTTAATATAAGACTTCACCCTGCGGTCAGATCCGCTGATAATACCGGTATGACAGCAGGATCAATTTTACATGAGTCCCGGAATATTCGGAAGATTCATTCCGCCGGTCAGTTTACCCATTTCGTCGTTTACCATCTTTTTTGCGCGGGCCAGCCCATCGTTGACCGCTGCGAGTACAAGGTCCTGCAGCATATCAATATCTTCAGGATCAACCACTTCAGGGTCTATTTTTATAGAGAGCACTTCCTGCTGGCCGTTTACGACAACTGTTACCATGCCTCCGCCAGATGCAGCCTCAATAGTCTTTTGTCCGAGTTCCTGCTGAAGTTTGGCCATTTTGTTCTGAAACTGCTGTGCCTGCTTCATGATGTTTCCCATGTTAGGAATTCCCTTCATTTTTTCCTCCTTAAAAAGCTTATTCTTAAATATTTTTTTATCCTACCGGATTTTCTTTCAGTTCGCCCTTGAAAATAGTGAGTACTTCCTTTACCGACTGCGGTATCTCCTGCTTTTCAACCTGCACATGTTCCGTATCAGCGGGCTCTTCCTTTGGCAGTTTGATAATTACCCTCATATCTCTTCCATAGTAATCTTTGCAGAAATTGCCAAGTTTTTCAATGTTTTCAGGATCATTGAGATATTTGATTGAAAAGGATGTATTCCCCCGTTCTATCACAAAATATTTATCGGCCTGCTCAACCAGCCTGCAGTCCTTGAGTACAGCGTACATTCCCTTGCTTAGGGATGATACATAATTTAAAAGGCCGTCCCATCCTTTGCCTTTTGCCGGGATGTCATGAACCGGCTCTTCAGGTTCAGGCGGCTCAGGTTCCCAGTAAGGTTCCGGTTCGGATACTACTGTTTCAACTTTTTTTTTAACCGGTGTCCTGTCCGGGGCGCTGACAGCCCCGCTTCCCATTCGTTTTTCTAGAGCATCCAGCTTTTCCAGCAGATCTCCCACAGAAAGAATTTCCCCCAGCCTGGAAAGCTTGATCATTATAGTCTCAAGCACAAGTCTTGAGTGGGATGTGAAACGGAATGCCTCTTCTTTTGTAATAAGTATATTAAGGCATTGCTGGAGTTTTTCAAGCCCTGCTTTTTTTGCCTGGGCTATAAGCTCCGATTTACTGTCCTCGGAAATATCCAGAAGGCCTTTATCTGGTGCAACGAGGCATATCATAAGATTTCTGAAATGGTCCATCAGGGCCTTGTAAAATTCCTTTATGTCATACCCGAAATGATAAATATTATTTACTATTTCAATGCATTCACCAGATCTGCCGTTTATAATTGCTTCGGATGCCTTGAAGATCAGCTCGCTGTCTATGATACCAAGGATGTCGGCAATATTTTCAGTATCTATTTTAGAGCCTGAAAAGGAAATAACCTGGTCCAGCAGGCTTACTGCGTCCCTCATCCCGCCGTCAGCCTCTCTTGCGATAAGTGCCAGCCCCTGGCGGCTGATATCAATCTTTTCCTCTGAGGTGATCTTTTCAAGCTGCTCAATTATAGCTTTTTGAGGTATTCTTTTAAAATCAAATCTCTGGCATCTTGAAAGAATGGTTATGGGCACCTTGTGCGGCTCGGTTGTGGCAAAGATAAATTTTACATGGGGCGGAGGTTCTTCAAGGGTCTTTAAAAGTGCATTGAATGCCTGAAGTGTAAGCATGTGCACTTCGTCTATTATATACACCCTGTATTTTCCGGATGAGGGCATATGCTTGATATTTTCCCTCAACTCCCTTATCTCATCTATACCCCTGTTTGAGGCCCCATCGATCTCCTGTACATCCATGGCAGACCCTGCAGAAATATCCAGGCATGATTCGCACTTGTTGCAGGGATTGCCGTTTTCTCCATGTTTGCAGTTGATTGCCTTGGCAAGTATACGGGCAACTGATGTCTTGCCGACACCTCTTGCGCCGCTGAAAAGATAGGCATGGTGAAGTCTGTCCGTGGTTATGGCGTTCAGGAGCGTCCTGGTTACATGCTCCTGACCCAGGACATCCTGGAAAATTTGGGGGCGCCACTTTCTTGCAAAAACTTCATATGCCATGTTGATGCTCTTGTGCAAAATTGAAACTAAAAAGCCCGCCGTCGTTAAAACCATGGCGGGCAGCCTTCGTTCTCAACTTCGTTTCGAACGAATTTAACTGGCATGCCCGGGCGTAGCTCGAAACGAATAATGGTTGATTGACCCTTGTGGCCCGGCTTCGTAAAAAAGCTACGCCGTGGCAGCTTTCGTTCTCAACTTCGTTTCGAACCGATTTAACTGGCGTGCCCGGGCGTAGCTCGAAACGAATAATGGTTGATTGACCCTTGTGGCCCGGCTTCGTAAAAAAGCTACGCCGTGGCAACCTTCGTTCTCAACTTCGTTTCGAACGAAGCCTGGCGGAGAGAGAGGGATTCGAACCCTCGGTACCACTTTTAGGCAGCACACGCGATTTCCAGTCGCGCTCCTTCGGCCAGCTCGGACATCTCTCCGCATATAAAAAAGGCAGTCAAAAAAATATATTTTGTTCCGGGGAGCCTTATATACCGAAATAACGTTTATTATCAACTCCCTTTTTACAGATATTTTATTATGCGATATATAGCAGAAATAGTCTAAGATTAAAAGAGTAAAAAGTTCAGGCAAAGTTTAAGCAGTAAAAGGGTGCCGAATGTTTTCGGCATTCATTCAATTATTATTCAACGTCCTGTTTGATGTTGTCAGCACAGGCATCTGCCTTTTCCTCCGGGGGGAACATCTTTACTTCGGGTAATACCACCTTGAATTCAGAGCCGTAGATTTCCCACACCGTTACAAAAAGCCCAGCGATAACCGGACCGATTATCATACCCACCATACCGAACATAATAATGCCGCCCAGTGTCCCGAAAAGGATCATAAGCTCATGCATCTCGGTATCTTTCCCCACCAGCTTCGGGCGCAGCAGATTATCCATGCTTCCGACAACAAAGGCGCAAAACACAAAGAGGCAGACGCCTTTTGCAATATGTCCAGTGATAAGGAGATAAAAGACCGTTGGTGCCCAGATAATTGCCGAACCTACACTGGGGATAACAGACAGCACAGCCATAAGAGTGCCCCAGAATACGGCACTGGGGATGCCCGAAACAGCAAAGGCAAGCCCTGCCAATGTGCCCTGTAAAATGCCTATGACCAGGGTTCCCTTAAGGGTTGAGCGGGTTATGGATGTAAATTTGTCCAGCATCCTGCGCTCATCACGATCTTCCAGCGGCAGGTAAAATAATATTTTCCTGAGTATCCTGTCGCCTTCCATAAGGAAAAAGAACATGCAGTAGAGCATGATAAAGACATCGACAATGACATTTACCGTTCCGATGGTAGCCGAAGTCAATTTGTTGATTGTAAAGCTGCTGATGCTGCCGACAAGTTCTCCGGCCTTTGAAATAATCTGGTTTTGATACGGTTTAATAGTTTCATAAAATGGTGAAGCCTGCAGGGCATGGGACAGGGCATTCGGTTCCGCGACCTGATGCTCTATCCAGTGCTTCGCAACTATGCCTGTTTTTATAGCCTGATTCGTTACAATTCCCAGCAGGCCTGACAAGGGCACGAAGATAACAAAAAGGATGATAATTACTGTAACAGCAGAGGCCGGGATTCGCCGTCCGCCAAACCATTTTTCAAATTTTCTGTAGATGGGGTATGACAGGGCGGAAAAGATACCTGCAAGAATGATGGGTATGAGAAACTGACGGATCATAGCCAGGAACAGGGCCGAGATCAGTAATACCACAACCACCAGTGTCCACTTGTTAACAGTGCCTTTGCTCATATATTTTACCTCGCAGGGATGCGTATTAGGATCTGCTCCAATTCATATACCGGGACCTTTCATTTTCTTCAAGATTTTTATCCACTAAAACAACTGTGTATTAATTATCATTCTGATTCTTTATCCATCAACCAATGAGCTCCATTACTCTTTTACAAATATAATCTCCAATGGGTATTGCCGAAGTCGCGGCCGGCGACGGGGCATTACAGACATGGAGACTGCGCGGGCTTTCTGCAAACAGAAAGTCATGTACCATAGAACCATCCTTTAACACGGCCTGGGCACGTATACCGGCAGGGTATGGTTTTAAATCACAAAGCCTCAGTTTTCTGCAATACTTCTGTACCAGTTTCAGATAGCCGGGTGCCCACAGAGAGTTTTTAAATTCAGTAATGCCTGTTTTTAAATGAGATGCTGAAAATTTCCAGAATCCCGGGAAGGTTAATGTGTCACGCATATCCTTTAAATCCAGATTTACCCTGCCATAACCTTCTCTTTTCCATCCGGGCACCGCATTTGGTCCCACTGTTACAGATCCGTCTATCATCCTTGTCAAATGGACACCCAGAAAGGGCAGCCTGGGATCAGGGATCGGATAGATCAGGTGATTTATGATCCGGTTATATTTTTCAGGCAGTTGATAGTATTCACCCCGGAACGGAATGATCTGAAAGTCAGCCGGGATATTCATCATTTTTGTAATCCGGTCTGCCTGAAGCCCTGCACAGGTGATCAGAAACCGGCACTTATAAATCTTCTTATTCCCGTTATGAAGAGTCAATACCGACACATCTGATTCCGATTCACTCAGCCCTGTTACCCTGTGGTTTAAAAGGGCATTTCCGTCCAGGCCGAGGAACCGGTCCATCATTTTTTTTGCAACCTGCTGATAATTGACAATTCCGGTTGCCTTTACGAGTATTGCACCAAGGCCTGTGATGGCAGGCTCTTTATTTTTAAGCTGTTTCCTGTCCAGTATTTCAATATCGATCCCGTTCTGCCGGCAGCGTTCGATAAGTGCATGCATTCGCTCCATTTCCGGTTCGGTTGTGGCTACAAGGAGCTTGCCGCATTCCATGTAAGGGATATTGTTTTTATCACAAAAGGATTTGGTCGCAGCTGCACCTGCCTTGCAGAACTCAGCCTTCAGGCTTCCGGGCTGGTAATACACGCCTGCATGGATTACGCCGCTGTTATGGCCGGTCTGGTGTCTGGCATAATCCGATTCCTTTTCCAGCAGCAATATTTTTTTATCCGGAAAATATCGCTGCAACTGCCATGCAGTGGAAATTCCTACAATGCCGCCGCCTGTAATAATGTAATCGTATATCATAATTGAAAGATCATGGGTTGAAGATCATACTGTCTCGCCACGTTAAACATCTTTGTCGAGGTCTTTATTGGTGGCGTCCATCTTTTCCTCCTTATATAACTCCGGGTACAGTTTTTTAATACAATCCGGGCAGATAGAGTGTGAAAATTTCGCTAATGAATGATCTTGGATATATTTTTCAATCTGTTCCCACCTGTTATCGTGTCTGATTTGTTTACAATTAGCGCATATCGGCAGGAATCCCTCCAGGACCCTTATTCTCCTGTAAAATTTCGTTATCAAGAGAGTCTCGGCTATCACTATAATTGAGAAGATGACTATTTCTATAAAAACTTCACCTGAACGCTGCTGAAAGGATGTCGGTGCATCTCCAAAGATATAATGAGGCAGATCCAGGACTTCGTTTGATATTGTCATGAAAAAAAGTACAAACAGTGTTGTTAATTGGGATATTATTATAAGTTTCAATGTCTTACTCTTGAATTTTAACATGGCAGTTGTCCTTGTTCTTTGGGTTTGACGAGGGGTGTGTCTCGCAAATCTGAGCTTTTTTATTGCATATCATTGTAACCATAAGACTTTGTTTTTTATTTAGAAATATGAATAAAAAATTGTCCTGACTCATTTTTGTACGAAAACAGGATAACATTAATACCCAAAATTTAAAATGATTCATTGTTTGGCGTTTTTTAAATTATGGATATTTCCGGATATGCGTGTAGATTATATTCAGGTTGTCATCATTCCGGAAAGGCAAGCTAATTCTTGACTGGAAACAGAGGAAATGATAATGGTTGCCCGATGGATCAAAGCGATTATGATCTGCTTATGGAGCAGGCTCTCATAGAGGCAAAGAAGGGTTTTGATGAGGGGGAAGTCCCCATAGGGGCGGTTGTTGCCGGTCCGGAAGGCAGCATCATTGCATGGGCCCATAATCAGCCTATCGGCCTCAATGACCCGACTGCCCATGCGGAAATTCTCGCACTAAGAACGGCGGGGGAGGCTGTAAAAAATTATCGCCTCAATGAGTTGACTCTTGTGGTTACTATAGAACCCTGCCTGATGTGCATAGGGGCTGCCGTTCACAGCAGGATATCAACGCTTGTATTCGGCGCATTTGATCCAAAAGGCGGTGCTGCCGGGTCATTATACAACCCGGCAAATGATGTCCGCCTGAATCACCGTATAGAGATAATCTCAGGGATCAGGGAAAGGGAATGCGGTGATCTGCTCAGGGATTTCTTCCGTTCGAGGAGAAATTCGAAAAACTGCTAAACGGAGAGGTACCGAAGTGGCCGTAACGGGGTCGACTCGAAATCGACTTGTCCCGTTAATAGCGGGGCACGTGGGTTCGAATCCCACCCTCTCCGCCATGATTTCAATAAGTTAGACTAGATTTTGCGTCATATTTGTGGCAAATTTTTATGATATTCATTTTTTATTTTTTTTCTTTAATAATTTTAAATTTTAAAGGTGGAAGGAATGTATATTAGTAAAATAATAGGCAGTGGTCTTTGCTTTTTTGGAGCCTTATCCTACATAATAATTTTTTTTAAATCTTTCTCAAAGGTTGGCACTCATGATGAAAGTAAAATAATTCTTTTTCTTGTTTCTACTGTAGGAACTTTCGTGGGTGTAATATTTTGTAATGACCCAGAAACTGCGAATATGATAGGTGTTTTCCTATTATTAATTTGTGGAGTTTCGTTACTATCTCTTATTGTTGGTGCTGCAATTAATTCATTGAAAGGTACAGAATATTTATACCTTGTTTTTATAGTTATTTCTGGAGGTATTACTTCTATGATTGATATTTATGCCTTTGCTATGAACATGCCTATAAATTATTCGCACTAATATCACTATTTCAAAATTACATTTTCTTTTTCTTTATAATAATTACCTATATTTTGAATTTTATCTAAAACACTTTTCAATGGTTCTGTTTGGTATTCCGCATAATGGTCAATCATTCTTGGGTCCTGATGTCTTAACAAATGACTTACCATTCCTTTTTCAATCGATTGTAATGCCTGCATAGCAAAAGATTTTCTACCCCATTCATTTAATGAAATATTGATTCCCGCTTTTTTAGCAGCTCTATTAAATATCCTATTTATATTTTTTGAATAAGGCCTTCCAGTTTCTGGATTAGGGAATTGATATATTCCCATGGATTTTTTCATTGAATCAAATAATTCTTTCAATGCTTCAGTCAAAGGGAAGGGCATAACTTTTTTCCCTTTTACTTCCTTCAATTCTTCATTCCTTCCGAATGTAACAGCAAAATTGATATGAGTTGTTTTGATATCCATTTTCCTGAACGCCCTGGCTTCCGACGGTCTGCAACCGGTTAAAGCAATAAAAGTGAATATCGGCCTGTGTTCCTGTCTTATATTTTCAAGGATCTTGAATTGATCCGAAGTTGTAACCCATCTTATCTCTTTTTTCACAACCTGATTAGATCCTTTTAATTCAGGGAAAGGAGGAATCATTGTAATATGACCGTTCAGATATGCATATTTTAACAGACGCTTCATAGCATCCATTACATTCTTTTTCCCCTTTGGTGCTCTGTTTATATGATTCAGGAGATATAATAATTTATCGTGGTTTACATCCTCAATATATTCATACCCGATAACAGAATTGATATGATTTTTAAACGAGTTTGAGTAATCGAAATGAGTAGCAGCCGAGAGGGAAGGACGTACATTTTCTAGCCAGTTTTCTGCGTATCCCTCAACTGAAAATAAATTTTTACTTCTCTTTTTCCATCTTTCCGGACGGAAAACGCCTCTTTCAATTTCTGAATTAATTACACTTGCAGACCTATCAGCAAGTTCTTTGTTATTTCTGAAAGATATTTGGCCTTTATACTGCGTTATGAAGGGTCTTTTATTTTGCCATCTGAATTGGATATAATAACCCTCGTCATTCTTATGAACCTTTGCTGTATAGGCCATAATAAGCCCTCCATTCCCATTTTTACTGTGAGAATAATCTTTTGTATGGAGGGCTGTCAATGTCATTCATGGCATCCTATGGATATAAAGGGTATTTTTTCCCTTCTTCCGGTTTTTCTGGAAGGTTTTCAAGGTGATTCCCTAATTGTTCTCTGAATTCATTCCATTCAATCAAGTCCAATACGGAACCATCACAATCTTTAAAAGGACAAAAAGGTTTTTCACTTTTTTTAGAGACCCGCTCACAGTGCAAACACCATTGATATTTACTCATATTTTCACCCCCTTTCTGTTTCTAAAATATTTAGCTCTCTTTTTCTCTACCAGCTTTTTAAAATGTCCGACATTATGCCCGGCCATTTGGTAGGCTTCCAGGACTGCCCCAATGCAGCTTTCAAAACCTACACTTTCATCATAATCAAACTGGTATTTATCAAGGGTTAAAGCCGTCATAGATGATGCAAATCCGACTATCTGATTTTTAAGTTGTTCCAGGTCTTCTTTTATTGCTTTTTCTCTGATCGACGGATATGGCTTTTGAATTCCTAGAAAGAATTCCTGAACAACTTTCCACCATTCCATAATTTCCCTCTCTCAATGATGAACTTCTTTATCAGTCTCAAAGCGTAACCATTTTTGTGTACAATAAGCCCAAACTTGTTCACAGTTCGCCATAAACTTTTCAAGGCTACCAAATCCCATTTCTTTTATTGGCTCCCTTCTTAGCTTAAATTCAACACGGATAATCCTTTTTCCCTCTTCAATCTTTTCAATTTTCCAAAGATCATAGAACCATTCTTTTTTTTGTTTCTCTTTGATCTCTAAAGCCTTGTCATAAATAGTGCATTGAATTTTTGATTTAATTCCTATCTGAATGGTCTGTACATCATTCGAAGCACCTAAAAAGAATGCCCATTTTTTTGATTTTTTTGTTATGTGATCTCTTAAATGAAGGTCTATTTCTGAACTGTTTATAAGAAGGTCAACACATAGATCCACACGGGAAACATTTTTTTTAATGATTCTGCCTCCGTTATTTTCAATCAGTTCATTTATTCGCTGATATGATTCGATTACACCATTACTCCAGAGTGTTTCCGATCTTATGTATATTATGACACCTGGCCTTGAGCTGGGTTTTTCCCAATTACCGATTTTAATATTGTACTCATGTCCGTAAATGATCCATTCATATCCTTCAGAACCAAAGGGCTTTATTAAAAAAGGCCAGTCTTCATCTTTTGCTCTTCCTTTTAAGACTCCATTTAAATCAGCTTTCTTTTTCTTTGCCTTTTCCTTTAATTCTGAAAGGTATTCAAAGAATATTGTATTGCTCCATGTTATATCCATGGAATAAACGAGAGTGTCTATTCCTGATAACAATTGATTTGTCACCTTCGATAACCTCCATACTGGAATTGAAAGGGGGGCTGTTAGTAACCCGCCCCCCTAAGGAGGCGTTAGAACCTCCCCAGGTTATAGGGTACGCAACTTTACAAGCTTGCCCGCATGCTTGCTCTCTTTCCCAAAAGGTCGCAGCATGCTAAGATTTACACAATAACTGATTAAATTGGTTGGCGAGTCTTTCTTTTTGGTAGGTATTAATGGATACGCCCTTCGAACTTTCACCGCGAAAGAATCCCACATAAATTTCCGGTCCGGTCGCCTTGCCGCCCACAAGGGGCTGCTTCCCTCCCCGCAAATTTCTGTGGAATTTTTCGCTACATCGAGGATGCAACAACTTATTATTTCACTAATATGGGTTAACTCATTTTCCAAAATAAAAACCTCACCATGTATATCCACAGAGAGGTTTATTGACAGGACATAGATATGATATTATCATAAAAATGTTCTATAGTGATCCGAGTAATCCCTGTGGAACAATTCAGCCTAGAACAGGTTGCCGCCTGTTCTAGGCTTCTTTATTGTTGGATATCTTGTATTTCTACTTTTTCGCCTCTGAATAGTTTTTTCTTTATTTTATTTATTACATCATCTGCTAGGAGTACTATTTTTACTAAACCAAATTTTTCAAGAACAAGTATATCGTCAATCCCCATTTCTATTAAATTTGAACCCATTTTACTTGGAGTAATCCCAACTAATTTAGCTAATCTTTCAATTTCTTTTATTGTATCCGGATTTAATGATGTGGAGAATGTCTCTTTCGGTTTTTCAATTTTTTTTCTTCCCATCTCTTATATTCCTTTATTATTTATTATTTTCCTATATGTTTTTAAATGATATTTTAGGATATTATTTTTTTATGTCAAGATATTTTTTTGATTTTGTATCTGATTCAGGCGGGAGTTCGTGTTAGATCAATTTGGTTTTAATCCATATATTCTATTCCTTTAATTATTTTTGCGGTGTATATTTAATTCCCCTATATGTATAACCACTTTTAATTTCTTTCGGCTTGTATTCCAAACAATCAACTAATTCATAATCATACCCGCCAGGAGTAGTTAATCCTATCGCTTGTGGCTCTTTGTTTGCCATATATAGGACGGCATATACTTGAGGATTATAATAATACGGTGGCTTTCCCGGCATTTCATTGCCTGGTATAACTCCCTCTATATATACGACTTTTGCGAAAGTGGTTTTTGCCCATGAACTTCTTCTAACACAAAAACCGAAATCCAGATTTTTGTTATAAAAGCTGTAAATATTTTCATGTGTTTCATCCATTTTTCTAAACTCTTTTCTTATTTTGTTATCTGAAAAATGCTTAATGAATTAATGTATATTTCCTTTTTATAACATCCATTTCAAGCTAAATATCTTAAAATGGATATTTTACCTTATAAGATTTTATTATTCATGAGCAGTATTTGTGCAATTTTGGTGCAAAACGTTGTAACATATTGATTTTATGAATGTATAAGTAGGTTCAATTCCCTAGCCTCCTTTATGTTGCATATATGTAAAAATTATTTTATAAAATTAATTTATCAATAATTCTTACCCATAATTTCAATTAACAAGGTGCTATTTATGTTTAAAAAAATAAAGGATTTGGATCTTGGTTTTAATGATGCTGAAAATTATCGGAAAAGAGAAAATAAAGATTTATTTAACCAGATCTTCGTTAAAAATTATTTTTTAGATGAATTACTTGAGCCTAGTAAATATTTTTTGATAGGTGAAAAAGGCACAGGTAAAACAGCATACTCAGTTTTTCTTTCAAATAATCACTATAAAAATAATATCGCAGAACTAAAATACATACGTGAAACAGATTATCAAAAATTTGTTACTTTAAAACAAAAGAAACATCTAGAACTTTCAGAGTATACAAATATATGGATTGTGATTATTTTGCTTTTGTTATCTAAGAGTTTAAATAAAAGTGAACTTGATCATTTCCCTTTTAATAAAACGTCAAAATTAAAAGCAATATTTAACGCTATTGATGAATATTATTTGCATGCTTTTTCTCCCGAAATCGTTTCAGTTTTGAATTTTATTGAGAACTCGAAATTAGCGGCTGAGTTGATAACAAAACATCTTAAATTGGGTGGAGAGGAAACTATTAATACATCTTTTTCAGAATCTCGTTTTCAAATAAATTTAATGTATATACAGAAGCAATTTGAATCCGCCTTATCCTCAATTAAATTAAAAGATAATCATGTATTATTTATTGATGGCATTGATATAAGACCAGGTTCTATACCTTACGACGAGTATTTAGAGTGTATTAAAGGTCTCGCAAATGCCGCGTGGAATTTGAATATTGATTTTTTCTCAAGAATTAAAGATTCAAAAGGCAGGTTTAAAGTTGTCCTGTTATTACGTCCTGATATTTTCAATTCTATTGGTATCCAAAATCAAACTAATAAAATTAGGGACAATTCAGTATATCTTGATTGGCGTACCACATATCCAAGTTATAGAACATCTCATTTATTTGAACTTTCTGATAGATTATTAAGCGCTCAAAATGACACCTCACTTGATATAGGTGCTTCATGGGATCAATATTTTCCTTGGAGATCAAGAAGCACTTCTATTGAAAGAGAATATGATCCATCTTTCTTTAAATTTTTAAGATTATCATATTCGAGACCAAGAGATATTGTCACAATGGTGCAAATATTGAAAGAAGAACATGACCAGAAGAGAAAATCATTTAGATTTGATTTTGACGAGTACATTTTCGATAGCAACGATTTTCTTAATAAATATTCAGAATATTTAATGGGAGGAATTAAAGACCAACTTGCTTTTTATTACGATGAATCAGATTATAGTTTATTCCTTAAATTCTTTAATTTTCTTGAAGGGAAGGACCAATTTAACTACGAAACATATGTTGAAGCCTATAATAAATTTATTGATTTTGTACTAAACAGTGATAACAATGTCCCTAAATTCGTTGAGAATGATAATGAGTTTCTCCAATTTTTATATGATACAAATATACTTTGTTTTTATGAAAAAAGAGAAGGTTCTTACTTTTTTAGGTGGTGCTATCGTGAAAGAACTCCATCGAATATATCACCAAAAGTAAGTCCAGATTCAAATTATGCAATTCATTATGGACTTGTAAAAGCATTGAATGTTGGGGCAGCAAAGAAAAGTACTAGATAATTACTTATATTTTTATTTCCGTGGAATACATATATTTTAATCAATTATCATTTCAGTAAACTAAAAACATGTAAATGAATTCGACTCCCCCAGCATAATTTATCGTTCTCCAAACGTTCCCCATATGCTATATAAGTATTTGATTTAATTAATTAGCAGTTGTTTTCGATTCCCATGCAATTAAAATTGTCATATCCCATGCAAATTGCCAATTTATGAGTTGTAATTTATGAATAAATCTAAATAGTTATCATTAGTGATCGTGGGTTCGAATCCCACCCTCTCCGCCAGGCTTCGTTCGAAACGAAGTGAAGAATGAAGCCTGCCACGGCGTAGCCTTTAGGTGGGTATTCCGGGTCATATTCCCCAATGAGTCCGGTCGTTCGTTCCAATCGTTCCGGTTAAAAGTTCCAACCAATCCGGGGTGGTTCCAATTCAATTATGTGCCTTTATAATGAGAATATGCATCGAGATTCGATGTAAATTCATTATAAAGGAGGTCACCTATATGACCAAATATCGGGAAATCCTGAGGCTGCAGAGCCTGGGGATCAATCAAACCGGCATTGCCAAAAGTTGTGGATGCTCAAGAAAGACCGCACGCAAAGTACTTAACCGAGCAAAGGAACTGGAGATTGAATGGCCTTTAAAGGCTGAGATCACAGATGTTGAGCTGGAAAAGCAATTATTTCCTGAAAAATCAGCCCAGGAACCATCGCGTAAACACCCTGATTATGAGTACATAGCCAGGGAGATGATGCGAAGCGGGGTGACATTAAAGCTCCTATGGAATGAGTACTGTGAGGAATGCAGACAGAGTAATGAACTGCCTCTCATGTATTCCCAGTTCTGTTTCCATTATCAGAAGTATTCGGAAAAAAAGCGTGCCACCATGCACATTCCGAGAAAACCCGGAGACCAGATAGAAGTAGACTGGGCAGGGGATACAGCCTCTGTTATCGACCGTGACACAGGGGAGATTATCCCTGCATATATCTTTGTAGGCGTCCTTTCCTATAGCCTGTAAACCTATGTAGAGGCCTTTTTAAAACAGGATATGGAAAGCTGGATAACTGCCCATGTTAACATGTACAACTTCTTTGGTGGGTCAACGCGCATGCTTGTACCCGACAACCTGAAAACAGGAGTTGACCGGAGCGACTGGTATACACCGGTAATCAACAAAACCTATCGTGAAATGGCTGAACATTATGACACCGCAGTGATTCCGGCACGGGTAAAGAAACCCAAAGACAAACCTAATGTCGAGGGATCTGTAAAGGTTGTATCTGCATGGATTACCGCTGTTCTTCGCAATGAAAAGTTTTTTACCATAGAGGAACTGAACAGGGAGATCCGCTTTAAACTGAACGCATATAACCGCCGTCCCTTTCAAAAGAAAGAAGGCAGCCGATACAGTTTCTTTGAGGAAGAAAAGCCTTTTCTTGCGCCGTTACCTGCTGCCTCCTATGAACTGGCCACCTGGAAACAGGCCACAGTCCAGTTCAATTATCATATATCCGTAGATAAGATGCAATACTCCGTTCCAAACGAATATATCAGGCAAAAGGTCGACGTTAGAATAACAAAGAACATCATTGAGGTATTTTACCGTAACACCCGTATCTGCTCCCATAAACGCCTTTATGGGCGTCCAGGCCAATACAGCAGCGTTGAAGCTCATATGCCTGAAGATCATCAGAAATACCTGAAATGGGACAGAAGCCGTTTCATAGGATGGGCTGAAAAGATCGTGCCAAACACTGTTATTACCATTAAATCAATACTTGCCTCCTACAAGGTGGAGCAACAAGGCTATAAGAGCTGTATGGGCATTTTAAAGCTGGCAGACAGATACTCCCTCAACCGTCTGGAAGCTGCCTGTAAAAAAGCTTTATTCTACACTCCTCATCCGAGTTTCAAAATCATCAAAAACATCCTGGCCACAGGCCAGGACAAACTACCGGATGAACAACAAAAAGAATCTTCTGCACAGAATGAACATGGCTTTACCCGCGGCGCCGGATATTACAGGAGGTAAAGTCATGATAAATACAGCAACCATTAACAAGTTGATTGAAATGCGTCTGTCAGCAATGGCCACAGCTTTGCAGACACAGTTGCAGGATCACTCCATGCATAGTTTTTCCTTTGAGGAACGTTTCGGAATGCTTGTGGATATCGAATATGACAAGCGTAAGAACAACCGTCTACACAGGCTGATCAGGAACGCCTCATTTGACCAGCCTTCAGCCTCCATTGCTGACATCAACTACCGGGCAGGAAGAAAGCTCAACAAAAGCCTTATTGGCCGTTTATCTACCTGTGAATACATTACCGAGAAACACAATATCATTGTGCTTGGAGCCACAGGAGCAGGAAAATCATATATCGCTTGCGCCTTTGGTATGGAAGCATGTAAACATTACTATACTGTTAAATATATCCGTCTTCCGGAATCGCTTGCTGAGCTTGCCATTGCAAGGGGTGAAGGCTGCTTTAAAAAGATCATTAATCAGTATAAAAAATACAGACTTTTGATATTGGATGAATGGATGCTTGTTTCATTAACCGAAACAGAGGCAAGGGATCTGCTGGAAATCATCCATGCCAGGCATAAAAATGCCTCAACCATTTTCTGCTCTCAGTTTGCACCTCCTGGCTGGCACAAGAAAATATCCGAGCCTACTTTAGCCGATGCCATTCTCGACCGTATTGTTCATGACTCTTACACCATTGAAATACAGTACATTGATAAAGATCATGATAAATCCATGAGGGAGGTCTACGGCATTAAACAATAAAGGGTATTAAATCCAGTGCTAGCCATGGAACCGCTTTACTAGGAATAAACCTTCCGCAAGCGGCTGTGGTATTAAAATCATAATAAATTTAATTTAAAAAAAATCTATTCCGGTTCCTAACCGGAACCATTGGAACCACCTGCCCGGATTCGTTGGAACCAACCATCCGGACAGGGTAGGTTTTTATACCGGTATATCCATTAAGGGAACCGATGGCGTCCTTGTCTGATTATTCTCGGTTTATTCACGAACGATTTTCTGCGGTTTTCCGAGTAGAGTCAAACAATCTTTTTACTTAGATTTTGGAGAACAATAATAGAATATTTATTGATTATAGACGCCAATAATTCTCTCAAGAGCTTGAACCGCTCCTTCAAAACTTACCAACTCTTCCTCAACAGCATAAGACATGCTTTCGACAAATTTTTCATACTCTTTCTGGTACAATTCGTCTTCTTTCAAGGTGTTTAGAGCATTGGTCAATCTATCAGCAATAGGCATATTAGCAATAATATCTCCGCCTCTACGATTTTGATCTCGTTCCAAAGACTCTTTGGCCGATAAAACAAAGTCATTTTCCGCATCAGTAATCATATTTTCCAATGCCGCAAGATCATGAAGATGTCGTATTATTGTAGGATCATCTTTATCATCTTTCCTGTTGCGAACAAGGATGCGCCACGTTAGTGCGCTTAATTTGTCACCTGCTGTTTCAATGGCCGAAACACAGTCAATTTTCAGCTCTGGTTCTGTTTTTGTCACCACGGATACTATTGATGGAATCTCCCGTGTCTCAACAGGCCTCTTGAGTTCCATAAAAGTCATTTCCAGTTGAAGATACGGCCTGAGGATAACTCCATCAAAAGCCTTGTCATATTGAATAGGTATTTTAAAGAAATGATGGCTATCACCACACAACACATGATTTTCATCGATAATAAATCGTTCATCATCTTGTATGGCAGCAACTACCTCTTTGCGGAATGCACGCCGTTGACTCTGAGATAAAGAAAGTCCATCAGGAAGGGTTAAGATAAAATCTAAATCTTCCGAAAATCTTTTTATTAAACCATAACCTTTTGAAAGACTGGTGCCACCGGAAAATGCTATTTGTACATCCCTGGTGCCCTGTAATTTAGATATAAGAACAAGCAGTTGTACCGCGTACCAGTCTTTCTCTATAAAAGATGGATCAATGCCTAATTCAAGGGAAATATCCTCAATAACAGCTTTATCAAGTGACTTTTTCAAAAGAAATATACCTTCCGTTAAACCCAATACGTCGCACAATCCTGCCCTTAACACCAATCACGCGCCCAGTTGGAACCTGGGTTGTTGTTCCAGAGTTATAAGCCCTTTCGGCAGAGGATGGAGCCACTTTGACATCAAGTTTTTTTAAAAGCCCTTTAGCGAGTTCTGGTAAAGGTTTTTCCGGTACAATGGTGCCACTAACACTCGATCTTTTAGATCGTGCGTATGTGCCATAACCGAGGCTGATAAGAAGACCTTCTTTGACAAGTCCTCTTAAAATACGCCCGACCTGATCATAGCCACCAATATCTTTGAAATCGTCACGCACAAAAACAGGGTTCTTACTGCGCTTTATGCGATAACTTATTTTCCCTTCTAATGTGTCTTTAATTGGCATTTTCACTCCTTACAAAAAAACGACATCTATACTTACCAATATACGACATTATATACAATATATCAAGTTATAAATATAATTTAATTCAAAGTGTTATACATAGTAACATGTCATCAACGAACTGATAAATATAAAACAATAAGCTATGTATTTTATGTCAAGAGATTGTATAGGCTTTTCTTCTAATACATGCAGAAGAAACTTAAATACTTTTCAGACAGCTTAAAAACTATGCATGTTTCTCCAATAGAATAAACGGCTTAAGGCCCATAATGCGGGTCAAGTTCCAAATGCTGCTAAATTTCGACCCTGGGATTTCGAAACAGTAATAGCATTTCGTTCCCGCTAAAAAGCGATAGAGTTTGAAAAATACCAGAAGTCGTATTCAGAAAGATCCTTCAGTTCGAAGCATTTATAATTTACATTAAATACAAACCCTGGAAACTCATAACATATATAGCTTTCACAAAGGAAGAAAAGGCCATTGATTGAACGATACCTGAAATCCGGATCAGGAAAGGCATTTGCTGAAAAAAATTTTCGGGATGACGTTAAAGAATAAAACCGGTTCCCGACATATCTTTGCTAAAACGAATGCTCGTCATTACTGAGTTAGCGTATAAACCTGATTAAAAGATGATTAAGACAGGCTGTTCCATAAATTTATGGAACAGTTGGAAAATATTTTAAAAAATCTCGCCAAGTTCCTGAAATGGTGTTCATTTTAGTAAAAAGGCCTTCAGATTTTGATGGACACCTCAGAGGAGATTCGGATTGCCCAAAACCCCTCATCATCATTGATTAAGAAAAATTTGGTGGTGGATTTTGGTTTACACACCTGCTTGACATTATTCAATTAAACAATACAATATACAATGTTTGTATATAATATGCAGGAGGTTACATGGAAACAACTACTGTTAATATTACCTTTAAGGATGGACTTTTAAAGGAGATAGATAAAATTGCCAGGGAAGAATCCCGGTCCAGATCGGAATTGATACGTGAGGCTGCAAGGGCATATATAGAAAAAAAGAACAAATGGAATGCTATCTTTAATTTTGGAGATAATCAGGTAGCCAAATCGGGTCTCACGCCGGAAGACATATCCGGGGAAATAAAAAAATATCGTAGTAGCAAAAGGAATTAAGGGTGTTAAAAGTCGTCCTTAATACCAATATCCTGATATTGGCGATTGTCTTTGGTGGAAAACCGCGCGAAATCTTAAAAAGAATAATATCCGGTAAATTAGGGCTTGCAGTTTCAAAAGAGATCATCAATGAAGTAGATGGAGTTTTATCAGGGAAAAAGTTTAATTATCCTTCACAGGCAGTATATGAAATAAGGAATGCTATAGAAGAGCTTGGGGATAACGTTGTACCTGAAAAGAGGATAGACAGGATCAAAAAAGACCCGGACGATAACAGAATTCTAGAATGTGCAATAACTGCAAACGCTGATTTTATTATTTCAGGAGATAGCCATCTTCTTGAATTGAAGGTATTTAAAGGTATCCAAATAATAAGGCTTGCTGAGTTTCTTGAAAAATATTGATATCATCAGTTAGTCAACTTAGTAAACTAACTACGGTTTACATTTTCTTTAATGGTCGCCTCCTTCGATTTTATTTATTTCTTTGTCTATTTTTATTTTGCAGATCGGGCGTATACTATGAAGTGGCCATTAGACAGGAAAACCTCATCATGATAGATGATTATCTGAGTGCTCTTACCCCTGTTTATGATTTCTATTTTCAGATGTAATTCACACCCATTACAAGTATTCATCATGTATTTTTCAGAGATTGAACTCAGCATTCCTTGTGATACAGTGTCTTACATGAATAGGATAATAATAAGATTACCGGATGTGTTCAGGACTATCTTATGAAGATATTCCTTGATGCTTCATCGAAGAGAAGGATAGTTATAATTATAATGCAAACACTCCAGATATTAGCTATAGAAAATGCTACCCTGAAGTTCCGGGGAAAAATAATTTTTTCAGGACTTGATTTAAAAATTAACAAAGAAGAGCACTGGGCCATTGTTGGAGAGAGCGGGTCAGGCAAAAGCGCGTTGCTGCAACTGCTTGCCGGCCATGGTTTTCTATCGACTGGCTCAATCTCCAATTATTACTATCAGGAGTACCTGAAAACCCATCCGATATCGGATCCGCTCTTTTCACATCGCAGCCTCATTTCTTTTGTTACAGCCGATAACGATTTGCTGGGCGGTAATATTCAACATTCTTTTTATCAGCAACGTTTCAATGCAGGTTATTCAGATCACGCATTAACCGTGGAAGATTATCTTAAACAGATCACTGAAGATAAAAATTCTTCCGGAATATGGAACCTTGCCAATGTGTGTGAGATATTTGATCTGGCATCCCTTCGTAAAAAACATTTAACAAAACTTTCGAACGGCGAGTCCAAACGGGTACGAACAGGCGCAGCTCTGTTGAAAAACCCGCTTCTGCTGTTACTGGACAACCCGCTTTCAGGCCTGGATGTCGATACCCGAAATAAATTCGAGGCTGTTTTTTTTCAGATAGCTCAATCGGGCGTTACCATTGTCATGGTGACAGCCCCGAATGAAATCCCGGAGGTTGTTACACATGTAGCAGTTTTAGATAAAAGTAGAAAATTGAAAACCCTCAAAAAACTCGAGTTCAACCCGGCCCAATGTGAGGTGAAGACGCCGGATGTTACTGATGCCGGCAGAATCAGGCAGCTTTTGCCCCATAGAAACAGCCTGAATTCAGACATGCTGGTGTCCATGAAAAATGTTCGTGTCGCTTATGGCGAGAACCTTATTTTTGACAATATCAACTGGGAAGTCAAACAGGGGGAGCGCTGGGCATTGTCCGGACCTAACGGGTCCGGTAAATCCATCCTTCTGAGCCTCATCAATGGAGACCATCCCCAGGCCTATGCAAACAATATATCGCTTTTCGGCAGAAAGCGGGGGACAGGCGAATCCATATGGGACATTAAAAAGAAAATTGGTTTCATGTCACCGGAGCTGCAGTTGTATTTCCCTGACAACTACACCTGTATCCAGGTAGTCGAATCAGGATTCTATGACACCATGGGTTTGTTTTCAGAAACTACAAAGGAAAACAGAGAAATTGCAGAACAGTGGATAACTATGCTGGGATTGCTGGAACTTAAAAATCATTTTCTTTATCAAATTTCAAACAGTGAAAAGCGGCTGTGTCTGCTCGCCAGGTCGCTGGTTAAAAATCCGTATTTATTATTGCTCGACGAACCCTGCACCGGACTGAGCACCCGTCAGCAGAAACATTTTAAAAACATAATTGATACAATAGCCGGTATAAGCAATATAGCCATTATCTATGTAACACATCATCAGGAAACGCTTCCTGACTGCATAACCGACATATTTAAATTGTCATAGCACACAAAGAGGGGAAATAATTAAATAATTATTTCCCCTTTAATTAAACATTCTCTATTTGTATTTCTCAGATCAGTATGGTGGATTATACTCTTTCAGGAAGCGTATTGATTCCTGAAGCATTTTAAGCCTGGTGTCACTTCTGGACAGCCAGTGGTCCTCCTGTTTGAGTGTTATAAACTCGACTGGTTTTTTTGCGCGTTTCAGCGCTTTGGCCATCAGTTTACTCTGTTTATAAGGGACCACAGTGTCATCCTTGCCGTGTATGAGCATGATGGGGATTGAAACCTTTTTCGCATACTTCAGAGGCGAAAGTGTCTCTAAAACAGGGTCTCCTGGGCCCGAAGCACCAAAAAATCTATCCCAGTATCGTCTGGTTTGTGCATTCGACACATTAGTATATCTTGCTGCATATTTTAAAAATTTACTCAGATCGGAAAGCCCGGCTACTGATACTGCGCAGCGGTAGACACCTGTGTCAAGGGTCGCGCCGGCCAGGGCAGCATAACCGCCATAGCTTGCACCGACAATACAAACCCGGTTGGAATCCACGATTCCACTTTTCACCAGATAACGCACGCCGTCTGATATATCTGTCTGCATTTTTCGTCCCCATTCCCCGAAACCGGCTGACATGAACTTCCAGTTCAGATCGGATCCCCTGAAATTGGGCTGGAAAACGGCGTATCCCTGGGAGGCAAGCGCCTGGGACCACCAGTCAAAATAGCCCGTGTCGTGTGCTGCCGGCCCCCCATGGGGCAGCACCACAAGAGGGAGATTTTTTGCCTCGCGTTTCATGGGAAGCGTCAGATATCCGGGTATCTTCATCCCATCGGCAGCGGTATATTCGATAGGACGTACTTCCGCGATGCCCGGGAGCCCGTCGTATTTGTCACCGATTTTAGCGATGGTAAACGAGGTAAGATCCATATAATAATATGCGTAGCCATGCACCATGCCGTCTATAAGAAGTATTAATTTCTGATAGTCGCGTGAAGCGGAAACAATCGAAACGTGCTCACCGGGAAGTTTACCTTTAACTTTTTCCCAGACCTTTTGCCTAGCCGGATCTAAAAAAACAAAACCGGTATTGCCTGTGAGTGGAAAGCCCCCGATAATCCGATCCGTATAAGGATCCACTTCCAGTCCCCCGAAACCTCTCGTTTCCAGCGACGGAACTCCCATTATACCGCTCTTAAACGATATGGGGCTCCATGTCGGATCGCTGTCACCGGCAGATTCCACCCATATCGCGTCTCCCTCAGGAGAAAATCCGGAAATGGTGGGATATTCGATTTCCGCTTCTCCGGAGGCTGCTGCTGTCATATCCCCGTCTTTTCGGATATATATGATCCATCGTTTGGTATGAGTGTCGTAGGTTTGAGAACCCATAATCTCGCCATTTTCGTCCACCAGCCAGCCGCGGGACTTGTCTGTTCCGTGCTCAATTATTTTCAATCGACCTGTTGTGAGGTTCATTTTAAACAGCGCCGGCACGGTATGGCTTTGTACATAGACCCCCATCACGAACACGATGGTTTCCCCGTTAATTCGGCGAATTGAGGGCGCTCCGATAATGCTGTTCAAAACAAATTCATGGAAAGATTTGTCAACAGTGAGAACGTTATATACTTTATTTTCATTGATATCATAACAGATAAGCATGGAATACTCTGATTTTGACCCGGTAAATCCCATCGGCGGACCGGATGTTGTCGATATCACCATTAATACATGATCATCATCCGCCCATATAATGCCGCGCAGTTTCCCTTCGGCGACTTTGCAGGCGCCTTTAGGTGCACTACCTGTAAGCGACAGTACGTATAACATACGATCTTCGTTTACGGTCTTTACAAGCGCGATATAGGACCCGCTGGGAGATATCGCCACATTTGAGAGCGACGGTAAACGTCCGTACGCGTCAAAGGGAACATCCGCGGCAGCCGTGGATACAGTAACTATCAGCATTAAAAAAAAGAAAGCCCATTTCCACATTTTCAATAAATCTATATCTCGCATCTTCAACCTCCTCGATAAAATTAGAATTGCTATACTATATAAAGAAAAAAAATTTATTTGAAAATCAGGAAATTCCTGATTTTTTGGTAGAAAGGTATTTAAAACCAGTAATTTTCGGTTGTAAAATTGCACTTGCTGCTATTACTAAAGACTATATATGCGAGCTCCATGGGCGTTGATCCGGCAAAGGCATCATTTTTCAGGATAGGATCGAAAAACCTCACTACACGTGTTTTATTTTAAGGATCAGAGAAATATAAGAGGTGCACATTATTTCTGTGCATTTGATTCTTAAAATTTAAAACACCGCATACGTGATTGCCTGTTATCAAACGATCCCATCCTGAAAAACAATGTCCTTTGCCTCCCTCGGGGACTAAATGGGCTGGAATAATAAACATGCATTTTCCGGGGTTGCTTTGGGGCTCCTGTGGAGGTGATGTCCTTTTCCTGAAAAGATATACGCATATAAATACCCGATTGGTTTGCGGTTTTGAATTTTTAAGGATTATGTACTTAAGGTTCTCAAAATGAAAAAGGTTTTAATCCTTAAAAATCAAAACCATAGCAGGGCGAGGTTCGGATATGTTTTCAGGAAAAGCGGCATCGCCGGAACTTCAGCGCATCCATTAAATGCAATTTCTTAACCGGAAATTACTGAATATTTATCAATCTTTAACAGCAGTCTTCCATCGTTATGAAAATCGCACTTCTCCTTCAAGAGCCTCAATCATTTGCTTCCCGGTGGCACAAAGAATAATCCCGCGATCATTCCTTCCTTGTTGAATACGATCTTTCCGTCGAGGGTTGTCTTTTCGAATTGGCATGGGACATACACAACATCATATTGCTGTATCCGCGTCTTTTCGTATATCACCCTGGGATTTGAAGGTACCGCATTGGGACAGGAGGGTTTTCCAGACTCTCCTCAAGTTTTTCTTTCGGCATCGCCGATTTCATGGTTTTATCGAACATCCCGACGGCGGTCTCATATTCTCCTCCGGAAAGCAGCGTGATGAATTTGCCGGCCTGCGCTGAAAAGTCCTGGCTCTGGGCCGTCGCAACGTTAAATCCGATAAGTAAGAGAATGCAGGTCGCCACTGTCGATATAAGTATAATTTTTCTTTTCATGAGTCGTTCTCCTGTAATTGTTATTAATAGGTTAATGATCCTTATCCGAAGGCATCTTGAAATGGACCATGATTGAACGCCTAGAACAACATATATATTACATCGTGATCAGTTTCCGGAAGCGGGAAGAAAATACAAGCCGGAAACTCTCCCTTCGCCATCAAATGCGATCTGGCAATCGAGGGTTGCCCTTTCAAACTGCAGGGCACATAGACGACATCATATCCCATGACCCTGGTTTTTCGAATAATGCCCTGCGCCTTGAAGGGCCCGAACTGGTCGGTCAACGAATGCCAGATTTTTTCGATTTTTTCCGCAGGCAAAGCCTCTTCCATTTTCTCGTCGAACATCGTTTCCGATCCTGGTATACTCTTCTTTTGAAAGAAGGGTGACAAGTTGTTCTGCCGCGGGACGACAGATCCGGTATTCGATCCGGAAGGGCCTGCTTCCCGTAATGTAGAACGACGAGGGAGAGTATTTCGCCGATAAGCAATGCCGCGATGAAAACCGATATGGCTGCTTTTCCGGTCACATTACAACTGGTCGAAAACGCCCGATACATGAGCGCGACCATCCACGCCGCCATCAGGAGAACAAAAATGATCAGCGGACGTAAAAAGTATCATATCAGGTGAAAATTTCTGCAAAGCGGCCGGGTCCGTCATTATCTTTTCAACAAACCGATGGGTGGCCGGAATGAAAGCCATCAGCGAGGCGAAAAAATAAGGAGACCGTGCCAATGCCTGGGTGCCAAATACATCAATGGCTCTGACCCGGCTCTTTGAAAGGATTTTCCCGGAAATAAGCAGCAAAGAACTGAAAATAAGCCAGGAAATCATGATTTCTGATACGTAGATCCACCAGGGCTGTGCTGGAAGCCCGAGTCGAAAATCGAGAAGTCCATTGAACCTGGACCCGCCGAAATATGCAGAAAGCCCGGTGGTCAGCATTACAACAATTCCGATCATCAAGGCCTTTCCCCCGGCGATATAGTAAAACGGATTGAACAGCCACCGACATATGGCACTGCCTCCAGGCATTTCCTGATTTACCGGAGTATCATTCATACATTTTATCCTTTCAGTTTTCATCTTTCTTTAATTGAGAGATTGTATTGATCACGGCATCGAGGCGGTTTCGTATGGTCGGATAAGATATGCCGTAAAGACCGGCAAGCTCCTTCAGACTGCCGCTTGCTTCGATCAACCTGATTATGAATTCCTGATCTTCCTCGGGCAATCGGGCCAGTGTCGGCAGGTGAAAATCGCCCGTAACCGATGTTTCGCACGAATCGCAAATAAGGTTCCGCACCTTGAGCAGCCCTTTGCAACTGGGGCATAGAGTTGGCAACTGCTTTTGAGTCATTACAAACCCCTGTTAAATAATATTTAAACTATATTAAATATTATTTAAAACTATTTCAATTTTGTCAACATGAAAATATTCTAAAATGATTTGTATGGAGTTAAATCTTTTCCTGGTCATCCGATAAGAATAGGAACGCAGGTTCTTAGAAAAAATCACATTCCGCATAATGTCCCCTTTTCCGATCCTCTCCTTACATTGACAAAAAATTGACTAAATGTTTAACTTCCATAATTTCGACACAATCATTACACGCACTGTTTAATCAGAAAAAGCCCAATAAATAAGGAATGAAAATCTCATGCCTGATAACCCTCCTTCAAAAACAGAAAATTCTTTTTCATCATACTTACAGTATATCTATGAAAAATATTTACCCTTAAGAAAGGGGCATGTAACTGATGTTCCTGCCCATCTGCGAAAGGCGGATACTGATGATTTTGCCTTAACTGCTGTTTCAGTAAGTGGGGATACCTATTCTGCGGGAGACTATCTCAAGGAAATTACAATACAGTCCATATCAAAACCCTTTGTTTACGGCCTGGTGCTGGAACAATGGGGAGAAGAACATGTCCGGCGTATCATTGGTGTAGAACCTACCGGCGATGCATTCAACTCTCTTATAAGGCATGAAGAGGTAATAGAAGGTCGTTTCAATCCAATGGTAAATGTGGGCGCTGTAACAACGACAAGTATGGTAAAGGGAGCTACCCTTAAAAAGCGTATTGATCTGATGAGAGAAATGTTTTCAGGATATATGGGACGTCCGGCAGGTTTTGATGAAGATGCGCTTTATTCAAGAAAAAAGCTTGACAACATAAACAGGGCTATTGCCTACCTTATGCTCAGTGAAGGATGTATTGAAGGAAACGTGGAGGAAACGGTCGAACTTTTTGCTCATCAGTGTTCCATTCTGGCAAACTGTAATGACCTTGCTTTGATGGCTGCCACCCTTGCCAATGGAGGAGTTAATCCTCTCACGAATATAAGAATGATTTCTCATAAGTATGTTAAAAATATACTTTCTATCATGTTTACCAGTGGGATGTATGATTTTTCAGGTCAATGGGCTTACAGGGTCGGGATCCCGGCCAAAAGCGGGCTTGCCGGTGCAATCATAGCCGTTGTGCCAGGACAGATGGGGCTTGCAGCCTATTCTCCTCTCCTTGGTCCGCACCATAAAAGTGTAAGGGGAGTCAGAGCTATTGAAGAAATATCCGAAAAATTCAACTTCCAGGTTTTTTGCCGGGCAGGTGAACAATCCGGGCAGCCGGTAAGATCTGAAAAAAAAGCTGCCAATAACAAGGAGCTTCAGTCTCTGTTGCAGAAGCTTTATTCAAAATACCGGGAAATGAATGAGGGTACAATCTATGTGACCGAACCGGGCCTGCAGAATGGAAGGGATGATAAGTTTGCTATATGCGCTGTAACCATAGATGGCTCAACATTTGAAGTAGGTGATTCAAAGACAGACTTCTTTATGCAGTCGGTGTCCAAATTATTTGCCTATGGTCTTGCTCTTGAGGATCATGGTCGGGATGAAGTTCTGAAAAAAGTGGATGTGGAGCCCACAGGTGATGCCTATAATGCAATAATCAAGCTGGAAGAGTCCTCCAAACGACCTCATAACCCAATGGTCAATGCAGGTGGAATTGCAATAACGAGCCTGATAAAAGGAGACAGGCCCGCATTAAGGCTCAACCGTATACTGAAAATGTATGCACGATATACAGGAAGTCAGGTTTTTATAGACGCACCTGCATTTGTGGCTGAACAGGACGCGAATGACAGGAACTGGGCCATTTCCTACCTGCTGAAAAATTTCGGTATGATAAATGAGGACATAAAACAGACAATGGATCTTTATCTGCAGCAGTGCAGTGCAGTGATAAATTGTCGTGATCTGGCAATGATGGGCGCTACCCTTGCAAACGACGGTATCAATCCTGTTACCGGCGAAAGGGCATTAGAAAAAATTTATGTCAAGGATCTGCTTACGGTCATGTACACATGCGGCATGTATGATTTTGCCGGCGAATGGGCGTATAATATTGGTCTCCCTGCAAAAAGCGGAGTAAGTGGGTGTGTGCTCGGAGTTGTCCCGGGCCAGATGGGGATTGCAGTATTTTCTCCCCCGCTGGACCAGAGGGGTAATAGTGTCAGAGGAATAAAGATTTATGAAGAGCTATCGAGATCACTTAAATTACATATTTTTTACCCTAAAGATTAGTAACTGAGACATTGAATGCTCTTTCATAATTCGATTGTATTATTAAAGAGCATCCTATCCCATACTATAAAGCTTAATGGCTCACTCATTAACGCTTTCTTTTTATCCTATTCATTGGTCACAATTTTCCTGAGAGCTTTAACCATGTCTTCAGGCAGTAATTCCGGTTTATGTTCTTCGAGGATCTCATTAACTTTTTCGGTTGCACGCTCCCCCAGATCCTTTGCCCCTTTTCCCTGCCACTGGCTATAGTTTCCGCGTTCAAATAGATCCGGATACCACCGTTCCCGAAAATATTTCAGGGTATGGGGATGATCCAGATACTGGCCGCTTGGACCTATTTCATCAATAAGGTCAAGGGCTAACGTATCGTCATTGATTTCTGTCTCCTTCATAAAGGCCTCAAGCCAGCTTATAATCTCATTACAGATAGCAAGCTGAGGAAGAGACCCGGAAAGTCCTGATTCAAGATATCCCACATCATGAATCATATTTCCACCGAACAGAGCATCCGTAAACAATGTCAGGGCAGCTTCGGCTGCCGCCTGCTGGTCAACCAGCTTTGATTCGCTGCAACCACCCAGGCTGAAGGTAGGAAGCCCCATGTGCTTTGCAAAATCAATTGCCTGGCCTCGTTTCTCCGGATCAGCATAGGGCTGAATAGTAGAAGCCATATCCAGCATATTACCGCCCCAGCCCGGCATAATAAAAGGAGCGCCCTCCCTTTTAAGCTGTGAAATAACCAGCCCTGCAAGAACTCCTGCATAGTTGACTGCCATTGTACCTGCGATAGTGATCGGTGAAGTCACTCCTCCCTGGGCCGATGGAATGTAGCTGAAGGGCAATCCCTTTCCTGATAAATACAATAATTTCTTCAGGGCTTCCTCGTTGTGTACAAGCCCTCTTGTAACATTTATATAACATGCAGCAGATGGTTTATATCGAAGTTTATCTTCGCCGCCTGCAACCAGTTCAGCCATTTTAACCACATCAATGCATCCTGAAAACTCGGGAGCAACATAAACAATGGGTTTGGTGGTATAGTTAAGCATTGCTTCCATTTCATAACGGTCAAGCCTCTCCGGAGGCACATCAGAGGGTAAGAACATACTCATTACAAAATCGATATGCTCAAGGGCATCACACAAGATCATTCCTTCTATAATATCCTGCTGAACAGCAAAACGCCGTTCTCCTGACCGGTGATCAACAATATAAGGACAATCGGAACCTGTACCAAAGTAACTGCGGGACCCTCCAACCTGCATGGCCCGCCTGCGATTACGATCATATAATGTGACATTTTTAGGTACAGTACTGAAGGCTTTTTCCACCATGCCGGCAGGTATCCTGACGCGGTTTCCTTCTGTAACTTCAGCACCGGCTCTATTTAAAAGGTCAACCGCTTCCTGTTCATACAGGCATACACCCGTTCTTTCCAGGATTTCAAGACACGCATAGTAAAGCTTCTGACTTTGTCCTTCGGATAATTTTTTTGCATGAGGGCTTAGTAAAGCATATTGATTACTGATTATTTTAGCCATAAATTAACTCCTTTGGATTATTAAAAACCAGATATCTATATCAGATTTTATATAACTTTTAAAGATGCTGGCCTTTTTAAGTTATTTTACCCTTTAATACAGCTTATCAACCTTTTTAAGCCGGTCTATAACCTTCTCTTTTCCAAGGGTGATAAGCAGCTCAAATATTCCCGGCCCTACTGCCTGACCTGTAACTGCTGTACGAACGCCGTTTATAAGTACTCCCGCCTTGATGTTCTGTTCTTCGATCATTGCCCGCATTATATCTTCAATCTCTTTTTCATCAAAGCCGTTCATTGCAGAGAACTTTTCAGCAAGGTCAGGTAACAGGGTTTTCAGGATATCATTCTTTAACAGGTTTTTCTGCACGGCCTTTTCTTCAAATTCAAAATCATCTGAAAAAAACGCACGGCCAAGTGTGGTAAAATCCGTAGTGTAGTGGTATCGCTCCCTCAACAGGTTGACGGCGTTATAAAACCACTCCTTCCTGCTGCCCTCATATTCTGCATCCCAGATGCCTGCCTTTTCAAACTCCAGCTTTACGTATGGAGAAAGCTCTTCTACCGGCATGTTCTTGATGTAATGGGTATTGATGCTTATAGCCTTCGGATCTGTGAAAAACTTGGGATCGTCTGTCCGCAGGTCAAATACCGAATTGGATTTATTGATACCATTCAGAGAGAACTTTTCGATCAACTCCTCCCTTGAAAAAATCTGCTGAGACTCCGACGTAGACCAGCCCAGCAGCACAAGAAAATTCACAAAGGCCCAGGGGATAAATCCGTGCTGCCTGTAGAAATGCACTGCCACCTGTTCACCATGTTTGCGTTTGGAAATCTTTGCCTTTTTATTGTCCAGGGTAAGGGATATGTGGGCAAACACTGGTATGGTCGCACCAAGCGCCTCATAAATAAGGATCTGCTTGGGAGTATTGGCAAGGCCGTCCTGTCCGCGGATTATATGGGTTATCCCGTCGCGGATATCATCAACCGCATTGGATAGCACATACAGGGGCTGCCCGTTTGATCTCAATATTATGAAGTCTTCAATATCTTCATACCTCTTTTCAATATAGCCATAGACCTCATCCCTGAATTTTACCGAACCGCCATCCCGCGGCACTTTTAAGCGAACAGTATACGGGATGCCCGCGGCTTCCTTTTGTGCAACTTCTTCAGGCGTGAGATTTCTGCACGTGCCGTCATACTTCATGTCAGACTTGTTTCTGGTAGCCTCTTCCCTCTTTTTATTGAGCTCTTCCTTTGTGCAGAAGCACTTGTATGCATGACCTGACTCGATCAGTTTTTTTGCCGCGTCAATATGATGTTCTATATTTTCTGATTGAAAGAACGGGCCTTCATCCCAGTTAAGCCCCAGCCATTCGAGGCCTTCAAGTATCCCTTTGATTGCATCGTCTGTCGACCTTTCGGTGTCTGTATCTTCTATCCTGAGGATAAATTTACCCCCGGTCTTTTTGGCATAAAGCCAGTTATATGCTGCTGTCCTTGCACCGCCTACATGCAGATAGCCTGTAGGGCTGGGCGCAAAACGTACTCTTACATTATTACTCATTTTTATTCCTCGTCATCCTTTTTTATAATAATTAGTACATGCCTGGCAGATAAGAACCTACAGGGCCTTTTCAAGTTTTTCCATAAAGATTGACCTGATCTCTTCAAGCCGCTTTTCATCGGTTGCCTCAAACCTCAGCACAAGTACCGGCTGGGTGTTGGATGATCTTATAAGGCCCCAGCCCCCGTCAAAAATGACTCTCGCACCGTCGACATCGATCACATCGTATTCCTTTTTAAATTCTTCAACCAGCTTTTTGACAACATTAAATTTCTTATCATCAGGGCAATCCATACGTATTTCTGGGGTATTGACCATTTTGGGAATGCCCGAAAGCAGGTCCCTAACACTCTTTTCTTCGGTTGTAAGTATCTCCAGGAGTCTTGCCCCGGCATAGATGGCATCATCAAAGCCGAAATATCTGTCGGAGAAAAAGAGATGCCCGCTCATCTCTCCTGCAAACAGGGCGCCTGTTTCCTTCATCTTGCTTTTTATGAGGGAATGACCCGCCTTCCACATGATCGGTGTTCCGCCCTGTTTTTTTATGTCATCATAAAGTACCTGCGAACACTTTACCTCGCCGATAATGGTGGCGCCGGGGTTTCTGCTCAGGATATCCCTTGAAAAGATTATCATCAACTGATCACCCCAGATTATATTCCCCTCTTTATCAACAACACCGATCCTGTCAGCATCGCCATCAAAGGCGATACCCAGATCAGCTTCTTTTTCATCCACAAGCTCTTTGAGCCGGACCAGATTTTCAGGTATTGTAGGGTCAGGATGATGATTGGGGAAACTGCCGTCAGGTTCGCAGAACAGGGCTTCCACCTCCAAACCCATTGCCCTGTATGCATCAGGCGCAACAAGACCGCCGACCCCGTTTCCGGCATCAACAATCACGCTCCTTTTAATTTTTCCGGGCCTGATATTCTTTGCCAGATAATCCATGTATGGTTTTATAACATCTGTCGCAACAAGAGTTCCTTCTCCATTCTGAAAATCACCGGACTCCTGTATTTTCCTGATCATCTGTATCTCTTCGCCATATATGGTTGCCTTGCCAAGGCATATCTTGAAGCCGTTGTACTCGGGAGGGTTATGGCTCCCTGTAATCATGACACCGCCATCCAGCCGCAATTCGTGGATTGAAAAATATGAAAGAGGTGTGGGAACCATGCCTATATATGTCACTTCCATTCCTGTTTCCAGCAGCCCTTTAATAAGCGCATCCTTGAGCACGGGATAACTTAGCCTGCAGTCATGGCCCACAGATATTCTATGAGCTCCCTTTAACCGGTAATATGTCCCGAAAGCTCTCCCGAGTTCATAGGCCGTTTCATTATTCAGGTCATCAGGAAATCGCCCGCGAATGTCGTATTCTCTGAAGATAGCAGCGTTCATAGCAAATCCTCTCTTTCTCTGGTTTTCAGTACATCAACGATCTTTCTTATTTCCTGCGCCTTTTTCATGTCCGCAACAAGTATTGCATCCTCCCTGTCTATAACAATGCAGTTTTTAAGGCCGAGACAGGCGACAAGCCTGTTTCCCATAGCCGATACATATGTCCCCTCGCAACCGGCCAGGATGGTATCACCGTCCTGAAGATTTTTATCCTCATCATGTTCATCCGCCCTGAGTTCATAGAGGGATTCCCATGAGCCGACATCGCTCCAGCCGCATTCGCACGGTACCACCATGACATCAGCAGAGGTATTTTCCATAACTCCATAGTCGAAGGACTCTGCCCTGATTTCGGAATATACCTCCAGAAATTTATCCTTAAAATCGGCAGAATCGAAAAAGGGCAAGAGCTTCATCAGGCTGTTGTATGTGTCAGGCATGCATGCTTCCATTTCAGTCAATATAGTTTTGGGTGTTGCCACAAAAATCCCCGCGTTCCAGTAATAATCACCGCTTTTTATGTATTCGAGGGCCTTTTCAAGATCCGGCTTCTCAACAAACTCCAAAACCTTGTACATGTTATCTTTGTGAGTCGCCTGGCCTTCATCGGATCGTCGAATGTACCCGTAGCCTGTTTCGGGCCGTGACGGGACTATGCCAAGCGTTACTATACTCCCCGATTCACTTGCCCTGCCTGCCCTTTCGATACACTCGATAAAGGCGGGTACATTACCGATGAAATGATCGGCAGGTAAAAAGGCGACCGGCCCTTCACAGCCAAGATAGCGGGCATAAAGCGCACCAAGCCCTATACACGGGGCAGTATTTCTTCCCACAGGTTCCGCAAGTATATTTATTTTTCTATCGGGGAAAAGTTTTTTTGTTTCTTCATAATGGCTTTCACCCAGTATGATTATCATCTCTTCGTCTTTTGAAACTGGACTAAGTCTGTCACAGGTTTCGACCACCATGGGACCCTTACCCGTGATATTTAAGAGCTGTTTGGGCATCCGGCTTCTGCTGTGAGGCCAGAACCGCGTACCCGAACCGCCTGCCATGATAACTGAAAACATATTTCTCCTCTCTTCTTTAATCACTAAACCCGAACAATTTGAAGCCGAACATGACCCTCGACTCTTCATCATACTTCTGCATCCCCAGCCTCATCCCCCAGCATTTTGAATTATATTCAAGCCAGTAGCTTGTTTCCACGTTATAGCCCAGCTCTATATCTCTTTGAAGTGCACTCCCCAGTGCAAAATGCCTTGTAAGGTTGATATCGACATAATAGCTCAACCCCTTGCTGCCATTGTCATTGTACACATAGTCAAGCCTGTATATGTCTGTCCGGCTGTTCTTCCTGTCAACGTCAAGCCTTAACGCAACATCCGCGTAGGAAAAATTATTTTTGTAATGATCCCACCGGACCTCTGCATTCATGTTTACCTTTGGGCCTGGCATATACCTGATTTCTGCTGTAAGAGGTTTAAAGGGCTCTTTTTTCTGTTCCGGATTGATATCACGCCTTGACTCGTCAATATCATAACTCTGAGTGAGTTTGAAGATTCCCAGTTGCGAGTAAGTAACATTACCCTTTTCATCGATTTTTTTAGCATCGAATGAATTATCTATAGAAAATGAAACAACATTGTTACTGCTGTTTTCGTCAATGGGTTCAAACCAGGGCTGGTACTGGTTTTCATCCTTTTTGCTTCTGTATTCATAGGTCAGGCTGGGAACAATTTTGTGTTTAAGCCGTTTAACCCCCATAAAATCAGTATCAAACACCCTTTCGAGCAGAGTTGACAGCCTGGCCTCTCCATAGAACACATTACGTGACTGACTGCCTGTGCCGTTACCCATATCATTTTCCAGCCACTCTGTGTCAAGCGTGTACCCTGCATCGGTCTCAAACTGCATATACCTGCCAAACCAGGCCGGGTAAGAAACCTTCGGCGAGATGGAAAGGCTGTGCCCCTTCTGGCCATAATCGCGCCATATATAGTCATAATTGCTATCAAGAGAAAATGCGAAGGGGAGTTTATTTAAAAATCTCGGGAGCATGGAAAAGTTTAAACCAAAAAGCGGCTCAGGTGTCGTGTCATTAATGAATCCCTGGGGTTTCTGGTAATAGGATGACAGGGCCTGCAGGCTGTAGTTTTCCGTGTCCTTCGATAATCTTAATCTGGACGTCCTGAAGGGAGAGTTGATTTCTTCAAATGGGCGATTGAATTCAGACTCGTAGTCGGGCCTTGTGCTGAATCCGGTAAGGTCCGTTTCAAATTCCTTGAGATAGTCCTGATCACTCACGACATCGGCATCCATACGCGCCATTATTCCCATGGGAAACTGCTGGTCGATTCTCCCGCGGAACCAGTACCGCCCGGTGTTTGTGCGTTCATACGGGCTCAGTTCAAGCTGGTTCGGATCAGTCATATCTTTTTTACCAATTCTGTCTGACAGGACATCAAGGTTAAATATCCCCTTTGAGTTTTCGCCCGGGACATAACGCAGTTCCAGGCCCTGCATCAAACCCCTGTCAGTCATATAGCGCTCGTAGAATGTCATATCGGCACTGTCGGAGATTGCCCAGAAAATCGGCAATTCAAACTCCACACCGTTCCTGCTGGCGTATCCTGCCTGCGGGATTAGTATACCTGACTGCCTGGCTGATTTTGCTGGGAATAACAGATACGGCACATAGAGCACAGGTATGTCTTTTATCCTGAAGGCCCCGTTGCGCAGCCTGCCGTATCCTTCAATGGTTACACTTATCTCCGATCCGGTGATACTCCATTCCGGTGTCTCGCTGTCACAGGTGGTTAAGCTGAAATCCTTTATCAGGTAGCTGTTTTCTCCGTTCTTTTCTATTCTGTCGCCTTTTACATAAAAATTGTTTTCCTTTATATAGAGACTGGCGTTATTGATTACACCTGTCTGCTTGATCAGGTTGAAGGTTCCGCTGTCTCCTGTAAGGGAGTCTTCTCCTGTCTCCAGCAGGAGTCCGCCGGAAACCTCAGCTGTCTTTTTAGTAAGATTATATACGACTTCCTGGGCCGAAAGTGTAATATTGCCCGATTTAAGGACTACATCTCCTTTGGCGATGTATAAATTTTCCTTTGGCCTTACCTCGACCTTGATTGCACTTATCTCCACATTTGCTTCCTTGTCTATTAAGAACCTACCTCCTTTTCCTTCTCTGGCATAAAGCGTTTGAGGCGTAAATATTAAAAAGAGAAGCAGGAAACATAATATTTTCGTTTTAATGGAAATAAGGCGCCTCCATTTTTATTGAATCAGGCATGTTGTTAAATAAAACAGGGCTATTTATCAGACTCCGTCAGGTTTATACCTGACAGGATCAATGACCGTTAAGGCCTCACCCACGGTAAAAAGTGACCCGGTAATAAGGATCATATCATCAGGCCCTGCTATCTTCTTTGCCTTTTTAATAGCCTCCGGCAGGGATTTTATAATCTCGCACCTCTTGCTGTATGCTGAAACAATCCTGTACAGATCCTCAGGGGTTGCGGAACGATAGTACTCAGGGCTTGAACAGATAATATGATCTGCCATCCCTGCAATATCCTTTACTATGTTTTTAATATCCTTGTCCTTCATTACACCAAGTACAAGGATAAGCCTCTTGTAGGAAAAATCCTTTTTAACGGCCTTCGCGAGCACATCGGCCGCTCCCGGATTATGCGCCCCGTCCACTACTAAAAGCGGCCTTTCCGAAAGGACCTGCACTCTTCCCATCCACGTTGTTTCTTCAACACCTTTTTTTATAAGCTCATCATCAAATGTGTAACCTTTTTTCTCAAGCAATTCCAGCATACCGATGGCGAGTGCCGCATTTCTGTGTTGAAAAGATCCCCGCAACCGGAGATTTATATTTTTTATTTTCCTCGTAAGCCCGTAATAATTAAGCCCGCTTTCCGAATCACGATACCTGATATCTTTTCCGACCTGAAAGAACGGGGCATTTCTTTCGGTGCATATCTCCCTGAAAAGGCCTGTTACCCCGGGCTGCGTGGCCGCAGTAATGGTATTGACGCCCTTTTTTATGATCCCGGCCTTTTCCCCGGCTATATCCATAAGGGTGTTTCCAAGAAAGGCCTGGTGTTCAAGAGAGATATTCGTGATGGCCGATACAAGCGGCTTTATTATATTGGTTGAATCGAGCCTGCCACCCATACCTACTTCCATTATGGCGATATCGGTATTTTCCCTTGCAAAATATGCAAGGGCCATGGCCGTGGTTGCCTCAAAGTATGTGGGCGGCTCTTTGGGATTTATGATGCCTTTTATTTCCTCTGTTAACTCGCTGACCTTTTTCTTGCTGATCTCTTTGCGGTTAACGCGGAAACGCTCGGTAAAACTTACAAGATGGGGAGATGAATAGAACCCCACCTTCAGGCCGGATCTTATCAATACCGACTCAACCATGGCCGAGACAGATCCTTTGCCGTTCGTCCCTGCAATATGAATATATTTTTGACCTTTATGGGGGTTGCCCATTTTTTTCATTATATTTGAGGTCTTGGAAAGTCCGAATTTTACTCCGTACTTCTGAAGACCATATAGATAATTTAACGCCTGTTTGTATGTCATTCTCAAAAACCTTAATATTAATCAAATTCGCTCAAGAGTCGTATGCTCCAGGTGCAGCAGCTTTCTTCCGACATTGCTGAAAAGCACCTCAACCTTGTTGCTGTCAACAAACCTGGAGACGACACCCTTTCCGAATGCAGGGTGTTTGACCCGGTCGCCTGTCCTGAGATCTCCCGAATGACTGTTCATTGACTGCACCCTGCCTATCTCCGGTCTCTTATATAACTTCTCCATTTTTGAGGGCCACGACTTTCCTGAAAAGGACCAGGAATTTCCGCTGGTCTTATGTTCCACGATCCCTTCCGGTATATCCCTGATAAAAGAGGATAAGCCTAATCTGCCGCCCATATCGGCAAGCTGCCACGGGGGGAGTGTTTCTTTGCCGGGATAGCACATTATCAGCCTGTCCTTTGCCCTTGTCGTGGCAACATACATCAAACGGCGTTCCTCTTCAATTGATTCTTCACTTGCCTGAGATCTTGCGGAAGGGAAATATCCCTCCATTACCCAGACGATATAGACAACAGGCCATTCAAGCCCCTTTGCCGAATGCACTGTGGAAAGTGTGACAAAATCATCGGTTGAACTCTGCTCGACATCAATAGTGCTTGAAGGCGGGTCCAGAACGAGATCATCAAGAAAGGCATTCAGGCTTTTAAAGCGGTCGGCCATGGGGATCAGCTGATCCAGGTCCTTTTGACGCTTGGGGAAATTATCAAAATTTTCCTTTAGAATAGGGTCATAATATTTATAGGCAAGCTCAACTGCCTTTGCAGGTTTAAGATCCTTTTCGGACAGTTGTTTAATGAGAGCCGAAAGAGCCTTTAACCCGTTATCCTTTTTGCCTATGCCCGGCCACTCGCCAAGATCGATCGACTCCGCGGGCTGTGTCCTGATCCATTCAATTATTGTCTGACTCTTTTTCTGGCCTATGTTTTTTACGAGCCTCAGGATCCTGCCCCAGCTTATGGTATCATTTTTGTTTGCTATGACCCTCAGGTGTGACAGGAGATCTTTTATATGGGAGGACTCCAGAAATTTAAAACCGCCGTATTTTACAAAGGGGATATTCTGCCTTGCAAGCTCAAGCTCAAGTTCAAAGGAGTGGTGGGCGGCCCTGAAAAGCACGGCAATATCATTATATGTATACCCCTGCTCAATATGACTTTTGATAGAGGACGATATATACATCGCCTGTTCGGGATCAGTCTTGACATCGATTACCTTTGGCCTTTCCCCTCCCTCCCGCTCGGTAAAGAGACACTTGGTGAACTTTTCAGCCGCACGGTCCATTATGGCGTTTGTCAGTTTCAGGATAGGCTGTGTTGATCTGTAATTCTGTTCAAGCTTTATTGTCTTTACCTGCGGGAAGATGTTTCCGAACTCGAACATATTCCTGTAGTTGGCGCCCCTGAATGAATATATGGACTGGGAGTCATCGCCTACGACCATTACATTGCGGTGGTTCGAGGCGAGCCATTTGACAATATCTGCCTGGATGCCGTTTGTATCCTGGTACTCATCCACCATGATATAGCCGTATCGCCTGCTCAGTTCACCCCTTATGGACTCGTTTTCCGCAAGCAACTGCCGGAAAAGGATGAGCAGGTCATCATAATCCATAAGCTGGTTTTTCCTTTTATACCTGCCATAAAGTGCGGATATCTTCTCGATGACCTGCGTATGCTCCATAAACTGGCTGTATTCTTCTGTCATGAGCCATTCGAGATTTTTTTCCAGGTTGGCAGCCTTGCTTATTATAGAGGCAATGGTCCCCTTTTTGGGAAATCTTGTCACGCTGTCATTTGGCAGGGCTTCCTTTATCAGGGCCTTGATTATCTCTTCCATGTCCTGCCTGTCAAGGATAGTAAAGTTTGTTTCAAAACCCAGGAGACGGGCATTGTTACGCAGGACCCTGTGTGCCAGGGAATGGAAGGTCCCGCCTGCCACGTTTCTGCATCTTTCGTCAGTAAGGCTGGCTGCCCTTTCGAGCATTTCCCCTGATGCCTTACGTGTAAACGTTAACAGGAGTATATTCTCAGGATGTATGCCCGATTCGATGAGTCGCGCAACCCGGTACACCAGTGTCCGTGTCTTTCCGCTTCCGGCCCCGGCAATCACCTGGACGGGACCGGTAAGCGTCATGACTGCTTCCAGTTGTGAAGGATTCAGGACCTCATGATAATTAATACAGGTTTCCAAAATCTTTTATCCTCTCTACATCAGAATCAATTTCTCTCTTTAAATAACCAGGGATGCAAAATAGACAATAGCAACTATCGCCAGCATGAATATGACGATGGCGAAAAGAGGCAGGAGCAATGCAAATACCGCCTTCATGGTTGATGTCCGATGGATTTCCCTCAAACCGGTGACAATAATCACCGCACTCCATATGAATGTTATAAGGCTTCCCAGATAGGGTATCAGGCTGAATACCGATACTGCATTTGAATACAGGACTACCTTGAAGGTGGCTTCAAGCCCGTTTGATGCACCCCGAAGGATGAAAAGGCTGACATGGAGGACCAGTGAAACAATAACCACATTAATAAGCACCAGGAGGGGAGAAACTATGATCAGGGCCAGAAAAAATCCATTAACAGAGACTGATTCCGGTAATAATTTTGCGATATATAAAATATCCTGGGATTGCATAAGAAACTGCCAGAATAAACCGAACATTGCCCCGATGGACCCCAGGAGTATGCCAAAGGCCATGGCGTCCCGAAACCCTTTTTTAGGCGACATTTCACGGAAAAATTCAGTTGGTGAAAACAGTACACCCTTAAATGTCCTCCACAGGCCGGTAAAATAATCAGGCTCATCTATTATAACAGGATCGCAAACCGGGGGGGCTGTGTCACTGCCATTATCCGCTTTGTCAGTTTCCGGGGGAGCGGTATCCTGGTTATCCATTGAAGGGAGAGCAAAGGTCTTGTTGCACCTGGGGCATTTTGCAAACTTTATTCCCTCCGGAATCTTTTCCCGGGAGACCTGTTTTGTAAAATTACAATTAGGACATGTAATATCTATTATCATTTTTTCGTTTTCTCACCTTCAAGGCGGCTTAATTCCTTTTTTTGGGACCACCGTTTCAATCTGTCCAGAACTCCCCTGGCAGGTATCTTTTTGAGATTGTCGCTCCGCATCTCAAAGCCTTCCCTGGTGTTGATAGCGATCCTGAGACAGGAGAGCCGATCCGGACATTCAAAACAATCAGGAGGGACTACTCTCAGCCCCTCTTCTCCAAAGGGAAAAACCTCATCCAGAATCCCGTAACAGTGTTTCTTTTCCATAGATTTATAGCCAGCCAGTCTTATACAATATTAACAGTAATAGTTAAAGTCTAAACTCATTGACATATATAAGATCAATCAATATTATTCAAAGTTATGGAAAAATATACGAGATTATATCTGGCAAGGCATGGACAGGTTGTAGGCTTTGAAAAACCGACAGCCAACGGGCATACTGATGTTGACATCACCGAAACCGGAGTGGCCCAGATGAACACACTCGCCGAAAGACTTCAGGATATTGAACTGAGCGCAATCTATGCCACCGGGCTTAAACGAACCGAAAAGGGGGCAAGGATCATCGGCCGATATCATGATTGTCCTGTTATTTCAAAACCTGATCTCAAGGAGATATATTTCGGCGCATGGGAAGGCATGACCCTGGAAGAAATAGAAGAGGCATATCCCGGTGAACTGGAAAAACGATCCCTTGATATTGCAGGGTACAGACCGCCCGGTGATGGTGAAAGCATGAAGGATGCGTTAAAAAGGATAATGCCCTGTCTTAAGGAAATTATCATGGAAAATATTGGAAAGAACATCCTTGTTGTCGCCCATGGAGGTGCCAACAGGATCATACTATGCAGTGCCCTCGATATGAATATAAGAAGCCTTTTCAACATGGAACAGGATTACGGGTGTCTTAATATAATTGATTATTTTTCTGATAATGCTGTTGTAAAGCTCGCGAACGGTTGACTGTGTCGGAAGGCAGATAAATTTGAACCGCTAAGGCGCTAAGGACGCGAAGAACACGAAGGCTTTTACCAACAGGAGATAGTGGACAACAAACAACAGGCAACACACAGCAGACAAAAAACTATGCAGACACTAACTGAACAAATCACATCAATATCACTTTTTAACGGGCTTCCTGCGGACCAGATCGAGGCCATGACAATGATAGCCGTTGAAAATTCCTATATGAAGGGCGAAAATATCTTCACCGAAGATGAACAGGCAACAGGTTTTTATGCCGTTGTCAGCGGAAGAATCAAGATCTTTAAGCTGTCGTCCGAAGGAAGAGAGCAGATACTTCATATATTCGGGCCGGGAGAAGTATTCGGTGAGGTCCCGGTGTTTGCAGGCAGGAAATATCCGGCAAGCGCCGATGCAATGGAGACAAGCCGTGTACTGTTTTTTCCAAGGGATTCATTCATAAGGCTCATTGAGAAAAATCCGTCCATAGCACTTAACATGCTTTCTGTCCTTTCAATGAGGCTTCGCCGTTTTACATCATTGATCGATGACCTGTCCTTAAAGGAAGTCCCTGGCCGCCTTGCAAAACATATTATCTATCTGAGTGAACAGCAGCAGGGCTCCTGTGAACTGGACCTGAATATCACCAAGGGCCAGCTTGCCAGCCTCCTGGGTACGATCCCTGAAACGCTTTCACGCATCCTCACAAAAATGACAGAACAGGGGATCATAGAGTCAGACGGCAGAAAAATAAGGATACTCGAAAGAGAAAGCATCGAGGAACTGGCTGAAGGGTCCAGGAAATTATAGCTTTTACCAGTTGGAAAAACGCAAGTTTACTTCATATATCGATTTTGATCTATGTTGGTTCCCCGTATAATATGCCAAGATTTTGACACAACCGCCCAAGACAAAATGATGCCAGAATATTTTTTTATTCTCGATTTTTTACTCCTTAAAAATAAAAACCATCGCAGGGCGAGGTCCGGATATGTTTTTGGGAAAAGGACAGCGCCGGAACTTTAGTTTATCCATTAAATGCAATTTCTTACCCGGAAATTACTTGTTCCAGATGGAGGTGCCGGCTTTTGGCATAATTATTGTAATATCAAGTTTACTGTCTCAATATCTGTGCTTGGGCGACCTTATGAATGCTCAGGGTTATTTTTTATTTCATTGATCTTATGTCGTGGGAAAAAATTGTTCTGGAAAAATATTAAATTACGCACCAAGCTTTTTTGTGGATTCAGTATTATGCTGGTATTGCTCCTGCTTGTCGGCACTCTTGCCTATAGCGGTATTGGTTCCATTAAACATTGGGCCCGGGATGTAATACTTTGCAATAAGATAGATTCATTACTCGCTCAAATGGAGATTGACCATCTTACCTGGATCAACAGTGTCAACCGGTTATGGATCGATCCGGACATGCAGAAAATTGAAGCGGAAACTGATGATCATAACTGTACGCTCGGAAAATGGATCTACGGGGATGACAGAAAATCCCTGGAATCGGCATATCCCGACCTTGCAGAACAAATAAAAAAGATTGAAGAACCACACCATGATTTGCATGCATCTGTCATAGAAATCAATAAACTTATGACAACATATCCCGAAAGAGAAAAAGGATTGAATGCCGCCGCTGAAATCCTGAATAAAAAGACAATCCCTGCCTTTAAACAGGTTCAGGATATTTTAAACGATATCCGGAATATTGTCAGAAATAAAATAACCGATGAAGCCATGATTAAAAAAGTCCAGAATACCCGCCGCAATGTGGCTATAATATCGATAATCGCTATTGCAGCAGGTTTTTTACTTGCATTAATAACTGCTTCAACCATCGCAAAACCGATAGCAAAGGCAACGGCATTTGCGGAAAAGATGTCCGGCGGTGATTTTACCGGCGAACTTCCCATAGAACAGAAGGATGAAGTCGGGCTTTTGTCCGGTGCTCTGAATAATATGGTAAAGAATCTGGGAAGGATGTTCAGGGAGATAAATAACGGGTCCTATACATTAAGCGCATCATCTGAAAATCTTGGTACAATTTCAGAGCATATGAAGCAGGATGCGGAAAAGAATTCCATCCGTGCAAGCACAGTCGCCGCCGCCGGGGAATTAATGAGTTACAACATGAGCATGGTAACCTCCGACACGGAACAGACTGCAGGAAATGTCAACATAGTTACCGCTGCAGCAGAAGAGATGAGCGCCACGATAAACGAGATAGCCAGAAATACTGAAAAGGCGCGTGTAATAACCGACAACGCAGTAGCCCGGACCATAGACACGTCGGAAAAGGTTGATAAGTTAGGGGAGGCTGCCCGGGATATCAACAAGGTTACCGAGACGATTAATGATATTTCGGAACAGACAAACCTGCTGGCCCTGAACGCAACGATTGAAGCAGCCAGGGCAGGTGAAGCAGGCAAAGGTTTTGCCGTAGTGGCAAATGAAATCAAGGAACTTGCCAAACAGACAGCAATGGCCACCATGGAGATCAAGGAAAAGATTTCCGGGATTCAGGATTCGACAAGAGAAACAATCGACCGGATCAGGGAAATTTCGCAAACAAATACAGAGGTCAATGAAATTGTAACAGCCATTGCAAACGCGGTCGAAGAACAATCAGTATCCTCCCAGGAGATTGCAAAAAATATAGCTCAGGCCTCCGAGGGAATCCAAAACGTGAGTGAAAATGTATCACAAAGCTACATAGTGGCAAATGATATCTCAACCGAGATCGCCGGTGTTCACCAGTCCTCAGGGGACATGATGTCATCAAGCTCACAGGTCGATATAAATTCCTATGATCTCAAAAAAATCGCAAAACGCATTTCAGGAATTATGGAACGATTCAAACTACCCCCGTCACATTTTGATATAGGCGCAGTAAAAGGCACACACTTTAAGTGGAGGGCAAAATTTGAGGCCCTGCTGAACGGGAAACAGACATTAAAGCCGGAAGAGGTCTCTGATCCCCATGCATGTGATTTTGGTAAATGGTATGATAGTCCGGATGCGCAAATATTTAAGGATTCTCCTCTATATAAAAATGTAGGGCATTATCATGAAACAATCCATGCCATAGCCACGCAACTGATTGATTTGGTGAATAATGGAGATATTGAGCAGGCGGCTGTTATCAAGCCGGAATTTGAAAACGCCCGGGAGAAGATGTTTGAAGCCCTGAATGATCTTTATTTATTGTAGAGGAAAGGCACGCCTTTTTTCTGGTATCGAATAGAAAAGAAGAAGCCTCCTGTTAAGATAAAGTCCGCTAACACCGCTATCTTAACAAGGAGGCTTCCCGCCATCACAGCCCTTATCGATTAAGTATCTTACAGGCCATAAGTAAAGTCGTTTTTTTCCGGAGGATGACGAAAAAATTACACTAAAATATTTTTTATCATCCTTAATACATCTATATTCCAAAATAAGACATAGATACTGCCATCAGAATTAAAAAATGATCCTAAATTTAAGAGTTTAAAAAATCAAGTGAAAAATATTTGTTTTATATACGGAACCACTTGCAATATCAATGCAGGATAATGTTCCCCTTTCATCTTATTTTTTTATTGACACTTATATCCGATTCGATAAAAGTGTATCAACGATCATTCAGGCTAACATCATAAGATTATTGATATTTTCAACATAACATAACACAAGGCTGATTTCGTCTTTTTAATATCCGGTTCATAATACAAATTAATGACAAGGAGAACGCGTTATGGCTGAATCTGAAAAACACAAAGGCAAAGGGAAAAAAATAGACCGGCGTGAGTTTCTTGTAGGAAGCAGCGCAGCACTCGCCGCAGGAGCGATCGCTGCAGGTATACCCGGCACTGCCGGGGCCGCCAGTGATGTTAAAAAAATAACCTATCCGGAATCAAAGGGATACATTGTGTATGACAGCAGGCTGTGCCTGGGCTGCCAGAGCTGCATGTTTGCCTGTGCCCTGACACACGAGGGCATTGCGAACCCTTCGCTCTCAAGGATACAAATCATCAGGGATGCGCCGTCATTCACCAAGTACCCCTATGATGTTGTTATGTCTGTATGCAGGCAATGCGTCACTCCGCTGTGCGTCCAGAACTGCCCGACGGGAGCATGCCATGTGGATGAAGCAAATGGCAACATCAGGCGGATCGATCAGAAAAAATGCATTGGATGTAAACGATGTATCCGGTCCTGTCCCCATGAACCTCACCGGACCATCTGGAACCCTGTCAAAAGGAAATCCGCCAAGTGCGATCTCTGTGAAAGCGCCCCCTACTGGAATGAAAAGGGCGGGCCGGATGGAAAACAGGCATGCGTGGAAACATGTCCGGCAAGGGCACTTAAACTGGTATCAGAGGCCCCTCCCCAGATGGATATCAACGGGTATGATGTCAACCTCGCACCGCCGCCACCTGAAACAAAATCCAGGCCGGCTACTGATAATGGAGGTGAATAAAAATGGCGAAAGGATATGCAGGAAAGATCTTAAAGATAAATCTGACAAATAAGGAAATCGGCGTTATCGACACTGCGGAATATGAGGAGTTTGGAGGCGGTGCCGGTATTGGCGCCGCCATATTCTGGGACCTTGCGGTTATCCCGGGTGACTGGGACCTTAATGATGCCTTTGATCCGCGTAACGTAATATCCCTTATGTCAGGGCCCCTCGCGGCCACAGGTGTCCCCGGAGGTGGCAGGACAAGCGTTTGCGGAATTGCATCTGAAACCTACCCCACCCCGCTGTTTCACCGAACGAGCTTTGGAGGCAGATTTGCGACAATGCTCAAACTCGCCGGGTGGGATGGTGTAGCTATACAAGGCAGGGCAGACAAGCCTGTATGGATAAACATTATTAACGACAGGGTAACAATAGAAGACGGTTCCCGCCTGTGGGGGCTGGACACCTTTGAAACCCAGGACCAGATAACTTCTGCTGTTTCAGGGAGAACAAGGTTCGGACAGCAGTGGCAGGAAATAGAAAAGAATTATACAACCGCAATGCCGCAGATAGTCTGTATCGGCCCGATCGGGGAGTCCATGACCAGGGTTGCCGCCCTTATACACGGCAGCGGTGTCAGTGCCCGTACAGGCGGATTCGGAGGGGTATTCGGATCGAAAAACCTCAAGGCCGTAAGTGTGATAGGTACCGGAGGTGTGGAGGTTGCAGACCCTGCCGGCCTTGTGGATACCAGGCTCTGGCATACCAGGAATTTTCCGAGAATAAGGCTGCCCCAGCCAGGCACATCCGCCTGTATGCCGTGTATCAACAACGACCGGAAACGCAACTCATATTATGGCGGTGAATCCATGTGTGCCGACGAATACTGGTACATGGGCAAACAAACACCAGGCAAGTTGGGGGGCGGCGATCCCGCTGTCAGGATGCGGGGCGCCGATATTGCCGTTAAATGGGGGATATGCACATGGGCAACCAAGTTCGGCGGGGCAATCACTCTTCCTGTGCCACAGGCCCCTCCGGCCTTCAAGGGAATGGTTCCGATGGAGCCCGGAATGGGCTGGTATATTAAATACCTATATGAAATTGGAGAACTTGGTCCCGGTAAAAAAATTGAATCCTATCCCCTGCCGATGGACCAGTGGGACACGCTCAAGTATCGTGAAATCTTCTGCGATGCAATAGCCAGAAGAATAGGAATCGGTGCAGATCTGGCCGAAGGCGTGCTCGAGGCGGCAAAAAAATGGGGCCGCCTTGACGAGGATATGAACGCCGGTACATTAAGACTTCCGGCATGGGGAGCCAGCTGGCATCATTCTCTCCCGGGTGTCGAATGGGCATACAGCTATATATTCATGTCCGGCGATCCGATGTGGCACGGTTTCTTCGGATTGAACGGCGGAGGCGGGTTCGGCGGCCCTGCCAGATATACGGCCGAAGAGCTTGTAAATATGATGGCAAAAAAGGTTGTTCCTTTTGACGGGGACCCGATCATATTCAGCAATTCATGGAAAGGTGATGATGCATTCAAGACCGGTATCTATTCACCCTACAAGGCAAAGATGCTGGCATGGGCAAGGCGTTTTGCCGGATTCTATAATGAATCAATGTCTATCTGCGAGATGCTTCTTCCGGTCTTTATGAATAATGGCGGCGGCGATCTTGCCGGCCCGAGCCCGGATCTTGAGTACAGATATTACAAGGCCGTAACAGGAAGCAAAGACACCTTTGCCGATACGATGGAGAAAGGCAGAAAGATCTGGAACATGGAAAGGGCTATAAGGGTAATGGCCGGAAGACACCGTGACCAGGAAAATTTTGCACCATTTATGTTTATGCCGGGCGCGACTTTCCCAATAGGCGGAGATAAAGCCGTCTACCTGAAGGGCAAATGGAGTTTTGAAAACCAGAATGATCTGTACCTCGATAAAAAAGGTGTGGAACAGTTCAAAACCCATTTCTACAAACTGGAGGGGTGGGACACTGATACGGGGTGGCCTACGAGAAAGACCCTGGAAGGCATGGGCATGAAAAAGGTTGCAGATTTAATGGCAGCTAAAGGCAAACTGGGCGCCTGATTTTTTTTATTTGCCATACAATTCTGCGGTTTACTGCAGAATTGTATGGCAAGGTGAACCACGGTGCAGCTCGCAGGAGCGAAGCCGGGCAGGTTTAGAATTCCACTTTTAAAAGATCGTCCCCTTTCACATGGGTGTGAAATGTGTAGGCCTGACACTCATGCTTTGCTCCACATTTGTTGCAGTTTATAACCTGTGTGTTAAGTAATGTTGACTTGAAAAATTCTCTGTCATCTTGTGAGGCAGGGCAGGGAGCATAAGAACTCCCCTCCCCTTTGTGGGAGGGGCTGGGGGAGGGGGGAAAGGAAAATAAATGCCTGACCTGGACTTTAACATCTTCTGCAAACGGGCCTTTGAAGCGCTTAAGATCGACTCACAGATAGATCTTGCATCTGCCATGGACCTTAACCGCTCTGCCATTACACAGGCAAAGAAGAAAGGCATCGTGCCTGACAAATGGCTCCTTATCCTGTTTTCAAGGCATGGCGTCAATCCTGACTGGATGGAGACAGGCAAAGGTCCTGTATTTCTAAAAATAAAAGAAACCGGAGCAACACAGCCTGAATTCATGGCCATAACCAAGGTCAAGGCAAGGCTCTGCGCAGGAGACGGGTCATTTGAAACTGATGAGGGAGTAAACAACAGATATCTCTTTCAGAGCGAATGGCTCAAAAGGAAGGGACAGCCGGACAGGATGGTGTTAATGGAGGTGTTCGGCAACAGCATGGAACCGGGACTCAAGTCAGGGGATACTGTGCTTGTTGACTGTTCCCAGAACGATATAATACCAGGACTAATATATGCGGTAGGCATAGATGACACAATAATGATAAAACGCATAGAAAAACATCCCGGTAAAATACTTTTAAGGAGTGATAACAGGGAGTACGAACCGGTAGTTGTTGAAGGTGAAAACATCAACAGCATGCGGATTATAGGCCGCATAATCTGGACCTGCCGCACCCTTTAACTATCTAATTATATTCGTCATTCCCCGATCTGCCCCGCCGAAATTTGGGCGGTTTTACGAAGGCGGATGCCCTACTCTATGCATACGCCTTTCCAATTTTACCGATCTCCGACATCCGAACTCTCATGTGAAACTTCATTTAATATTACAGGACACGGATTGCATGGATAAATACGGATCTTTTTTTATTTTAAAATCCTGTAAATCAGTGTTCATCCGTGTCCAATTCTTTGATCTTTTTGCTCTCTCCATAGGCCCGAAATCACCAAGATCAATTTTGAGAACATATTTATATAAAAAAACAACAGCGTTTAAAGCCTGATTCTGGGTGCTTGCAGCGACATTCCTGTTCAAAGCCAGATCTGATACAAACTCCGATATCTCTTTTTCTCCCATGTCAGCAGGATGTTTTTTATTATGGAAGAGTATATATCTTTTCGCCCAACTTACATAAGCCTCTTCAGTCTTGTAAGAATAATGTTTTTTTCTAATAACCTGCTTAAGCTGATCAAGAAGTCTCATGGTAATCCTCCTTATAATTATTTTGACATTAATTTATTAATATGATCTCATGGCTCTCGATTTACCGCTTTGATGTTGATTTAATCGATATAATAAAATACCTCTTCGGCATTCGCCGACCTGCCCTGTTAAATTACCTGGAGGGATTCCTGTTTGCCAGGGCGTATTAGATGATTCCAGTAGTCTTTGCCAGTTAGGGGGTATCAGATATTAGTGATGATGAGCGTGAATTGTTAAACAATAAACGCATTGTTTATATTTGTCAACTTATTTCTATTTTTTTGTTTCTCAATAGGCACAGCTTTTCCGATTAACTAAATTATATCAGGTAGATAGGCGCCATAAAAAAATATTTTTAATGTGGATATCGGAAAATTTTCCGATATGGAGCAATTGAATTCGGTTACAACAACGATTATTACCTATCCTATTGATATAATTAATAATAAGTATTTTTCACAAATTTAATTTTATTATATTTATTAGCCATACTTTGCCTGATTTGCCGATTTCAATAGGGTGGCAATATTTAATTTAACTGTTTGAAAATATGATTAATATAAAGGAGCAAAAGGCATTTTTTCAAAAGTCGATATCGGAAAATTTGCCCACTACTCCTATGTTATGGTATCAATATGGAAGCAATTAAAATAGCATTCAGTATTAGGATTGAAGGAATACAATTTCCAGAAGTTGAATTTTCAGATACTAACCCTGAATTTAAAAATATCATAATTCGACCAATTGCTGGAAAAAACTATTTCTATGAAATATTGATAAAGAAAAATGTATTTGCTGTCCACCAACAGTATTTAGAACCCGTATTTAATGAGGCATATATTGAAGCAGAAAAATTCAAATATATATTTTCTATAGCTGCTGATATAAAAATTTATGACTTTGAATGTTTAGGTTACTACCAAAACGACGAATTAAAGAAGTATAACGCATTTCCTAATAGATATAATATACGTGGCTCTTCAGCAACTTTAACAGTGACCGTGGGAGATAAAAATATTAGGTCAATAAAAGAAAAACTTACTGAAGAATACGATTTGTCTTCTATCCAAATGTTTATAGATGCTTCAACAATTATAGAACCAGTTGGAAGGTTCCTATCTTTATACACCTTGATGCTTCATAAATATGGAGATAGTCAAAAGTCTGTCGACAAGGCAATATTGTTAGAAGACTCAACTGTTGCACAATTCAAAAGTCCACATGCTAAAGGCTATGAAACGATATTTAGCAAACTGCGTAATGAGATGTCTCATAAAAGGGATAGCATAAATATTCTTGAAACCCAAAATGAAATTAAATTGAATGTTGACCGCTTTGAAAAAATTGTCAAAGCAATAGTAATTAAAGGACCATAACATCAGCATTAAGTCGGATTTGCTGGTTTTTCTTTCCGGTTGGAGTTCAGTAATATCAATGGTCTTCATACTTAATCAACCATCGGTACTATTAACCCGCAAACCCCTTATGCAGGGCGTTGGCAATAAAAATGAAAATGGAAACTAGAAATGATTGTGCTGAATTGATAGACGCGTTTTTAAATGGAACATGCGGAGAGTGGGATTGGGACGATTTCATTTCGATCAGGAGTAAAGCTCCTGAAATACAAATCGTCAAAGAATTTTGTTCGGACTCCGCTGACCTATACCCACCTGATAGCCCAGGGCACTGGTGTAGTGATATTGGAGCGAAGAAGCTTGCAGAGTTATCCCAATTGCTACGGAATGGGGATGATAACTTAGTAAGATGCTTTATCGAAAGAGAAAGACAGAGTAACGTTGCATAACTTTTTATATGAAGGCAATTACCCTACAGAATTCGAGTGGAATAAACAGTAGTGGGATAAATTGCCAACCACAGCTTCCAGCCGACCTCACTGCGCTCGGCGGCTGAAGCTGGGCGTTGGCTGTCAATAGAATCAGGGAAAAATGGCAAAGAAAAAGAATTTATCACCAAAATATCAAGTATGGATTGATGCAAGAAAACGGTTTCATCTTTCTCATACACATATTCAAATGGCACGGGAAATAGGATTGAATCCAAAGAAATTGGGGAAACTGGCAAACCATAAACAGGAACCTTGGAAATTGCCACTTCCGGAATATATTGAAGAATTGTATTTCAAACATTTTAAAAAGGAACCGCCGAAAGACTCATTATCCATAGAGCAACTTGTAAAATTAAAAAAACAAAAAAATGCGGAAAGAAAAGAACGCAAAAGACAGGAAAAAGATAAAGAAACAATTGAGCAAGTTTCGGCCTCTAATCCTGAATATGATGATATACCTTTTTAAGGAAGTTTTTTATTTAAAAACGTGTATTGAAAGTAAGCAGGCAAAAACAAACTAAACAGGTTGGCGGCAGCCAACAAGTCACTAAACAAGGACAGGCTGGTTTTTCTTGCCGAATCGAACCGCAAAGGTTCGCGAAGTTATATAATGCAACAAGCTTCAAAGGTATGCCCCGCCTGCCTGTTAGTGTCGTCGTTATGCAGTATCTCTAATAATGGATTATTGATGGATGATGAGACATTAACATATCTTCTTAAAGGTGGGCATCTTAATATGGAAGAGCGCAAGAGCAGAGGTATATGGCCTCATCCGCCCTTGCGATATAAAGATGTGAGGAATCATCTTATAAGCATTATTGAAAAGGAAGAATGGTTTCCTTGTGATCTTTCCAACGGTAAAGAGGGGGTTGTAATTCAGAATACCGGAAACAAATACATATGCCACTCACTACAATATAGTGCATTTGGTCCACAATTTGGAGGCTATAAAGATCAGAAAATTTTTCGTTCTGCCAAAAAGGCAGCAGACTTTTTCCTGAAATGGGACTTACATTTACCAGGCGATATGGACAGTTGGAAGGTTATTTAAGGCATAACCTGTCATTTAACAAGACGTGCTACTATCTTGCCGAATCGACCTTTCAAGGTTTGCGACATTAGTTCTTTTTATAAAATTTTATAGCGTGCACCGCACGCATGTTAATTCAATCGTTATTTGGAATGAAATGAAAAAAGAAATAAAACCCATATTAATTATTCCAGTTGTTTCAATTTTTTGTTCAATAGGAATATTAATTGGTATTTACCCTTATAAACCAAATTCAATTTTATCGTGGGTTGTATTATTTGTACTCGCAATACCAATCGTTGTCATTGGTGAATTAATAGGTGAAAAAGCACTCAATAATAAATATGTTTCAAAATTATCAAGTCCAATGCGTATTTTATATGGAGTTGTAGCGTTATCAATATTTATCATTTGTACAGTTATTATATTAAATAGCTCTGAACCTTTATTAGGCAAATGGGGCAAATAACATGTCGCTCTACCAGACCCCGGAGGGTTCCTTGCTTGTTTCGGAAATCACGGCGGGGCTGGTAAGCTAACCGTTATACCAATGAAAAAAAGAAAATTAGAATATAAAGAGTTGTACAATCAAGTCAGGGAAATATCCAACAACCATGACTTAATGGGTTTAATTAAACTTGGGTGTCCTGTTGATGAATATGATCTTGAAACATCAAAAATATTACCTTTGATTTATAAGTGTTCAGATATTGAAGAGTTATCAATTGGTATCGCAAATATTTATAATGAAATGTTTGAAGCTGATTTTAAAGCATCAGACAAATGGATATCTGCTATAGCAACAGATTTATATAAATTAAAAGATCAATTAAGCAAGAATAAGGTATAACATCACGCTCTACCAGACCCCGGAGGGTTCCTCGATAAAATGAGAAAGACGGTCTCCTTTAAGGAAGAACCTCAACTGTGTTATAAGTAGTTTGACCAAAAACACTTAAGCACAGAAAGGAGACCGAAATGAATGATACCATTTATGATCACTATATTGCAATTGATTGGTCACAAGTTAATATGGCAATTGCCAGAATGACAAAGAAGTCAAACAAGATAACAGCGATAGATGTACCATCAGATATAAAAGAACTTCAAGTATACTTAGAGAATTTGAAAGGGAAAAAGGTATTAGTAGTTGAAGAGACAACAACCTCACAATGGCTTTATACAGAGTTATATGATTATGTGGATAAAATAATCATCTGTGATCCCCATAGGAATAAGTTGCTAAGCGAAGGACCAAAGGATGATAAAATTGATGCCAGGAAGTTAGTACACCTTTTAAAATCAGGGCTCATAAAAGAAGTCTACCACTCAACAGAAAAATTTATATATCTTCGTCGCCTGGTAAGCGGATATGAAGATCTCATAAAATCGGTTGTACGATTAAAGAACCAGCGCTCAGCCCTATATAGAGCTTATGGAAAAAGTAGTAAGGAGAAAAGCAATACTGATTTTTCATCTCATTCAGAACAGTATGTATTGAGATGTTTGGAAAGACAAATAGAAGTCGGTGAAAAAGAAAGAGCAGGATATGAAAAAGAGTTCACAAAACTATCGAAAAAACACTCTGAAATAAAGAATCAAATGAGTATTCCAGGGATAGGATTAATAAATGCTGTAAAGATAGTAGCCAGAGTTGTTACACCATTTAGGTTTTCAATCCAGGGGAAGTACCATAGTTACTGTGGATTAATAAAACATGAAAAGATGAGTGGTGGAAGGAGTTATGGAAAAAGGACGCCCAGGTATTGCCGCCAATTAAAAAGTGTATATAAATCGGGAGTACTTGCAGCAGTAGGAGGTAATAATGAAATCAATGATTACTACGAATACCTTATAAAAGAAAACGGAGATCCGGCGAATAATGCAAGAAATAAAGCATCTAGGAAATTAGCGTCAATAAGTTTAGGAGTATTTAAAAGCGGCAAGAAATATCAACCACCATACAAGAGAGCAAGGCGGGAGGATACAATAAGTAAATAATCAAACCTATGAGCGTTGTTTAATGAAATAAAGTTTCCTAAAAACAGTCTTGTAGGTTGTGGGAGAGAGCTCAGAACAAGCAATAACACATCCTTTAGGATGATAGTTACTTTCCTCGATTAGCCCCCCACTTATTCCTAAAATTTATCATAGCCCGTTCATGATCAGCATGGTATAAGATCATTGATAGAGAGCTCAAATAGGCGCGTAAGGAATAATGATTAATCCTTTTGTACTATAATGATAAAGTAAGATCCTGTGCAACCTTAGGAAAAACGGCTTC
>CAWFFS010000002.1:0-26526 GCA_963815145.1 uncultured delta proteobacterium
TCCCTGTGCCTTGAGCCCTAAGCCTGTGCCGGATTGTAAGCCAGTAAATCTCATTTTTTCAAAAATAGTCATAATATCGACTCAGTTAGTTTACTGAATGTTTACCATCCCGCTGAACACTATAAAGGCAAGTGAAAGGATGCCTGTTATGATGAGGGTTATCGCAGGCCCTTCAAGGCCTTTTGGCAGTTTTTTTTTTCCTGTATCTTTTCCCTTATCGCACCTATGGCGATAATCGCCAACAGCCATCCTATCCCGCTTCCGGCGCCATAGGCGATTGACTGGACAAGGGTATATTTTCTTATGATCATGAAGAGCGAAACGCCCAGTATGGCGCAGTTTACTGTAATCAAAGGCAGAAATATCCCAAGCATGTAATAGAGCGGCGGAAAAAACCTTTCGATTGTCATTTCAACCAGTTGAACAAAACCGGCTATTATAATGATGAAAACGATATATCTGAAATGCTCCATATGAAATGGCAGAAGCAGATGGTAATACACCAGGTTGTTCAGTGCGGCAGTGCTTGCCATTACAAAGGCAACGGCAACACCAAGTCCAAAGGCGGGTTTTATCTGCCTTGAGATTGAAAGAAAAGGACAGAGTCCCAGAAAGTTCGTCAACAGAATATTGTTCGTAAATATCGCTGCGAAAAAAAGTGTTGTGCTGTCGATCTGGTTCATAGGTTACCCCGCCTTTATTTCACCGGTTTCAGGGGTGACGGCCCTTACAAACCAAATAAAGACCCCGAGAACAAAGAACGCCCCCGGGGCCACTATCATTATTGTCCATGGCGTAAAGAACTCAGGCATTATCCTGAAACCCAGGAGCGTTCCGAAACCAAGGAGTTCCCTTATAACTGCTATAACTGTAAGCACTATGGTATAGCCGAGCCCCATGGCAAGGCCGTCAACAGCGGAAGGCAGAACCCTGTTGTTCTGTGCAAATGCCTCGCATCTTCCCATGATAATACAGTTTGTAATTATAAGCCCGACGTAAGGGCCCAGCGCTTCGCTGACATCCGGTAAATGTGCCTGGATTACTATATCTACTATTATGACATATGAGGCAATGATCAGTGTCTGGACCATCATGCGTATCCTGTTGGGAATAAGATTCCTCAGCATGGAAACCGTCATCGAGGACATAACAGTGGTGAATATCAATCCTGCGCACATGACAAGGGTGTTCAACAGCAGGTTTGTTACTGCCAGCGTGGAGCATATGCCCAGGACCTGCCGCAGCACGGGGTTATCCTTCCAGATCCCGGCGGTGAAGATTTCTTTATTGGTCAGTCTTTTTTGCATGGGGAATTTCTCTCTTTTAATTATGTCCTGGTGTCCTTCTTGCGCTATTCGTTATTCGTCCCTTTTTTATTTCACTTACAACAACCCTCAATTCCCTGTTCAGAAATGCCTGAACGGCATCACTGGTTCTGGATGCACCGGTTATTGCGTCAAGGTCATTCTTTCTTTTCCTGTCCTCTTCCGGCACAAGGTAAAAGTATTGCTTCTCATTTCCGGTCAGAACAAGAGAGAGACCTTTAAATTGCCCTGAAAACCATGCCTCAGAGATTCTGCCTCCCAACCCAGGAGTTTCCGAGTGCCGGTAGAAAGAAACGCCAAGAAGCTTTGTTGCATCAGGGTTTACCGCAACCATCGCATAGATCGGCCCCCAGAATCCCTGGCCGTCTACCGGGAAGGCATAACCGGTAACAGTTTCCCCATTATTGTCATAACATGCATATATGGTCCGGTCGCCTGTCTTCTCCTGCCTTATCCTTTTTTTATAGACCTCGGAGACCATATCCGGGGTTTTCAGGTAATCACTTTTAATGCCAAGCACTGTAAGTATTGTTTTCTGCAGTTTTATTTTACGGTTTCTCTCGATCCTGTCTTCATTAACAATCTTCACTGCTGTTACAATGGTCGTACAGACAAGTGTTACAATGAACATGAACACTACTGATCTTATTATCCTGTTCATTCGGCCGCCTGCTTTATCTTTCCGCTCTGTTTGACTGCCATATCTATCAGGGGAACAAATGCATTCATCAACAGGATCGAGAACATAAAACCTTCCGAAAAGTTTGAATATTTTCTCAGTATTACAGTGAGCCCGCCAACAATAAGGCCATATATCAATTGACCCGAACCGGTCTTTGGGGCAGTGATAGGTTCTGTAACGATAAAGATACTCCCGAACAGAAATGCCCCGGATATGAAGGTGTAAACAAGGGGAGGACCGCCTCCAAATACTCTAAGCATAAACGCTGATATAAGACCACCGGCAATGCATGAGACCACGAGACGCCATGAAGCAGCCTTTTTATAGATAAGAAAAAGACCTGCTGCAACAATGAGTATAACCGATGTTTCACCCATTGAACCTGAGCTGTTTCCAACAATAAGGTCGTAAATGGAAGGCAGCAGGCCTTCTCTTATCTGCATGAGCGGCGTGGCTCTTGTCACTGCATCCACAGATCCCTTCCATGCGGCAAATCCTCCGATGCCGCCCCACATCGGCTCGATCCAGCTTCCGGTCATCTGTTTTGGAAAAGCAATATAGATAAAACACCTGCCCACCATGGCAGGATTGTATATGTTTTGTCCGAAACCTCCAAAGACCATTTTACCGAAGGTCACACCTGTGATTATGCCTATTATGGCAATCCAGAAGGGAATTGTAGGAGGCAGGGAAAGGGCATAGATAAGACATGTTACAAGTACGGCTGATGTTACGGGTTTTCCTTTCCTCACTGTGAAATGTGCTTCTGTGGCAATACCGAATATGAGTACCAGGATGGTAATAAAGAACGCCCGCCAACCGAACAGATATATGGCAAACAATACCAGAGGAATAAGTGAGAGACTGACCCTTATCATTACCTTTTGTGTTAGAAAATGTTTTTTGATAGACATATATTCTGGTATCCTTGAGCGTATAGTATGCTATAATTGAATTAAAAAATTCAACCATTAAAACGTAATCTGGATATAAGGAGGGAAAATGGCTGAAACTGTTAATGTAAAAAATGTAGGGCTTCGAGGGGTAACTGTAGCAGATACCAAAATAAGTTTTATTGATGGTGAAAAAGGGATTCTCATATACAGGGGATACAGGATTGAACAACTGGCAGAAGAATCATCCTTTTTGGAAGTGGCTTTTTTAATCCTTAACGGCCGCCTGCCCAACAGGGCAGAACTCAAGGATTTGGAAACAAAGGTAAAGGCTGCGCGGGAAATTCCCGGATTTGTGATCGATGCCTTAAAAAATTTCCCCAGGGATTCGGCGCCAATGGATGTACTGCAATCGGCAGTGCCTATGCTGGCAATGGATGATCCTGATCTTAATGCTGAAACCAGAGAAGGTAATGAAAATATGGCCATAAGACTCATTGCCCGGTTACCGATAGTAGTTGCCGCCTGGCACAGGATAAGAGAAGATAAGCATCTCCTTCCGTCGGATGATAATCTTACCCTGGCAGAAAATTTTTTATGGCAGCTCAAGGGTAAAAAACCCGACCCGGAAATGGCGCGCGATCTTGATACCTGTCTTGTTCTTCATGCGGATCATACATTTAATGCATCGACATTTGCATGCAGGGAGGTCGTATCAACAAGGGCTCATATGTATGCGGGTGTTACAGCCGGAATAGGTGCATTGTCGGGAAGTCTCCATGGCGGGGCCAACCAGCAGGTAATGAAGATGCTTTTTGAACTGGAACATGAAAAGGACATCCCCGGCTGGATTACAAAACAGCTTGATAGCGGGGGGAAAATAATGGGAATGGGCCATGCGGTCTATAAAACCATGGACCCCAGGGCGAGGTTCCTGAAGGAAATGGGGAAAAGGCTGGGCGAAAAGACAGGCCAGAAGGTCTGGCATGACCTTTCAATGCAGATAGAAAAATACGGGGTTGCGGAATTCAAAAAAAGGAGCAAGGACAATATCCAGCCCAACGTGGATTTCTTCAGTGCCCCTGTTTATCATATAATGGGCATTCCTCTCGATATAATGACACCGATATTTGCCATGTCCAGGGTATCGGGCTGGTGCGGGCATATTATTGAAGAAAAATTTGCAGAGGCACAGGGAAAGCCGGCACTGTACAGACCGAAGGCGGAGTATGTAGGTAATTACTGCGGACTTACCGGTTGTGAATATGAGGCGCTGGATAAGAGATAAAGCGTGATATGAAATTTAAAGAGTTGGTTGAAAAATACAATGCGCTGTTGAAGGAGGCAGAACATTTAAGAAAAGAAAACAGTATTTTAAAGGAAAAACTCGGGGAGGACCAGGCAGGTCCTTCCCTGATTAAAGATGAATTTTCAAAGAAACAAATCACCTCGGATGTTAAAACCAGCAATAATCCCGCTCATCTTAAAATAAATAAAAAATCAGATCCCGCTTCAAAAATTAAATTATTCATGTCGTTGTTCAAAGGGCGCAATGATGTCTATGCAACACGATGGAAGAATAAAAAGAAGGCAATCTCGGGGTACGCACCCGTTTGCCTGAATGAATGGCAAGCGGGTTTATGCGGAAAACCAAAAATTCCATGTCCAAAATGCCAGAATAAATCATATGCAGCCCTGGATGAAAGCGTAATTGAAAATCATTTAAAGGGGAATCTGGTTGCAGGTGTCTACCCCATGTTGTCTGATGAAACCTGCTGTTTTCTGGCAATGGATTTTGATGATTCAGGCTGGCAAGGAGATGTCTCAATTGTAAGAGAGACATGTGATGAGTTTAAGATCCCTGTGGCAGTGGAACGTTCACAATCAGGGAATGGAGGGCACATATGGTTTTTCTTTGAAGATCGTATTTCTGCGCCACTGGCTAGAAAATTCGGCACGGCTCTTTTGACCTTTTCCATGAATAGAAGGCATGAAATCAAATTTAAATCCTATGACAGATTTTTCCCAAGCCAGGATACACTCCCCAAAGGCGGATTTGGGAACCTGATAGCGCTTCCCTTTCAAAAAGTATCAAGAGAAAAGCATAACAGCGAGTTTGTTGATGAAAGCTTTAATCCATATCCCGATCAGTGGGCCTTCCTGTCAACAATTAAAAAAATATCCGAGGATCAGATAGGCCCTCTTATTGCGAGCCTGTGCCAGGGGCATGAACTGGGTGAGTTAAAGATCGATGAGGAGGAAGAACAAAAACCATGGGAAACAGTTAAAAAGGTTAGGCTGAATAAAGATGATTATCCGAGCGAGTTGGAGATTGTAAAATCAAATATGCTCTTTATTCCAAAGAACGGCGTATCCGAAAAAGGATTAAATCATCTGAAAAGAATAGCATCTTTTAAAAATCCCATGTTTTATAAACAGCAGGCCATGCGTTTATCGACCTATGGGTACCCAAGAATAATTTCATGTGCCGATGAAACAAAGGATTATCTTTGTTTGCCAAGAGGTTGCGAAACGGATCTTGTGAATGAACTGAAACCAATGGGTGTTGATCTGGGTATCATTGATAAAACAAATCATGGAAAAATTATTGATGTGAAATTCAATGGGCAACTGAGAGATGAACAAGCTATAGCGCTTGACCGGCTATTACAACATGATATCGGTATCCTTTCCGGAACGACCGCCTTTGGAAAGACAGTTATTGCAATAAAGTTAATTGCCGAAAGAAGAGTAAATACTCTTATACTTGTTGACAGAGTCAGTCTGCTTAGTCAGTGGTCGGATCGATTAAAACAATTTCTCATAATTAATGAAATCCTGCCTGAAACTGATAATTCGGCGGTCAAAAAAAGAGGGAGAAAAAGGAAAATAAGTATTATTGGTCAATTGGGCGCAGGGAAAAATACGTTAAATGGCATAGTTGATATTGCGGTTATGCAATCGCTGGGGAGAATGGGAGAAGTCAGGGACTGTATAAAAAACTATGGAATGATCATTGCCGATGAATGCCATCATGCCCCTGCCTTTAATTATGAAAACATCTTAAAAACTGCAAATGCCAGGTATGTTTACGGCCTCACTGCGACTCCAACCCGAAAGGATGGACATCACCCGATATTACTTATGCAGTGCGGCCCGATACGATATCGCGATGATCCCAAAAAACAGGCAGCGAACCGTCCCTTTGATCATTATGTTATTCCAAGGTTCACTTCACTAAGAATACCCTTTGACAGGAATGAAGATGAACTTTCCATTAATGACGTATATTCCGAGATAATGAAAAATGATTTTCGAAATCAGTTGATTATTGAGGATGTTATAGATAATTATAAGCTTGGCCGAAACTGTGTTATCCTTTCTCAGAGAGTTGAGCATGTTGATCTGCTTACAGAAAAACTCAAAGAGGAAGTCCCTGATGTTATTAAATTAACAGGTAAAATAGGGAATAAAAAGGCTCGTGAGATTATTTCGCAAATAAAAGATTTTCCTGATGACAGGAATATTACCCTGGTGGCTACAGGCCCTTATATAGGGGAGGGCTTTGATGAGCCGCGTCTCAATACTCTTTTTCTTGTGATGCCCATATCCTGGAAGGGCACCCTTCAGCAGTATGCCGGGAGGCTTCATCGTCTGTTTGAAAATAAAAAGGAAGTTATTATATATGATTATGTGGATGTTCATGTAAAGATGCTGGAAAAAATGTATCAAAGGCGTCTAAATGGATACGCATCCATGGGATATAAAGTTAAGGGAGAGGGTATTGAATCATCCTTTTTAAATATCATCTTCAATAGAGATGATTTTTTACAGGTTTTTTCCAGTGACATTGTTAGTGCAAAAAAAGAGATCTTAATCGTCAGCCCCTTTGTGAAAAAAAGAAGAACTTCACAGATGTTTCAATATCTTGAAGTTGCATTACAGAATAAAATACACGTTATTGTGGTAACCAGGCCAATAGAAGATTTTAAAGAGAAGGAAAAAAATACCGTAAATGAAGCTTTGGATCTATTAAAAAGCAAAGGTATAAAGGTTGTTTTCAAATCCGATATTCATCAGAAGTTTGCGATTATGGATCAAAAAATTGTCTGGTATGGCAGTATCAACCTGTTGAGTTTCGGGAGTTCACAGGAAAGCATTATGAGGATTGAGAGTGGCAATATCGCTAATGAACTAATAAAAAGTATTGAAGATTAAAAATATTGAACTATGCAATTTCTGCAAGATTTCTAATGCCATCTCGAAACACCTGAAAACTCTTCGATTTATTTGTTTCTATATCAATGTAAGGCGCAATCTTTTGTGCCCAGGTGCATTTTTCCTGTCCTGTAAAAGGCCACCCTTTTTTCTTTAATGATTGAGATCCGCCAGGATAGATTGCATCAGCTAATTTCTCCCATGTACCACAGATACTATCCTGTTTATAGCTGTTTAAGATTTGATCGCTGGCATTTGGAAATGCTTTTTTCACGGCATGGCGATCTCCCAAAAGCCAGGCTTCTCCCTCCTCTATTGCTATTCTGAATAAAGTTACCGGCCTTGGGTTACAATCAGATAAAATGTTTAGTAAGTCATGTTTAAAGGCCATGCAATCTTTATCATCCAGGTCAACAACGACAACAACTCTCGCAGGTACACCTTGAAGACTTTTCCCATAACCCCTTAATGCCTTAGGTAGTCGATCTAGAAGAATCCGTTTTGATGGATCTGCTTTTCCTTCCAAATTTTTAGGAATACGCCCTATCCCTTTATAGGAGATAATTCTGAAAGAGTGATCCTTCCCGTTTGGTCCGAGGATTTTTTCCAGAAGATGTTCTAATGCTATTTTGCCAGACTTATCTTCAACAAGAACCTCAAAATGCATTATGTTACCTTTCATCCAAATAATCGCTGTACCAGAGTCCTCCAAGAGGTAAACCTTCATCTACCAGTGCTTTCACGGTGTCATCATCACTGGCCCTTCGAATAGTGGAAAACCCGTCTGCACCTTTTTCCAGTATCCAGGTTTCTTCAGGAGAAAGAGCATCCACAAAATAGGGTTGATGGGTAGTTATAAAGACTTGAGACCCCCCTTTTTTTCCAGTGGCGTGTTCTCTGAATTCTTTGGCCAGGGCTTCAAGAAGTTTATGATATAATCCGTTTTCAGGCTCTTCAATACAAAGAAATGGGGGAGGGCTCGGATCTTCAAGCATCAATAGATAGGCAAAAACCTTCAAAGTGCCGTCAGACATCTGCTGAGCATAGAATGGGTCATTAAACCCTTTATCATTGAATCTAAGAAGCAATCTTCCGTCATTTGTTTTTTCAGTATCGATCTTTTGAACGCCAGGAATTTTATCGGCAATTCTATCCAATATTGACTGAAATCGTTTTGGATGCTCACGCTCCATAAATTGAACAACATTGCCAAGATTATCTCCATGAATATTGAGATGTTTCTGGGGGCCGGCTAGTGGCAGACTGCGGGCTGCATCAGGAGTAAAATAACTCAGATACCAGTTTTCTATAAAATTACGAAAGGCTGAAATTCTCGGATGCTGTTTTAATGCTCCGAGTGTTGCAATCCCCAGTTTTCGCTTATCCTCAAGTTCAACAATTTCAGTTTCCTTGCTTTCTTCAGAATTTATGTCTTTTGCGCTTTCAATAAGATTAAATAAATCTATTTCTTCACTTGCTTCATCGACCTGTCGCCCCTCAATCTCACCTTTCCATGCAACCCCTCTACCCTCATTTAAAATAAGAAAAGAAAATGGCCAGCCATGGCTTTGTCCCTTTCTTCTCTGCCTCAGACGCTCTTTTAGAACATATGGTCGATTCGACTTGTCAAGGGCAATGGATAATTCATATGTAATGGGACGAGAAATACCACTTTCCTTATAATAAACTACAAATTCTATAGGCCCTTTTTCTCCCTTGGATATAATCTTTTGAAAGCCGCCTCTACCTCTGGAATCGCATGCCTCTTCAACGCCAACTTTTAAACAATCTGACAAAAAACCGAAGGCATCAAATAGTGAGCTTTTTCCCACTCCATTTTTCCCTATAACCGCTGTCATTGGTTCCAAAGGCTGTGCCTGTTGTGTGTTCCAGAGTTTGCCCAGGGTAATATCTTTTAAAACACGGTAATTTTTAATTTTTAAACCTTCGATTTTTGCCATATTTATTCTCCTGTGAAACATAAACAGGTACAGTTACTTATTTCATCAATAAAATTTGTGTAGAGGCATAAACAATAGTTGATAAAATTATTATTTAAAATTGTGTTAATACAGTTATTTATCATTAAGGTTAATGGCTTTAAAAATCAAGGGAAAATAAAAGAAGTAAAAGGACATCTAAACATGGCTCCCTTAATTTTACTAACAGATCAAATAGTTACTTTTGGCCGATGAATTAAATAATCTGCTGTTCTTTGGTAAGATTCAAAGTTTGTTATTAATTTATCCCATACGATCTTATCCAAAATTATGGACTCAACCCCTTTTGTAAACTTTTTTTTAAAACAGAATGTGGAGCATGAGGGGGCTGCCTATTCAATAGAAATGATCTGATCTGTTATCTCGGTAAAATTAACATCGTGGCTTATGAGAAAGAGCTGATCATACCAGTGCTCGGTCACCTCTTCGCGGCCGACATCAATCGCACGGAACGCATGGGCTAGATTTGCCCTCCTGGCCGCATCCAGGTTTGAAGTGGGTTCATCAAAAAAGGCAACCCTTGCACCGATTGTCTGCAACAGCGCCAGCCGTAATGCAACAACAGCGCTCATTATCTGCCCGCCGGACAGCTGATCATCCGTGCGTTCCCTTACCTCTCCATCCTGCATGTCTCTAAGTACAATCTGGTATTTGTCCCCCCAGAAAAGCTCTTCGTCTGTTTCTGCTATGTTCCGGTAAATAATATCTGCTCTCAGGCTTATCTCTTCCCTGAAACGTTCTGACAGCCGGGCTGAAACGTTGTTAAAAATCCTGTTTCTCAGGAACTTTACCAGCTCTTCCTTTTCTTTATATTTTTTCTTTTGAGCAAGCCTGTCTCTGATATCCTTTTTTATCTGCTCCATTTTTTTTATCTCTTCTTCAAAACGAAGCCTGTCCTTTGTAAGACCATCAATTTTCTGTTTTAGAGTGGCAATATCTCCAACAAGTTTTTCCTTTATCAGACGAACTTCTGCGTGTTTCTTCTGATCATATTCTTTTTCTATTTTTAAGTAGAATTTCTGTTTTGTATCGAGTCCCCGCTTTAACTCCTCCATCAGCTTTAACATTCTGGAAAATGAATCGCGCCGGTTGTTCAGATCTTTTGCATCTTTCTCATTCGCAAAGAAGGCATCTCTTGCACTTTGATTTTCAGTTTTTAATTTTTCAGTTTTAATTATTTCGGCATCCACCTTGCTGTATTTCTCAAGATCGGCTTTTCTGGTCAGGGTCTTCTTCTCCGCCTCTTCCATATTTTTTCGTATTTTACCTATCTCGGTTTTCCGTTTATTATTATCATCGTGCCTTTTTGATAGAGCCTTAAGCTGCTTTTCAATGCCCTCTGATTTGACTTTAATGGTATCAAACTGTTTCACAGCATTCTCAGCAGCTTTTATCTCCCTGCTCAATTCTTCCAGTCTTTTATCGATATCCAGATTCTCTTTATCCAGATCATTCACTCTTTCACTGAAAACATCCCTGGGAGTTTTGCCTGTAATGTTCTGGCACTCTTCCTTAAAAAAGGGACATATTCCTTCAGCAAGTTTTTCCTTCCCTTCCTTTAAACCCTCAAGCTTCCCTTTTAAAGAACCCTTGGAAAGATGCAGTTTTTCTTCTTCCTTTTTTAACTCCGGAAGCCGGGCGGCTTCCTTCTCAAGGCTTTTGTCAGGAGCCAGATCTTTCTGTTCTTTTTTCAATCGGATTTCTTCTTCAACAAGATCTTTTTCAATTCTCCCGACTTCCTTGCTTTCGTGTTCTATTTTCTGCTTAAGGGCAGAACTTTCTTTTTCCAGACCGTTTATATCTTTTTCTATCTCCCGCCGCTGTTTCTCCTGTTCGCGCAATATTTTCAGACTGGCATCAGCCTTTTCAAATGCTTCTTTACCAGCTCTGTTCTTTTCCATGATTGCGAGTGCCTTTTCGGCTTCTTTAACACGCTTTTCCTGATCGGCTATCTTCGCTTTACCGTCACGCATACGATTTTCAAGGACCTGAATTTCTGTCCTGACGGTATTGGCTTCCTTTTCCTGCTTATCCAGGTTTAAAACCTGCTTTTCTGTTTCAATTAACTTTTTTTCATCTTCTGCAAGGATTTTCTGTTCTGCTTCAATTCCTGACATTAACTCTTTTAATTCTTTTTTCCTTTCGGGCAGAGCAGCGATCTGTTCCTGTTTGCCTTCTATCTCAGTCCTGATGATTTCAATTTTATTTTTTATTGATGACAGCATGGTGCTGGTGCCCTTGTATGTTTTACGCCAGGCATCTATCCCGAGTATTTCATCAAACGCCTCCTGTCGTTTGGTCGGCTGTTTTATGACGAACGGCCCCAGAAAATCATTCTGAAAAGGTCCGATAACAAGTTTATACTGGTCAGCAAGGGACCTGCCGCTGTCAAGTCCAAGGAGTTCCTTTATGCGCGCCTCGGTCTCCAGACTCCCTGAATGTTCTTCAACCTCAAAACTATCACCGTTCTCCTTGTATAAAAGCCACTTTGATCCGGCTCCTACACTTCGTGAAACCTTATATGTTTCACCCGTATCAGTCATAAAGGTAACTGTTACTTCGCCTTTTTTTGCACCGATGGTTATAAAACGATCAATATTGCCGACAAAGTCACTGGCATTAACACCGAACAGCGCATAGCCGATTGCCTCAAATATCGTGCTTTTACCAACTCCATTATTGCCTGATAGTACGTTTATTCCGCTTACAAAATTCAGCTCCGTGTCGCGGTGCGGTTTTATGTTTTTTAGATGTATCGAGAGAATCTGCATTGTTTATTCTTTCTCCTCCAAGAGACCCAGCAGTTCATCATCATTGGTATCACCTTTCAGCACGATATCCCGGATCGACAGACACAGGCGCGCCAGTTCTTCTTTCCTGTCCTGGTAGTCACTGTGTGCACCAATTAACTCAAGCAGAACGTCGTGTTCAATCTCGGCGAGTGATTTTTTAACAACCTCCTCCCCGCCTGCCCGGGTAGTAAGGGAGAGCCTGTTAATAATTTCGAGGTGCAGCGGATTAACAAGTTCTTCAAGTGCAAGTCTTAATCTTTCACGACCCAGCTCAAAAGGATGAAAACCTACCTTTCCGGTAAGTTTCAGTTCAACCAGCGGAGACCGGTCATCTGATATGGAGGTTAGTTTTTCTTCAACCTGATTGCGAAATGAAGCGAGTGCTTCTCCAGCATTCAATGAGCCGTTTAAATCAATGGTCTCAACCAGCATAGGGCGCGGACTGGTCGGCCTGAATTCAGGTGTAAATTTACCAACTTCAAAAGTAACCAAATAATATCCCTTGTCATATTTCTCTTCACCGAAGTTGACTCTCTCAGGAGCGCCTGGATTATATGCAAATGCCTTTCCATCCGGTGTTCCAATTACATATGGTTTGTGTCCATGACCGAGTGCCACATAACCGAATTTATCGGAAAGAGGATATGCCTCTTCAAGCTTCATGTTGCCGATTTCAACCGGAGAGTATTTCCATATGCCAACATGAAAAAGGAGGAGGTTGTTTTCTGTATTTACTGCATTGCATATGCGCTCGACATGGCTTCCAGCCTGCGCCCCGATGTAACCGAGGCCATATATATTTAAACCTTTAATCTCAATATGCCCTCCCATGCCTGTGCCTTCATCAAAGGTATCAAATATATACCCGCCATCTTCCGTCCTGCCCGGACGCAGCAGCCGGATATAACCCATTTCGGACAGGGCCTCCATCCAGGAGATATTGTTGCGTCTGTGAATCCAGTCATGGTTACCTTCAATGGCAATGCATGGAATTCCTGCGTTTTTAAGCGGCTGAAGTACTTCAATGGTTTTTGCAAAGGTTCGGGGGAGGATCTGCCCCTCATGAAACAGGTCCCCGCAGATCAGAACAAAATCAACCTTTTCCTTTAAAGCGTCTTCAGCAATGCCGGAAAGACAATGAAAAAAATCTTCATAGCGCGCTGCTTCGCCGGGAGAGTTGCGGTATGTTTTTCCCAGATGTATGTCCGCTGTGTGTATAAACTTAATATTCATATTTTCTTATGACCAAAATTAAGCGGTTGGATTTTTGATGAAGATAATAGAAAAAACTACATAAATCAATTGACAGGTATTTAATAGAAAAATTAAATTACCCTTTATATGTGTTATAAATAAAACCGCTTTTATGTCGAACATTTTATATTTGCCTTTTATTATCCTGTGAGCAAACAAAAAAATTAAAAAAATGAAATTATATTATACTGACACACTGATACTAACCTTATAACTGATTGTACTGCTGTCCATCTGCAATTGTATACAGCGGCTGATGATTATACCTTTAGCTATATCCGAATTGATTAAATGAGGGCATCTTTATGCATGAAAACACCACCTGCGAATTAAAGGAAGAGATCAGAAAACTGAATGAGGAACTGGAAGAAATCAGGAATGAAAAGGCGCATCTGGAGGAGAGGTATGATTTCTACAGGGCTGTTTTTGACAGTACCGGCGCGACTATCAACCTGGTTGATCCTGAGACACTTAATATTGTGGAATTCAACAGGGAATCATATGAAAGCCTGGGGTATAAACATGATGAATTCCTGCAATTACGCATACCTGATTTTGTAGTCAGTGATACCCTTGAAATGCCTCTGGAAATTCCTCATGATCCTTCCCTGAAATCAATCAGGTATGAATCAAAGGTGAGGACGAAAGGCGGAGACATCAAGGATATACTGGTGACAACAAAATTCCTTGAATTTAAAGGCAAAACCTATTTCAACAACGTAGTTACAGATATCACCCAGCTCAAGGAAATAGAGAGGGCATTCAAAAAGAGTGAAGAATTCAGCTCTTCCATCCTTGAAAACTCTCCAAGCCCCATGATGATGATCAATAAGGATTTCAATATAGAATATGTAAATCCTGCCCTTGTTTCACTTACCGGATTTGATGCAGGAGAGCTTCTTGGAAAAACATTTCCCTTTCCCTGGGTGGATGTAACCATGTCGAATGAAACCTGGAGGGATGGCACCTTAAAAGGCATTAGAAACAGGGAGGTCCCCTTTATTAATAAAAAAGGGGAAAGATTCTGGGTAATGGTCTCCACGAATCCCGTCAAAAAAGATGGTGAATTCCAGTATTCTCTCAGTACCTGGATCGATATAACTGACAGAAAAAAAGCCGAGGAAGAGGAGAAGAATATCCGCATCAAATATGACAGGGCTCAGAGGATGGAATCCCTTGGCACACTGGCGGGCGGTATAGCACATGATTTCAACAACCTTCTGATGGGGATACAGGGAAGAACCTCCCTGATGCTTCTGGAAAAAACGATTCCGGACCAGGAATATGAACATCTGAAGGGGATAGAGGATTATGTGAAAAACGCTGCATCACTTACAAAGCAGCTTCTGGGCTTTGCCAGGGGGGGAAAATATGAGGTAAAACCGGTTAACCTGAATGAACTGCTTATGTCCAGTGCTGACATGTTCTGCCGCATGAAAAAGGAGATAAGCATACACAGGAGGCTGAGCGATGATTTATGGGCCAGTGAGGTGGACAGGGGTCAGATCAGCCAGGTCCTGATGAATATCTTTATCAATGCCTCCCAGGCAATGCCGGAAGGAGGCAACCTGTATATAGAAAGTGAAAATGTGAACCTGACAGAATCCTCTTTAAAGCCATATAAAATAAAGGAGGGCAGGTATATAAGAATCTCCATTACAGATACTGGTATCGGAATGGACAGGGCCACGCAGGAAAAGATATTTGATCCCTTTTTCACTACAAAGGAGATGGGACGTGGAACAGGCCTGGGCCTGGCTTCAGTCTACGGAATTATGAAAAACCACGGGGGTTTTATTGATGTGTACAGTGAAAAAGGGGTTGGGACCACTTTTAAACTCTATTTCCCGGCTTCGGAAAAAGAAGCATTAAAAGAGATCCCGGTCATCGAATCAATCATCAAAGGCGCCGGGAAAATATTGCTGGTGGATGATGAGGATCTTATCCTGGAAGTGGGGAGAAGTATGATTGAAAAGCTGGAATACACGGTGTTGACCGCAGGAAGCGGCAGAGAGGCGATCCAGGTCTATCAGGAAAACTATGAAGAAATAGATATGGTGATCCTTGATATGGTAATGCCTGGCATGAACGGGGGAGATGTATTTGAAAGGCTTAAAAAAATTAACCCCGATGTTCGTGTGCTCCTGTCAAGCGGATACAGTATAAACGGCCAGGCCATTCGTATCCTTGAAAAGGGATGTGAGGGGTTTATCCAGAAACCCTTTGATCTTCAGACATTATCCCGGAAAATAAATGAAGTGCTGACAAAAGAAGAATAAATCATACACAATTATTTTCATGACTGTTGTCACTGCTTTTTATAGTCATATTCAGGATCATAATCTATTGTCCCAAATATCGATATATGTGTATTACGTCTTTACCGCTATTTTTTCCCCCTCCCTTAATCCCTCCCACCAGGGGAGGGAAATCTCATACAAGCATATTCTTTAAGTCAACAACATTGGGTATAAAACCCCCCCTTCGAAAAAACTAATCTACGCTATTTGGTAAAAATGCCATTTTGAGCATTTTTACCAAATGATTACACTGAAACCATATATTTCCCTCAATTGATATTTGAAGTACGGCCCCCATTTGCACTGAAAAATAATGGTTTTCATCACTTTTTACCAGGTTAAGCAGGTGCAATATTCCTTGAAAATCACAACTTGACATTATGATTTTCAAGGAATATTATTTTTTTTTATGATATCAAGACCCCAGGCATATAAAAATATTACCAAAACACTTGAGCTTTTTCCCGTCGCAGCCCTCCTTGGGCCGCGCCAGTGTGGAAAGACTACACTGGCAAGAATCATTGCCGAAGAAAATCCATATGTCTTTTTTGATCTTGAAAATCCTGTGGATGTGGCACGATTATCAGCGCCTATGAGTGTGCTTGAAAACTTAAAAGGGCTGGTTATCATAGATGAGATTCAAAGGAAGCCGGAGCTTTTTCAGTTATTGAGGGTCCTGGCAGATCGCGCTGATAATCCGGCAAAGTTTCTCATTCTCGGCTCCGCTTCTCCGGATATGGTTAAGGGCGCATCAGAATCTCTTGCCGGCCGTATCGGTTTTATTGATCTTTCCGGTTTTAATCTATGGGAGGCTGGTGTTGAAAACCGTGATTCTCTCTGGGTCAGGGGAGGTTTTCCAAATTCATTTCTGGCACCGGACGATAATGGCAGCATGGTCTGGCGGGAAAATTTTATAAGAACATTCCTTGAAAGAGACATTCCTCAACTCGGAATAAGTATCCCCTCTGAAACCCTGCGCCGTTTCTGGACCATGATTGCTCATTACCATGGCCGGGTATGGAATGCCGCACAGTTTGCCAGATCCATGGGCACGTCCGAAATAACAGCCCGTCGTTACCTTGATATTCTTGCCGGCGCCTACATGGTAAGAGTCCTGCCGCCCTGGTTTGAAAATTTACGAAAAAGACAGGTCAGGGCTCCCAAAATATACATCAGGGACGGCGGTATTTTCCATGCTCTTCTGCAGATGGAGACTCTTTCAGACATCCAGAGTCATCCGATGCTGGGATCTTCCTGGGAAAGCTTCGCCCTTGAACATGTAATCAGTGTTTTCAATAATCGTGACATATACTTCTGGGCAACTCATGCAGGTGCAGAGCTTGATCTCCTTGTTATGTCAAAGGGGAAACGTTATGGTTTTGAATTCAAGTATGCAGATGCACCAGGCACAACACGCTCTATGAGAACGGCTATAAAAGATCTGGCACTCGAACATCTGTGGGTAGTATACCCTGGAAAAGAAGAATATGACCTTGACGAGATCATTTCGGTTATACCTATATCAGGTATTTTAAAGTTGTCGACATAGTCTTCTCAAGACACCTTATCCGCATAAAGGCCAGATGTAGACCTGGCCAGTTGCTAAAAATATTATATCTTTTCTTATATTCCCCTTTTTACGTCTGAAAACAGCGATATAAGTCCTAAAAACAGCTCTTAAGGGGTTATTTGATTATTAAGGGATTGTCCCATACTGCACAAAAATGATAAAGCTTTCATTGGTTAATGATCAAACAGATCAGCTACGCTGAAACCTGTATCCATCCTAAATAACCCTTAGCGTTTAAAAAAATATAAGTGAAAAATAATAAGAGCCAATAGGAGATTTTGACCCGTTGCACATACCATTCCTGACATCTTTAAAGGCATATCACGTATAAATTTAATGTTCATTGCTTATTAACAAATCGATAAATTCTTTTACGGGCTTGACAGGAATTCCTTTGAATTTTTTCAGATTCAAAAGATGCCGGTCACCGGATACAATCACATCAGCATCACCTTCAAAAGCACATGAAAGGAATATTTGATCTGACGGATCTTCCGGAATAGCATTCCCGACATCAATTATACCCGGCACAAGAATAGCATCCATTTCTATAAGGCTTAACAGTTTTTTAATATCGAGATCATTTAGGCAGTATTTTGTCTTAATCCTTGGCAATTCAAGAACAGCCTTAATCTCTCCTATGATAGGAGGAGAGGATAAAAGAAGATATTTACCGTCCCGCCACAGGTCCAACAGCCTGGCTGGGCCGCCATTTTTATTAAGAAGGCTGCTTATAAAAATATTTGTATCAAGAACTGCTCTCAGCACGGCTTTCTCTAATCATGGATACTGCATCTGCGATATCTTTTTCGATTTCTTCTGAAGTGATGTCCGGAACATGAGAACGAATGCTTTCCAGTACTTCAAAACGGGTACGTCTTTCCGCAATAAGTCGTTCGTATGTTTCTATAGGAATCATAGCAGCCATAGGCTTGCCGGATCGCTCCATAATGACTTCTTCTTTTCCGAAGCGAACATTTCCCAGAAGCTCCGAAAATTTATTCCTTGCTTCTCTGGATCCAATGCGGATTGCCATTTAAAACCTCCACTAATAATATTTTCCTAAATATACAAACATTATATACCCGGTTAACATAATGTCAATAATGTACACAATTTTCTAAATTGCCCAGACTGCTATTTAACCATATAACTTTTTGATAACAATTTGATATTACATAAATTTATTGATTTTAATTTTCTATTTATCCATTTAGGAAATATTTCCTTTTTGAGTAAATGAGATCAATCAATCCGGAATTCTGACTTTTTGCAGTGCCATTTATCGGTTTTGGCAGCATTGCCGTTTCCGATAATTTGTTAACTGTCGATCCAATATCCTTTCATTGCCAATGTTTAACCTTATGTATTTAAAAGATATTGAATTATAAAACATTGTCCCACTCTATTGCTCATACTGGTGAAGTGAGCTATTCGGATGACCCCTTTAAATTCTGGCCATTTACCCTGGCATGAGATTTAAGGATTGTAATATTTTAATAATATTTATGCAGAAAAATAAGGCTTTTCATTCTCTTTTGAATGTGTATAATTAAACCAATGTATACACATGGGAGACGGTTATGAGAACAAACATAATAATTGATGACAGCTTAATGAATGAGGCACTGCAGCTGTCTGATTTAAAGACAAAGAAAGCTGTAGTTGAGGAAGGTTTATCATTATTGATTCGGTTGAAAAAACAGCAAAGGATTAAATCCTTGCGCGGTAAACTCAAATGGGATGGAAACCTTGATGATATGAGGCTGGATAAATGATCCTGGTTGATTCCTCGGTATGGATAGCATATTTCAACGGGCAGATGAACTGGCAATCCGATCTTCTGGATGAACTGCTGCAAACCGAGCCTGTAATAATCGGTGATTTAATATTGACCGAAGTTTTACAGGGTTTTAGAACTACCCGGGATTTTAACAAGGCAAAAAAGGTTTTAGGTTTTCTTGATTTTGTGGAATTAGGGGGTTATCAAATTGCTGTGCAGGCCGCTTTGAATTATCGAAAAATGCGGAAAAAGGGGAGCACTGTAAGGAAGACAATCGACGTTATTATCGGCACCTATTGCATCGAAAATAATGTGTCCCTGCTTCATAATGACCAGGATTTTATTCCCATGGAAAAATATTTAGGATTAAAGGTAGTGAGTTACCCTCCCAGGGGGATACTGAATGAGTCTTGATTTATCTCTCTTTTTACTGACCACTAAAATCAACAGGCTTTTATCGTGAAATAACTGCAATACTAAATGGTTAGGCAATCTTTTGGATAGATTTTCTGCCCGTTCCATAAATTTATGGAACAGGCAGGTTCGGCCCATCCGATACTTTTGGATGCGGTTCCCGGCTGTTCTTCATATTGATAAATGGAACGCAGAGGTTATCAGGTTTGCGAGTACTAACTTTAAAACTTAACAGCGTCACTCTTTTTACAAGGCTTGCCATGTTACACCGGAAAGCATTTGAGGTAAGGTACCATTCTAGCTGTCCGTCAACTTCAGTAGTTATTGCCGGCCGGGAGAAAGGCATCTGAGAAGTCGCGCGTGAATGGCGATTCGACGAGCGGCAAGGCGCCATACTTTTTTGCCTGGCTCTCCCAGAGTTCCCTCATTTCTTTCAATTTCGAGGGGTTTTGTGCTGAGAGATCGTGTATTTCAGTTGGATCGTCGACAAGATTGAAAAGCTGCCACTTATCCTGAGTAAAAGGAGTCTTAGGTTTATGCATCGCCACGGCCCGCCAATTCCCTGATGTAATTGCCCGATTGCCAAGTAACAGAAAATATTGAACGTTCCGCGGTGACGGGACGTTTGCGTCGAAGATGGTCTGCAGGAATGATCGGCCGGCGATCGGGATCTGGCGTACGCCGTCGATTGTGCTGTGGAATTGTACGCCGACGGCATCAAGAATTGTCGGGGCAACGTCGATGACGTGCACGTACTGGCGGCGAATTTCTCCGGCGTTCTGAATATGCCCCGGCCAGGAAACGATAAGCGCGTCACGAACACCGCCCAGGTAAGGCCATAGTTTGTAACGGCGGTATGGAGTTGCCCCTGCCATGGCCCATGCCCTCTGATACAGTGATTCGGTTTCAGATGAACCGAGTTCATTGAGATGGGCATCCATTTGTGCAACAGTCGTTCGGTCGCCATACGGTGTGTAGAAACCACCCGGCTTTGATTCGCTTGCGGGGCCATTGTCTGATATCAACACGATTAGCGTATTCTTTGCGAGACCGCTCGCATGCATGTAGTCCAGTATACGCCCTATCTGTTCATCGCCGTACTGCAGATAGCCCGCGTAGGTTTGCATAAAACGTGCATACACACGCTTCTGTTGTGCCGTCAGGCTGTTCCAGGCAGGATCGCCTGCATTCCTGGGTGGCAGAGCCGCGTTCTCCGGAATAACACCCATTTCCTTCCCGCGGTGGAACCGGTCGGCACGAAGGACATCCCATCCCTTGTCATAAACACCGTCGTAGGCGTTTATGTAAGGTTGCGTTACCTGGACCGGAGCATGTGCCTGTGTAAACGCCAGATAAAGGAAAAAAGGCTTTTTCTCATCTTGCACCTGATTCGCTTTCATCTTTGCAATCGCTTTATCAGCAAAATCAGCAGCGAGCATGTGTCCGTACTCGTAAACGGGGATTGGAATCCTATGATTGTCTTCGTACAGGATCGGACGATACTGATCGGTCCATCCATCCCGGTATCCGTAAAAGTAATCAAAGCCTCGCTGGAGAGGGAAGTCGGCGTTGTTGCCTGGCGAGCCGTCTTCCCATTGGGGGGCAAGATGCCATTTGCCGATGGCCCATGTGGTATACCCGTCAGTTTTCAGTACTTGCGCTATCGTCTCTGCATTATCCGGCATCCATCCTCTATCGGGCGACTGGTTGTCTGGATCCCGGCGTCCGGGTGATGCCGCAATCATTTTCTTGACCACCTGAGGGTTGAGTCCCTTCAGAAATGGAGGTAAATTAGCGGGGTCAAGATAAGAGGCTGCAAGAAAACCCATTTTGGCAGTCTGGGAGTTGAGCCCTGTCAGCAGAGAGGCACGAGTGGCGGAGCAAACGGCGTTTGTTTCGAAACTGGCATAACGAAGCCCTTCTCGGGCAAGGCTGTCAATATTGGGAGTTGCAATCTCACCGCCATAGCACCCGAGGTCAGAGTAACCCACATCATCCATTGAAATGACTAAAATGTTGGGTTTAGCGGGATCAGCATTGTGCGAAGTCTGCGGCTCAGAGGACAGCGCGGACTTTACAACCCACGGACTGAGCATGACGATCCCAAATATCAACAGGTATCCCACTAATTTAAGCCAATAATGCATGATGTGTTTTGTCATTTCTGCCTCGCTCTGGTTAACTTAAAAAATTTGAATAAAAAGCATTACAAAAACACGAACGTTCCTTCATTCACGATGACATAAATGCTGAAGCAATTTTTCCCACATGTAAAGAAAAAATAACATAACTTTTAAAAACCATCCGAAAAATAATTTCAGATCAGGGATAATGAGATACAGGAGCTAAAAGAAAATTGACACGTTTCACTGAAATAATGCAAAATCTTTGTTATGTAATATAGGGCAGACCTGATGCCTGACCCGACGTCTTGTCTGGACGTAGCTTTTGCGAAGACTAAAGCCCTGGCGAAGGCGGCTGTCTGCCCGGTTTTTAACAGATTGAAAAAACGTTTTTCTTCATGGCATTAATTTATATGCGAACGAAAAAACCACAACTGCTCTCTGTTGATAAGACAGATATTACAGTTTAAATTATTTTAGCTGAAATACGCCATGGCTGTTACAATGTGATAGACTGAAATCACTGTCTTGAAAAGGCATATAGAACGGGAGTGAAATATATTAAGGGTTACAAACTTAAGTCAGAGCAGCACATGCCATTCCTGACATCTTTAAAGGCATATCACGTATAAATTTAATGTTCATTGCTTATTAGCAAATCGATAAATTCTTTTACGGGCTTGACAGGAATTTCTTTTCATCCTGTCATTATCATCTTCCACTCATCATTAATTTCAATTGATATTTTGAAGCAGGCCCCCGATTCCTCGTGAAGATTGTCCCGCTCTAAGTTTTATCAGAAAGCATTTTTAATCGTTGCGTGAGAGCCGCACCGGTCATAATAAGCGATTCAGGATCGAGATAATGTTCGGCCTGTCGCTGAAACAGCATGGAACAGGCAGCAGGAAATTCTTCGTCTTGGTCGTTAAAAAGCAGCATTATATCTATTTTCGGCAACACCTTGAATTCCATGGCCAGATCATAAGGCAGGCCAATATTGCCCGGTTTGCCGCCTGCTTTTAGAGATGCCTCGGCTAACGCATCGGGACGGCCTGAAAATATTTTGACAATGGGTCCTTCGGCATCACTGGCAAAAACATTAAGGTTTGTAAATTGGGAGGTTTTATGAAAATCCTTGAGCGAAACCCATTCTCTGTTCACTATGGGAGCGGAGGGACACAGCAAAAGGTATTTGGATAGTATCACGCAAATCATGTAACCGGGACGATGGCCGGACACATCCGCCATTCCCTTGCCGGAAATAAAATAATGCTCACCTAAAAAAGGGATCACTGCCTCCCGGTCCCGGACTTCTATGCCGAGTATTTCTTTTAAAGAAATAAGATCAAGCTCGGAGATCCGGCGGCAATATTCTTCATAATGTTTTTCAAAAATATTTTTTTCCAAATCTTTGATCCGCTTTTCTGTTAATTAACGTCGTCCCACTAAACTACAACTTACACATTTTGGAGTGTTTTTTGGATTAATTTATTTGGGCAACAGCCAGTCAAGGTTCGTTGCTTTTCGCTACTGGATTTTGTTTTTCAGCTATATTTTCCCGGTCCGGTGGCAAAATGAAAAATGGGTTTGTCCACCCTCCGGACAATCAACGGGCAGTGTTCCACCTCCTTTGGAGCGAAGATTATACAGCTTTTCGTAAGGATGTATTGCTCACCGCCTAACCAAAATTCGATTTCCCCACACAAATCGTTTGGGCTGTCCGTGTCCGTTCCAAAAAACGCGACCACTTCATCAAAAGGATGGGTATGACTTTCTCCAACAAATTCCGTTGGCGTGGATTGTGGCCAATACCACGAGCTGGTCACAAAAAAACTTCCGTTAATCACATCTTCGTCCAACCTGATCATACGAGTAACAGCGTCGTCCATATTTTTTTTCCTGTCTTCATTACCATAAAACTTGGGACGATCAGGTTCCGGTCTAAAATCGGTTATAATGTTCTTTTCGTATTTTCCAGCCACATTGCCTCCTTACAGGATAACTCACGGCGCTTTACAGGTTAATTACCAATTTGTTTAAACAACACAGAGAAGACCACCATCGTGTGCGTAAATGCATCCGGTTATCTGATTACCGGCTTGAGACGAGAGAAAGACACATAACGCCCCAATCTCGATCGGTTCTCCAAATCGATGAGCCGGAAGGTCTTTCGCAATCGTTTCGATTGAGGCTGGTGGTAAATCTTTATCCAGGTCAGAATGGGTCGGGCCCGGCGCGATAACGTTGACACGAATACCGTCATCCCCTAAAACCACAGCCAGATATCGACTGAAGATGTCCAGACCCGCTTTAGCCGCGTTATATGGCGCGTGATGATGGTGTCGTGAATTGCTGACTCTCTGACCGCCGATAGAGGAAATATTAATAATACTCCCGCCTAAACCTTTATCACGCATTTTAGGCGCGATCTGATGAATAATGTTGGCGACTCCGTGCAGGTCTGTGTTAATCACGCGATGCCACTCATCCAATCCGTTTTCGTCTAAAAATGGCACTGTCGTTGAGACCCCGGCGTTGTTGATGAGAACATCCACATGATCAAAATGTTCATATATTGTTTTGACCGCCGTTTTGACGCTTTCAATATCCGCGACATCGCACTTGATACAATTGTGTTTTCCACCATACTGACTGATTTCTTCAACCGCTTTCTGACCGCTTTGAGTGTCGCGGCAAAGGATCAATACATTGGCCCCCGATTGGGCGAAAGCGACGGAAATACCTTTGCCGATGCCCCTGTTTCCTCCGGTAACAACAACATTTTTCCCTGATACATCAAACGCGTTGGTCATGCTGGTAATTGGATTTGTTTTTATCATACGATTCCTCCTAGGTGACGTACATGAAAGTATGAAATCTAATCATTATAAATCGAATAGGAATTGTTCTCTACAAGTAGTCTTCCCCGTCCCACTGCATGGCTGACTGCTGATTGAGTCAGCCTCAAAATCCGGGCTAATTCGGTTTGTGTCACTCCCAGTTTGTCTGTAGCCCAGAAACATAATATACTCCTTGCCTCTGTTCTTTTTCTGTCCCGGGCATTGTCTAATATTTCTTTCCTGGTTAACATGGTTAGTACAGATACACGATCAATAAGCTTGTCCAGATTATAGCCTTCTGCCTTCAGCTTGTATTTCTCTCTGAAATTCTCCTCCGCCTTTTCAAGAACTTCCTTTACAAACGCTCCATCCCCCAGTATCCGTTCATCTCCCTTTTGATAATCATTCGATTCCTTCAATGCCCTGACTCCCGTCCATCCGCCATGACTGCGTAAAAGACCTCCACCTGCCAAATCAGGCCGTTTCCCCTGTTCAATCCCTTTGCGTACAAATAGACTATAGTTGCGCCTGGTATTTGTCTCTTTATCTCCAAAGAATCCAAGTATGTATTCTGTATTCTGCCACTCTACCTTCCTTCGGCCCATAACAACTCCATGTCCGCAATAGGGATATGCGGACAAGTCTCCATATTCTTTAACAAGTTTTGCCCGCAATGGATTCAAGTGGATGTAACGAACAAGTTCTAATAAATAGGAATCTTCCTGACACAGAATGGATTTGTATCGGTTTTGGAAGAGATGGCCGTACCGGTTATGCCGTCTGTTAAAATTGATTGCATAGCCAGTCAGAAGCTTTTTCATTAAATCGGAAACAGGAACATTTCCGGTTCTAAGTAAAAGGTGAAAATGGTTTGGGATCAACGCCCATGCGTAGCATGATGTCTTTGTGTCTTCCAGCAAATTGCCAAGACGTTCCAGAAAGGCTTGATAGTCCTTTGCATCAGTAAAAATATCCTGACGATTTATTCCTCTTCCAGTGACATGATGCAGGGCTCCGGGGGCGTCTATGCGGGATTTTCTAGGCATGCTGATTTATTAACATAGCCTGATACCTATGTCAATTCATATTTTCATGTACGTCCCCTAATCCACAAAAGTATTTAGGCCGTTATTCTCCGACTTTGATCCGCCGTCGCATAAAGCTATGGCGTGACAGGTCGGGGAATCCAGTTGTTATTAATTATTATTCATTGCTCATACTGGTAAAATGAGTTATTCGCAGATCCCTTTAAGATTAATTTAATTATATAATCAAATAGTTATTGATTATTGTTCAATATATTGATATGTTCACGAATCATGAACAATAAATATAGATGAACATGAGGCAATGAATATGAGAACTAAGGTTCAGGAACAGGAAATTCTCCGGGAAGCTCTTGAAGCTTTCCAAAAAACAACCGGTTTGGCTGTTGAACCTTATCCGGTTTTAGAACCGGTTGTGTTAGATGGGGAAACGCCTGATGCAGGTATAGGTATCAAATTGAATGATATGGTCCTGCATTTTAATGTGGAAATAAAGACAAACTTAACACAGGCAGCCATAGGTAATGTAAATCAGTTATTAAAAAGAAAAGATGGAAAGAATATTATAATAACCAGGTATGTTAACCCGCAGATCGCTGAAAAGCTGAAAGAACTAAATATTCCTTTTATTGATGCGGTTGGAAATACGTACATTAAAGAGCCCAATTTATTTTTATTTATAATAGGCAATAAAACTGTAATTCCCAGAGAAAAAATAAAAACAAGGGCATTCCAGCCAACAGGACTTCAGGTTATTTTTACACTACTCTGTAATCCAAAATTAGAAAATGAGAATTATAGAAATATTGCAAAGAGCGCGAATGTTGCATTAGGGACTGTAGGATGGGCGATGCAGGATTTAAAAAAAATGGGATTTTTAATCGACATGGGCAAGCGGGGACGTCATTTAATAAATAAAGAGAAGCTGTTGACAAAATGGGCTATGACATACCCGGAACAATTAAGGCCCAGGCAGTTAGCTGGTAAATATAATGCAATAGAACCCGGCTTCGGAAAAACCAGGATCTCCCTGCAGAGGCCTTTTGGGGCGGAGAAGTTGCTGCTGCTAAATCGAATAAATATTTAAAACCGGAAATTGTAACGATTTATACAAATGATGACGCCGCTCTAAATAAATATATAATTAAAAACAGGGTTCAAAAAGGTCCTGAAGGGAAGATCGAAATCTTAAAAACATTCTGGCAAAGAGAACAAAAAAGGCCGTACCCCGATCTTGTTCACCCGATATTAGATATACGCAACTGTCAACAGGCAAAAAAAAAAAG
>CAWFFS010000003.1:0-127396 GCA_963815145.1 uncultured delta proteobacterium
CCCAACCCGGCGGCACATCGCAGGACAACAGCAGAGGAAATATGGAATGATACTCATGGTCTGGTGGACATATTTGTATCAGGTGTCGGGACAGGAGGGACAATTACAGGTGTATCGGAAGTGATAAAGTCCAGAAAACCATCATTCAGGGCAATAGCTGTAGAACCTGAAAATTCCCCTGCGCTTTCGGGCGGAAAACCTGGGCCGCATAAGATCCAGGGTATAGGCGCAGGATTTATCCCTGAGGTATTGAATACCGAAATAATAGATGAAGTGGTGACAATAACAAACGAACATGCCTTTGATACATCGAGAAGGCTTGCAATGCTTGAAGGTATATTATGCGGAATATCATCGGGCGCAGCCGCATGGGCGGCGCTGAAGGTTGCATCACGGCATGAGAATAAAGGCAAGCATATCGTAGTGGTCCTTCCCGACACCGGAGAGAGATATCTCAGCACGGATCTGTAATTGCATAGAATTATACTCTTTTTAAAAATTAATTATAGCAGGGAGATAGAAACCATGGGAATTATGGACAATAAGGTCTGCGTCATAACAGGTGGAGCAGGAAGCATAGGTCTTGCAAGCGCAAAGCTCATGCTTGAAGAAGGGGCAAAGGTCATGCTGGTTGATAAAAGTAAAGAGCTCATGGATAATGCATTGGATGAGCTAGGCGAAAACGCTTCAGACCTTTTTCAATTGCAGATGTTTCAGACGCGGAACAGACAAGGGCATATATAGATCAGACTGTCACCATGTGGGGAAATATAGATGTGCTTTTCAGTAATGCAGGTTTAAGCGGTGTGCAAAAGCCGATTGTAGAGTATCCGGAAGACAATTTTAACGCGGTAATGGCTGTAAATGTGCGCGGTTCTTTCCTGGCGTGCAAATACGGTCTTCCAAAAATGAACGATAATGCAGCATAATAATGACTTCAAGCATAATGGGCGTTACAGCAGGGCCTGGCATCTGCGCATATGTAACATCCAAGCATGCGCTGATAGGCCTTACGCGTACAGTAGCAATGGAGGCTGCCCCCAGAAAAATCCGGGTGAACGCCCTTTGTCCGGGACCGGTTGACAATGTTTTTCAAAACAATATCGAGAAGGAAGCAAGCGAGATGATCGGTGCAGACGCAACCGAAATGATTAATTCCATGATTCCTCTAAAACGCCATGCAAGACCGGAAGAAATTGCCAGGACCGTGCTTTTCCTTGCATCCGGGCAGAGCAGCTTTTCGACAGGAAGCGTATTTATGGCAGACGGGGGAATGAATATCTGACGGTTTAAAAATTTTAAAACCAGATTACTCTTCCGGTATTCCCACCCTGCGGAGAGACTCGATCTTGTAATCAAGAAGTTCCTTGTCTTTTTGTATCCTCATTAAGGATTCATAGGACTTCAGTGTGAAATTGGGGGCAATCCTGAGCACCTCCGAGGCATGGAAGCGTGCCTTGTCCATCTCATTGTCGGTTGAATAGACGCCTGCCAGCATACAGTGTGCCTGAAGACTGTCCGGATCGATCCTTAATGCCCTCTGGCCGTATTCTTTGGCCTTCTCCTGGTCGAAAAGTTTGTTCCTGAACGGAACGGAATAGATTGCGCCCAGATAGACATAAAACTCTACATCAGGATAGGGGTCAAGGCGTATGGCGCGCTCTATACGCTGTATTGCCTTTTCGTATTCTCCCCGCAGGTATAGAAAATAACCAAGATAAAAATGCGCTATAGCACTGTTCGGGTCCATATCTACCCATTTTTCCAGATGTGATATTGCTGATTCGTGTTTTTCTTTTATAAGATCAATATATGCATAGAGAAGTCGTGTATGACCATACGATCTGTCCAGTGTAAAGGCCTTTTCAGCATATTCTTCCGCCATTTTCAGGGACTGTTCAGGTGAATCACTTCTTTCACGTAAAATCTGGAATACATGGTAGATCCCTACCCCATAATATCCTTCCGGTTCCGCTGGCGCTATCTGTATCAGCCTTTCGGCCGTCTGCCTTGTCATTTCCTGGTTTTCTTCCTGCAGATATCTTAGCATGGAAAGAAATGTTTCATAGTATTGGGGGTCTTTCCCCAGGTAACGTCTGACAATATCTCCGTCAATTAATTTGATCCTCAGTTCGACTGATATCCGTGTGGTTATTTCCGATTGCAGGGAAAATATATCGCCCATTTCACGGTCATATCGTTCAGCCCAGATGTGATATCCCTTGACTGCGTCTATTAACTGGACTGTAACCCTTACCTTGTTTCCCTGTTTTCTTACACTTCCCTCAAGGACATAGCGGGCGCCGAGTTCCTCACTTACCTGTTGCACCTTTACAGGTTTGTTTTTGTAAGAAAAAGATGAATTGCGGGCAATAACAAATAACTCGGGATTTTTTGAAAGCCCTGTAATTATTTCCTCTGTCAGTCCGTCACAAAAATATTCCTGTTCGGGATCTCCGCTCAGGTTGTCGAAGGGAAGCACTGCAATGGAAGGTCTCTCGGGCAATGGAAATGCCATTCTGTCAAAGGAGGCCTTTTCAAAGGACCTTTCTGTCTCTGCTTTATCGGGGTCTTTATGCAGTATCACTTTATATATCCGGACAGGTTCATCAAGATTTTTGACGTGATGTTCCCCCAGATAATCATATCGCACGTCTATTTTTCTCTTTACCTGATCATAAACGGGACGGGATACGCATATACCGCCGGGATCTGCCATAGACTCTATTCTTGATGCCGCATTTACGCCGTCTCCATAGATGCGGTTGTCCTTTATTATTATATCCCCAAGGTTTATGCCCATCCTGAACTCCATGCGGCTGGTTTCAGGTGATCCGGCATATTTATCTTTTAACTCCCGTTGTATTAATACTCCACATTCAACTGCATTAACCACACTGCTGAATTCGGCGAGGATATTATCTCCGGTGGAATCGACAACCCGGCCATTAAATTCTTTGATCAGCCTGGCCATCAGTTTTTTATTATCTTCCAGGTTTCGGATGGTCCATTCTTCATCTTCTTCCATAAGCCGGCTATACCCAACAACATCAGCGATGAGGATTCCGCTGAGTCTGCGTTCGGTACGGTCTTGATCCATGAACTCCTCCTCACAAGAAATAATTTAATAAGAAATATGTGATGCTGACAGAAGATAATATTTATTCCGATTGCTGCGATGCTTAATCGTCGGGAATATTAGCTTATTGAATAAACCATGTCAAAAGATGTTTATGTTAAAGGAAAGATCTTCCGATATAATCCAGGAAAGAAACGCTTTCCGATTGAAGATCCATTATGAAGCGCTTGAGACAATTTTGACAAAAAGGGGCCGAACGGCCCCTGGCAAGGACGCGGATAAAATTTTTATACTCTTTTTTGTTCCATATTGAATTTAATAATTCATCAGCTATGTTGCCAAACAGGAGCTTTTCTATTTTATGCCTATTTCCCCCGGAATAATGGAAGTTATCCCCTGTCACCGGAATCTGGCCCATGACACAGGGAGATACGCTTCCATCAGATCCCACAACAAGGGCACGCCCCACGTTTTCAGTACAATAAGATTCCTTCATCAGGGGGGATACGATATGAAATGATATTTCAGTGCCCCGCCTTTTCGCGTCCATTTCTATTTCATGGAACATGTCCACTAACTCCCGGTACTCCTTATCATCAGATGTGATAACAGATTCTTTTTCCATATCCTGATTGACCGGCAGGGAAAGAGAGCTGATTACAGTCTGGGATATGCCGGCGTTTTCCAAAAAAACGGGTATCTTATCTACATCATTAAGCCCTGATCTCAGAAGCATATAGGCGATATGTATTCTCGGATTATCAACCGAGCGGCTGCTTCTGATCCTGTGAATCTCCTCGATACATTTGAGCACTCTCTTTATTTGAGTTCCTTTGCGTATTGAATCATTTTTTTCGTCTATGCCCGCGAGAGAAAAACAGATTATATCAAGACCTTCATCAACAAGTTCCCGAATTTTTTCAGAATTGAGCATTGTTCCATTCGTGGTTGTCCCTACCATGCAGCCGGCCTTTTTAGCAATTCGCAAAAAATCAGTAAATTGTGGATGGGTGAAAGGCTCTCCCCATCCCTGTAGATAAACCAGTTTGGTTTTTGAAAACGCGGGAATTATATTCCGGTATAGTTCTATTGGCAGGAGCCTGTTTTGCCAGTTATGGCTATACTCCGTGTGGGGACAATAAATACACTTTCCGTAGCACAAAGAACTGATTTCCACCTGAATCCAATCCAGACGGAGATATATGTTTTTAAAGAGATGTTTTAGAAACATTTCATTATCATTTACATTGATGTCCAGGGTTACTTGTAAAACACTTCTTTAACATTGTCTCTACATGTTCTCATGTCTGTTTTCAGATCCATATCGTCTTCAGAAAAAACATTCCTCACTCATCTAATCCAACTTTATAGATTTGATGGATACTGCCCCTTTCCGGTAAAAGTTTCCGTGCGTGAACTCCGGTAAACTTGAGGAGAATGTGTTTACAAGGCTTGAGACAGGAAAGATGGCTTTGAAATAATGAAGATCCAAATGGATGGATATGCCACAACCCGCTCGTGTGAATAAATACTTTTGACACCAATCGGCAGCTTTTTTCAAGAATATTCAATAGTTCATGGGCCGAGCTTCCATCGAAATCTCCTTCCAGCATGAGATGAAGGTTATCGGAATTTTGGTGTAAAGTGATTTTAAAATTCGTTGCCATGATAAAACTCCTTTCAGTAACTGTTTACTGTCTATTACGCGGTGAGCGTCCGGGGCAGAAAGACCGTAAAGCATGCACCCTTTCCAAGTTCACTTTCTACGACGATCCTGCCTCCATGGGCTTCAACGATGGCTTTTACAGCAGCCAAACCTAGGCCAAAACCCTCTATTTTTGCCCCGACTCTTCCTCGATGAAAAGCATCGAATATGTATGGAAGATCATCAGAGGATATACCTGTTCCCTGATCCATGATTTTAACAAAGATATACTCTCCGTTATCTCCCGTGGAGATGACAATGTTTCCCCCCTTCCGTGAAAACTTGATTGCGTTATCCAGTAGATTGGTAAAAACCCTCCTCAACTGTCTTGCATCTCCGTTGATAGGAGGTAAGACCGTTTCGTTTTCCAGCTTCAATTTAAGGCCGGCGTTTGACGCCTTTGGTTCGTAGGCTTCACACAACTGGATAAGTTCCTTGTCCAATGAGGTTGCGCTCAAATTAAGCTTCAGACCGCCCGTTTGGATACGTGCGAATTCCAGGAAGTCCGAGATAAGCATCTCCAGCTTTCCTGACTCATCTCTGATTATCTCGATATACTTTTGCTCCTTCTCACAATCGACGGTATCAGTCTTGTGCAGCAGGCGAAGCGTAAATCCTCCGATAATGGTAAGAGAAGATTTCATATCATGGGCAAATGTGGAAATCATGTTATTCCTCTCCCGTTCCAGGATTTTTAATGCTGAAATATCCTGGAATGATTCAACACCTCCGATGAGTTCTCCTTTATCTCCGAATAAGGCAGCCACATTCATCCTGACAGGGATTGTTTTTCCGGTTCTGGTTTGCACTGTAGATTCCATGAGTGGGATGGATTTTCTGGTATTCACGGCTATTCTTAAGGGGCACCTTGTATCGCACATACTCCCTTTTAGAACTTCGCCGCAAAATTGCCCTATGGCTTCATTTGCACTGTAGCCCGTCAATTGCTCAGCCCAGGGATTGAAACCTGTAATTCTGAGATCCGGGTCTACTGTAATAACCCCGGTTGGTACACTGTTCACAACAAATTTATAAAATGCAAGTTCCCTACTGACCGATCGGGATTCACGATTATTTTCTTTGCCGTCTTTCATGAAATACTTTTCCTCCATGGGCCTTGCTATGTCCGGGACACAGAATATACCAGAATCCGTAAAAATTGACTAAAACATGCAAACATTCAAAATCTTTTTGTCGGGCAAAAGAATGATCATGCTCTTCATATCTCTTCACGGGAGGGACTTCTCGTAAATCAGGTGGATTTCCGGTTTTTGAGCCGCCATCTATTGTTTACAAAATATTATTACAAAGGCAACCAGAACGCCGGTTCCCAGGGCAATGAGACTGAATTTCTTATGCTCCGTTTCAGACCGCGGCAGCAGGTGCGAGGCGCCAACATAAATCAGCGATCCGGCTGATAATGAAAGCAGTAATCCGAGAATCGATTCGTCAATTCTGCTGATATACGGGTATGACACAAGCATTCCGACTGGAGTGGTCAGCGCCGCTGCGATGAAGGCAAGCATAAGCGATTTCCGCTTACCAAAGCCTGCCTTTAACAAAAGTAAATAGGTGATAATTCCCTCCGGGAATTCATGAAGAACCATACCGATAGATGTCAGGATACCAGTGAAAATACTCACAGTGAATGTGATGGAGTAAATAAAGCCATCAATAAAAGAATGAAAACCAATCCCGAGCATGGGGACCAAACCTATGGCATAATGGACGTTCTTGTCTTTGTCACACACAAATACATTCACAAAACGGTTAAACAAATGAAGGCCGAAATAGCCTGCCAGCAGATAGAAAGGCGCGTTAGTGTTCATCGAGAAGGCCTTCGGAATAATGTGTAAAAAAGAGACAGAAATCAAAGCCCCGGCTGCAAAACAGATAAAATATATGGTATTAATTTGTCCCCATTTTTCGAAACGGCGAATAACATATATGCCCGCTGAAGTCACTACCGCGGCCAAACTACTCACAATAAATGCTGTCCAGAAGGTTTCTTCCATACTCTTTTCTCCGGGAATCATTAGCTCTCGATAATTGTGATCGCCTCGTGTTCGCAGACTTCAACACAGCTTTCGCAGCCGACGCATTCATCAGCATTTACCGGCACTGATTTTTCGTCCTGGAGTTAAAACAAATTAATCCCAGATCCTTATGTATCGCTTTCCATCCCTTAACTCACCCCTTACTTTTTCCATATGGCGTAACGAGGCAAGCTCTCTTTCAATGTCCTTAACTTTTCCCTGCAGGCGTTCAGACAGGTTGCCGAGCTCAATGGGCCCCTGATCGCGAAGCAACTCAAGGATTTTTTGCTGAAGCTGATTCAGTTGCAATTCACGCCCTTGTTCTTTTAAAAATGTTTTTGCGCTATATACGGCCCATGGATCGCATGCCTTTACGGGGGAAAGAAGGTCCATATAACAATCCTCACAAAGCATCTGGCCGTGAAGTTCCATTTTCTCCCCTTCTTCTAAAATTACGTTACATCGCTCACATTTCATAATGAATCTCCTTAACAAGCCGGGACAGTGGTTTAACCCTTTTGCTCTTTTGCTCTAATCCCCCGCTTTTGAGCAAAACCCCTCATGCGTTTTGAAGGTTCCACACCATCCTTGATCCCCAGCGGGCCCGCAAATCGGCCTGTGCCTACACCTATTTACAGACCGGTACCAACAGCGAGCATCATGGCTTTAACGGCTCGTAATTCGGCCTCATATACCCAGCGGTTTTTTTCGAACCAGCTTTCATACTGCTCCTCGTATTTCTCAAAAGGAGATATTCGGGGCATTTCCCATTTTTCCACTTTTAAATTTACAAAAAGTCCAACTTAGAAGCCTTCTATTTCAGATTGCGGTGATATTCCCGCGGGATGCCATGGTATCAGCCGTTTAATAAAGCCGTAGTGCTATGGCCCCCTGGGGGCATGCGTCGACGCATCTTCCGCAGCCTAGACACCTATCCGGATCTATAACTGCGGTGTGACGGGTAGTCTCCGGCTCATGCTTGATGTCAGTTATACTCCGGCTTAATAGATCGAGGCGTGCCTTGATCGCCTGAGCCCTTGCCTTCAATAAAGGCAGTTCTTCCTCTCTGCTCATACTTTTTCTCAGGCTCCTTTTCTTTTTGCCATTACCGGACATCGTCCGCATTCGCGATAGCAGGTGGACCTCTTATAGCGACCTAATAATCGACTGAGGGGAAAAGCTTCCTGTCAGTATGGGGCAGGAACATGGCCGCCACATATTCATCCATGAACGGCTGATAATTAGAGAGTTCGATATTGGTCATGTTTTTTGACACCTGCAGGGCGCGTTCCATGGTATGGATTGACAGGAGACACATGCGGGCGCCCATAAGGGAACTGTTGCCCATAAACTGTATCCTTTTCGGATCGATGTCCGGTAAAAGGCCTATGCCGATTGCCTTGGGGATATCCAGGTAACTTCCGAATCCACCGGAAACATAGAAGGTGGAAATGTCCTCAAATCTCAAACCCACATAATCCATCAGGGATTTTATGGCTGCAAATACTGCGCCCTTGGATCGAATCAAATGGTTGATGTCCGATTGTGTAATGACTATATCATGACCGCTCTCTGTCTGGTCGGCGGAAGCTATCAGGAACTGGATCTCGCCTTCTCTTTCTCTGAACCGCTCATCATGTCCGGAGGTAAGAAATTTTCCTCCGCCGTCAATGAGATTATTTCGGGCCAATTCATACAGGCAGTCTATCAATCCCGAGCCGCATATACCGTTGACCTTTGATTCACCAATAGTCTTATAATCTATCCTGCCATCGAATATTTTTAGTTTTTCAATGGCCCCTCTGGTAGCGCGCATACCGTGTGTAATGCCTCCGCCTTCGAAAGCGGGCCCGGCTGATGCCGAGCAGCAGACTATCCAGTCATTATTACCTACGGCTATTTCACCGTTGGTTCCCACATCAATAAGCACCTTTATTTCAGGTCTGTCTGCGATTCCGCAGGCTATGACTCCGGACACAATATCTCCGCCCACATAGCTGGACACCCCGGGCAATACCTCAATGATACCCTCCGGATGAATACCAATCCCCAGTTCAGAAGCGCAAACCTGAGGATATGCACTCACTGTGGGCACATAAGGCTCCAGGCGAATTGAACAGGGGATCAGGGAAAGAAGCATATGGCTCATAGTGGTATTCCCTGCAGCCGTCATGCAGGTAATTTCGTCGGAATCAATCCCTTTACCTTCTATGAGTTTCTCTATCAGTTGTTTTATATTCTTGATCACGGCACTGTGTAAAGGATTGAGTCCATCGTCCCTGCCGCATGCATATATCATCCTGGAAATTACATCTTCACCAAAACGGGACTGCTGGTTGTAGCTGCCCGCCACACCCAGAACATTTCCGGATTTCAGATGAATCAACTGCGCTACGATGGTTGTAGTTCCCACATCCACTGCAAGGCCGTAGTTCTTCTCAGTGGTATCACCCCCCTCCACCTGAAGAATTCTATGGATATCGCCACGTTTGGAAATAGTGGCCGTTGCCTTCCAGTTGTTGCTCCTCAATTTATGAGCAAGTCCCTGCAGACAGCGTAAAGAGATCTCGAAATTTTTATATTCTGTCTTTTTCCTCAGCTCCCTGGTGACCCGATCGATATCACTTATATTGTCGTCGATCGAAGGTTCTTTTAACTCCATATAGATCTTTTGCACCAGAGGTTCATATAACGTCATAGGATCAACCGCAACCCTGTGAATAGAGATCTCTTCGGGTTCACCATATTCAACGGGGGTGTGCTCCAGGAGTATCCGGGCTTCGGCAAGGCGGGATTCAGCCGGGATCAATACTTCCATATCTGAATCCACCTTTGTCTGGCAGGCAAGGACATATCCTTCCATAATTTCTTCTCTGGACAGCAGGCTGATGGAGTGCTTATCCGCGCGTACCTCGCCGTTGCTCACCATAACGCGGCACCTCCCGCAGACCCCTTCCCCTCCGCAGAGATTGTTGATATGCACCTCAGCCTTTTCCGCGGCCTCCATCAAGGTCCCGCCTTTTTCGATCTCGATAATTTTATCATCCGGCATGAATTTTACTTTACAGGTTTCCATATCCTATCCTATGATAATTTATCCCGGCGGCTGTATAATAAAATGTGCTGTCTTTTCGTTCTTTCCTGATTTGACCTGACCGCATCAAAGCGCCGATATATTTTGCAACTTCATTCATGTGCATATTAAAACCCATAGCTATATGATCCATTGTGCAGGGACGGCGTTCCAGCATGGAGAGAATAGCTTTTTTATTTGCCATTAGACTGAATTCCTTTTGAGCATTGAACTCTGCAATAATTTCCGCCTTTGGTTGAAAAAGATGACGTAAGGTGGACATACGCTCCGCGGACAGGGCATAAGCAAATTCCTCTGCTGTGGGCCGGACGGCTGTATTGAGATGAATACGATCCGGCTTTATTTCATCTGCAAGGGCGGCTACACGTCTGACATCTGATGGTATGGAGTTCATTCCCCAGATCAGAAAGACTTCCAGTAAAAGGTCGCCCCGGAATTTTCTTCGGAACTCTTTCTGTCCTTCTATAAGTTGCGGAAATTTTAGTTGTGTATGGGGCCGATTAATCGACTGGTAAGAAGTCTTGTCCCACGCGCTCAGAGAGACCTTTACGACACTGGCAAGTGACGCCGCATCTCGCACCTCTTTCATATGTAACAGCGATCCGTTGGTCAAAAGAACGGCAGGGATATTGCTATTAACCCGCACAAACTCAAGTACTTCCCCGAAATGCAAATGAAGTGTTGGTTCGCCGGAGCCGGAAAGGGTAATATAGTCTGCCTCGCCATCTGTTTTCAGCCATTCGTCAATTTCGGCGATGACCGCCTTGATGGGGACATATTCCTCTCTTATAACCGTCTTATTTGTTGTCCGGCCAAGCTGGCAGAACACACAATCGAAACTGCATGTCTTGTAAGGTGTCAGGTCCACTCCCAGTGACCGACCAAACCGGCGGGAAGGCACTGGACCGAACAGATATTTCTTTTTTTCCATATGTAATCCCATTCATATGATATCTGAGATAAAGAGCGTGCACGAAGCACCAAAAAGCGATGAAATACCATTCTCCCAAACTGTCAAGGCCTCTTTTATTGAACAAAACTCGTGGTTCTACTATGAACAAATGCAAATCGAATGCCGGTAATGAGAAACGTACCTGGTTATATAATATAATTTGTATATTCAAATAGTTATAGCTGATGGAAAGAAATAAAGGAGGCCGGTGAAGGAATGATTCGGTTGCAATATTGCTACTTTATTCTGTTTTACAGTCGCCTAATTGCTACTTTTTTATACATGTCCGCTCATCACCAGCATCAAGGTTAACTCCAAGCTTTTTAAGGTTCCGATAAAATGGTTGACAAGGATAATGATCATAAGCTCATAAAAACTGCTTGACAGTTCAAGGTTAATTACTATATTATGAGCCTATGCCCATTAAGGAGGCCGAATGCCAAGACCCAGAAAACCGAGATTTGTGCAGGGACACCCGATCGTAACTGAATTTGTACCTGGAAACACCCCTCCCTGGGGACGGGAAATAGCAGTCCTTCCGATTGAGGGTCTTGAAGCTATCAAACTGAGTGATCATCAGGGAATGGACCAGGAAACTGCTGCCAGAATCATGAATGTCTCGCGGCAGACCTTTGGAAGGTATCCTGGCTGAGGCCAGGGCTATTGTAGCTGATGCCCTGGTTATGGGCAAAATACTCAGAATCGAGGGCGGTGATTTTCACATGCCGCCCGGAAGACGTGGCCGCAATCGCAGAAGGGGCGGCAGGTTTTAACTTTAATGGAAAGGAGGTGTTTACTATGCCAGGATTCGATAGAACAGGTCCCAGAGGAGAAGGACCAATGACCGGCGGCGCTCGCGGATTCTGCAATCCGGGCTATGCGGGATATAGTCCTGCCTATGGCCGAGGTTACGGATTGGGACGAGGTTTTCGCGGCGGCTTTGGACCTGGGCCCGGATGGGGACGTGGTTACGGAAGAGGCTATGGCCGGAGTGCTTTCTATTATCCTAAGGGAGGATGGTACGAGCCGGCTTATAATGCCCCTTACGGAGTCCCATATGCCGTGAAACCCGAAGATGAAGTCAGCATGTTAAAAGATGAAGCAGACGCCATAAAAAATGATCTGGATGCGATAAACAAGAGGATCGAAGAGCTTGAATCCCGGTCGTCGGAATCGGAATCATGAAAAGCGATAAATTGGTTGACCAGGCCTGCGGAGTCTTCTACAGATCCGTCAGGCCCTGATCTTCATAGTGTGCTTCTGTCATGACAAAGGAGCATCCCTTGTTCTCAAGACTCAAAAAAACCTTGTCATTGTAACGGGCTGTGCCCATCCCGGCATGCAGGCTTTGTCCTTGCGAGCCGGGCCTTAATTTCCTTCAAACAGCCCTTTTTTTAAAACTATTTCGCCTTCCTCGATCATTATAGTCTGGGCTTTACGAGGTACCTGGCCTTTATAAAAACCATGTCAATCATTCGTTTTCTAATTTTTCTATCTTTTGCTGAATATCCCCGACCTGCCTTAATAGTTCTTCGGACTGTTTCTTCAGTAGTTCCAGTTCCTCCTCCCTGGAAAGCCTTGCACTTGAAGCCTCGGGGAAACCGGTACTCCATGACCTTCCCATTCCCTGGCCTTTTCCTCTGCCGCCGCCCATGCCGCGGCCTGTTCCTTTTCCACCGCACATTCCCATTCCACGGCCTCCTCCCATGCCCCGGCCGCTGCCCATGCCGGAGCTGAAGTATGGATCAGGACCCTGGCTTCCAGAACCCTGCCCGGAGGGAACGCGGTCCTTAACACCATAATGATCAGGGACATTGGCTTCCTGTGATGCCTTTAACCGGTTGTTATTCAGCCTTTCAACTGCCTCTTTTACAATCCCTGACTGATCTGTGTACAGCTTTATTCCGCCGGCATCCAGGGCTTTGACCGCGTTGGGTCCGCAGTTGCCGGTAATTACGGCTTTTATTCCTTTGGAGGCTACAAACTGGGCTGACTGTATCCCTGCCCCTCCTCCCAGTGAGGAGCTTTCATTTTCAAAGGCCTCGAATGTCATATTGTCTGTATCATAGATTATAAAATATGCACATCTCCCAAAACGGGGATCTATTGATGAATCAATATTCATCCCCACGGAACTGATAGCTACCTTCATAATTTTCCTCCTTTTCTGTGATTGTCCGGTTTATTCAGTAACTGTATGGGAGCCTGAAAAATTTCCCAGATCCCGCAAATTTCTACAATATTATAACTCCTTTAATCATCCTTACTGATTCTATCTATAAAATCTAAATTATCTGAACAAACATCAGACCTCGTCTGTGAAGATCCTTCAGAAAAATGCATTTCTAACCTCCTATGCTGTTCATCGATCGGACGCATTTATGAAGGCTGTAATTGATGAGGCCATGATTTTTGGGCTTATTGAAGATCGTATTCGTGATAAGTTCAAGTAAGTACCTGTCACCTTTTCCTTGCCTTAGAGGCGTTTTTATATCTGTTTCCTGCCCGGAAAAAAGACACCCCTTTAAATGCCCTTCGGCAGTTATGCGGAGTCGGTTACATTTTCGACAAAAAGGACGGCTTATGGCACCTATAACCCCGATCTCCCCTTTGGCGCCTTCCAGGGCGTATCGCTGAGCGGGACCGTCCAATGGCGTGGAATCCAGTGGCGTGATGTGCCCCACGCGTCGAATCATGGAAAGGATCTCCTCGACAGAGATAAATCGCTCAGCGATCCATGAATTTTTAACGCCCACAGGCATCATCTCGATAAAACGGACATGATAGGGTTTTCTTAATGTGAGCAGTGCAAAATCAGAAATTTCGTCATCGTTCACACCCCTCATTGCAACCACATTGATTTTTACGGGCTGCAATCCTTCGGATTCCGCTTCTTCAATTCCTTCCCAGACCTTGTCAAAATAGTCACGTCTTGTAATCCGATAGAATCTTTCCGGCTTCAGCGTATCCATACTCACATTAACCCTGCTGATGCCGCACTCCCGAAGGGGGTGGGCAAACGCCTTGAGAAGTACGCCATTTGTGGTCAAGGTAACTTCTTCCAGTCCCCGGATAGAACGGAGTCTCTCGATAAAGGGAATGATTCCTTTTCTGACTAACGGCTCGCCGCCTGTAAGTCTCACTTTTCGAATACCATGACTGGCGAACAGATCTACTACACGAAGCATTTCTTCATAGGTCAAAATTTCATTATGGGACATGAACTTTACTCCTTCATCAGGCATGCAGTAAATACACCTCAGATTACAGCGATCGGTTATGGAAACACGAAGATAGTTGATCATCCGGTGGCTATTGTCAGCAAAATCAGTCTCTGTGCTCAAAGCATGTTTTGTTTTAAGATATCGCATAGATTATATCCTTTTGAAGTGCCCATCATAACAGCACATTTAAAATTCCTCCGGTAAAAATAGCAGCAGAAATCATTATTCCGGTTGATACGAGCATTTTTCTAAAGCCGAACTCCCTTAAGAACACAACGAATGTGGCTATGCACGGGAAAAACATTGTAAGAACAACACTGGCTATCACCAGTTGTTTGGCGCTTAATTCGAGAGTCGCCAGCATCCCGAGAGCCACATCCTTTCTAAGAAAACCGATAACCAGGGATATAACCGCTTCTTTGGGCAACCCGAGAAGACCGGCCAGTACTGGCCCTGTAAAGTCGGCGATTTTCCGGAACAGACCAAAAAAATGCAGTATATTGATGACCGCGATAGCGCCAATGATAATGGGGATAGCCTCAGCCAGGAAAGCATAGACCCTCATCCATGCCTTTTGCAGCACAACTCTCCATGGCGGCAAACGATAAGGCGGTATCTCGATCAACAGCTCGGGGCTGAACCCTTTAACTGCATGTTTTAGAATAATGCCCAAAATAATCCAGACCATGAAGAGGATGGCGTAGACTACTATCACGTACTGTATCCCCTGCCGGCCTACCAGGCCGAAGATCATGGCCTGTAAAGCCGCACAGGGCACAGCGATAGATATCAGTATCGAGCAAATGAACCTTTCGCGTTTTGTTTCAAGTATACGTGTTGCCAGCACACCCGGCACATTACAGCCGAATCCGAGCAAAGCTGGAATAATCGCATACCCGTGCAGGCCAAACCTGTGCATAATGTTGTCCATCAGAACAGCCAGCCTCGGCAGATAACCTGTATCCTCCATCAGGCCCAGCACCAGGTAAAACGAGACAATATAAGGCAAGACCATGGCAAAAGGCACATAAAGACCGCTGGTAACAAGCCCGAAGCCACCCGAAAAGTCCACCTTCCCGCCAGCCATTTTCCCTATAACAATATCGTGAAAAAAGCCTCTGCCCCCCATGATTTCGCTTAGTTTCAATACGACCGGTGCCCATAAACCGTTGAACAAAGGATCAAATACTTTATTAATAAGGGTCTCGGCGATAAGGCGGACTATGAGAAATGCAGAAACCAGCACTGTTGCAGCTATAGCTATACCTGTCAGCGGTTTGACACTGGCATCCTGCAGGCGCTCGAGCCAGGTGTGATGGCGATGGGTAATATGCTGGACCTGACTTATGATATCCCCGATGGCTGCCCACCGCTCATCACGGCTTCGTACATGAGTATTCAGTGCGACTGCCCTGGAAATATGCCGGACAAGCTCTTTTATACCCTCACCGGACAGTGCGACAGTAGGAATAACAGGCACGCCTAAAAGCGACCTCAGTTTGTCCAGATCAATATGTATGCCCAGGTGCTTTGTATCATCCCACATATTTAATGCGATAACGATCGGAAAACCTCTCTCCAACAACTGCATCGTAAGATAGAGGTTTCTTTCCAGATGGGTGGCATTCACCACATTTATGATTGTATTTCCCTCCTGAAGCATCCGTACTGCTATTTCCTCGGCTTCAGAGGTTGGTTCCAGGGAGTAGATTCCCGGCACATCTATAACCTCAGCCTTCTCTTCCCCGATCTTCACGAGCCCGCGTGCATTGCCTATTGTGGTCCCGGGATAATTGGAGACGGTGGTACGCAAACCGGTCAGGCGCGTAAAGACAACACTTTTTCCTACGTTGGGATTTCCCACCAATAGAAATTTTTTCATTTGATCTGATCCGGATTAATCATGATCCGGCTGGCCATTCCATAACCGATTGCCAACTGAACTCTGTCCACCTCTATTGTGACCGGTCCCTGCCCCACCATGGAGCTTGTCTTGATGATTCTCCTTCCGGGCATCAGACCCATGGAATTAAGACGGGCAATAAATTTAAATCCTCCGTGAATTTCAGCTACAACTCCGCTATATCCGGACCTCATCTCTGTCAAAGCAATCATATGTCTACTCGCAATGTATTTTTCCCTTACTGCCAGCCTCTCAGTCATTTTTTTCCAATTGGTTGATTCTGGTCTGAATGTCTCCCGCCTGGCGTAATAATTCCTCGGACTGTTTCTTAAGAAGGTTAACTTCCTCCTCTCTGGAAAGTGTTTTTGGAGCATTGTTAAATTCATTACCTGCCGATATACCCATTCCACGTCCCATGCCTCTGCCTCCGCCCATTCCCATGCCGCGGCCCAATCCTTTACCTCTACCGCCACCCATGCCCATACCAAAACTCGAGTATTGATTAAGTCCAGTGCTTCCGAATCCCTCCTGATATGTAACTTCTCCATCCCGGACACCAAAATGGTCCGGGACATTGGCCTCATTTGACGCGTTCAACGCATTATTTTTAAGGTCTTCAACGGCCTCTTTAACCGTGCCTGATTGACCTGCAAATAGTTTTATTCCCGCGGCATCCAGGGTCTTGACCGCATTGGGGCCACAGTTGCCGGTAATTACCACCTTGGCGCCTTTGGAATCAACAAACTGAGCCGATTGTATACCAGCCCCACCACTGAGTGAGGGACTTTCATTTTCAAATGCGTCAAATTCCATATTATCTGTATCACAAATAATAAAATATGCGCATCTGCCGAAACGGGGATCAATTTGTGAATCCAGATCTCTCCCCCCGGAACTGATAGCTACCTTCATAATCTTCCTTCCTTACCTTAAATTGTTAACAGGCATTCAGAATAATAAGCGGACTTCAAGATGCATGGATTCAAGATCTGCAATGAATAAATGGCATGATTGGCAAGTCTTGAACTGGTATCCCCGGATCTGAATTTTCATTCTCGTTCGCTCATCACCGGAACCTCCTGGGCCTTTAGCATGGTATCAAAGACCTGTTTCGGCGTTATATCGTTTAAATGTGCGATATCCACGATCCGCTGGTTCACGCCTTCAAAATTAATGCCGGCTATATTTAATCCCTGTACGGATTTATTGAGATCAAATCCCATTCGAAATGACAGGGTTTTGAGAGGTGAGAGCTCCGCATGACCGTATGGGGGCTTACCGTAGATTTTAACCGCTGATTCCTTAACAGATTCGTTCAGATTCATAACCCAGCGAAAAGGGGGAATCCCTGCGATCGCCCCGCAGACAACCACAAAGGTAATCAACAGTGCGATATCAAAATGCAGGTTAAACATCCGGACCTGACCAATCCTGTCTTTCAGGTATGAAAGTATGCTTCGCCAGTTATAATAAATATGCAAAACAATCGCTAAAAGAAACAGAATCCCGGCATGGATATGAGTACTGTCCCATTGAGTTTTCGATAGCCCCCACAGACGCCAATCCACCCAATAGGCCACACGTCCGTGGGGCTGGATAAAAAGAACAATCGCCGTCAGGATGAGAACCATAAAAGATACCATGGCTGTCAGTGATATAATTCTACGAAATTTCATCGTTCCCTCATTATAGCAATATACACTTCAAGTTAACTACCCTATAATTTCTGCATAGCCTGCTCAGCCGCAATGGCAATGGGCTCCATACTGGGCTCCGACGCGACATCCGGATTTGAGGCAACCATAAAGGTCGAAATATCGGCAATAGTCTTCTCTCCCAGGATCAGGGCGCTGATGGTATCTATTTCTTTTGCCGGGGCTTTAGCATCACTGATAATCTGTCCTCCTATCAACTTCCGAGTATCCCTGTCAAAGACGAGTTTAAGAGTCCACGGCTTAAAACCGGGGATCATTCCATGCTGGCTCCTTGAATTGACAGTAGCGGAAACAGTCCTGTAACCTTCTTTACGGGCCTGGTCTTCGGTCAAACCAGTGGATGCAATTGCCTTCTCAAAAATGTAGCAACTGCCGGAGTTAAGCACTCCCGGGAATTCAATATCGTATCCGGCCAGCCTCCTGGCAGCAACGCGTCCTTGAATAACCGCGGGACCTCGCAGTTGCCCGCCTGTCGGTTTTTTCGTAACAAAATGCTGCTTCTCGACACAATCACCGCATGCAAGAATATCAGGGAAAGATGTTTCCTGGTATTTATTGACTTTTATTCCATGCTGCCCAATATCTAATCCAATATCTATTGCCAGATCAATATTAGGTCTGACACCAACATTAACAAAAACCATATCCGCGGCTATAGACTGTTCTGCCTCAAGCTTTACACCGGAAACTCGACCATCCTGCCCCAGAATTTTATTCACTTTTTGCCCCATCAGCATTGTAATGCCTTTTTCTTCAAAATACTCAGTTATAGTGTTTCCCAAATCAGTATCCAGCATCAGCGGCAATGGACGATCCAGTAATTCGATGATGGAAAGATCATACTTTTCCGGTGTAATGCTTGTAAGGAGGGAAGCTATCTCAAGGGAGATAAAACCTGCACCTATAAATATAATTCTCTTAGGTTTACTGTCCCGTAGAAATTGCATGATTGTCTCGGCATCCTCCAGGCCTCTCAATGTGAATACCCCTTCTAAAACACGGCCTTCAATCGACGGAATAAAGGGTTTGGCCCCTGTCGCCAGGACTAACTTGTCATATCGAATGCTCCTGCCGTCAGATAAATGAACTATTTTTTCCCCGCTATCTACACCGGTCGCTTTCCCTGAGATAACATTTATACCTTGACCAGTAAGCTTTTGGTCAGGATTGACAATCGACTTTCCGGTGACCAGACCGGCCACCACATGTGGCAGGGATCATCTGACAATATAATACTCTTCTTCACGAATGATTGTTACATCAACCTCCGGCATTAACTTTTTTGCCAGTACGGCTGCAGGACCGCCTGCCCCACTGCAGCCAACAATAACCAATTTTTCTCCTTTTTCCATTTGAAAGCTCCTTGTCTGTTTACCTGCCAGGCAGGTAAAAAAACTGGTTCATCAGAAGGAAATCACTTAGGATCTCCAGGGTTAATTATTGTGTAAAGTTTTTACTCCCTTGCCATTGTATATCCGCATTTTGGGCACTGCTGTTCATAACATGGCTTCCCAATCTGATGGGGGGCCTTTTCACCGCAATTAGGGCAAACACAATTACCTCCGGGCCCGGCCGCGAAACCGCCTCCCCGGCCCTGGCCCGCACCGCCTCTACCCGTTCCTCTGCCTGTCCCTGATCCCTGGCCTCTTGGGCCTGTTCCGTCTCCTCTAGGCATTTTGCTTTCCTCCTTTTAAATTGGTTTAACGAAAAAAGTTCCCATGAATTAATACCTCTCATCTTTATGAAATATTTCTCTTGCTTTGTTTCCTCATATAGTCGTCAAGGGCTTCCTGAAGCGCTTCCGATGCAAGGAATGCACAATGCCGGTCATTCTCGGGCATACTTCCTATAACAGAAAGAATCAATTCACCTGTGACATCTGTAATTTCATCAGGGTTTCTGCCATGGGCAAGTTCAGCAGCAAAAGAGCCGCAGACAGCGCTTGTTCCGCATCCGTCGGTTTTAAAAGATGCCTCCTTTACCCTCTCATTTTCAAATTTTAAAAAGATCTCCATGGTGTCTCCGCATGTTCCCGTAACTTTGCCATAACCATCGGCATTATTCAGGGCACCCGAAAATAAAGGTTTGAGCCATCTTTGAAATGCAGCCTCGCCATATTCTTTTCTTGTCTCATTAAAAATCTCACTCTGCAGCCCATTTACAAAATTATCAAATTTACTTTTCATATTATCCTCCCCAATTTATAAATTTTGAAATGACAGTATTTCGCATCCGGGCATTCGATAATTTTTTTTATAAATATTACCTTCGATATAAGCATTAAGGACTTCATCAATACCTCCCGCAGTAAATGGAATTATTTTTATTCCGCGTGCTTCTATAAGATTTGCATAGAAAGCCGATATCCCACCGCATATCAGAATGTCTACACCCATATCATAAAGCTTTCCAACTCTCCGGCATTGCGACTCACTTTTAATAGCCTCAAAATACTTTTTGCTTATCCTGCCATTTTCAATGTCTGCGATAAGAAGCATGCTCGCCGCATCAAACAGCGGTGATATGCGGTTTTCCCAAACGGTTAAGGCCACTTTCATTGGACATACCCCCCGGGTTTTCCAATATATAAAAGCAAATCATATGCCGAAGTATTAAAAAAAAAGGATATTTCTATTTTGGATGTAATTTCAACTTGTTAAGGTTTGTTAAAAGAGAGGAAAAACAGATGGATTACCCATACCGTCGCAATTTAGCGATTAATTGATGGTTTGCAGTCGCTTAATTGCTATCCTGTTTTTTTATTTACACTCGTCCATCCGCTGCAGGAAGGTCAATTTCAAGCTTTTTTACCTTTCTGTAAAATGTACTTTTATGTATTCCCAGTTCATTTGCTGCTGCAGACCTGTTATTATTATTTTTCCTGAGGGCATTTATTATCACCTGTCTTTCAGTAAGCTGTATTGCTTCATTAATGTTTGCCTGTGTAGACCGCGGAGTTACAGCGCAAGTTCCAAGATTTTCCGGCAGACATCTTGCGTGGATCTGTTCATCCTGGCTTAGTACAAAGGCTCGCTCTATAATATTTTCAAGCTCACGTATATTGCCGGGATAATCATGAAACATTAAGAGCGAAAGGGCCTCCTGGCTCATCCCCTTGACTGACTTTCCACGCAACCTGTTAAATAGATCAATGAAATGATCAGCGAGTACAGGAATATCTTCCTTACGATTCCGCAGCGGAGGAAGCTCCAAACATACCACATTAATCCGATAAAAAAGATCCTGTCTGAAGGTTCCGCTTTTGACAAGCTTGTCAAGATCCTTATTTGTCGCTGCAATAATGCGCACATCCGCCTTGACCGGTTTTATACCTCCAAGTGGTTGATAGGTCCTTTCCTGAATCACCCGCAGAAGGCGAACCTGAAATGCCTCGCTCAAATCCCCTATTTCATCAAGAAGGATAGTGCCGCCTTCCGCAAGGGCAAAACTTCCTGGTTTGTTTTTTGTGGCGTTGGTAAATGCCCCGGCCCTGTATCCGAAGAGCTCGGATTCAAGTAAAGTATCCGGAAGTGCACCACAGTTTATGGCGACAAAAGGTTTATCCTTTCTTGGGCTTAAATCATGAATTGCCCTGGCCAAGAGTTCCTTGCCTGTCCCTGTTTCTCCCTGTATCAGTATGGTGCTCTCGCTTTCTGCCACCTGAGGAAGAATCTTGAATATCTTATCCATTGCAGGACTACGGCTTATTATGTCGCCTATCTGGTAACGTCCCTCCAACTCCTTTCTCAGTTCTTCTACCTGACTGATATCACGGAAGGTCTCCACTCCGCCAAGTACTTTTCCTTTATCGTCTTTGAGTAATGAGGTGCATACCACAACCGGAATGCGGCGCTTTTTACTATCTACAATATACGTGGAAGTATCAACAAAGGCTTTACCCAATCTCATGGTTCGGCTCAGTGCACAATCAGTCTCGCACATGTTGGATCGAAAAACCTCCCGGCAATGTTTTCCCAAGGCTTTTTCTCGAGGTATGCCCGTGATCTTTTCGGCAGCTCCATTGAATGATGTAACACGCCATTGGTGATCCACAGTGAAAACACCGTCTGATATACTCTCGAGTATAATCTCTGTAACATGGTTAGGAATCTGGTAAGTATCATGTTTTTTCATTTGAAATTTTTCCTGGCTTTTTTTAAATGACTACACTAGCTTTAATGATATTTGATTTTACTTGAAAACCACGGGTCATGCAAATATTCCTTTTTTCGAAAACCTTTTACTTGACTCAATTACTGCATTTCTCTATAGTTTTGCAAAAACGCTTGAATACCCTGGTAAAGGATGCCATTTCGAATAAAAAGAATTCCATTTTTCTTGCGAAGGATAACTGGCTTAGAATAGTGAATTTACATGTCCTTTACCGGTTAAGCCCCAATCATAAAAGAGAGATCTAATTATGGCAAAGAAAATTCTGGTTATTGATGATGATCCTATTGTTGTCGAATATCTTACAGATCTTTTTCAGGAAAATGGGTATGCGACATGTTCCGCTGAAAATGGTGTTGAAGGGTTAGAGGTCCTCCTAAAAGAAAAACCTGATCTGATAACACTCGATCTTGAAATGCCTGAAGAGTGGGGGCCCAGGTTCTATCGGAAGCTTAGAAAGCATGAGGAACTTAAAGATACTCCTGTAATTGTTGTAACAGGAATTGATGGTGACCATGCCATAAGGAACGCCGTCTGCTATGTTAGTAAACCCTTTGATGCCGGCGAGGTTTTAAAGATAGTAAAGAATACAATCGGGTAGCGACCTTTTATTATAAACAGTAGCCGGGCTTTTTTTATTTTCAAGCAAGCATTCTCCAGCCTCTTCTTTTCGGGTAAATCTTGTTTTTTGCCAAATCTATGATATAGATGAATTTATATTGAAGTCCCATAAAAAACTTCTTAGATGTGGAATCGATCCAGTATGGCTGCAAGAAATGAATGGGAAATTGTAATCATTGATGATGAGGAAGATATACTGGATATCCTTTCTTTAGCTTTGAAGGATGACAGCTATCATGTTTCTGTGGCAAGAGATGGAGCAAGCGGGCTAAGGGTTTGCGAAGAAAAATCTCCTCAAATTGTCATTACAGATATTCGAATGCCCGTTATGGACGGACTTCAGGTTTTGGAAACCTTAAAAAAAAGCTCTCCGGAGATTGAAGTTATTGTTGCAACCGCTTTTGGAGAAATTGACATAGCAATTCGTGCTCTTCAACTGGATGCCTCGGATTTTATTACCAAACCTATCAATGCAAAAGAATTACATCTTGCTGTAAACAGGGCACAGGAACGCTATATGGCCAGGAGACAGCTCGCCGAATATACTGCCCTCCTGGAAAAAGAAAAGGCCGAGACCCATCAGGAACTCATTAAAACATTTGCTTTTCAAAAGAACCTGATAGAAAGCTCCATGGATGGAATTCTCGCCCATAATGAAAGAGGTGAAATAGCAATCTTTAATAAAAGCCTGGAAGATATGCTCTCTTATACCAAAGAGGACGTGCTTCATAAAATGACGCTTTCCCGATTTCTTACTCACGAGGATGAAAGTTCACTGAAACTCGCTCTGGAAAGCGAAAAATTCGGCGGCCCCGATCGTCTGAATTTTTATGAAACATCTCTTCTGGATCGTTCCGGTCGAAAAATTCCCGTGCAGGTGTCAGGGACCAGGTTTTTTAGCCAGGATGAAACCGAAGGTTTTGTCTTTTTCTTTCGGGATCTTCGGGAACTGCGCAAACTGGAGTATGAACTGTCCAACCAGGCTCGCATCCTTCATCAGGATAAAATGATGTCTATGGGAAGATTGGCGGCCAGTGTTGTTCATGAAATAAACAATCCCCTTTCCGGTATACTCAATTACCTCCGGCTGATGATCCGTATTGTTAATCGGGGGCCGCTTGCTGAACAACAAAGAGAAAAATTCAAGGGGTATCTGGAGATTGTTGAAAATGAGACAGACCGCTGTTCCAGGATCGTTTCAAATCTGCTTACCTTTTCCCGTAAATCTCCAGTCGCCTTTGAAAATGTATCGGTGGCTGATTTGATCGATAAATGCGTTACACTGAGCCATCATAAACTTGAACTGCAAAAGATAAAGCTTGAAATCAATATTGAACCGTCGATTCCTTCGATTGAAGGCGATATAAATCAGTTACAGCAATGTATTATCAACCTTATTTTTAATGCAATTGACGCTATGTCCAAGGGCGGAACCCTCACTCTTTCCGCGGAATATGACCCATCTGAAAAATCAGTCGGGATCATTGTCAAAGATACAGGCAATGGTATTCCTGAAGAAGACCTTCCCTATATCTTTGAGCCCTTTTTTACCACCAAGGAAGAAGGCTATGGAGTAGGTCTTGGCCTGTCGACAGTTTATGGTATCCTGGAACGTCATAAGGGAATGATAAAGGCCGAAAGCTCCCTGAATGGGGGAAGCACCTTCATAATTAAACTTCCCGTAACACAGAAAAAATCGGGTTAATATTCCAGTCGCCCCCTGTCAAACTTGATATTGTATTTTTTCATTCTATTCCAGATCGTAACCCTTGTAACACCAAGGAGCTCAGCCGCCTTTGATTGATTGCCATTCGAGTCTTCAAGGGCCTTGATCAACTGGCGCTTTTTACTTTCTTTCTGATCTGCCGAATACTCTGTGGACGTTTTATAAAATTTCTTTTTTGGGCTGTAAATATTAACCGGAAAATGATAAGGCTGAATCAGCGAATTCTGACATGTTACAAAAGCGAACTCAAAAGCGCTTCTCAATTCCCTTACATTTCCCGGCCATGAATATTCCATCAAGAGCCTCATAGCATCATTACTGATGCCCTTGATCTTTTTTTCCGTCTTAAGCTGTATTCTTCTGAAAAAAGAATCCGCCAGAATAGGAATATCTTCAACGCGTTCTCTTAAAGGTGGGACAGTGATTGGAATAACATTTATTCTATAAAAGAGATCTTCCCGGAAATGCCCATCTTCTATAAGCTTTTTCAGATCCCTGTTGGTAGCAGATATCAACCTGACATTAATATGGATAGGAGTATTATCACCGACACGTTCGATCACATTATCCTCCAGGACTCGAAGCAGCTTGACCTGTGTTGAAAGAGGAAGATCACCAATCTCATCTAGAAAAATACTGCCGTACTGGGCCGCTTCAAACCTGCCGATCCGGTCCTTATATGCCCCCGTATAAGCCCCTTTTACATGTCCGAAGATCTCACTTTCCAGAAGCGCTTCATTTAAGGCTGCACAATTTACCTTGATATATGGATTTCCTTTACGCAAACTCATTTCGTGTATCGCTCTGGCAATGAGTTCCTTACCGGTTCCGCTCTCACCGAAAATGATCACGGGTGCCTGTGATTCAGCGGCATTCCTTATCAAGTCAAATACCTTCAACATGGACCCCGAAACGCCTAAAATCCCGTGAAAGCCGTTTTCTTCTCTAAGCTCCTGGCGAAATGCAGCTATCTGAGAATCTTTTTCCAGAATTTCGCTGATATCGGTAACTGTTTCAACTGCACCAATAACCTGACCTGCCGCATCATGGAGGAGAGTCGCGTTTTTCAAAACATGTATGAATTCTCCATCCTTGTTAATGAATGTGCATCTCCGCATGTTCATCATTCCGGTTTTAAATAAAACACACCAGTGATCTCCTTTATTTAGACGGGCATGTTCAAAGATATTACACTTTAAAATGGCACAGGATTTACCCAGCATCTCGTCTTTTGAATAACCGATTATTTCTTCCATGGCCTTATTGACTGAGACAATGATCCCTCCTTTATCCACAATCATAACTCCATCTTTAATAGTATCCACTACTTTTTTCCAATAGCTGCTTAATTCCTGTTCAATCATTAGCCTTCACCCTGTTAAAATTAAACAATTGTTAAGTTTTTATCTTAGCACTGTTAAAATTTAAATCAAGTATAAATTAACAGTTTAAACAATCTGAATCTAATAATTATTTTCATCCAGTAACAATAATACAATTTATTTCACAGGCTAAAAAAACTTCGACGAATTATGTTCTTACAATATAATAAATTTATATTTAATGATTTAAAATAGTTAGAATGTTACCTGCTATAAAATAACAATAAAAAATTTATATTCCAACTTCCGGTAAAACTAATAATTTAACAGGCCTGTAACTATTTTGAGACAGTAGAATGTTAAATTGGCATACTAATTGCTTTAAGATAACTCTTTAGTGATATTTAACATATTAACAACCTCGCTGGTTGACAAGCTAATGGAAGTCGTACTTTCTCAGAATAAATATTACGTATGCATAATGTTTTTATAATTGGAGGATGTCAATGATTGTTGCGGAACGAAAACCTTTTAAAGAAATCAAGGCCCTGGTGACGCCCTATAGGAAAGTGCTGACGGTTGGCTGCGGTACCTGCGTGGCGGTCTGCCTGGCCGGCGGCGAAAAGGAAGTCAATATGTTGAATGCCGAGTTGAAAATCTCCCGTAAACTGGATGGTGAGCCGATCGAGTTGGGCGCTCATACCGTTGAACGCCAGTGCGACATGGAATTTCTCGAAGAACTGAACGACATTGTTGATCAATACGATGCCTTGCTGTCCATGGCATGCGGAGCCGGAATTCAGTTTCTGGCCGAACGCTTTCCTGAAAAACCGGTTTTTCCCGCTGTAGACACCAGCTTTATCGGAGTCAACCGGGATGTTGGCTGGTATGAAGAAAAATGCCGGGCCTGCGGAAGCTGTGTCCTTGGCCTGACCGCGGGTATCTGCCCTGTGACCATGTGCGCAAAAAGCCTGTTTAACGGGCCCTGCGGCGGCACCAATAACAAAAGTTGTGAAATTAATGTCAATCAGCCCTGCGCATGGTACCGCATTCACGAACGTCTCGCCAGACAGGGCCGGCTGGACAATATTATGGAAATCTATCCGCCCAATGACTGGCGTAATCAGGCACCACGCACTGTCATACAACCGGGCTATGAAGAACGGATACAGGCCTTTAAAGGCAAATAATTTTACTGGAATTTTAATACCATAACAAAGGTACGGTAACTCCCTATGAAATCAGAAAGTACGTTAGAAAAAATATTAACCGCCGGACATTTTGCCTTTACAGGGGAACTGGGTCCTCCCAGGGGCTCAAATGTGGGCAAGGTACACGAAAAGGCCAAACATCTAGCCGGTTGTGTAGACGCTGTAAATATAACAGACAACCAGACCGCAGTGGTCCGTATGTCCAGCTGGGCAGCATCATTGATCGCCATCCAGGAAAGTCTGGAACCTAATTACCAGATGACCTGCCGTGACCGCAACCGCCTGGCTATGCAGTCAGATATCCTCGGTGCTTACGCCCTGGGAATTCACAACATTCTCTGTCTATCCGGAGATCACCAGCAGTTTGGCGACCATCCCCAGGCCAAGGGTGTTTTTGATGTCGATTCCATCCAGTTGCTCGCTATGGTCAAGGCCATGCGCGATGAGGGCAAGTTCCAGTCCGGTATTGAAATCGACGAACCACCCAGACTCTTCATAGGTGCGGCAGCCAATCCCTTTGCCGAACCTTTTGAATGGCGCGTATACCGGCTGGCAAAAAAGGTTAAGGCCGGTGCAGATTTCATTCAGACCCAATGTATATACAATATGACGAAAATGCGCGAATGGATTAAACGAGCAAACGACATGGGATTAACTGAGCAGGTATACATCTTGGCCGGCATTACTCCCATGAAAAGCATTGGTATGGCCAGATACATGCAGACCCAGGTGCCAGGTATGGATGTGCCTGAAGAGATTATCAAACGCCTTCGCGGTGTTGATAAAAATAAAGTTGCTGATGAGGGTATCCGGATTGCCTGCGAACAGATTGAAGAATTCAAAGAAATGAAAGGCGTTGCCGGTGTTCACTTGATGGCCATTGAATGGGAACACAAGGTACCGGAAATAGCTGAACGTGCGGGCATGTTACCCCGGCCGAAACTCTAAAAGGCCGAGTTTTATCCGTATCATCCATTTTAAAGGAGTGAACTAGTGAGTATGGAAGCGAAAAAAGTCATGGTTATCGGCGGTGGGATCGCCGGGCTGAGTGCAGCCCGGGAATTGTCCCGAAACGGTATCCAGGTAGAACTCGTTGAAAAGGTCGACTTCCTTGGTGGCCACGCCATCCAGTACGCCTGCAAGGCCACTGACACCTGTCAACTATGCGGGGCCTGCACTGTTGAAAGCATACTGAAAGAAGTGGTCCGGGATACCAACATCCGGGTGCATCTGGCCAGCAGGATAGAGCAGATTTCCGGCAGCCCGCCTTTCGATGTCAAACTGGAACGGGTTGCCATTACCGACATGGCCGATAAATTCAAGGATTGCCTGAAAGGTTATGATAAAAATCCGGTTCAATGCGCTGCGGTCAAGGGTTATTCCAGACACAATGCAAAATACAAAACCGCCGACGGCCTGTTGAATCCCGATATCTGCCAGACCGCGGACAAACTGAAGGTGGATGCCATTGTCTGGGCAACAGGCTTTGTACCCTTTGACCCCAATCAAAAGTCCACTTACCGCTACGGGGAACTTCCTAATGTCGTGAGCGGAATGGACCTGGAACGGAGCAAACGCACAAGCGGATCCTTTTTACGCCCATCAGACGGAAAGCCGCCTCAGACAATTGCCTTTATCCAGTGTGTAGGCAGCCGGGATGAACGTCTCGGCCACCTCTGGTGCTCCAAGGTCTGCGGGCCATATGCACTGCGTCTGGCCCTGGGCATGAAGCACCAGAATCCTGATGCAAAGATCACGATCTTCTATATGGACATCCAGAACACCGATCACTGTTTTCCTACCTTTTACCGGCAATGTGTGAATGATTTGACCTTTGTACGCACTGTTCCGGTGGACATGTTTCAGACAGACAAAGACCGTATTCGAACCCGGTATATGAGTGAAAACGACAGTAAACCCGTAGAATCGGAATTTGATCTGGTGGTCCTGTCCGTGGGCATCATGCCAGGCACCGACAACGCCTCCCTGGCAGATCTGCTGCACACTCAGCTGACCCCGGATGGATTCGCCGCCAGCACCGATAAATTGAATGCCACCATGACGAACCAAAAGGGAATTTTCCTGGCCGGTACCGTCCAGGGGCCTAAAGATATTGCCGATTCCATAGCCCATGCTGGCAATGCTGCCGGCGAGGTGATCAAATACCTGAGGAGGGCCTCATAATGAATCAAACAAATACAGACACGCAAAAGATTAAAATGGCCAGCAATGTCCTGGTTCTCGGCGGCGGCCTGACCGGTATACGGACTGCCGACGTCATTGCAGCCCAGGGCTACTCCGTATCCCTTGTCGAGGCCGGAGATGCCGTTGGTCTGGCAGCGGAATCAAGACCGCTAAACGGCTTCAACAAGGCTGAAAAGGACATCCTGGATAAAATGGTCGAACAGGTCCGCTCTTCAGAGCATATCGAGGTTCTGGAACAGACCAGCGTAGCACGCGCAGCCGGTGTTGCCGGCAATTATAAGATCTGGCTCTCCGGACAGACAGACCTGGTTGAAAAACATGTTGGTGCGATTGTTATAGCCTCCGAATTTACACGCGAACCGTTGAACTCAGCCTATGGACTTGAAATCGGCGGGGATGTCATAAGCCAATCCGGCCTGGAGCAAACTTTAGCATCGGAAGCCCGGAATTTTGCTGATAAAACAGTCGCCTTTGTGGTCGGCTTCGGTCAATTGGGGAATCCGCTTGTCATGGAACGGGTTCTGCGTAGTGCCCTGGAGCTGGCACAGATAGACGGGGCAAGTGTCTACGTTTATGTAAAGGATCTTAAAGTTGCTGCTGAAGATCTCGAACGGCTCTATATGCAAACCCGCGACAAGGGCGTGCTGTTTTTTAAATTGGATCATGCACCCGACATTGAGCTAAATGAAGGTGGCGTTTCCATTACCTATAATGATCCTGTAATTTTAGAGAACATTAATCTTCAGGCTGATATCCTGGTAATCGAGGAAACAATTGAGGCTGACTGCACAAATACTCAACTGGCAGATATACTGGGCATCGATATCGGGAAAGAAGGATTTTTACAAAGCGATAACGTTCATCGCTATCCCGTGGCCACCAACCGGGAAGGTATTTTTGTTGTTGGCGGAAGCCGTCAGGTCCAGGCCCTGGATCAGGCGCTAACGGATGCGGAAAATGCCGCGTTGCAGGTTCGTCGATTGCTTGGTGACGGCACTATTCTGGTACCGGCCAACAAAGCCGTGTTGGACGCCGGTAAATGCACATTCTGCCTTACCTGTTTCCGCTGCTGTCCTCATGGTGCTATATACTGGAATACAGATAACAAGCCGATCATTTCTCCGGTAGCCTGCCAGGGATGCGGCATCTGTGCAAGCGAATGCCCGATGGATGCAATCCAGATAGGTGAATTCAGCGACACAGCAATTCACGAGCAGTTACAGTGCAGCGTATCGGATACTGCCGGAAAGGCACCGAAAATAGTAGCTTTTTGCTGTCAGAATTCGGCAATGGAAGCAGCGCAAATGGCCAGAGACTTCGGCATTGGCTTACCCGGTGGCCTTCGCCTGGTGCAGGTGCCATGTGCCGGTAAAATCGATCTGGATTACATTCTTAATGCTTTTGTAGAAGAGGCTGACGGTGTACTGGTGATGGCCTGTCATTCGGGCAACTGTAAATCCGAGCATGGCAACACCTATGCCCAATGGCGTGTTAATGACGCACAGCAAAAACTAAGTGAAGCCGGGCTCGACAAGGCACGCCTTCGGTATGCAACCCTGGCCTCCAATATGGCAAGCGACTTTGTATGCATTGTGACGGAATTTGAGACCCTGCTTAAGGACCTGGAAGCCAATCAGGCGCTAATTTAAAAGTGTAAATCCTGCTGCGCATCGAAAGGAAAGAAACAATTTGGAGAAAAAACCGGATCATATTCTTGATATAAGGAGATCAATTCCTCCAATCAGCTTGTTAAAGGTTAGTCAGGCATTCAGGGCAATGAAAAAAAGAGAGACAATTGAAATTTTATGCGGGGATATTGATACCAGGACTGACATTTTCAAAGTCCTGCCGCCACTCTCATATAAACTGGTCCTCGTTGAAGAGCTGGAAGATGAAGGGACCTTATTCAGGGTTCAAATTAAAAAAAAGAGGAACATCTAAAAGCATACTCCAGACAGGAGAGAGTTCATGTCAATAAAAATAGGGTTCTATATTTGTCACTGTGGCATAAATATTTCCTACAAGGTGCGAGTGAAAGAGGTCGCAGACTTTGCTCGAAAACTTCCAAATGTCGTAGTCTCCAGAGATTACAGGTTCATGTGTTCGGATCCCGGACAGGAGATGATAGAAAAGGATATAAAGGAGTACGGTTTAAACCGGGTGGTTGTGGCATCCTGTTCTCCGCGACTCCACGAAAAAACCTTCCAGGCGGTATGCAAGCGTGCCGGGCTTAACCCTTATATGTTCCAGATGGCCTCCGTGCGGGAGCAGGTTTCATGGGTGACCCGGGATGAGGACGAAGCCACCCGGAAGGCGAAGACCCTGGCGGCCGGCGCCATAAATCGTGTCAATTTTCATCACAGCCTTGAAACCCGAGAAGTAAGTGTTCACCCCGATGTTCTTGTAGTGGGAGGCGGTATTGCAGGTATGCAGGCAGCACTGGATATCGGCAATTCCGGTCATAAGGTGTACCTTGTGGAAAAGGACCCTACCATTGGAGGCCATATGCTTCAGTTTGATAAAACCTTTCCCACCCTGGATTGTGCGGCATGTATAGGGACCCCCAAAATGGTTGACGTGGGCCAACATCCGAACATCAAGCTTATGACCTATTGCGAGGTTGTTGAGATTTCAGGGTATATCGGAAACTACACTGTAAAGATCAAAAAAAAGCAGCGCTATGTAGATGTGCGCAAGTGCACCGGATGTGGAGAATGTACAAAGGCTTGCCCGGTCAAATACAAACTTTACACCCTAAAAGAGAAAGAGATGGAACAGGCTGGGATTTCTCAAGGAGGACAAGATGGTGGCTATGGCACAAGATAATACAGTTGATATTGAAGTCCTTAAAAAGATAATTGAAGAGGAATACAACAGTGATCCTGAAAATGTTATCATGATACTTCAGGAGATTCAAAGGATCTGTAACTACCTTCCAAAGCCTGCACTGGAATATCTTTCCAAAAAAACAGGTATACCGCTCAGCAGGGTATACGGTGTTGCCAAATTCTACAGCACGTTCAGTCTTGAACCCAGGGGCAGAAATATCATTTCAATCTGTCTGGGCACAGCATGCCATGTCAGGGGTGCGGAACGAATACGTGAAAGAATCGAGGATACACTCAATATTTCTAACGGGGAAACAACAGAGGATAAGTCTTTTACTCTTGAAAGCGTACGTTGTGTCGGCTGCTGCAGCCTTGGGCCGGTCGTAAAGATAAACGAAGACGTTCACGGTCAGCTATCATCAGATCAGGTCAATCAAATTCTAAAACAATATAAATGAGACAGGAACAATGGAAATCAGATCTGAAAAAGACTTAGAAAAAATATCCAGTGAATACAGAAAAAAAATTTACTTCCCCGATGCTATCAAGGTTAATATCGGAATGGCATCCTGCGGAATAGCAGCGGGTGCCAGGCTCTCCTATGAAAAGGCGAAAAATGAATTTTCCGACAGCAAAGAAGTCCGGATTTGTCAAACCGGCTGTCTTGGTTTCTGTGAAGAAGAGCCCCTGGTTGAAGTAGTCGGGCAGGGCAGACCCAGGGTGATCTTCAGGCATATCAAAGAAGACAAAATAATAGATGCTATCTCAGGTTATATCAAAGGAGACTTTAATAAAAAGTGGGTTCTGGGCCAAATGCGCGATCCCAGATGCCTGCTGGAAGATTCTATAGAAAACCCTGCAGCCGAAGTTGAACCTTTTGAAGGCATTCCTTTTCTTGAAGATATACCCTTTTATAAAAACCAGACAAAAATAGCCCTTAGAAATTGTGGTTATATAAACCCTGACTCTATAGAAGAATATATAGCCAGGACCGGTTATCTGGCATTTATAAAAATACTTAATAATGGAAACAGCTCTGATGTAATAGATATCATAAAAGAATCAGGGCTGAGGGGCCGCGGTGGCGGCGGGTTTCCCACGGGTGTCAAGTGGGCCACATGTGCCAAACACAAAGGCAATCGATATATAATCTGTAATGCAGATGAGGGTGACCCCGGAGCATACATGGATCGGAGTATACTGGAAGGCGACCCCCACAGCGTTCTTGAAGGTATGTTGATCGCAGCACTTGCTATCGGTTCCGGTCACGGTTTCATATATGTCCGGAATGAATATCCTCTGGCCGTTAAACGTCTTAAAACTGCCATCAGGCAGGCAGAAAGCTGCGGACTACTGGGAGACAACATCGCAGGAACCGATTTTTCTTTTCATATAAAGATCTCCACAGGAGCCGGTGCCTTTGTGTGCGGGGAGTCAACCGCACTGATGGCCTCACTGGAAGGGAACATAGGAAGACCAAGGGCAAAATATGTCCATACAGTAGAAAAGGGTTTCAGGCAAAGTCCTTCAAATCTTAACAATGTGGAAACCTATGCGAATGTGCCTGCTATCATGTTAAAGGGCCCGGAATGGTATGCTGCTATGGGCACGGATCACAGCAAAGGCACAAAAGTTTTCAGTCTTGTAGGAAAAATAAAAAACACCGGTCTGGTTGAAGTCCCCATGGGGATCTCTTTGAATGATATCGTTTTTAAAATTGGCGGAGGCGTTCCTAAAAAAAAGAAATTCAAGGCCGTTCAAACCGGAGGACCTTCAGGCGGATGCATCCCGGAAAAATTCATGGATCTTCCGGTAGATTACCAGAAGCTTGCCGAAGTCGGTTCCATTATGGGATCAGGTGGTATGATCGTTATGGATCAGGATACCTGCATGGTTGATGTGGCCCGCTATTTCATGGATTTTCTCAAAGAGGAATCGTGCGGCCAGTGCAGCCCCTGCCGTGAAGGAATAAAGCAGGTTCTTGATATCCTGACCGGCATCTGCGAAGGCAATGGCAAAGAAGGAGATATTGAACTCCTTGAAGAGCTGGGCAGTATGATCCAGAAATTTTCACTTTGCGGACTGGGAACTTCTGCACCCAATCCCGTGCTTACAACAATATTATATTTCCGTGATGAATACGAGGCGCACATCAGGGGCAAAAAGTGTCCTGCAGGTGTCTGCAAGAACCTTTTCCATTACGAAATTGATGAAGAGACCTGTACAGGATGTACATTATGCGCGAAACAATGTCCCAAGGAAGCGATTACCGGTGAAAAGAAAAAGCCTCATAAACTGGACCAGGAGAGATGTATTAAGTGCGGCATCTGTTATGAAAACTGCAGGTTTAACGCCATAGTCATTAAATAAAGGTAGAACGCATGATCAATTTCAAACTTAACGGTAAAGAAGTCCAGGGAGAAGAAGGGCAGTATATCCTTGAGGTCGCAAAAAAATACGGCGTGGAAATTCCGACCCTGTGTCACCATAGTTCACTGGAACCGGCAGGCATGTGCCGTCTTTGTACTGTTGAGCTTTTCGACGGCCGCAAAACCCGTTTTGTCACCGCATGCAACTATCCTGTATGGGAAGGTATGGAGGTAAATACGGATACTGAAGCCGTTCACCAGGGCCGGAAACTGATTGTTGAACTGCTTCTTGCCAGGTGTCCTGATGTGCCTGTTCTCAAAGAACTGGCCCAAAAATACGGAATTGAGACCCCCAGATTCAAACTCGGGGATAGCGACTGCATCCTTTGCGGTCAGTGCGTTCGTATGTGTGAGGAGAGAATGGGCGTAAGCGCCATAAGCCTGACCGGCAGAGGATCGGATATGCGAGTTGAAACCCCTTTCCAGATAAAAACTGATGTATGCCAGGTCTGCGGTGCATGTGAATCAGCTTGTCCTACAGGATGCATCGATATCCGGGAGATAGCGGAATATGAACCCAGACCCCTTCTTTCTGAATGGGATGAGAAGCTTCAGGAGAGAAGAGCCATATATATACCGTTTCCTCAGGCTGTTCCTCTTGCTGCGGTGATCGATTCTGAAGCGTGTGTGCATGTTAATACGGGAAACTGTGGTATATGCCGGGATGTCTGCGAAGCAGGTGCAATAAATTTCGATCAGGAAGAAGAAATTATTGAAGTGAAGGTCGGTTCAATTATCCTGGCAACAGGCTACGACCTCATGGACCCAACACCTATGAAACAATTCGGATATGGTGAGTATTCGAATGTTTTTACCAGTCTTGAATTTGAGCGTTTGAGCAATGCCACCGGCCCAACAGGCGGACAGATTCTTATCAGGGACGAAAATGGTAAATTTACCAGGGAACCGAAAAGTGTTGCCCTTCTTCACTGTATTGGAAGCCGTGATGTGAACTATCATGAATATTGCTCGAGAGTCTGCTGTATGTATGCCCTTAAGTATACCCATCTTATAAAAGAAAAAGTCGGTCACGATACAAAGGTTTACGATTTCTATATTGATATGCGTTGTTTTGGCAAAGGCTACGAAGAATTTTACGAAAGATGCCAGAAGGAAGGAACTAATTTTATAAGAGGAAAAGTGGCGGAAATTTCCGATCAGGCAGAGGCGCCTGAAGAAGAGGGTAAACTTATCGCCATTGCTGAAGATACTCTGCTTGGCGCTCGTTTACGTGTACCTGTCGATATGGTGATCCTATGTGTCGCCATGGAAGCCAGGAAAAACGCGATAGATGTGGGAAGGGTCTTTGGTGTCAACCTTGGGGCAGACGGGTTTTTTCTTGAAGAACATCCCAAGCTGGGCCCCCTGAATACCGCTACTGACGGTGTATTTCTCGCAGGTGCCTGCCAGTCTCCAAAGGACATACCGGATACCGTGGCCCAGGCTTCAGGAGCCGCAGCAAAGGCCCTTTCGCTTGCTACCCGGGGAACGGTACAGGTCCCATCCACAATTTCATATATTGATCCGGATATCTGTACAGGCTGCCAGGTATGCATCAGCCTTTGCCCCTATTCTGCAATCGAGTTTGACGAGCGCAGAGGAATATCGGTGATTAACGAGGCAGTCTGCAAAGGTTGCGGGAGCTGTTCAGGATTTTGTCCGAGTGGTGCGGCCCAGGTCAGACATTTTAATAAGAAACAGGTGTTTGCCGAGCTTGAAGGCGTTATGGACGCGATACACATGGTTGGTATCTGAACGAATGCAAAAGACGAGCTTTTTATCAAAAATGGAATTTGAAGGTTAAACCTATTGGAGGCAGGCATGGAAGTATTTGAACCAAGTATTATTGCTTTTGTATGCAACTGGTGTACCTATACCGCGGCCGATCTTGCAGGAACTTCAAGATTGTCTTATCCCAAAAACATAAGACTGATCAGGGTTATGTGCACTGGAATGGTTGATCCGCAATACATAATCAAGGCCTTTCTGGAAGGCGCCGACGGTGTTTTGGTCAGTGGATGTCACCCGGGCGACTGTCATTATATTAATGGCAATTACAAGGCCAGGAGGAGAATCAAGCTTCTAAAAGAAATCCTCCCACAATTCGGATTTGAACCGGAACGACTCAGGCTGACATGGATTGGTGCCAGCGACGGAATTCAGTTCGCCGAAATTATGCGGGAACTGGTCACACAGGTAAAGGCGCTGGGGCCAAATTCCGCCAAACTGAAAATGGTTATTTAAAGGGCAAGTAAATCTGGAGGAAACTAATGTTGAATTCATTAAAACTTGAGACAAAAGATACGGAACTTCTGGAGTCTCTTCAGAACGTTTTTCGATCTATCCTGGAGTTGGATGAGATCAATGCGATTCTGGCTCCCAAACTTCTCCCCATGAAGAATATGGTAATGCCCGTGTTGATTAGCGATCCGGAACAATTGAATGGTGTTGATCCTTTATCTCCTGCCTTTCCCATGAATGCGTCCAAAATTGTATGCAGGCTTACGCGCAAACCCACTGGCGGCAAGATAGCAGTTGTTTTACGTCCCTGTGAAATCAGGGCGTTTATAGAGCTTGTAAAGCTGAAACAGGGCCGCATGGATGAGATCATAATAATAGGAATTGATTGTCTGGGCGCATATAAAAATACGGATTTTATCCAGTTTGTTGCTGAAGATGAAAAGGAAACCACGCAACGCTTTTATAAAAATGTCCTGTCGGGCATGGGTGCATCATTTGGAAACATTGAACTGGCACCGGCATGCAGGGTCTGTGAAAATCCTGTTCCTTACAATGCGGATATCCTCATAGGTCTTTTCGGGACGGATATAAATGATCACATCCTGATTCAGCCCAAGACCTCCGCGGGTGAAGCCATTTTGAGCAAACTCAAACTCCCTGAAACTGAAGAACCTAAAGGACGCAAAGAAGCCATAGATGCCCTGATAGCGGAACGAGTAAGCCTTCGAGATAATATGTTTGCTGAAACCAGAGAGGCGACCAACAATCTCGAGAAACTAACGAGCTATCTTGCCAGTTGTGTAAATTGTTATAACTGCCGGGTGGCCTGTCCTGTCTGTTATTGCAAGGAGTGCGTATTCGTAACTGATGTCTTTAATCACGAACCGTCACAATATTTGAGATGGGCGGCCAGAAAAGGTCAGATCAAAATGCCCACCGATACGCTCTTTTACCATATTACCCGGCTGGCCCACATGAGCACCGCCTGCATAGGGTGTGGTCAATGCTCAAATGCCTGTCCCAACGATATACCGGTTATGGAACTGTTCCGTACCATAGCCTGGCAGACCCAGAAGGGATTTGAATATGAGGCAGGTAAAAATCTTGAAGACAAACCCCCTTTATCTGATTTTCGTGAAGACGAATTTGACGAGGTAGTAGGGATATCCTGATAAAAGAATGAGAGGTAAAAATTATGTCAGCGGAAGTAGTTAAACTTGGCAAAAAGAAACAAAGCTTTTTCATGGATAAAGTGAGAGAGCTTCTGCCGGATGGAGGCAATCTTAATCTATGTCTGACCTGTGGTGCGTGTTCTTCAGGTTGCCCGGCATCGGGTCTGGAAGGAATGGATCCGCGGAAGTTTCTTCGTATGGCAGCCCTGGGAATGGATGAAGAAATTACAACAACACCATGGGTCTGGATGTGCTCAATGTGCCAGCGTTGTACCTACGTCTGCCCGATGCAGATAGATATCCCGCAGCTTGTTTACCATGCTCGAGCCGCCTGGCCCCGGGAAAAAAGGCCGAAGGGTATTCCTGGGTTCCTGTGATATGGCCCTGCGAAATGACAGTTGCAGCGCCATGGGGGCATCACCGGAAGATTTCACTTTTGTTGTGGAAGATGTGCTGGAGGAATACCGGGAAGCCCAGCCGGAATTTAAAGATATGCAGGCGCCTATTGATAAGAGGGCGCACACTTCTTTCTGAACCAGAATTCCCGAGAACCGGTAACCGAACCGGATGAGATGGTTCCGCTCTGGAAGATTCTTCATCTGGTAGGTGCAGACTGGACCTATGGGAGCAAGGGATGGGCCGGTGAAAATTACTGCATGTTTCTCTCCGATGACGAGGCATGGGAGCATATCACGCGGACTTCGGCCAGGCAGGCCCATGAACTCGGGTGCAAAGTCTTTCTAAATACCGAATGAGGCCACGTAACTTACTCAGTCCGGGCAGGACTGAAAAAATTTAATATCGATCACAATTTTGAGGTCGCCAGTATTTACCAGTATTACGCAAAATGGATCGGGAAGGAAAATTAAAGTCAACTCTGACTGGAACAAGGATCTGAAAATCAAATTTACGGTTCAGGAACCCTGTCAGATCGTGCGTAAAAGTTTCGGGGATCCTGTGGCCGATGATCTGCGATTCGTTGTCAAGTCAGTCGTCGGGGAAGAGAATTTTATCGAGATGCACCCCTAACAAATCAAATAATTATTGTTGCGGCGGAGGAGGAGGCTTTCTGCAATCGGGTTTTGCTGATGCCCGTCGAAAATACGGAGAGCTGAAACTTAAACAGATCCTGGCAACAAAAGCGGATTACTGTATTGCTGCATGCCATAATTGTCATGCACAGATCCATGACCTGGCTGAACATTATGAAGCAAAATACCATACGGTTCATCTCTGGACATTGATTTGTCTTTCCCTGGGGATTCTCGGGGAAAATGAACGTGAGTATCTGGGACCGGATTTAAAGGATGTTGCCGTCTATGGTGCTTAGAAAAAAGAGGCATTATTATGAAAAAAAAGATCGGTAAGGCCCTGGTGGTAGGTGCCGGTATAAGTGGTATCCGTGCAGCTCTCGATCTGGCCGAGGTAGGCTATGGAGTAACGCTGATTGACCGATCACCGTATCTGGGTGGAGTTCTGAGTCAACTTGATTACCAGTTTCCTACCAATCAATGCGGTATGTGTAAGATGCTGCCCCTTGTCAACAGGGATGCATCATCTCAATATTGCCTGCGGAAGGGGCTCTTTCATGAAAATATCGAGATCATGCTTTCCACGGAACTCTCCGACCTGGAAGGAGAACCGGGCCACTTCCAGGTGAGACTGAAACAAAAACCGGGCTGGGTCGATCCCAGTTTATGTATTGGATGCGGTAAGTGTGCAGAAGTCTGTCCTGTTGACGTGGCGGACGGATTTAACGCCGGACTCACATCCAGAAAGGCAATCTATTTACCGGTTCCCCATGCAATTCCTAATCCCTATCAAATCGATGTATCCGCCTGTACCCGCTGCGGCGCCTGTGAAGAAGCCTGTCCTACGGGTGCTATTCGCTTATCAGAACAGGAGAGAAAGAAATTTAGAATTTTAGTAGTGGATGATGAGTCGATTATCCGCAATTCCCTTAAGGCATGGCTTGATGACGAGGCAGGGTTTACAGTTGATACAGCCGAATCAGGCTCGGATGCACTTGAAAAACTGGCGGAACAGTCCTACCAGTTAATGCTTCTGGATATAAAAATGCCTGGAATGGACGGAGTAGAGGTACTCCAGAAAGCCAGAGAGATGCTTCCGGATTTGCAGGTGGTTATGATGACCGCTTACGCTACAGTTGAAACCGCCGTGGAAGCTATGAAAACAGGCGCCCTGGACTATCTGATCAAGCCATTTGATACTGAAATACTGATACCTAAAATCCTTCAAATCTATGAAGATGTCGAAGCCTCAAAAGGACTACAGCTTGAGTTCGGATCTGTGATATTTTGCGGAGGCACCTCTTATTTTGATCCGAGTGATGGTAAAAACACTTTTGGCTACAAAAAGCTTCCCGGTGTTGTGACAAGTCTTGAGTTTGAAAGAATTATGAGTGGTACCGGGCCTGTTGGGGGCAGGTTGATACACCCTGACAATGGTAAGCCAATTAATAAAATCGCATGGATTCAGTGTGTGGGATCACGTGATTTACAGACTAACTCGAACTTTTGTTCAAATATATGCTGTATGTACTCCATCAAGGAAGCCCTTATGGTCAGGAAAAAGTCCGATGGCCGAATAGAAACAGCCATTTTTTATATGGATATGCGTACCTTTGGAAAATCCTATCAACGTTACCGTGATGAGGCTGAAAAAATTCACGGTGTACGTTTTGAAAGAGGCCGTGTTCATTCAATTATATCTGCAGATCCGGATGATGAAAACGGAAATCTTAGTCTGCGTTACACTGATCTGTCAGGCGACATTCACGAGGAAGACTTTGATATGGTAGTCCTGGCCGTAGGACAACGGCCGGCACCGGGGACTGAAGAATTATCAAAAAATCTGGACATTCCCATTAATCCCTGGGGATACTGTCAAACAGAACCCTTTTCAATGACCAGAACCGGTCAGGAAGGGATCATAATCGGTGGATCCTATTCCGGGCTGAAAGATATTCATGAGTCAATCATACAGGCATCTGCCGCAGCACTTTCCGCTTCCCGGGTTATCCATTCCACGGGCGGCAGTCTGGCACCTGTGCCGGCAAAGGTTCCCGATCAGACCGATATCAGCCGGGAATTACCCAGAATTATGATCGCGATTTGCAGCTGCGGCGACATCTTTTCTGATTTTCTTAAACACAAGGATGACCTCATTTCCTGTCTCAAGAGCGATCCATCGGTAGGCACGATAGAATTTATCGATAGAACATGTACTGCGACAGGGCTGGAAACATTAAAAAAACTTGTGGAAAAATATAAACCCAACAGAGTTTTGATAGGCGCATGTCTACCCTATGCATACACCCGAAAAATAAAGGAATTATGCCGTGAGTTTGGCTTTAATGAATTTTTAATGGATGTTGTTGATATCTGGTCACCCCTGTTTCCTTTGGTCAGGGCAGAAACGGAAACAGATCCTGCGAGATATATGGGCGAGGTGGAAAATGCCCTTTTATCAGGCATCGCCAGAATAAAACGGGTTAACCCGTCCCCTGCACCTGCCGTAAAAATAGACCAGAAGGCCCTGGTGATTGGCGGCGGCATAGCCGGAATGACTGCAGCACTTGGAATCGCAGAACACGGATTTGAGGTAACACTGGTCGAAAAGGAGGACCGGCTTGGAGGGAATCTTACATGGCTGAAAAACACGCTGGAAGGTCATTCTGTGGAGACTTTTCTGGATGAAGCAGTGACGAAGATAGAAAAGCATCCTCTGATTCAAGTTTCTTTTGGGTCAAAGATTGTGGCATCTCATGGAGAAGTAGGGCATTTTTATACTTCTATCGAAAATAATGAAGGGAAGGTCAAATCCCTGGAGCATGGAGTGGCAGTGCTTGCAACCGGAGGAACGGAGGTCTCCACATCTTCTTATAACTACGACAGGAGTGATGCGATTATAACCCAGAAAGAACTGGAGCAGAAAATAAATAACAAAGGTATTGATACCGGGAAAATTGATTCCGTTGTCATGATACAATGCGTTGATTCGAGGGAGGAACCAAGTAATTACTGCAGCAGGGTTTGCTGCAGTTCCGCCTTGAAGCATGCACTGGAATTAAAGGAAAAAAATCCGGAGATAGCGATTTATATCTTTTATCGAGATATCATGTCCTATGGATTTATGGAGGCCTATTATACAAAGGCCCGTAAGGCCGGTATCATCTTTATCCAGTACGATGTGGATAATAAACCAGAAGTTGTAGTTCCTGATGATGAGCAAACAGATAAAAAAATCATTCAAGTCCATGGGTACGATCTGATTTCAGGGCAAAAGATCCGGATCGACGCGGATCTTGTGGTATTGTCAACAGGAATTTTGCCCACTCTGGATAAAGATCTCGTTGAATATTTTGGAGCCTCGATCGATCAGTATGGGTTTTTCATGGAAGCTGAAACCAAATGGAGACCGGTCGATTCAATAAAAGAAGGTATTTTTGCCTGTGGCCTGGCCCATTCCCCGCGCTCTATCGAGGAAACAATAGCTACCGCAGAGGCAGCTGCCCAAAAATCACTGAGGATCCTCTCACAGGAGTATCTGCCTTCGGGCAAGATTGTCGCGACAGTCCGACATAGCCTGTGCAGCCTGTGTGAACGCTGCATTGATGCATGTCCATATGGCGCACGCCGCCTGGATCATGACCTGGAAAAGATAGTAATAAATCCTTTGATGTGTCAGGGGTGTGGATCCTGTGCCGCAGTATGTTTAAACAGTGCATCTATTGTGGAAGGATTTATGGAAGGGCAGATGTTTGAGATTATTGATGCGGCTCTAAGTTAGTAATTTATTAATAGAGGACAAAATATGGATCTCAAAGCAGAAAAAGAAAAGGAAAATCAAAACGGTTCCCGGTCCAATGTATTGGAGCTTGTCAGAGATATGGTTCAGCCCTGCATCCAATGCGGTACATGCACGGCTTCCTGTCCTAATTCCTTTGCCATGGATATTACCCCCCGCAAGTTATGGCGTATGGTCCTTTTAGAACAGAAAGAAGAAATCTTTAAAAGCAGAACATTTATTCTCTGCTCATCCTGTTACTACTGTACTCTTAGATGTCCCAGGGGGTTGACTTTGACCGAGGCGATGAGTGCCCTTAAACAGATTGCTTCAAGAGAAGATCTTAAGCCATACAAAAAAAGTATCCGGTTCTATAAAAGCTTCATGGATAGTGTCCGCCGGCATGGCAGGGTTCATGAAATGGAGTTTATGTCTCTATATTTCCTGTCCATGAAAGATCCTTTTCTGCCGCTTAAATTCACACCTTTAGGTCTTAAACTGATGGCAAAAGGGAAAATTTCAATTGAGATTCCATCAAGGAATCCGAATCCGCTTGAAGCAATATTCCATAAGGTCGAGGAGTTGGAGGCAAGGTCATGAACTATCTCTATTACCCGGGCTGCTCACTTGAAGGAACAGCTCTTGAATATAATACATCCACAAAATCATTTTTGCAGGAAGTGGGTGTAAATTTAACAGAACTGGATGACTGGACCTGCTGCGGAGCCACTGCCGCAGAGTCGGTAAGTGCATTACTTTCCCTGGTTCTTCCTGCAAGAAATCTCGCCCTGGCTGAAAAAATGGATGGAGACAGAGATATACTCGTACCGTGCAGCGCCTGTTACCTGAACCTTAAGAAGGTGGAAGAAAAGATCAGAAGTAATCCCCAAATATTAATCAAACTAAACGAGATATTAAAGGAAAATGAGCTTGAGCTGAATGGGAAGATTCGTGTACGTCATCTCCTGGATATACTGTCAAAAGATCTGGGTTCTCAAATCGTTCAAAGCCGATTAAAAAGATCCCTCTCAGGATTTCGAATAGCACCCTATTATGGATGCCAGTGCCTTCGCCCTTACACGGTTTTTGATGATCCCGAGTGGCCCGGTTCTATGGAGCCGCTTATTAAAGCAACCGGGGCGGAGATCCATTCCTGGAAGATGGGTGGCAAATGCTGCGGGGCCTCTCATATGAACACGAAGACGGAGGTTGCCCTAGAGCTTACAGGGGCAATACTGAAGGGTGCACAGGGGGCAGATGCTATTGTTACTGTATGCCCTATGTGTCAGATGAATCTGGAAGCGTACCAGGACAGAATATCAAAGACAAATCAAAAGGATCTTAGACTCAGCATATTATATCTGCCTCAACTTTTAGGATTGGCTATAGGGCTGTCTGAAAAGGATCTGCGCCTGGATTTAAACCTGACCATTACCAGGGCTTTTCGCGAAAAGCTCAGTAACACCATGACACCGACACCCGGAGAATCTTTATGAAAACCCGCCTGAAACCTTTGGGTTCGATAATAAATGGTGTTCAATCCATAACCAGGGGAGATCATTTCTCAGAGATCTCTGCCCAGGGTGATAAAGAATTAAAGGAACTGGCACAATCCATTAACCGGATGGCTAAAGAAATCAACCGGGAACGAATGGAACTTCAGCAGCAGCGGGATGAATCTCAAATCCTTTTTAGCCAGGTACCCTGCCTTATCACGGTCCAGGATAGAAATTTCAGGCTTTTGAATTTCAACCAGGAATTCGCAAATCAATTTGAACCCAAACCGGGTGACTACTGCTACAGGGCTTATAAGGGGAGGAATGAGAAATGTGTGAACTGCCTTGTTGAAAAAACATTTGAGGATGGCAGGGTTCACTCCGGTGAAGAGACAGGCCTGAACAAAGACGGGAAAATGTCTCACTGGATCTTACGCACATCTCCTATCAGAAATCCGGCCGGTGAAATTGTTGCAACCATGGAGATGAGTATCGATATTACCGAAAAGCGGGAACTCGAAAAAGAACTTGAAATATCCGAACAAAAATACCAGGAAATTTTTAACAGTATACCGAATCCGGTTTTTGTGCTCGATTATGATACTCTCAAGATAATGGACTGTAACGCGAGTGTTGAATTGGTCTACGGATTCAAAAAAGAAGAGATAGTTCATAAACCATTCGTAAGCCTGTTTCAGGAAGAAGATAAAGAGCAGTACGCAGAAATGATCAAAAACGTATCAGTGCTGAATCGAGTAAAACATATTACCAGCGCAGGAGATAATATTTTTGTCAATATCAGGATCTCACTGGCCGGGTATCCCCGGAAAAAGATACTTCTTGTTACAACAAGTGATATTACCAAAAGGCTTGAAACCGAACAGCAGTTGATCCAGGCCAGCAAAATGGCAACCCTTGGTGAAATGGCTTCCGCAATGGCGCATGAACTCAACCAGCCACTTTCAGTAATCAAAACCGCATGCGGCTTTTTTATGATGAAGGCTGAACAAAAAGAGAGAATTGAAGAGGGTACTTTTTTCGAAGTGATAGGGAAAATGGATAAAAATGTGGATAGAGCGACCAGGATCATTAACAACATGCGGGAATTTGCACGGAAGTCCAGTATGGATATCAGTAAAGTCCAGGTTAATGAGGTAATAGAAAAGGCCTTTGAATTTTTCACCCAGCAGATGAAATTACGGGAGATAGAAATAGCCTGGGAGCTTGAGAATGATATACCCAGGATAGCCGCAGATCCAGGCCATCTGGAGCAGGTCTTTATAAACCTGTTCCTTAATGCCAGGGACGCCATCGAGGAGAGATGGGCTGATCAAAAACCTTTAAAAGGTGAGAAAAAAATCACTATCAGATCAAAATTAGTAGGGAAAAAAGTTGTTTGTCAGGTATGTGATACGGGAACCGGTGTTCCTGAGAAATTAAAAGACAAGATATTTGAACCTTTTTTTACGACCAAGGAAGTCGGGAAAGGCATGGGATTGGGTCTTTCTATCACCTATGGGATTGTAAAAGAATTCGGAGGGCATATACATGTTGCGGCCAATCATCCTGAAGGTGCCTGTCTGATAATGGAATTCCCCGTATCCCTGAAGAAGAATAAATAAGATGGAAAATAAAATACTGCTTGTAGATGATGAAAATGATGTTCGCGAGATGCTGCATCTGTCTCTCTCGTCCATGGGATATGATGTAATGGACGCGGAAGACGGTAATGAGGCCTTGAGAATATTCAGGGATGCCCGTCCACAGATCGTTTTGACAGATATAAAAATGCCAAGTATGGACGGGATCGAGCTGCTTCAGAAAATCAAGCGTGAGGACCCTGATGCTGAGGTTATCATGATTACCGGTCATGGGGATATGGACCTGGCCATAAAAAGTCTTAAGTATGAAGCAACCGATTTTGTTGCTAAGCCCATAAACCTTGATGCGCTGAAAATCGCACTTAAAAGATCCGAGGACAATATTATTACCAGAAAACAATTAAGCGATTATACCGAGAATCTAGAAAAACTCGTACATGAAAAAACCGAGCTGCAGGATCATCTGGCATCCCTTGGCCTGATGATCGGCTCAATATCACATGACATCAAAGGATTATTAACCGGTTTGGATGCCGGAATACACAAGCTGGGTTATGGTGTGGCCAGGAAGGATCATGAGAGGATCGAAAAAGGTCTGGGCATACTTAAAATGACAGTAGCGCGTTTACGAAAGATGATTCTGAATATCATTTATTATGCTAAGGAAAGAGGCCTTGACTGGAGCCAGGTCGATATTTCAAGTTTTGGAGATGAAGTGTTTTCAGTTATCCTGCCCAAAACTGAAAACCAGAACATCGAGTTAATAAAGGATTTCGATTCAAATCTTGGAACATGTGAATTGGATGATGAACATATGCATTCCGCCCTTGTCAATATCCTTGAAAACGCCGTGGATGCCTGCTCAAAGGATAAATCAAAAGAAGTGCATAAAGTCATCTTTGGTATAAGACAAAAAAAGAACCATTTTATCTTTGAAATCACAGATGATGGCGTCGGGATTGACAGGGAGGCGCTGGATAAAATCTTTACGCCATTTTTTTCCACTAAAGGGAATAAAGGTACGGGGCTGGGGCTTTTTATCGCCAATAAAATTGCAGAGCAGCACGGCGGAAAAATATATGTAAAAAGTACACCGGGACATGAGACCCGCTTTACTATAAGGATACCTAAAACAATGCAGTAATCCCCTGGAAGACTCAACCTGTTATTAGCAGGTTGAGTCTTTTGAATCTATTTCTTATGCATCTCTGCCCTGACTTTAGCAAAATATGAATCAAATGCCATAATCTTATCCAGGTCGGGATGTTTCTTTGCACCTGTTTCACTGTCAAAATACATCACCTGGTTTTCCTTTGCGTTAAATGCGGGCCATTTTGGTAAGCCCTCTCCGTTGGGATCTCCTGTTCGGGCAAAGTTTATCCAGTAGGAGCTTATCAGTTTACTCAAGGCCTTGTCTTCCTCTGTGACAGGCCTGCTACCCATAGGTCCGGGACTGCTCAGGTTTCCGAATACATATGGTATTTCGGAAGCATGGTTTGCTCCGCCCGGTATGCCCGGAACACGGTGATCAAAGTAATACACATACGCCTTGTCCTTACCGTTCTGTGTTTCCAGTGTTGCCCATGCCCAGGTCGGCCATGCAAAAGTAGAATCACGCATCAGGTCTTTGGCCGACTGGGTTGCCTCTTCTTCGGTAGCGTGGGGATAAACCTTGAGTATTGCTTCAGCACCCTGAGCATACTGCTTCCGGACCATTTTTATAAATCCTTTGCTGTCCAGCTTCTGGTTTATAAATAGTCCGCCTTCATTTGAGTTTGTCCCAACGAGAATAGGTGTATCATTGAATGAACCGTCCTTGAAAGCTTCATATATGTTTTCGGGAATTGTCACCCCATCTGCTACAGGCCAGAAGTTTCCCATGCCTTTGGTATTCTTCTGAATTTCCTCGGCACTCAGGGCCCGGGCTTCTGCAATAGTCTTTGCACCCAGATTTTCCAGGTATTTTTTGCCCATTTTTTCGGCCTGCTTGAGATTCATCCTTGCAGGTCCCAGACCTCCACCGCTTTCAGAAATAGCACGATGAAAGAGCCCTTTTGCCATAGGCGATGCCGTAAGCATACAGACTGAAAAACCGCCCGCTGATTCTCCGAATATTGTTACATTTGAGGGATCGCCGCCAAAATTGGCTATGTTGTCCTTGACCCACTTTAGCCCTGCGATCTGATCCTGGATACCATATGCCCCTGAGCCATGACCGCTCTCAGCACTTAGTTCGGGATGTGCAAGAAAGCCCATTGGACCTACCCGGTAGGCTACGCTTATCAGAATAACGCCCTTTTTTGCCAGGTTGGTTCCGTCGTATGCCGGAGAACTGGTCATACCTATTCCGAAACCTCCGCCATAGATCCATACCATGACAGGCCTTTTCTCATCGGTTCTTTTAGCCCCTGTCCAGACATTCAGATAAAGGCAGTCTTCACTTACTGCCTGCGGCCCGCCGAGAACGGCACCAAAAGCAGTATCCTGCATCGGGCCGGGTGCGAATTTATCTGTCTTTTTTACACCCTCCCAGGGGATAACCGGCTGAGGTGATTTCCACCGCAGGTCTCCTACAGGCGGAGCTGCAAACGGAATACCTTTGTATGAAAAGATTCCGTCCTGTTCGACACCCTCAATTGTCCCTCCGGTTACCGCCACTACTGTCGTTAGTGTCGGGATCTGTGTATCGGCCGCTTCTGTCGTGTGGGGCGGGGCCTGTGTATCCGCTGGTTCGGCTTTTGGTTTTTGAGACCCCCTGTCACAGGCAATGGTAAAAAGAAACAAGGTAATAATCAGGATAAAACGGAATGAGTATTTATTATGCATCGTCCCTCCTTATATAGATAAGTGTTCGGTTAAAAAAGTCTGAAGTGAATCTGCTCCCTGAGACAATAACAGGTTGAACAGGTAGAAACTATATTAAATAAGAGCAGGGGAATCAAGCGGGTTTTATTCAATTCGCAAGATCCGGAGGGTGATATTAAACATGTTGATTTAACTTGATATGTCCTGTATTTGTTAAGAAAAACATAAATCAGAAAGGGGCGGATATGGGTTCAGAGCGTTTTTTTGCAGGATGGCAAACAAAAGTTATTCTCGCCGGGATGGTGATTCTTCTGTCATTCTGGGGGTGTGAAAAGATGAATGAATCAACAGGATCAGATGCAAAGGATGGCGTAAAGCTTACTGTTCTTGATCCGAGAGGCCAGCCGTCAGGTATATTCGGTCGTGTGGGTGCAGCCGGAGCGGATATGCTGGCAAATCGTAATCCGGACACACAGCCTCTTATGTCCCGTGACGAGCTTATCCCTCTTAAGATGGCTCCTAGGCTTAACAGCCTGGAAAACAAGACGATTTATCTGATAGATACTGGTTTTGCAGGGGGCAGGGAGTTTCTTGAAGAAATGCAGAAGTGGTTCAAGGAGAATATGCCTTCTGTAAAAACAGTGGTGCAGGTTAAAAGTGGCAATGCATTTGTAGACAGCCCTGAACTATGGCCTGAACTCAAAAAAAAGGCAGATGGTGTGGTCTTCGGCGTTGGAGGGTGAGACGGCTGTTCGGCGAGTATCGCCGAGTTTTCAAGGACCATGGAAGGTGATTTCGGAGTACCAACCGCTCCCATCGTTACCTCACGTTTTGCAGAATATGTTATCCGGGATGGTCATTCACACGGAATGAACCTCAGGTGGTCTTTTCCTCCCTATCCGGTTGCATGGGTACCCAAAGAGACCCTGGTTGAATATATTAACGGCAATGACCCTATAACCGGCAAAAAGCTTATGACAGAAGTAATCGATGCATTGACCAGACCCTTAACCGAAGAAGAAAAGAATTTTAAAGTACCAAAAAGAGAAAAAAGACCCCGCCTGCTTGCGCCGGATACCGAGGCGAACCTCAACCGCATGTTCCTTGAGAAAGGATGGTCCGACGGTTTGCCCATTGTGCTTCCCACTGAAAAAAGGGTTGCCGAAATGCTTACAGGAACCGACCATGATCCCCGGGAGAAGGTAGGAATGATGTCGGTCACCACCCATGAGGAAATGAATGAATACACAGTGGAGAATGTTGCCACAATTGCTGTTATGGCTGGTGCAAGGCCGGAGCACCTTCCGGTTATCCTTGCAATAGCCTCGACAAAACACCCGTCAATTCCAAGCTCTACCGGATCATACGGGAGCATGGTGGTGGTTAACGGACCAATTGCAAGAATAATCGGTATGAACAGCGGAGTTGGTGCCCTCGGTCCCTTTAACTATGCCAATTCCGTAATAGGCAGGGCATGGACGCTCATGAGTATTATCTTTGGTGATGCGCGGCCTGGTGACACATATATGGCTTCAATAGGGAACGGTTTGAGTTTTACCAATCAGTGCTGTGCCGAGAATGAGGAAAAGAGCCCCTGGGAACCTTTTCATGTGAGGAAAGGCTTCAAGCCCTCTGACAGTACAGTCAGTATCTTTCGCGGCTGGAACGTTTCCACTCTCGGGATGGGAGGTGCGGATGCATTGCTTCAGAGGATTCAATCGTCCGGAATGATGGGAAACTGCACCTTCGTCGTAGACCCCCTGGCGGCAAAATCCCTGAAGGAAGAGGGTTGGGATGATCCCTTTAAACTGAGCGAGTATATAGCAGGAAAACTTGGAAACTCTTTCTTCAAGCCAAAACCTGAAAATATCAACTTTGTAGTCGTTGGAGGAGAAACAAATCCGATCTGGCAGTCGATGGATTATACATATTATAAGACTGTGTCAGTTGATAAATGGGTGCCGAAAGACGGGATCAGGCTGGATAAGAAACCCATCCGCATGCCTGCAAGTAAACAGTGTGAAGATGAGCTGTGTCTTCTGGGTAAGAAATAATTCATTCTGTTTAATGTGGAGCAACAGGGCGAGGCAGCTTTATAACATACCTCACACCCTCATCAGACACCGTATCGATGATAATATCTCCAAGGCTTTTTTGGGCCGCCAGCCTTGCTATAGATAGCCCGAGCCCTGTTCCTTCCGGTCTGGATGAATAAAAGGGAACAAAGGCCCTTTCTATTTCTTCCTGTTTTTGTAGGGAACCTCTGCTCAGTATCACTATTTCGATGAAGGTCGAAGTAAGTTCTTTTTGTTTTACAGAAATAACGATATCAGGTTGACGACTGGCATCCGTATCTATGCAATGTTGAACGATGTTAATCAGCATTAATTCGAGATTTTTTCTATCCCCCTGGACTTCGAGATCAGATGGAAATGCGTTTTCAGTTATTTTTAACTGCCGGTTATTACTGCTTTTAATTTTTTCCACGGCACCGGAGATAAGTGAAGATAGAGGAATCATCGAATGCTCGGATTCTTTTTGATACATATCGGAGTATGCTACTGCATCAGTAACCATCTTTTCAAGACGCCTGCTTTCCTCTATTATTGTATTGCATATCTCCGGAATATCAGCTTGTTCTGTGACTTTATCCGAATTACGCATCAGCCTTACGGCATTTCCTCCTATTATTGTTAAAGGATTTCTCACCTGATGGGAGATGCCTCTTACAACTTCCATGTCACATCTCAATGTGGCTTCAACAAATGCGTTGGTCTCTATGAGGAGGCAGAAGTCTATCATTTTATCAATAATCATCAGGATTGATTCCCGGTCGTTTGGAGGGATCTGTTGCCTGCCAATCTTCTGGCAAAACTGGCGCAGGACTGAATAACTCAGCATTATAAAGCGGTGATCAATATTTATTTCAACATGCGTAAGGCCGCTTATCCATAAGGCTTTTAAAAATTTTTCACTGAAACTTTCTTTGAAAAAAAGTTCAAACCAGTTCTCCCAGATTTTACTTAAATGTTGGCCGTGCTTCTGATGTGCCAGAATGAATGAAGTCTCATCGATCCTGTTAAAATAATCGAAAAAATAGGCGGAAAACGCCTCTTTTTTTTCTATAAATATCTGGCTGAATCTACCAATCTGTTCAAGCTCCCTTTTTTCTATGCCCAGTTTTTTCCTGAACCATGTAATTTTTTCGGCAGGGAAAGGTATATTATCCTTCATTCAAAGGTTTCCTCATCTTATTCCGGTTTAAAATATTTTTTTACAAGCTCCTTTAAAATAGATAACACATTACCGCCTCTTTCACGGGCGATAATATGTGCTTCATCTATAATCTTGCCGGCATGTTTTTGCAGTTCGGAGTCAGGCGGCACTTCCAGATTCTTTTTTTGATATTTCCATGTCAAAAACTGTATTGCCATGCGTTCTTCCTGTTTTCTGATAAATCCCATAGTTTTAGTCTATCTCCATTACCGGAATATTTGTATAGGCTGCTTTTTTCCGAGTTTTTCATCCCGCATGTTTTGCGCAAGTTCTTTTATTTCGGTAAGGTCCTCCTTTAATTTCGCATACCCGTACCATGTTGTTAGATCATAATTCATATGAAAGGCTGCCTGAAACGTCTTCATCCTGTGATCCATAAACATCTCATACAGTACTTGTTCAACCTTTGTATTTACATCATAAAACGCCAGGAGATCAGGATAACCGGCATTCCCCTCTTTCTTGACTATTATATGATCCCTATATAACCCGGCAACTATCTCAATAGCCTCTGCGAATAACTTATCAGCTTCCTTTAACATCAAGTCTGCGTTTTTAAAATTCTCTGTTACAAAGTTGGGGGAATGACATTGTTTGCATACATCGGTATAGCGTTTTCTTTCAGCATCAAAACCCTCTTTTGTAAGGCGGGCTATTTTTCCGGCCTTGACCACTTCAAGACGCGGAGTGGGATTGCCGTCAGGGTCAAGCACACCCAGTGCCTTCAGGATCGTTGTCCTGTATCCCATCCATTCCTTATCTCGCCCGGGTAGCCGAATACCGAGAAATCCCCATGCTGAGAATACCCTGTGATTTCCTCCGGGCATATGACAGGTCTGGCATGTAGGAGCACGGTCTTTATTCTTAGGATCAATTATGCGGTCCATCATATAGGTAACACCATGCTTGGAGCCCGAGTACATCTCCCACTGGGCATGGTCAAATCCCATATGGCAGGTCATGCACGCCTCAGGCTGAAGCGCCTCTTTTTTTGAAAAGGCATGGCGGGTATGGCAATTCTGACAGTCCATTCCGTAATGATAGTATTTACGTCCTTCTTCAAGCCTGGCGTTCTGATCGGTTACTCCCAGTGTGTGGCATCCTCCGCAACCCTTGCGTCCTTCAATAAATGCCTTTGGCTGCATATGGATATAGGGCATGGCCTTCATGGCGACTGCGCCCAGTGCGTGTTTTCCGGAAAGGTACTGGGACGCCTGATCAGGATGACATTCCTTACATGTATCAATGGTAGGAAGCTGGGCCTTTACCACATCATCCATTCCTTCATGCATATTCCCATGGCAATCAATACAGGTCATGGTTTTTGACATTATACCGCGGTTGAAATCCTTAACCTGCTGCGGCGTGATTTTACTATGGCATTTTTCACAGTTGGAAGGTATTGCGGAGACTGAAGGGCAATTGATAAACAAAAGTGTGAAGGCAAAGAGAACAGGGATGATTTTTTTAAAGACCATTATGGTTCCTTTATTAAAGATAATTTTACGAGAGTATCGATTGATCAAATATTTGAAGAAAAAAATTACCAGAATATTAACCCATAAACCAATAGATGTCAAAAAAAGTTGTTGTGGTGCAAGGCTATTATCAGAGACAGGTTTTGGAATATATATATCGATTGTTTTGGACAGAAACATACATTGCATATTATAATGATAAAATATTTTAGCTCTATTAAAATTACTAATCCGGGACTAAAAAATGGCAGAGACCGGCCTATCGATATATATCCCCTATATAGCAATTTTTATCATAGTTGCCATTGCATCCAGGCAGATCGGCAGATGGTTTGCTGTTATTAAACTTCCTCTAATCACAGGTTTTCTGTTTGTGGGGATTCTCACAGGCCCTTTTGTATTAAACATAATTCCAGCCATGGCTGTCGATAAACTGAAGTTTATAGATGAATTATCTCTTGCCTTTATTGCCTTTTCAGCCGGAAGCGAATTGGTTGTCCGACAGATAAAAAGCCGTTTGAAAACAATCCGGTATGTTACCATCTCGCTGGTACTGATCACATTCTGTATAACCAGTTTCGCCTTTTATCTTATTTCTGATGTCATACCGGTAATCAGGGCCATGCCTGCGGCCCACCGTGCAGCGGCCTCCCTTCTGGTAGGGGCTATTATGACAGCACGATCCCCATCCTCTGCTATAGCGATCGTAAATGAATTGAGGGCAAAGGGCCCATTTGCCAAAACAGTGTTGGGTGTAACAATGATAATGGATGTTGCGGTTATCATTATATTCAGCATCTCAGGTTCTATTGCTGAAACAATCCTGGAAGATGTTGGTTTTGATTTATCCTTTATATTTATCCTGTTTGCCGAGCTATCTCTAACTTTAATAACAGGATATTTTGCAAGTCACATTCTCAGGTTAATATTATCGCTTCATTGGGCTAGATGGTATAAAACCATCCTTATCATGGCTACAGGTTTTGGCATGTTTGCTATGGTAGAGCCTTTCTGGAATATAACAGAGAAATATTTATCATGCGGGATACTGCTTGAACCGCTTCTCAGCTGCATGCTGGCCGGATTCATTACAGCAAATTACAGCGCCTATCGTACTGAACTCGTAAAGGTCCTTCATGATATAGGACCATTTGTCTATACAGCCTTTTTCACCCTGACCGGGATATCTGTTCAAATTGACGTGCTGGCCCAGTGCTGGGCAATAGCACTGATGATTTTTGCAGTCCGGCTGGCAGGAAATTTCATCGGTGCCGTGAGTGGCAGTCTTCTTGCCGGAGAACCGCTTAAAGACAGCATGATTGCCTGGATGTGTTATATTACGCAGGCAGGTGTAGGACTCGGACTTGCAAAACAGGTATCTAATCAGTACCCTGGCTGGGGAGAGGTTCTGGCTACCCTTATAATAGCGATAATAGTTTTAAATCAGATTGCAGGCCCTCCTTTTTTTAAATGGGCACTGCATCTTGTAAAGGAAGGAAAACCGGATACCGAGGCATCTTCTTCCGGCGGTGTTCGTGATGCGATTATCTTCGGGCTGGAAGGCGAATCCCTTGCCCTCGCGCGCCTGCTGCAATCCAATAACTGGGAGGTCAAGATAGCTACAAACCAGGTAGAATATGCCAGGACAACAGCGCCATATTCGGATATCGAAATCCACCCCATTCCTGATTTAGATTTAAATACCCTGAATAAACTCGGAACAGGTCAGGCAGATTCCATTGTTGCAATGCTTTCCGATGAAGAAAACTACCGGATTTGTGAACTGGTGCATGAAAATTACGGTACTAATAATTTTATCGTAAGATTGAATCAGAATGCCTATTACAGACGATTTCTCAAGCTGGGGGCGATTGTTGTTGAACCTCAGACGGCAATTGTAAACCTGCTGGATCAGTTCGTTCGGTCACCATCCGCTGCAAGGCTCCTTCTGGGAATGGAGAAGGGCAGGGAGGTATTCGAATTCGAACTTCGTAATCCGGATCTCCATGGTATTGCCATCCGCGATTTGCATCTTCCCCTGGATCTGCATATTTTATCCGTACGCAGGAACGGACAGATGATAATATCTGCCGGTTTCACCGTTCTTCAGGTTTGTGACTGGCTTACAGTGGTTGGTTCGCGGGAAAGCCTTGAAAAGATGAAGCTCCAGTTTGGCGAAAGTATGGAGGATGCGCTGATAAATATTGTTGATATCACAGCAGCTAAATCTATTACTTCTCCAAAACTGGACATGGAAGTTAAGGCCATCATAAATAAGAGCGATGCCAGGCGAAGGGCAAGGTTTGAAAGACTTATTGATGAATGTGCGATACTGGACCTGCCTTCATCAACTGATTATGAAAAATTCTTCGAACAGGCGGCAGACATGCTGTCTTCGTCTCTTGCGGTGTCAAAGAACGATATCCTTCAACTGCTCATGGAGCGGGAAAAGGAGAGCAGCACTGCCTTCAGGCCCGACCTGGCTATTCCGCATATCATAATCGATGGAGAGGACATGTTCCACCTTGTGCTGGTGCGATGCAAAGAAGGTATCTACTATTCGGAACTGGCTCCAAAAGTCCAGGCAGTATTTCTGCTTGCCGGTACAAATGATCAGCGTGATTTTCATCTTTATGCCCTGGCATCCATAGCAGAGGTGGTGCAGCAGCCCTATTTTAATGAAAGATGGCTCAAGGCGAATAATGAGAGTGTAATGCGGAGTATTGTTAAATCTAAAAAAAGCCAGGGCTGAAAAAGGTCAATGGAAAACTCAGTAGCAAAGATCGTCAGTTTTAAAACACATTTTTTTAAAGATGAGCGGACTCGAAATATACTCGTGAAAATCTCCCTCCCCCTGGCGGGAGGGATTAAGGGAGGGAGAGAAGATTGCAATAAGGTATGAAGCATCTATTTTGCCACCATCTCCCAACCGGCACCCTATCACGGGGGGAGCACAACATCCGGTGGATTAATAGCTCTATACTTTAACAATCGATTGAGGATTGTGGAGTGACGAAAGAAAAATGAAGCACAAAAAAAATTTTTAAAATCTGCACATTTTTATGTGCATCATGCACACGAAATTGTGCATCTCCTCTGTCTTTATTCTTCAAAATAATCCGGATTGAACTCCGCTCATAAAAATCAAAAAAGTGAAAAACCCTGCTGCAACTGTGTTTCAGTAGCCTCTAAGTGAAAAAGACCAATATCCACTGCCATCTGGCACGATGCTTGAAAAAGAAAACAGGCTGAAGGGGATTAGCCTGAAGGCTGTTAGGTTTTTACGGCTTTTCCTTCAGTCCTCAGCCAAAAAAGCTTCGGCCTATCTTATGATCCAGTCAAAATTGAAAGGAGACGACTATGAGCAAAGTGCAATCCATAAAAATTGAAGATATTGTTCTGGACAAAAGAATTTATCCCAGAAGCAGTATTGACCACAAAAGGGTCTACATGTTTGAGGAAAACATGCTGAAGCTTTTTAGGCTGAGGGCTGTTAGTAAAAGCAAAAACTAATAGCCTTCTGTCTTAACCGCGTCCGCCTGGCTTTTTATCAAATATATTATTGACAGGGTACGTCATTGACGTATAATAGGCAATGTTATTTTTAGAGACAACAATATTTACTAAAGGAATACAAAAGTTAATCTCTGACGATAGTTACAGAGAACTGCAGGCAGCTTTGGTTCTTCGACCGGATGCCGGAGATTTGATAAAGGGCGGAGGAGGTCTGAGAAAAATCCGCTGGAGTTTAAGAGGCAAAGGAAAAAGAGGAGCTTTACGCATTATTTATTATTGGGATGCTCCGGATATCATCTATATGCTTTTTCCCTATAAAGAGAACGAACAGGAAGACCTGACGCAGGATCAACTCAAACTGCTTAGAGAATTAGTTAAGGAATTTTTAAAATGAAAAAAGAAGATTTTGAAAAACTGGCTGCCAGCATCAAGGAAGCAGGTGAAATAAAGGCAGGGAAAAAGAAACCTGGGCGTGTTTATGAAGTTAATCCTCCGGAGATTAAAAACATAAGAAAAAAGCTAAATGTTTCTCAAAGTGAATTCGCCATGATGATTGGAGTCAGTGTCAGGACATTGCAAAACTGGGAACAGGGGAGAAGAGAACCTGATGGACCGGCAAAGGCATTGTTACAGGTAGCCTCAAAAAATCCAAAAGCAGTGCTTGATGCCCTGCATATAGCATAAAAAAGCAGGCTGAAGCTTTTATTGTTCCTTTAGTCTGCTACAGATATATAGCTCCAGTGTCTATTCTTTGCTGTCCTCTGTCTTCCGACATCAGGCATTTTGCTTTCCCTAACAGCCTTCAGCCCAAACAGCTTCCCTGACCCGGCGTAAGATTTATGAAGCCGGCAGCCTATATTTTCCCCTTGCTTTTTCCGGTCATAAAGCTTAAAAAACGATTATATTAATCCCGATATAATGATTTATTGCATTTAATGTCTTTTCGTAGTTAAGTCTTTCTTAACAACCAACCATCAAAACTGAAGTATAAACCGCTTTTACAGGAGTTATATGTTTGATAGTGAACGTAATCTGACACAAGTGTTCAATACTGCATTGGAAGATGAACATTCTCCTTTTGTCCTTGAATGCATGGCTGAGGAATTTAATTATATAGAAGGTCGCACTGACGTTATCATAAGTGACCGAAACGGTTTTTTGATTGCATTTGAAATGAAACTGGAGAAATGGAAACAAGCATTGTACCAGGCATACAGAAATTCAAGTTTTGCTCATTATTCCTACGTCGTTGTCCCTTCAAAAACTGCATTAAGGGCTGTAAAGCAGACACATGAATTTGTCAGGCGCGGTGTTGGCTTAATTTCCGTGGATGAATCAGGAATTAATATTGAGATAGAGGCCAAATGTGTAGAGCCTTTACGTCCCTGGCTAACGAAGTCAGCCAGGGACTATATATACGGAGGTGATTCATGCGAGAGGAGGGGGACATAAAATCAATATTATAAGTTACAATGTCCCATTTTTTAAAACGGTTGTGTTCTGTTAACATGAGCTAATAGGAGATCCTTAACAATTTGATTTGATTTGAATTGAGATACCTATATTATGATAAGATTCTACAAATCAATTGAGCACAATATTTAGTTAATTATTTCACATGGCTTTACTTGATTTCAGTCTTAAAAAATTATACATCAGATCTAAAAGCCATTGAATTTAAAAATAAAATATAGAGAGGGAGCCATGGCATCAGGAAAACTGCTCAGACAGCTTATAAAAACAGGTTCTGAAGGAAATCATGAAGCTTTCCGACAAGTATCTGAGGAAGTGATTCGAGAAGAGCGGTCAAAGAAACACCATTTGCTAGCAAATGATCTGGAGAAAATTCTATATGGTCGTGCTAATTCCGCAAAGATACTTCCCTTTCGATTTAATGGCAACTTGCCAAAAGATCGAGAGCACGGAATTCCTCTTCTACAGATAAAAGAACCAGTGAGAAGATTGGAAGATGTTGTTTTGTCCGACGAAAACAACTCACTCTTAGAAGAAATTTTACAAGAACTTCATAAGACTGAAATTTTGAAAAGTTATGGTTTATATCCCGTTGATCGGTTGCTTTTCTGCGGTCCTCCAGGGTGTGGGAAAACTTTAACCGCAGAGGTAATAGCCAGTGAGCTTGGTCTTCCCTTATCAATTGTGCGCATAGATAGTGTTGTTTCATCATATCTTGGTGAAACAGCCTCAAATCTGCGACAAGTCTTTGATTTTATATCATCAGTTCCTATGGTGGTACTTTTTGACGAATTCGATGCATTGGGAAAGGAGCGTGATGACGCCGCTGAGCATGGAGAGTTAAAGCGAGTTGTAAACGCATTTCTTCAAATGTTGGATGGTTTTAATGGAAGAAGCCTTCTAATTGCAGCAACTAATCACGATCAAATTTTGGACTCCGCAGTTTGGCGCCGTTTCGATGAAGTGTTGTTTTTTAATCTGCCAAATATTGATCAGCTACGTCGCCTGCTAGCAGTCAAATTGCGGGGACTTAGGCGCGAATTCGAAATTGAGGATGCTGGATTTGTTAACCAATTGAAAGGTATGAGTCACGCTGATGTTGAAAGGGTTTTACGTCGTGCGGCGAAAGATATGATTTTTTCAGGAAAAGAGTTCCTGAGCGAACGTCACGTTCAATCAGCAATCCGCAGAGAAGACGCTAGAAGAGCACGTATGAAAAGGAGCTAATAAGCTTCATGGAAGAATCTTTTCTTCACCTATCCCTAAACCGCGAAGAGCCAGTCACAGAAAAGAGACCTGGCGGAAAGACTCACTTTTTAATGCCTGACGATCCATCAGCACATGGAAGAATGCTTTTGGAGCGTCTTGAAAGTGCAGTAAAGCAAACGGATGAGGATATCGGTGGTTTCGATGATAGGCGCTTGTTTCGATTCACAGTAAATAAGGGATTCGATCCTGATACTCTAAGGAATGTTTCCCCTGAAATCGAATTTGTCAGCCAGGAAGGAGACGAAATTGTAGTAGCGTTTGTTAGTACTGCAGCTCTTGAATCTTTTGAAGCTAGGCTGATTTCATTAGCAAATGGAGAGCACGTAACCTATAAGCAAGTACTTTATTCTCTTCTGAGTGTTGGTCGATGGACCCCAGAAGACCGTACCGGTTGGGCGTTGCGTAATGAAGGGCTTCCAGATCACGTGCCCTTTGTGCTAGACATAGAGCTGTTTCCAATAGAGGATCGTAGAGCGGACAGTGAAAGGTTGTGGCAAGCGTTTGAAGTTTGGCTAAATGAAAACAATATTGAGTTAATAGACAGCGTTAAACAGCCTGGTCTGATCCTTTTTCGAGTTCGTTGTAATCATCAGCAGGCTGCTGCAATTTTACAGCATCGTGATGTTCGGACAGTAGATCTGCCACCCCAATATGGTCTTGACCTAAGTTTGCTTCGCGCTGATATTGGAGATTTTACAACTATCCCTTCTCCCCCTGAAAATGCTCCAGGTTTGGTAATATTGGATAGTGGTTTGACGACTGGACATCCTTTTCTTGCCCCGGCTGTGGGGGACGCACAAAGCTTCTTGCCTGGAAAAGACGCTGAAGATGAGCATGGGCATGGTACGTTGGTCGCTGGCCTATGTCTTTATGGCGATATTGAAGCCGCAATTCAAACTGGAGAACTGACTCCAAAGCTGCGCATCTTTAGTGGGCGAATACTTGATGAAAAGAATGAAAACACAACCGGGTTTGTGGAAAAACAGATTGATGAAGCCGTAAGATATTTTCTTGAATCATATGGCTGTAAGATATTTAATTTGTCGTTTGGTGATTTGCGAAAACCCTATCGTGGTGGTCACATTAAGGGCTTATCATATGTCTTAGATACCCTTTCCAGGGAACTGGGAGTGCTTTTTATTGTATCTGCAGGAAATGTACTTGGTGGCCAAAAAGATGGTCTGGAGTGGAAAAACAGCTATCCTTTTTATATGACTGAAGATGAATGGTCCATCGTTGAGCCAGCTCCAGCACTTAATGCGATAACAGTTGGCAGTCTAGCTAGACATGACCAGACAATAAACAGCCAACGCTACACAGGAGATCCATATGAAGTGCCTATAGCTCGTCATAATCAACCCTCTCCCTTTTCAAGGAGCGGTTATTCAATAGGTGGAGCCATCAAACCTGATCTTATGTCCTATGGTGGAAACTGGGCTCTGAACACACGAGCCGGGTCAAATATTTTGGTATCAAATTGTGGTTTAGGAGAGCTTTCTACCTGCAGGGAATTTGTTGGAGGCAGACTGTTGGCGGATGAAAGTGGTACAAGCATGGCTGCACCCTATGTGGCGCATTTAGCCGCTTCAATTTTGTCTGTATACCCTGAAGCCAATAGAAATATCGTAAGGGCTTTGCTTATCTCCCATGCTGCGATTCCTGAATCAAGCCAAGAGATTTTTCATGACAAGGAAATGCTTCGTAGAGTTTGTGGATACGGGCAAGTGGACTCGCGCGCTCTGTTTCGATCATTGGAAAACGAAGTAAGTATGTTAGCTAATGGTCAGATACCAAATAAAAGTCATCACTTTTATGAGATTCCTATTCCTGAAGATTTTTTGAGTATTGGAAAGCGTCTGCGCGAAATTTCCATTGGCCTGAGCCACACCCCTTATGTACGGTCCACCAGGGTTTCTTATAAAGCAAGTCGAATCAATTTCAAACTGGTTACTGCACCTGACTTGGAATATGTTACAAAAATGTTTAACAAGGCAACCGAAAAAGACAATTATGACAATATACCCGAATTAGACAATAGTGATGTCAGTAGTACAATACGTGGAAAAGGGACTGCTCAAACCGCAACTTGGAGCTTCATTCAGTTTAATAGTCGATCCAAGTTACGAAACAATCGCCTTTTTGTTGTGGTAACCCGAAATGATTATCCTTGGGGAGAGCCACATAGTGCAACTTTTGAACCATATGCATTGGTAGTTTGCTTTCGTGACCGGACCAACCAGAAAGCACAGCTATTTTCCCAAATACAGGCCAAACTTCGGGCGAGAGAAAGAGCGAGGGCTCGCATATGATCCAATAGGGGCGTATCAATGGGCACGTCCCCATTGATACTTATGGATGATCCCCGAAATGATGGTCGCTGGCTCAGACCATGGCGGCAAACGCTAAGAGATTTCAGTCGTATTTAAAAGATGTAAAATTTTGAAGGAATTTGGCTCGGAAGAAAATATGAGATTGTCATTCAGCTTCACCCTGTTTTGTATAATTCTGGAGAAAAAAATTGAAAATTAATTTTGAAAAGTTCCAATGTCCCTTTTTTTAAAGAGGTTATGTTAAGAAAACATGAGCTAATAGGAGATCAGACCCCTTAAAAAAATGAAGACGCGACACCTGTGTTTAAAAGATAATTTTCAAAGAATAGAAAAAAGACGAAGTTATATGAGTTATTAAATTTTGAAAGAGCGTCCCGCTCCACGTTTCGCATCATCTCCCTGGCTATGCACTCATAATCAGGGTGCTTACGCGATGGTTCATGAGCTGATTTCTCAGGAAATAATTGCTTTTCAAGCTCAACATCTGTGACCTCAGCCTTTAAGGGCCATTTGATTTGCAGTTCTTTTGCTCGGTTGAACACGTTGCGTTCAGTCTTTCTTGAGCATCCACAACTTTTGGCAATGCCGGTTTGATTGATCCCCAGGCTCTGCAGCCTCAGGATTTCTCGATATTTAGTCATATAGGTGACCTCCTTTATAATGAATTTACATCGAATCTCAATGCATATTCCCATTATAAAGACGTATAATTGAATTGGAACCATTCCGGATTGGTTGGAACTTTTAACCGGAACGATTGGAACGAATGACCGGACTCATTGGGAAATATGACCCGGAATATCCATCCAGGTTGGTTTTATCCCGGGCGATGATCTTTTCATATGTGAATTTTCGCCATCTTCCATCGGGGTTTTCTTCGGACCAGGTTTCTTTTCTGTCGTGGCGGTTTGCTGAATTATAGCATTTAATGAAGTCCTGCAGGTCTTCCAACTGCATGGTTGATTTCTTCAACGTATGATGGAAGCGATGTGCTCAAATTAATTAACCCGACATTCTTTGACTTTATTTTTATCGATGTCGATTGGGAGCCCTACTCGCATAAAATATCTAGCGAAAGCTTGAGATAAATGCTCTCTATATGGGGGTAGTAACCGTAATCTTTTTTCAATGCTTCCAGTTATTTTCTTCAGATAGTTTTTAGGTAGTGAATATATTCTATGAAAATCTACTACTGATAATTCTAAATCCAATGAGGGATATTCATTAAGTAAGTGGTAAGAAGGTTCTTTTCCCTGCCTTAAACTCTCTCTAGCATCTGATCCTGCAAAATAGGAATTTTCACTGATTAATGTTTTTAATGTCCATACTGGGCAAGCGATAATTGAGTCTATTTTATCATGCATAATATCGCAAGCTTGGGATAGGATGATAACATCTGCAATTTTAACATCTACTGGCGAATCAAATTCAATTTGACCATCCTCTTCCGAAAAGAAATCGAATAACTCTTCTCCAGGTATTGGAATGTAACATTTTATAATAATATCTCCTTGAGAAATTTCATCTGATAACTTGACCTCTTCGTACCAAGGATATTCCATTACCCAATAAATCCTTTATCATCCTCAATGCTAGTAAATATTAACGGAGTAGGCTTACTGAATTTTACAATTTTTCTTTTTACTACTTTCATTTCGACTATTGGTTCTAATTGACTTTCTTGAAATCTTGTATGCATTAGCTCATGCATTAATGTGTATTGAGCCTCAACTGGATTTTTATTTACTGTAAACTCATAGCTTTTTTCTGGAATAGGAATTACAGTATTATTTGGGCTTCCATATGATGTAAGTGTAGCGGTACCAACTAAAAGCAATATCATAGATACATAATTTTGAGTTGATGATTGGCCCATTAGTTTCCTCCATAAATAGGTTTTAATTCCTTTAAAAAATTTTCTTCCAGTAAGGAAAAGAAAAGAGTCTTTTCTTTTACATGAGCATCCTCGATTACTTCTTTGTAATTACAATGTGTTGAACTGCTTTCAAAATTATAAATACAGTCAATATCAATTACTGACCCGTACTTCTTATTTGCTCCTGCTGTCATATTAACTAAATTACCAATCTGAAGTATTTTTATAAAGTTATCATCAATTATCTCTGTACGAATGTTAGTCGATTCACTTTTAAGTTTAGTATTGATCAGCTTAACGTCAAGTTTTACTTTATCAAATATCTCTGTATCAAAAAAATTGATATACCTTAAACCAATCCTTTCAACCTGACTCACAACATCGGAAGAGAATATTTTTTCCAAAATTTCGTAAAAAAACTTAGACCATTCATCCCAGCCAGGATACGGTTTAGCAGTTCCAAAATTTATTACTTTTGGCCCTATTTTCAAATTAGAGTTCCCTTTTCCTATTTGATATGTCGCTTGGTATATTAGATTTGGGTCCTGGTTTCTTACAGTTTCAGGCAACTGCAATATTGGTAACGGAATAGGTGCATCAGTAAGAGAATCTTTTATGTCTGAATAAACCATGCCAAAAATAGCGTCTTTGGGATATTTCGAATTGAACCTTATTTCAAGTATAGATTCTGTAATTGGGCATACTTCAATTTTATCTGGCAATGAAATCATTGTTTCACCTAATTTTTATGCATACGATATTTATAAGTTCAATAATTTAGTATAATTTACCTAATTTTAATTTTTATTACAAATGAAAACTTTTGTCAGAATTGTTACATTTCAGTTAAAGAATCAATAATTAAAAATTTTTGTGTATATCTTCGCACATTTTTAAAAAGCTACTCAAACCCTATTTGAAAAGCAACATCTATCCGGTTTTATCAAATAATGTTTAAGATTGTTCTTCTCCCCCATTACCATTAATGGTCTCCAAAATTTCTTTAAAGCTCTCCAACCCTGCTCCTATGTTTTCAATGATTTCACTGGCTAGTATGTCCGGGTCTGGAAGATTGTCCAGATCTGCAAGGCTGGTATCTTTAATCCAGAAAATATCAAGGTTGCCATCTGAATAAGTGCCCTTGGCCGGTTATCCTTGAAGGACACTTCCAGGTTTTTAATGGCCCTTATCTGGGCAGGACGCAATCCTTCTTCATTAAGTCCGGGCATACTCTTAAGTTTTGCCCTGAGTGTTTCCTTTTGGGAATGCCATTCGGCCAGTGTTTCCGGTTTGTGGAAATGAAATATCGGTCTCGATCTGGGTTTTGGATCATGACCGTCCGTGAATCTGGTTAATACACCTGTACTTTCATACACAAAGGGAAGAGGTTCTTTGTTGAGGTTGTACTTGAGTCTGGCTTCGGCATAAAACTCGGCCTGATCTTCATGAACTGTGAGACGAACTCCTTCTTCCTCACGTTTCGCCTCGATCACACCCACCGGTTTTCTGTCCACAAACAGCACATAGTCAGCCGGACCGATATCAGTCTGATATTCCCTGACTGCAACACCCGTAGCTGTGGAAAGATCAACCTTGTTTTTAGACTGCACAACCCATCCGGCTGAAACCAGCATTCTGTCGATTTTATCCCGCGCTATTTGTTCTGGTGTTTGATTATGCATTGGCTGCTTCGATATCACCGTTTAAGGCTCATTATCGGTTATTATTGCTTAAAAATATAAATGGTTTGAACAGCTTAAGACTGGTCTTTTTTAGCAGAGTTATGTGGAAGTTTCAATATTCAAAATCAATAGGTCATTTAACTGGGATTTATTTTCTGAGCAACATTAAATAAAGGGAGTATCCGCAAGCATCTTAAGTAAACCCACAATATCGAGCCTCCGCCAATACTATGACGAGGAAAGTTAACCGGAGGATGGCATATGAACCGGGTGCCGGATATGAAAAAAATGTTATTCACCATACATATCTGTAATGAGTTTTCTCAACTGGGCGGCTTTGCTTTCGGATAAACGGTCTATTTTATTTTTTAATCTTTGTTTACTGATAGTGCGGATCTGATCAACCGCTATTTCTGCATTTTTTTTTGCGCATTTAATCTGTATCCTGCTCCTCCATTGCGGATGCAATTTAGAAGTCAGAGGACACACTACCACGGTTTCGAGATATTTATTCATCTCATCCTGGCTGACAATCACTACAGGTCTAATCTTTTTTATCTCGCTTCCTATAGCCGGATTAAGGTCTGCATAATATATCCCGTACCTTTCAATATTCAAAATCCTCATCCTCCAGGCCATCATCAAGGATTTTGTCAAAATCCTCCCAATTCTCCTTTTCAGTTGCCATGGCCTTATATGTTTCCTCCCAGGACAGCTTGTTTTCCTCTTTATTTCTGAGAAGTAGACCGTTTTCTGTTTCTTCTATCAGCAGGGAATTTTTGAGATTATATTTCTGAAGGAGAGATTTGGGAATACGGACACCTTTTGAATTTCCAATTGAAACAAGCTTTGCATCTCTTATTCTTGCCTGATTTTCCATAAGATCAATTCCTTATAAGTACAATTAAATGTAACTACTGTAATTACATTCTGTATTATTGTCAAGGTTGCAGTCCGGTTATGTTTTAAAGATAAGGCTATGCCATTGAGCGCTCTTTAGAGATTTAATTGTGGAGTAATGATTTGCCCGTTCCTGAAAAGCCGTCAGGGATAAACCCCAATACTGTTGACTTAAGGTTCATAGCATGTCATTCCCGCGAAGGCGGGAATCTATTTTTTGTTTTAAAGCTTTAAAGTGGATTCCCGCCTTCGCGGGAATGACGATTGAGTCGACATACCTGCCTTTTGCCCATACATCTTTTACCTTTATGTTCAGCATCCCCGATACCCTGGATGCAACAGCATTTAAATCCATCCCAAGTGATTTTAACTCATATTCCTTTTTCATCTTATCTTCTGCTGATGAAAGTATCCTGCTGACAAAATCCCCATCTACCAATATCCTTTCATCATTGCGCTGATATAGTTTTTTATCTCTTCTGTGAAAAAGGGGTCTGCCCTTGACTCTTGGTGATCCTTTCTTTTAATGCTTCCACTCTTTTTTTAAAAATCTTGTTGGAATTCATCTCAAATTTTACTCTCGCTACAATACTACTCACAGTACTATATTTATCAATACCGAATTGTTCGCCTACCTGCTTTAACGTATCATTCCGCAAATTTCTTATAAGGTACATCGAGACATATCGGGGTTCATTAAAATAACCTCTTCTCGAAATCTCCAGGTCTTCGTTCTTTATATTATACTATTTGCAAACATACCTTTTTATCCTATCAATATCTGGCGCAAGGCTCTTTACCTCGGGAACCTCTTCAAAGTTATCAGCGTTAAAATACTTCTCCTTTATTCTATCAATAAAGGTTTTGCTTCCTATCACCGATGGGAGATTTTTCCTTGCGAATATATTATTTATATATTCCGGGGACTCCTTAAGAACGAATTGTTTGTATAAGCGAATACTTTCCTGTCCGGATTCCGAAAATAATCTTAAAATATAGTCTTTATAAAGTCATTTCCATTTTTCAGCATTAGAAAGGTACGATTTGTGTGTACTCCATTGATATTTTTCCAAACTTTCAACAATACCTGCTTTTAATGGATTTCTATGAATATATCTGACAAGTTCTAACGCATAACTGTCCGTTTCAACAAGTATTGATTTATACCTGCCTTTAAAAAGAGGGCCGTCATAACCGTGCCTCCTGTTATAACGCTGGGTGTAGATTCCATTTAAATGCCTCATTGACCGTGAAAGATTTGCATCCGGTGTTTGTATAAGAAGATGATAATGATTCGGCATCAGACAATATGCTGCGACTTTGATATTAAATACTTCATCCAGTTCTTCAAGAAGTTTTATAAAAGACAGGTAATCTTCTTTAGTCAAAAATACATTTTCACCACGTCTACCTCGATTCATAACGTGATACCATGCTTTTGAATATTGGATTCTTAATGGTCTGGACATTGTATCTTTTTTGTATATTTTTACACTTGAGTCAACGGCAGACCCCTTTTAAGGAATCGGGAAGTCGTCCACAATTCAAGAATAGGGTATAAGACTTGAATATTATAATTTAAGTTGTTAGTTTCAGGTTATGGTAGGAGATTTTATTGCTGTGTGAATATATCTCAATCTTATATAGATAAAAAGACTAATAAAACTGCTATATTATAAAGGGTGTTTATATGGAAAAGAAACCCGATCATAAAGAACTGGAAGAAAAAATAATAATCTTGAAAAGATTATTCAAAGACAAAAAGAAAATGAAGTTGAGCTGCATAAAAGAATTGCTGAGCTGGAACAAACTGAAAAATTCTATAATGCCTTAATGCAGAATACTGATGATTATATTGTGATTTGTGACAGTAAAGGAATATCTCAGGCGTTTAACGCAAGTTATAAAAGAGTGGGGGAAGAGCTGTTAAATACAGATGTAAAACCTGGTGATAAACCGCATGAATCTTCAGGAAGGCCTGAAATAATCAGGTACTGGAATTCACTGCAAAACAGGGTGTTAAAGGGAGAGAAGTTTACAGCGGAATATCATGATGAAGAGAGAAATCTGTATTTTGAGACTAAATTTTGCCCTATAAGAGAAGACCGGGAAATAACCGGATTTACAGAAATTACCAGGGAAATCACGGAACACAAACTAATGGAAAATGATTTGCGGGACAGCAATTCATTCAATTCCAGTCTTCTCGAACATTCTCCAAATGCAATTCTGGTTTATAATCCTGATACTTCAGTAAGGTATGTAAATCCATTTTTCGAGGAACTTACGGGTTTTACTTCCGAAGAAGTTTTAGGTACCGAAATTCCATATCCGTGGTGGGTTGATGACCCGGATTACGGTACTACCGAACAAAGGCGACAACTGGGATTACATGAACCCTACTTTGGTGAGCGGCGATACAGGAAAAAGAATGGGGATTATTTCTGGGTTATGATGGCTGTTACGCCCATATTTCATAATAATAAATTCAGTTATTCACTTTCGACATGGGTTGATATTACCGGCAGGAAGGAATCGGAAAAAGAAAAGGAGAAACTTCAAGCTCGACTTCAGCAGGCGCAAAGGATGGAAGCTGTAGGGACACTTGCAGGTGGTCTGGCACACGATTATAACAACCTTTTAATGGGCATCCTGGGGAATGTTTCTCTTATGCTTATGAACCTTGAGAGTGCTCATTCTTTTTACAGCAACTTAAAAGACATAGAGAAATATGTCCAAAACGGTAGTGATTTGACAAAACAGATGCTTGGTTTTGCCAGGGGCGGAAAGTATGAAGTAAAACCCACTGACATGAATGAGTTGTTAAAAGAAAGTTCGGATATGTTTGGCAAGACCAGGAAAGAGATTACTATTCATTCAAAATTTCAAAAGGATATCTGGGCAGTGGAAGTTGACCGCGGGCAGATTAATCAGGTTTTGATAAACCTGTATGTTAATGCATGGCAGTCCATGCCGGGAGGCGGGGAACTCTATCTTGAGACTAAAAACGTTGTCCTTGATGATAACTATATTATGCCTTTTGATATTGTGCCGGGAAATTATGTGAAGATTTCAGTTACAGATACAGGTACCGGAATGGATGAGGCCACAAAAAAAAGAATTTTTGAGCCGTTTTTTACAACCAAGGAGATGGGGAGAGGTACCGGATTAGGCCTTGCTACTGTATATGGGATAATCAAGAATCATTCCGGAATCATAAATATCTACAGCGAAATAGGAGAAGGGTCAACTTTTAATATTTATCTCCCCGCTTCGGATAAAATTGTAGCAAAGGAAACAAAGCTCTCCGGAAATATATTGAAGGGGTCCGAAACCATACTCCTTGTGGATGATGAAGAGATGATTACTACAGTTGGCAGCCGGCTTTTAGAGAAACTCGGATATAATACTATTACCTCCAAGTCCGGGAGAGAGGCTGTAGAAATTTACAAAAAAGACTATGCAATAATTGACCTGGTTATCCTTGACATGATTATGCCGTCGTTCGGGGGCGGAGAAACCTACGATGAGTTAAAAAAAATAAACCCTGACCTAAAGGTCCTCCTTTCAAGCGGATACAGCCTGAATGGGCAGGCAGCTTCAATATTGCAAAGAGGTTGTGACGGATTTATTCAGAAGCCTTTTAATTTAACAGATTTGTCGCATAAAATAAGAGAAATCCTGGATAAGGAATGTTAGCTTTCTAATGTATTGGTTCGGCCATATAAAAGATGATAAAGGCAGAGCATGATGACCTCAACGCGAAGACCGCTTTTCAAGAACCGAACCGAAGCCGGTATGAGATTGGCCGGGGAACTTTCACCATATAAAGGGAAAAGAGATATACTGGTCCTCGCCCTGCCGCGCGGCGGAGTTCCCGTAGGATATGAGGTGGCCACATCTCTTGGTGCACTCCTCGATATATTTCTGGTACGAAAGCTGGGGGTTCCGGGGAATGAAGAACTGGCTATGGGCGCCATTGCATCGGGCGGGGTTCGTGTAATGAATGATAGCATCGTCCAGTCCCTGGGCGTAACCGGGCGGGCTATCGAAGAAGTGGCAAAAAAAGAGTACCGGGAACTCAACCGCCGTGAGCGGACCTACAGGGCTAACCGTCCTGCTTACCCAATTAAAGACCACTCTGTCATACTGGTGGATGACGGGATTGCAACCGGGGCGAGTATGCGGGCTGCAGTGGCCGCACTTCGGATGCACAATCCTTTCCAACTCATAGTTGCAGTGCCTGTGGCATCTCCGGAGGCCTGTATGGAATTTGAAAATGATGTGGATATGATAATCTGCGCTGAAACACCGCATCCATTCCAGGCTGTCGGTCTCTGGTATGAGGATTTTTCGCAGACGACCGATGAGGAGGTTGGCGAATATCTCAAACTGGCAGAGGATATCCCGCTTTCCTGACGACAATAACGTGAAAGTTTAGGAGATGCAATGTCAGAAAAAACAGAAGCTATTGTGGAAATACCGGTGGGCAGGGCAAGCCTTGAAGGTAACCTTGCAATACCCGGCAGAGCCGAAGGACTGGTGGTATTTGCCCACGGGAGCGGAAGCAGCAGACACAGCCCCAGAAACAGGTCTGTCGCAGCAGAACTTCAAAAGGGAGGTCTTGCCACGCTTTTGACTGACCTCCTTACCCCTGAAGAGGAGGCAGTGGACAGAAGGACGGGGCAATATCGTTTTGACATTGACCTGCTTGCCGACAGGGTCGTAGGGACGATTGACTGGATCGCACGGGAGGAACAGACCCGGCAGCTCAATATTGGCGTTTTCGGTTCAAGTACAGGCGCCGCGGCTGCCCTGGCCGCGGCGGCAAAACGGCCGGGGGATATTAAGGCCGTGGTATCGCGCGGAGGGAGAACAGATATGGCAGCAAACGCCCTCCCTATTGTAAGGGCACCTGTCCTGTTTATCGCAGGTGAAAAGGATACAACAATCCTGCGGATAAACAGAAATTCCATGTCGCATTTGGATGTTGAAAAGAAGCTTGAAATCATCCCCGGAGCCACGCACCTTTTTGAAGAACCGGGCGCACTCGAGAGTGTGGCCCTGCACGCCTGTGCCTGGTTCAGGCTGTTCCTGACAGTTCGGCAGGAACAGCTTCACTCAGAATTACAGGGTGGAAAGGATGCTGACGATTGACATTGAAGACATCCTCAGATTCAGCAGTTCACATTATAGTGGTATTGATGAATGACTGCAGTATGCCTTCAACATATTTGATACGGATTTCTGTTTTCAAAAATCATCCGGGGACAGTTCAGCAGACTCTTTCCAGATTTTATCCATATCATTTATCAACTGATCGATTTCCGCTCTTTCTTTGCTCCAGTCTGCCGGACATGATGCTTCAAGGTCATCGATTTTCTTTTCAAGTTCATCTATCATATCGCCTAAGACCTTTATGGAACCCGGTGATTTTTTATCGGATTCTTTAAAACGCTTATCCATTGTCCGCATGAGATCAAATATTTTTGCCTTCCATGAAACCATCTCTCCCCTGATATTTACGCAGTATTCTTTTACTTCCATTTTTTCTCCTCTTGAATAAATTTTGGCAATTTCACATTAAAGTTCCTTAATAGTTTCGAATCCAGATCATATCAGATCATCAAAGAATGACATCAAAGGACTCACCCTGCACTCTTTTCCGGATCAGAAGACAGGGCAGATCACCGATGAAAGATCAGACAAGTCCCCTTGCGATCTCGACGGTTCTTTCACCCAGCATATTTGTAAAAGATCCTAATTCATTGTCATACCATCCATATATAACAACCTGTGTAACCGGAATCTCGAGCGTTCCAGTTTCCGGGACAGGTATACCTTCTTTGTCCGGTATCATGCGGCATGCACTGGTAAGGTTCACCCGGATCTTACCGGTGCGGGTCCGGGTTTCCTTAGCTTCGATTATCGTCGCTGATGTAGAGCCGATAATATCCGAGGAAACATTCTGTCTTTCCGTGTAGGTGATATATTTACTGTAAATGCCGTTTGCGGCTTCCATGTAAATCCTGTTGATATCTTCCCTGTTTACAGGATCTGAAGGATTTTCGTCTTTGAGATCAACAGTAAGAATAACGATCGAGCCGGTACTGACAGGTATTCGTACCGATTCAGCCGAAAAACCGATATTCTTTATCTCCGGCAGTACCAGAGCAAGCGCATCGGCTGCACCGGTAGTAGTCAGAATAACATTATTGAGAATACTCCTATTTTTACGCAGGTCACCTGCCCCTGTTTTTGGAAGCTGATCCAGGATTGCCTGGGTGCCTGTCGTTGCATGCACGGTAACCATGGATGCACTCAGGATCTGATCTGCCCCGAAACGGTCAAGCAATACCTTCATCATAAAGGACAGACATGTGGTGGTGCATGATGCTGCCGATATGATATTGTGCAGATCAGGCTTATAAGCATGATCGTTGATGCCCTGAATACTTGTGATAACATCATCCGGCATTGCAAGGGTCTTGTCCCTGATCGCAAATGGCGATGAAAGTATGACCTTTGAAGCTCCAGCCTCAAGATGTCCCCTGAGACCCCCTCTGCTGCTGTCAGCGGGTTCGGTCGGATCACGAAATACCCCTGAGCAGTCTACAACAAGCCTGACCCCGTTTTTCTTCCATTGAATATCTTTGGGATTGCGGTGTTCCATAAGGAATTTAACCGGTATCCCGTTGATTCGCATAGAGCCTGCCGTTTCATCAAGATCTCCAATTATCCTTCCGCCTCTGAAACCGTGTATATAGCGGGCCAGTGATCCGTATGTGCTGTCCCTTTCTATATATTCCGCAATGTCTTCGAGGCTCTGCCCTGCCTGCCGCCCGATGTTGACAACCAGAGACTTAAAGACCTTTCTTGACACGTGATGCCAGAGTGTAAGTTTCCCGATGCGTCCGAGGCCGTTGATGCCAAGGCATATAGGCAGCGAAGCCTGTTTGGTTTTCAGATATGGATGGTTCAGGGATGCTAAAGGCATGACAACCCCCTTTTTACTGGTAATTTATGACATGTAAATTTCAACTTCAACGCTGCCGGTTTTTTAAACTGTTAAAGAATAGATCAATAGACACACTATGGCACACCGGGTATTTGTGCGTAATAGGGTATAGACTGTATTTTGACCCTTAAAAATAATAGTAGTGCATTATCTATTCATACTCGGCACTACTTTTATCTGTAATTTTAGCATGTTAATCCGGGTATTCCTTTTATTACGGAGTAAACCCCATGCTGCGATTCCTTGATATTCACTGTCTTGAATATGTCAGGTTTTTCAGATATTTTTATTTAATCCGCGTGCAGGAAATATTCTTTTCAAATAAATGACAGAACCAGCCAATATACTCAATTAACCCCATTTTTTTTTCATGCAGGGGTGCATATAATATTGCCCATAATCTTAAGAAAACATCTAAAAAAAAAGGATATTATAGCTTGAGGAGAGCAATAGTTACGATAACACTGTGCAGTGCTGTTATTATCATGTCAGGTTGTGCTGTTGGTCCTGATTTTCGTTCGCCATCACTGCCACAGGTGAAAAACTATCTTGAAACAACCCTCCCTGGTGAGACAGCCACTGCAGAGGTAACCTGTGGTGAGGCCCAGTGCTTTCAGCTTGGGGAGGAGATACCTGAAAAATGGTGGGAGCTTTTTCATTCCGCGGAAATGGACGATGTGATTCGTATCGCCCTGAAAGAGAACCCCACTGCTGCGGCCGCCCAGGCCGCGCTCAGGCAGGCGAAAGAGAACTTTCAGGCACAGTACGGTACAACCTGGTACCCGGGGGTGGATGCAAACCTGTCCGCATCAAGGGAACGTTTTGCCGGCGCTTCCTTCGGTCAGCCGGGCTTCGGAGGCTCGACATTCAACCTGTACAACGCCTCGGTGAAGGTTTCATACCTGCTGGATATCTTCGGCGGTCAACGCCGTGAGCTTGAAGCTTTACAGTCGGAGGTCGATTACCAGGATTTTCAGCTCCAGGGGGTCTATCTTGCACTGACTGCCAATGTAGTTACCAGTGCCATACAGGAGGCATCCCTGCGTGCCAGGCTAAGGGCTACCCACGAAATTATGGATGACCAGCAGAAAGCCTATGACCTTGTGGAGAATCAGTTTGAGATGGGCGCAGTTTCACGCAACGATGTGCTGGCCCAGAAAACACAACTGGCCCAAACCCGTGCAACTCTTCCTGCGCTGGAAAAGTCCCTTTCACAGATGAGGCACCAACTGGCAGTACTGGCAGGTAAATTCCCGGGGGATGCAGGCTCCCTTCCGGAATTTGATATTCAGAAAATGGACTTGCCCACGGAACTGCCGGTAAATCTTCCGTCTTCCCTTGTGCGACAGCGTCCGGATATACGCGCGGCCGAGGCACTTCTGCATGCAGCCAGTGCCAGAGTGGGTGTGGCCACAGCAAACCTGTACCCCAGTATTACCATTTCGGGAAGCTACGGCACAGAATCAAACAGGACAGGAAATCTTTTTGACAGTAATTCCGTATTCTGGAATCTCAGCACAGGTCTTCTGCAGCCCATCTTCCACGGTGGAGCACTCAATGCAAAGCGGCGCGCGGCCGCTCGCTGCCTATGATCAGGCCCTGGCTCTCTACAGGGAGACTGTTTTAAAAGGTTTTCGCGATGTAGCCGATGCGTTACGTGCACTTGAATCCGATGCGCGTGCCCTTAAAGCCCAGTCGGATGTGGAAAGATTTGCCAGGGACACCCTGGATTTGACCAGAGAACAGTTTAAACTTGGAGCAGTAAGTTATCTTTCCCTCCTGGATGCCCAGCGCCAGTACCAGGAGGCAAAAATCAATCTGATTCTTGCACAGTCTGCCCGGTTTGCCGACACTGCAGCGCTGTTCCAGGCCATGGGCGGCGGATGGTGGAATCCCGTCCAGGAGACTGAAACCAAAGGAAAGACAGGGGATTGATTACTGAATCGGTAAATTTAAATCTTCTTTGAGAGGAAATAAATGACCAGACGCATGATTATAATGCTGGTATGCTGTGGGCCTGGTGCTGGGAGGCATTTTCGGCTACAAGGCATTTGTAGCACATATGATACAAAAGGCCATGAGCTCCCGTGAGGCGCCGGCAGTTACAGTATCTACAACCACGGCCAAGACAGAGGAATGGCAGCCGAAACTCACTGCGGTGGGAACTGTACGCGCATACCGGGGTGTTGAAGTTTCAACGGAAATTGCCGGTATGGCTGGGACATCTATTTCAAATCAGGCGAAGATGTGCAGAAAGGACAGGTACTGGTTCAACTCAATGCCGATGTGGATGTTGCCCTGCTCAATTCATTCAAGGCCCAGGCTGAGCTTGCCCGTACCACTTTCAGGCGTGACAACGTCAGTTCGCCATCAAGGCGGTAAGCCAGGCAGCCCTCGATATCTCCGAAGCCGATCTTAAGAGCAAAGAAGCCAATGTAAAGCAGCAGACCGCTGTCCTCGATAAAAAGACAATTCGTGCACCCTTCAGCGGGCGAATAGGCATCCGCACGGTGAATCCCGGTCAATATCTGAAGGCGGGAGACCCTATTGTCACGCTCCAGTCCATTGATCTGGTATATGTGGACTTCCTGCTGCCCCAGCAGGAAATTGCCCGGATTAATACAGACCAGACTGTAATCGTGAAATCCGATACCTATCCGGGCAAAGAGTTTCAAGGGAAAAATAACAGCCATAAATCCGGAGGTAGACAGCAAAACACGTAATATCCCGGTGGAGGCTACTTTGAGAACACCGAACATGAACTGCTGCCAGGTATGTTTACCACGATTGATATTGAAGCAGGCGCGAAAAAAAATTATATCACGCTTCCCCAGACCGCGGTGGCGTATAATTCCTATGGCGATACGGTTTTTATTGTCAGAAAATCCGAAAAAGGTGGGAAGAGCGAACAGATTGCCAAACAGATCTTTTGTCACAGACAGGGCCTACACGCGGGAGATCAGGTTGCTGTTCTCGAAGGGGTAGTGAGGGCGACATAATTGTCACCAGCGGTCAGCTCAAGCTTAAAAGTGGAAACAGGATTACTGTAAACAATGAGATCCAGCCAGCCAGCGAGGCTGCACCCGAAGCCCGTGGATAAGTGACATGGAAAAGAACAGCTCACGATTTACAGACATCTTTATCCACCGCCCTGTACTGGCTACAGTGGTCAGTCTGCTTATTCTCGTGCTGGGGCTTCGCTCCATAGGGCTGTTAAAGGTGCGTGAATATCCGGAGACCAGGAACGCCGTCGTGACAGTATCCACGGTCTATACTGGGGCAAATCCTTCACTGGTGTCGGGTTTTATCACCACCCCGCTGGAAAATTCAATTGCCCAGGCAAACGGCATAGACTATATCAGTTCTTCCAGTACACAGGGAATGAGCAATATCAAGGTAAATCTCAGGTTGAACTATGATTCCAGCAAGGCCCTGACCGAGATAAATACCAAGGTAAACGCGGTTCTCAACCAGCTTCCGAGAGAATCCCAGCACCCCGTAATAAGCCTCTCCGTCGGGAGAGACCATAGATTCTATGTATATCGGGTTCAACAGTCCGACCCTTCCTACCAATAAGATTACGGATTACCTGATCCGGGTTGTTCAGCCAAAACTTCAGACAGTTGATGGCGTGCAGACAGCTGAAATCCTGGGCGCGCACCGGTTTGCGTTGAGGGCCTGGCTCGATCCCCAGAAGATGGCCGCATACGGAGTAACCGGGAGTGACATCAGCACAGCGCTCGCGGAAAACGATTTTATTTCCGCACTTGGACGAACCAAGGGTCAGATGGTGACCGTAGAATTGACAGGCGAGACGGGGCTGCATTCGGTGGACGAGTTCCGCAACCTGATCCTGAAATCGGAAAACGGTGCCATCATCCGCCTTGGAGATGTAGCACGTGTTACACTCGGTTCGGAGTCATACGATACAAACGTATACTTTGACGGTAAGAGCGCGGTTTATATAGGCATACAGGTCGCTCCCAGCGCCAACCTTCTGTCGGTAATAAAAAAAATCCACAGCATCTTCCCGTCCATTGCAGAGGGCCTGCCGGAAGGTATTAGCGGCAGCATCGTCTACGATGCCACAAAGTATGTAAACAGCTCCATACATGACGTTATAAAAACTCTTGTGGAAGCACTTCTTATAGTGACCCTGGTCATTTTTCTCTTTCTCGCAAGCTTCCGCTCGGTGATAATACCTGTTATAGCCATTCCCCTTTCGCTTGTGGGAACGTTCTTTATCATGCTTGTTCTGGGTTATACCATAAATCTGCTCACCCTGCTGGCCCTGGTCCTTGCCATAGGGCTGGTAGTGGATGACGCCATTATTGTTGTTGAAAACGTTCACCGCCATATAGAAGAGGGGACACCGGTTGTAAAAGCTGCAATTACGGGAGCTCGGGAACTCGCAGGCCCTATTGTAGCCATGACCGCTGTCCTGATAGCCGTATATCTTCCCATAGGTTTTATGGGCGGACTCACGGGTGCCCTGTTTACGGAGTTTGCATTCTCACTGGCAGGCGCGGTTACGGTGTCGGCAGTCATTGCACTTACCCTGTCTCCCATGATGTGCTCACGAATACTGGCATCCGAAGACCGGGGAAGCACAAGCAGATTCGAAGATTTTATAGACCGCAGGTTTGAACAATTCAGACGTGCCTACGAAAGACTCCTTAAAGGGGCGCTGAATTCTATGCCTGTTGTGGTGATATTTGCCCTGATAATACTGGGGTCCATCTATTTTCTGTACAAATCCTCCAAGACAGAACTTGCTCCCCAGGAGGATGAGGGCGTAATAATCAGTATGATTACCGGGGCCCCCAATGCAACCCTCAAGCAGACCGGGCTCTCGACCCGGGAGGTGTACAGGATTTTTTCAGGATATGGTGAAACGGATCATGTATTTCAACTGGACGGAATCAATGGAGTCAATTCCGGAATAGCCGGAATGGTATTAAAGCCGTGGGACGAACGGAAACTTACAACCATGCAGCTGCAGCCCGAGGTTCAAAATAAGCTGGACGGGATTGCAGGTGTCCGGGCAGTGGCATTTCAAAGGCCGCCGCTCCCTGAGAGTGGCGGCCGGGGATTACCCGTGCAGTTTGTAATCAACACCACTGATTCATTTGATCGCCTGAACGAGGTGCTCCAGAACTTCATGAGCAAGGCATCGGCTTCTGGGATTTTTGCTTATATTGATAATGATCTCAAAATTGACAAACCCCAGATATCAGTTGAAATAGATCGGGACAGGGTGGCACAGCTGGGGCTTACCATGAGCAGCGTTGGCAGTGCCCTTGGGTCCATGCTGGGTGGAGGTTATGTCAATTACTTCAGCCTCTCCGGACGGTCCTACAAGGTTATACCCCAGGTGATGCAGCGCTACCGTCTGAATGCGGATCAGCTGGAACAGTATTACGTCAAAACCGCATCCGGAATCCCTATCCCTCTGTCCACTATTGTAAAATTGAAAACCGAGGTGGTGCCGGAATCCCTGAATCGCTTCCAGCAGCTCAACGCGGCTACTGTCTCGGCTGTTCCGGTTCCAGGCGTAACCCTTGGCCAGGCACTGGAAAGACTTCAAAATCTGGCCGCAAAGATACTGCCCCAGGGATACAGCATAGATTACGGCGGGCAGTCCAGGCAGTATGTAACTGAATCAAGCCAGCTGACTGTAACCTTCATATTTGCACTGATAATAATCTTTCTTGTCCTGGCAGCCCTGTTTGAGAGTTTTCGGGATCCGTTTATTATACTGGTAAGTGTTCCCATGTCCATCTTCGGTGCAATGATATTCATCAGCCTGGGGGTAGGCGGTGCAAGTCTCAATATATACACACAGGTCGGTATTGTTACACTGATCGGACTGATCAGCAAACATGGCATACTCATTGTTCAGTTTGCGAATGACCTGAAAAAAGAGGGGAAGTCCAAGCGTGAGGCTGTTGAAGCAGCTGCCACCATTCGTCTTCGCCCTATTCTGATGACCACCGCTGCCATGGTCCTGGGTGTAGTGCCGCTCGTACTGGCCACGGGGGCCGGTGCCGTGGGCAGATTCAATATGGGCCTGGTAATTATGACAGGTCTTTCAATAGGAACTCTCTTTACACTTTTTGTTGTACCGGCAATGTACATGCTGCTCTCCAGGGAGCCTGCTGAACATATAGATAATGAATTGAATTTACGGTAAATAATTTTAAGGGGAAAACCATGACAAAAACAAATGAAAAAGATGATACAAAAAAGAAGAAAAAGAAAGAAAAGGACTGGCCTCTCCCCTATTGCACCACGGCGCCTTCCGCGGAACATTACAGGGGTGAAGATGATGATGAACCTTGTGATGACGCCCGTGCTACAGAATTTGGAGAAGAACCTGAAAAATAATGAATTCACAGAAGCTATACAACCGAATATTTACCATATTAATAGCCGAGGACGACCCTGATGACCGATTATTTGCGGAGAAGGCATTTAAAGATCTTGGTATTCCGGAATCTCTGAGGATGGTAAAAAACGGAGATGAACTTCTAAACTACCTGGACAAATGTCTTACCTGTGATGAGCAACAGATGTCTATGATTCCCGATTTTATCCTTCTGGATTTGAACATGCCTGAGAAAAGCGGATGGGAAACCCTCGAGGAGATAAAGAGAGCCAGGGGATTACAGGATATCCCGGTAGTAATATGGACAGGCTCTGATGCCGATGAGGACAGGCTGCGAAGCATTGAAATGGGTGCAGAATACTTTATTACAAAACCAGATGACTACTCTGATCTGCTTTCCAGTATCCATTCTCTTATAAAATTATTTTGCGGCGATTATGAAAGGAGCAAGTTCGAGATTCCTGTCACGACCGGGTGAAAAAAGAAATGATATAAAAATTCCCGGAGACAAAACTGCCAGATTCAGACTGTATGGCAACAATGATCGAGGAGCGACCGCTACTGAAGCAGGAAAATAAAACATATGTTGAACCGGAGCTGATGAAATTTATCGTTTTTCTCCAGAAGAGAACCCCGGTTCAAAGGCTCGTTCCTTGACCAGCTTGTCCAGCACGCCGTCATCCACAAGGAGTTTTACTGCATCCCTCAGGTTATTGATTCCCTTCAGCAGAACGAATTCCCCCAGACCGCACTGACTGGTCGAGATCCCGCCCGCCTCGTCCAGGACTTTGATAATATCCTGCCTGCAAAGCCTGCTCAGGCTCGTACTGTAAGAAAATGAGCCTTCCATTTTAAGACCGGGACACTGGTACGGAAGCCTGTTTATATAGACTTTATTCATGTCCGTCTCAAAAAGGATTGTTCCATCATCCAGTACTCGTGTATCCAGGATATTGATAATATTAATGCATGATGTCCTTTTCCCCAGATATTTATCCACCTGGTTTTCGGCAAAAACATTGAATGAAAAGAAAATGCTAAAAAGCAGCAAAGCTGAAATCCCTGTGATAGCGAATTTATTCATTTTACACTCCTTTGTTTTATGGTGTCATATGCCTGTTATTGCCGGCAGTCCTTCTTCTGTTATTCCACTCATGAAAAGGACCTTGTAATCATTTTTACTCAGAAGGCATAAATAACTACGCCTCCGACTCATCAGTTACTCCACAGGAATTTTGTTGAACGCACCCGATGACAGCAGGGGTAGACCAGCTGAATCCGTCCTGGGCTATCAATATTTCAGAACCTTCCGGGCCCCAATTGCCAGCACTGTAATTTGGAAAATCGGTTACCTTCGTACTATCCCAGACTTCCAGCACCGGCATAATCACTGACCAGGCGGCTTCGGTCTCATCATCTCTCATGAACAGAGTCCTGTCACATTTAATGATGTCCAGAAGCAGTGTCTCGTATGCCTCATGTGATTTACTCTTGAATACTTCATTATACAGGAATCTCATGGTTACCGGGGAAAGCTGCATGTCTACTCCCGGATATTTTGTTTCGAAGCGAAGGAAAATACCCTCTTCCGGACGTATCGCTATAACTAGGCGATTCGGGTGAAGGTCCAGTACCGTCGTGGGCGGAAATGTCTGATGGGGCACCTTTCGGAACTGTATGGATATCTCTGAGATATTACTGTTAAGACGTTTTCCGGTTCTCAGGTAAAAGGGTACGTCCTGCCATCGCCATGTATCGACGAAAAGTCTCAGCGCCGCGAAGGTCTCAGTAAATGATTCCGGATCGACCTCCGGTTCATCCCTGTATGCGGGCACTTTTTTTCCATTGATCCATCCGGCCCCATACTGTCCGCTCACTGCATACTGATGTATCTGATCCAAAGGGACAGGCCGAATGGCATGCAGAACATCCACTTTTTTGTTTCTTATCTCTTCGTCATTCAACGAGACCGGGGCCTCCATGGCTATCAGGCACATAATCTGCAGCAGGTGACTCTGAATCATGTCTCTTAAGGCACCTGCCTTTTCGTAATAATGACCCCTGTTCTCCACGCCGAGCTGTTCGGCAACGGTGATCTGTACATGATCAATATAATGCCTGTTCCATAGAGGCTCGAAAAGCGTGTTCCCGAATCGGAAGGCCAGGATGTTCTGGACTGTTTCTTTGCCCAGGAAATGGTCGATCCGGAATATCTGTGATTCGTGGAACAGACCGGATAGAATACGGTTCAACTCACGGGCCGAGGTAAGGTCCTGTCCAAATGGTTTTTCAACCACAATACGTACTTTTTTTCTGTCCCGGTTGAGCTTCTCATTCGCCAGTCCTTCGGCAACAGGTTCAATCATCCCCGGAGGCAGGGCAAGATAGAAAATCCTGTTGGCTTTTATCTTCCACGCCTTTTCAAAGCCTGAGATTTTTTTGGAAATATCACTGTAGACCTTTTTACTACCAAGATCTCCCCTCAGAAATTGCAGATGGGATGAAAAGGTTTTCCATATCCCGGTATCCGGGTTACCAAGCCGGGAGAAATCGCTGACGCCTTTTTTTATATGATTCCGGAATGCATCGTCACTCATATTTCCATGCCCTACGCCAATCACTTCGAATTTTTCCGGAAGCCGTTTGTCCAGAAAAAGGCTATACAGGGCTGGCATCAGTTTACGCCAGGAAAGGTCTCCTGCCGCACCAAAAATAATGAAAATTGTGGGTTCTGTGGCTGAACTTTTTTTCATATTTATCTCCTCTAACTATTAAGGTGCATTCCTTTATTTTAGCTGAAATGCCGGATAAGAAAATAAGGCCTATTATGCATTTGGACGGTAGATTGTATGTACTTTCAGGCTCCAAAACCATGGTGGTAGTGATGATAGCGAGTAAATTAATAGGGTACGTACCTCAAAATATCAATTCAAGTTTTATTCTATCATATATGATTTGGAATTGATTATTTCTCTCCCCCTTCTAACTGCATAAACAATTGCAGATTGAGAGCGGTTCAGTATTAACGCAAGTTGACTCTGCGTAATTCCCAGCTTTTCTGTCGCCCAGTAACATAAAATACTTCTCGCCTCTGTCCGTCTTGTGTCTCTTATCCCGTCTGTAATTTGTTCCGGCATAAGCCCGGTTAACTCAGCTACCCGATTGATAAGTCTGTCCAGATTATAGCCCTTGGCCTTTAATGAATACTTTTCCTTAAATCTCTCTTCAGCCTTCGCAAGTACTTCTTCAACAAATTGGCCGTCTCCCAGTATCCGCTCATCTCCTTTTTGATAGTCGCCTGTTTCTCTCAGTAATTTTACCCCGGCCCAACCTCCATGACTTCTCAATAACCCTCCTCCCGCAAGGTCAGGCCGGCTACCCTGTTCAATTCCCTTGCGTACAAAACGGCTGTACTCGCTTCTTGCACCGGATTCTTTACGTCCAAAAAGTTGGAGAACATAATCCACGTCCTGCCATTCTATTTTTTTCCTTCCCATAACAACACCGTGTCCGCAATAACGAAATCCCGCCAAATTCTTATACTCCTTTACCAGGTGGGCTCTTATGGGATTAAGGTGGATATAACGAACAAGCTCCAGCAGGTATGAATCTTCCTGGCACAGGATGGATTTGTAACGATTCTGAAAGAGGTGACCATATCGTTTATGCCTTCGATTAAAATTGACGGCATAACCTGTAAGCAGCCTTTTCATTAAATGGGGAAGAGGTGTATCCCCGGTTCTTAATAACAGGTGAAAGTGATTGGGGATTAAGGCCCATGCGTAGCATGAAGTCCTTGTTTCGATCAATAGATTTCCAAGACGATCTATTAAGGTTAAATAATCCTTTTGATCGGTAAATATATCTTTCCGGTCAATACCTCTGACTATAACATGGTGCAAGGCACCCGGGGCATCTATGCGGGATTTTCTGGGCATATCTGAGGAATAATATTCTATCCTGATAATGTCAATTGATATTTTGAGGTACGTCCCCTAAGTCATAAGGCTTGTAGTATTTCTAATGTAATTACATATATTATAAATGAGGTTTTTAAATGTCCTTGAAAGTTTATCATATTCCTTTTGGATTTCATTCGGATCCATCTTCTCTGTTTTAAGATCCTTTGAAGGGATTATGGTGGCAGAACCTGTTTCATGCCCGAAATCAACAAAGGGAATATTACCGAAAACATCATTCTCCTCAAGAGAAAACATTATGTTATGACCTCCGGACTTTTTCACGACAATGGTTACGCTTCCTTCGGTTATCCTGTAAAGGTTGTCTCCGGTATCAAAAACTTTGTTACTTGCACTTTCCTTTAAAAGGTTTTTATCTGCGCTTGTATTTCCGGAAAATAGATCGATAGCCCGCTCGTTCAATTTCCGCAGCCTTTGATCAAGACTAAGAAGCAAGTGCCTGAACTCAGGCGACTGCCTGGAATACTCACGATAAAAGGGCTCTGCATCCAGGAGGCACAGTCTTACGTCTCCTTCTGCCCTAACAGTAGCATTCCTTTCGTATTCTCCGAAGAGAAGCGCCCTGAAAGTCCCGATATAACAGCCTTCACCAAGCCTCGCCAGTAATATTGGTCCCTTCGGAGTATCTCTCGTTATCCTGACAACCCCCTCATATATGTTCCATATCCATTTGCCATGTTTCCCTTCCTCGACAATAGACTCACCAGCTTTGTAGAAATCTTCTCTTACAACATGGAAATAGTCAGTAAGTGGGCCTTTTAAGACAACCATACCCGAACTGTCAATTTTATCCGGAGGATGAATTGCAGAACTGCTTTCGGGGCCTACTTTTTTTATCTTTCCATCATCAAGGAGCCTGAGTGCATCAAGGACTATTTCCATCCGCCCTTTTTTTATGGTCACATCAACAGACCGGACATCCTGCTCATAGAAAATGCATTCTCCCTCCTCCCAGCCGAACAGGCCGTACAATGCATTAGCTCCATTCAATGAACCATGGACAGTATTTATGGGATTCCCATTTAAGAAATAAATAATCCCTGCATGGGGAGTATATTTTGATGTCAATTTCAGTATGCCTGTGGCGTTATTGCTTCCAAGTATTTGAAATATATCAGGAAGAGATATAAATGCAAGACTCCCGGAAAGTTCAATTCTGATATTCACGTCAATACGCCTCATAACCTCTGTAAAAATTGCTTTTTCATTTTACTCACTGTAAGTGAAAGACACTTTTTAAGGCAGTCTGCTACTCCCAATCCTGTAATTGCGCTTGCTTCAAATGAAGGAACATTTAATTCCCCGTTAATTTCTTTCTGCATAAGTGATGAAAGCATTATGGGGAGTCCTTTATCTGCAAGATCCCTTTTGTTATACTGAAAAACCAGAGGAATATCATGGATATCTATCTTCTGCTCAGCCAGATTTTCCTCCAGGTTTTTTAAAGATTGCAGGTTTGCCTCTCTTCTGATGTTAAGGGAGTCTGCCACAAAAACGATTCCATCGACATTTTTTAATACCATTTTTCTGGTTGAATTATATCTTGCCTGCCCGGGGACAGTGTAGAGCTGAATCTTGACATCAAAACCCTTTATTTTGCCAATGCCAATAGGTAAAAAATCAAAGAAAAGCGTCCTGTCACCGCGGGTTTTGATAGATACCATCTCACTAATAATATATTTCTTGCCTGCCTTATATATATATTCCAGGTTTGTTGTCTTTCCCCCGCGGCCAGGCCCATAGTAGACCAGTTTACATTCAATATATTTCTCTTTTACATTTATAACTGTCATATATTAAGATTTTAAATACCCTTTTATAGTAAAAGACTTCATCTTCATGAAAGGCAGGCTACTTATTATAATATACTTTATAATAAATGACGGGTTTTTTCTTATTCTTGAGCCTGATTTTTTCCGGTTTTTTAAAATTGAACTGGTTTTTTATTTTTTCATAAGTTTTTGCACCAATGATGATTTCTCCCCCTTTTGCCACCGTTTGAAATCTGGATGCGGTATTCACGGCATCACCAATAACAGTATAATCCATTCTGTTTTTAGAACCCACATTTCCCAAAATTACCTCCCCTGTATTGATACCAATCCCAATTTCAAATGTCTTTTCCCCTATATTTTTTCTCGACTCCATCATTTTCTTCGTGACATTTTGCATCTCAATGGCCGCCTTAACCGCATTTTGACAGGGGAAAGTGTTTTCCAGAAAGGGTGGCCCAAAAATGGCCATAATTTCATCGCCAATAAATTTATCCAAAATTCCATTGTTTCTAAAAATGACATCCACCATAGCTGAAAAATAAATATTAAGCATAGAGACTATCTTTTCTGCGGACATGCTTTCAGACATGTTGGTAAAAGACCTTATATCAGCAAAAAGAATTGTGACTTCTCTTTTCTCGTTTTCAAACAGGATATCATCTTTTGAAATAGCTAACTTATCCAAAAGATCCTGTCCTACATATCGACTTAATTTACTCCTTAAATCCTCTCCTTCTCTGAGCTTCTGGTAGGATTGTGCAAGGTTCTTTGCATAACTAATGATTTGAAAACTCTGTTTTTTAATGTCTTTATAAGAATCCTTTAAATAATTGGTAATTTCATTGAAATTTTTATCAGTATCCTTGATGTTTTGATTTTCTTCAAACCGAATCCCTTTGCTTGTAATTCTCTCAAGTTCTTTTAAAGCTCTGTCGAACTGACCGAATTTTGTTAATGCCACAGTTCCCTCAATCTCAGAGATATTCTTATTCTCTGAAAAGGCGAAAAGTTGCATGATTTGATCTTGCATCTCTTCTGAGAGATCGGGTATGTCATCTGAAAGATCGATCTCAACCATTTCATTTTCAATGAACATTATTTTATTTGTTATGGAATCAATCAGTTCCACATTAGAAGCGAATGAAGTATGATTTTGGATGAATTTAAGGAGATCAGAATATATATCCTTCGCTTCCTCCAAGAGGCCTTGAGAAGTATAGGTCTCAGCTTCTTCGACCAAAGATTTTATATGATCTATATCTGACACTTATACACTTCCATCCCATTAAACCAATTAAATAAATTAATTACACCCGTAAATATCCGCAATAAATTAACAAAGTTAAAGATAAAAGAATTAGAATAGATTGACACGACAGCAATAAATATCGGAATAAAAAGCCTTCTTAATGGAGGTTTTTTTATTGATATAAGGAAGAGGGCGGAAAGTTATGGGAGGCCGACCGTCCTCTCGGATAGCAATGGGGATATTCCCCATAGTCCATAATATGAAATGATAATCCATATTCGCACATTGCTCAAGGATATTTTCAGACCGGGGAGGAAGTCCCCCTCCATAACATGGTGCAAAGCTCCCGGGCATCTATGCGGGATTTTCTGTGCATACCTGATAAATAATATTTTATTCTGATAATGTCAATTGATATTTTGAGGTACGTCCCCTAAGTTACACTAATGTTTGATTTTTCTCTTGACATAATTTTATTTGATTGTACAATATTTGGTACATGTACAGGAGGTTTACAATGAAAGCTATTACATACACAGCAGCTCGGCAAAATCTTGCTAAAACGATGGAAAATGTATGCAATGATCATGCACCGGTTATTGTAACACGCAAAACAACTGATTCAGTGGTCATAATGTCACTAGAGGACTATGAAGCTCTTGAGGAAACAGCATATCTTTTACGTTCTCCCAAAAATACAAAAAGGCTTATTGAATCCATTGCTCAACTTGAAAATGGAAAAGGAGCTGAAAGAGAGCTTGTAGAATGAAGCTCATATTTTCCGATAATGCATGGGAGGATTATCTATATTGGCAGAAAACTGATAAAAAAATCCTCCGCAGAATCAATAGTCTTATAAAAGACGTTAAACGTAATCCATTTGAAGGCATTGGAAAACCTGAACCACTCAAACATGCCTTGTCAGGGTACTGGTCCCGAAGAATTAATGATGAGCATAGAATAGTATATAAAGCCTCATCAGATTCCATCCTAATTGCTCAACTTCGTTATCATTATTAAAACCCAATAAATGCCGGGCCTCAGCAGGAGACGCCCTGTTAAGCCCTTGCAGGGCCTTTACCTGTGACCGGTTGAGATTGTGATTTATTGCGGCAATCCGGCTTCTCTGAGGTGTCCATCAAAATCTGAAGGTTATTTTCGTAAAATGATAGCCATTTCAATGACTTAGGTAGATTATTAAAAATATTTTCTAACTGTCCCATAAATTTATGGGACAAGTCGCTTGAATCTTTTTAAAGAAATCCTGCCTGGCTACCCAAAAATACCGGTCTTTTAGCCTCTGCATACATGATTTACCGGATTCCCCTCAGCTCATATTATTGTATTCTTATATAACACTACGCATTTATTCAGAATCGAGGCAGCACAAAAAAAAGGAGAAAATGATGTCAAAAAAAACAGAAGAACTTCAAAAACTGGCAAAACTGATTCGTTACTATATTCTCAGAATAACAACAAATGCTGGTTCAGGGCATCCCACATCTTCCTTATCTGCCACCGAACTGATGTCAGGTCTCCTGTTCGGGGGTGCATTTCGTTTTGATGCGGATAATCCCGGGCATCCCAATAATGACCGCCTTATTTTCTCGAAAGGTCATGCCACACCTCTTTTTTATTCACTGTGGTTTGCTGCCGGTAAGGTGACGGAAAAGGAAATCATGACCTACAGGAAATTCGGAAGCCCCTTTGAAGGGCACCCTATGCCAGCCATGAAATATGTCGAGGCAGCCACAGGGTCACTGGGCCAGGGACTTTCAATCGGATTGGGAATGGCCCTGAACGCTAAATATCTGGATAAGCTCCCCTACAGGACTTACGTGCTCCTGGGAGACAGTGAAATGGCAGAGGGTTCCCAATGGGAGGCCATGGAGCTTGCGGCCTATTATAAACTGAACAACCTTACAGGTATCCTGGATGTCAACCGGCTGGGCCAGCGGGGGGAGACAATGTATGGCCACAACCTGGAGGTATACAGGGACAGGGTTTCATCCTTCGGATGGGATACAATTCTTATTGACGGCCACTCCTTTGATGAAATCCTTGAAGCCTATGCATCTCCCAGGGAAAGCTCTGAAAAACCCCTTATGGTTATTGCCCGGACAATAAAAGGCAAGGGGGTATCCTTTCTGGAGGATAAAAACGGCTGGCATGGGAAAACCCTGAACCGCGAAGACATGGACAGGGCAGTCAAAGAGCTGGGGGATATAGATAAAGACATAAGGGGCAGTATCAAAAAACCGGATGACCTCAGCCCGGCGGACAGGAAAAGAGGAACACCAGGGGCTGTAACCTATAAAAAGGGCGATTCCATAGCCACCAGAAAGGCATACGGGACTGCCCTGAACCGGATTTTTCCCGCATTCCCGGAACTTGTCAGCCTTGACTGTGAGGTGAGTAATTCCACATATGCAGAATACTTCAAGGATAAGCACCCGGATTCCTTCTTTGAAATGTTTATTGCCGAACAGAACATGGTGGGTGCAGCCCTCGGCCTGGCATGCCGGGGTAAGCTGACTTTTGTTTCCACATTTGCATCATTTTTTACAAGGGCATTCGATCAGATCAGAATGAGCCAGTATTCAAATGCAAATATAAAATTCGCAGGCTCCCATGCAGGGGTATCCATAGGCGAAGACGGGCCTTCACAGATGGGGCTGGAGGATATTGCCATGTTCCGTTCGGTCCTCGACAGCGTGGTTCTTTATCCCTGCGATGCGGTTTCTGCTGAAAAACTGGTGGAAGAGGCCGCGGATCACAGGGGAATTGTCTACATGCGTACCACACGGGGAGGAACTCCGGTAATCTATGAAAATGACGAGGAATTTTCAATAGGGGGAAGCAAGGTTCTTAAAAAAAGCAATGATGATAAAGCGACCATTATAGGGGCAGGAATTACGTTGCATGAAGCGCTCAAGGCGTATGAAATATTAAAAAAGGACGGCATAAATGTCAGGGTTATCGACCTTTACAGCATCAAACCCCTTGATGCGCTTACCCTTAAAAGGGCAGGCGAGGAGACTTTCTTTCTCCTGACAGTGGAAGACCATTATCCTGCCGGTGGAATCGGGGAGGCGGTCATGAGTGCGGTGAGCAGCCTGTCTATCCCGGTCCGTTCACTTGCGGTCACAAAAATGCCAAAAAGCGGGAAACCGGATGAACTCCTTATTTACGAAGAAATATCAAGTGGTTCAATTGTCAGCACTGTCAAGGAAATATTGTCCCAGTAATGTGTAAAATAATTACCAGGAGGGAGGTAAGTAATGAATAATAATCCTTTGCTCAGGCTGCGGGAATATGGTCAGAGCATCTGGCTTGATTTTTTGAGCCGGAAAATAATGAGATCAGGGGAATTAAAAAAACTGATTGAAGAAGACGGCCTGCTGGGAATGACATCCAATCCCAGCATATTCAATAAATCCATATCCGGTGGCGAGTTTTATGATGAAGAGATAAAGTCCATGATTGAGAAAGGAAAGGAGCCATCCGAAATCTATGAGACCATTGCCATAAAGGATGTACAGGATGCAGCAGACATATTCCGGCCAGTGTATGACAGGCTGGAGGGGGGAGACGGCTTCGTGAGCCTGGAAGTGAACCCGCATCTGGCAAGGGATGTTGATGGAACTCTTAAGGAAGCAAGAAAGTTGTGGAAAAAACTGGATCGTCCCAACGTATTCATAAAAGTCCCCTCCACCCTTGAAGGCCTTACATGTATCCGGCAGCTGATCAGTGAGGGTATTAACGTGAATGTCACCCTGCTCTTCGGTCTCCCCCGCTACAAAGAGGTCGCACAGGCTTATATTTCCGGTCTGGAGGACCGGGTAAAGGCCGGAAAGCCTGTTAAAGGTATCTCATCTGTTGCAAGCTTCTTTTTAAGCCGCATCGATGTGCTGGTAGATCCCATGGTGGAGAAATTATTGGAAAGTAGAGGCAAAAAGGAAGAATATGCAAGAATGGCGCACGGTCAGGTAGCCGTTTCATCCGCCAAGGAGGCCTACCAGATATACAAGGAAATTTTTGATGACGATAAATTTCGTGAATTAAGGGGTAAAGGGGCCTCTCCCCAGAGGGTATTATGGGCCAGCACCAGCACTAAAAACCCGGATTTTTCGGATGTAAAATATGTGGAGCCCCTGATCGGACCGGAGACGGTCAACACTGTTCCCAGGGAAACTCTGGAGGCCTACCGCGATCACGGCAATCCTGATTCAAGGCTGGAAAAAGGTCTTAAGGATGCCAGGACTATTCTATCCATGCTCCCGGAACTGGGTATCGACATAGATAAAATCACCCGGCAACTGGAGGACGAGGGTATTGAAAAATTCAATAAACCATATGACGATCTGCTGGCCAGCATCGAGAAAAAGCGCTCCGGGGCTGGCAGATAAAAGGAAAAATTTGAGATATAAGAAAGGAAACCCATGAACGAATCCAAAATCACTACCCTCTTTCTGGATATAGGGGGTGTCCTGCTCACGAACGGCTGGGACCGTCACATGCGGCGATCCGCTGCGGAGAAATTCGAACTTGATTTCGAAGACATGGACGAACGTCATCACCTCACCTTCGATACATATGAAGAAGGGGATTTGAGCCTCGATGAATATCTCTCCAGAGTCATTTTTCATCAAAAGCGTCAATTTACCAGAGAGGATTTCAAGGCATTCATGTTTGCCCAGTCAAAACCGGATACCAATATGATAAACCTTATGACCAGCCTGAAAAAGCAATACGGACTTAAAATTGCGGCAATCAGCAACGAAGGCCGGGAGCTGACAGTCTACAGGGTGAAAAAGTTCGACCTCGGTTCTTTCATTGATTTCTTCATCTCATCATGTTTCGTGCACTTCCGCAAACCGGACCTGCGTCTTTACAATCTTGCTCTGGACTGCGCCCAGGTCTCCACCAGGGAAAGTGTATACATCGACGACCGAAAAATGTTCGTTGAAATAGCTGAAGAGATAGGCCTGAACGGAATTCACCACACGACATACGACAGTACCCGGGAATCGCTGGAATCTCTCGGATTAAAAATAGAGTGATAAATTCAAAATTTGACTTTAGGGAAGGATAATGAAAATGAACAACAATATGAGCGATATCGGCCTGATAGGCCTTGGAGTAATGGGCAGAAATTTTGTCCTCAACATGGCAGACAAAGGATTCAGTGTAAGTGTATATAACCGCAGTGAAGAAAAAACCCGGGAGTTTATCAACAACGAAAAGGGTGACAGACCAATTGAGGCATATTACAGCCTCGATGATCTTATTAAAAGCCTTAAACGGCCAAGGGCGGTTCTTGTCTTTGTAACCGCAGGAGCAGCAGTTGACAAGGTAATCGAAGGTCTTACAGGCTTTCTTGAACCTGATGATCTTATTATCGATTGCGGAAATTCCTTTTTCAGGGATACGGACAGGCGCGAAGAATTTCTAGCCTCCAGGGGATTTCATTTTCTTGGCATGGGGGTCTCCGGTGGGGAATCCGGTGCACGGCACGGCCCCAGCATGATGCCGGGAGGACCCCGGAATGCCTATGAGAGAGTCGCCCATATTCTTGAGCCGTCTGCTGCCCAGGCAAAAAAAGAGCCATGTGTTGCGTACCTGGGAAGCGGTTCTGCCGGTCACTATGTAAAGATGGTTCATAACGGGATAGAATACGGGATTATGGAACTCATTGCCGAGAGCTATGATCTCATGACCCGGGGGCTGGGCTACAACACTCAGGACTTAAGCTACGTATTCAAAGACTGGAACAGCGGAAGATTGAACGGTTATCTCATAGAGATCACATCCCGCATCCTGGAACATATAGATGATAAAACAGGTAAGCCCATGGTGGACATTATCGTGGACAGGGCCAGGCAGAAGGGCACCGGAAAATGGTCCTGCACCGACGCCATGGAACTCCAGGTTCCGCTGTCTGCAATAGATGCTGCAGTGGCTATGCGCAACATGTCGGATCTTAAAGAAAGAACGTGAAGAGGCAGCCGGAATCCTTGCCGAACCTAGTGAAACCATAAAACTAGACAAGAAATTTGTCCTCGGCCATCTTGAAGAGGCCCTGTTTGCATCCATCATTATTGCCTTTGCGCAGGGGTTTGCACTCCTGAAAAAAGCATCTTTAACATACGGCTACGGTCTGAACCTGGAAACAGTCGCAAAAATCTGGCGGGGAGGATGCATCATCCGGGCACATCTGCTCGAAGACATCATGGAGGTGTTTCAACAGAACGCCGAGGTAAAAAATCTCCTTCTTTCTGCTTCCATTGGAAATGAAGTCAGTAAACGCAGAAATGACCTTCAAACAGTTATTCACTCCTGCATGACTCTTGGCATTCCGGCATCGGGTTTTATGTCGGCTCTTGCCTATTATGATGCTTACAGGAGCAAACGCCTCCCTGCAAATCTCATTATGGCCCAGAGGGATTATTTTGGTGCCCACAGGTATGAGAGAAAGGATGGGGAAGGAACATTTCACACTGAGTGGGAGTAATTATACTTTATGGACGAGAAAAATCTGGAAAAAAGGCTGGAAACTTCAGCAGACCGGCTTGTGTATTTTTCCGCAGAAAGAACCCTGCTCACATGGGTGAGGGCAGGACTGAGCATGATGACAGTTGGATTTGTCGTTGACAGATTCACTTTGATTCTGAAAGAGGCAAATACGCAGTTCTCCGGATATGAAGGAGATGTGTTATCCAAATGGATCGGAGTCCTGTTTATCCTGACGGGTGTGGCGACCAACCTGATTGGAGCCGCAAGATATATACATTTTGAAATCCGGTATCATCGAAATGTGGATACCAGGCCGGGATACGGCATGTCGCTCGGTGTGTTTCTGACAGTTGCGGCAGCGGTCCTGGGGATTGCTGTCGCTCTTTTCCTGACCAGGGTCACGGAATTGTATCATTAACTTCCGGTCCTACTCCGACTTCTCCATTTCGGTTTCCATCTTAAGAAGGCGGGCATCTGCATCATCGAGCAATCTTTCGTAAACCCTCTGGCTCAGCATACCCCGGTGAAAACTTTCTATAATATGCTTTTTTTCAGCCAGAATCAGCTCTCTTCTGGCGCGCTGCATTTCCTCTTTTTTAAGTTCCTCATGGTCGATGCGGAGGGAGTTCAGACGCTCTTCGCCATCTTTTATCATTTTTTCATATTCTTTCCTGAGACTGGGCATGACACCTTCGTCTTTCAACCTTGCGCGGTCCAGATGCTCGATATCGGCCATAGCTGCATCAGCAGCCCTCAGCTTGCCCTGGAGGTAAAAATAGTTTTCCAGCGGCTCCTGACCCGTCACAATCCCCAGCCATTCGATCAACTTTGCAGCGGTAAGGCCATGAAACATGATCGAGATTATGACAACTCCGAAGGTCATGGTCGCCAGAAGGTCCCGGTGAGGGAAATTTACAGGAAGGCTCAGGACCAGGACCATGGGCAGCGCGCCGCGAAGGCCTCCCCAGAAGAGGAAGACGCTCCAGGACCAAGGGATTCGTTCCTTTGAGAATCTGAAAATCAATGAGACCCCGGAAATAACCAGTGCCCTGCCAACGGTGACGGCAAGATAGGCAACCAGGATCATCTGCCAGGAGGCAACCAGATCTGCTATGCGGACTTCAAAGCCTATGAGCAGAAAAACAATGGAGTTCATGGCAAAGGCAACGTATTCCCAAAAAGATTCGACAGCCAGGCGGGTGGATGGCGACATCCCCTTTTGCGCCCCGTAATTTCCGCATATCATCCCGGCTGTAACAGTTGCAATAACCCCGGAAAAACCAAGGTGTTCCGCTGCCACGAAGGCACCATAGGCCCCGACCGTGGTGAGTGTGATTTCTATCATCGGTTCATTTATTTGCTTGGTGACCTGCGAAACTGCAAGCCCCACCACTCCCCCCGTCAGAAGGCCGAAGCCTACTATCTTGAAAAAATCCAGGATAAGACCGGCAGCACTTGTGGATACGCCGGTTGCAATAGAAAGGCTCAGCGTAAAGAACACGATACCGGTCCCGTCATTGAGCAGGCTTTCACCCTGGATGAGAATATTCAGGCGTTTTGGTGCGCCGATCTCCCTGAACAGAGCCATGACCGCGATGGGATCCGTGGCAGCGATCAGGGCACCGAAAACCAATGAGTATCTCCAGTCAAAGTTTTTTACATAATTAACCGCATCTGCTACAGGGGTCAGTATCAGGGCTATCAGGGCTGTAGCTGCGATAACACCGGGCACGGCCAGGGATACAATGGTTTTTTTATTCCGCCAGAACTGTTCAAAATCGATATGAAAAGCGGCTTCAAACAGCAGGCCGGGCAGAAATACCGTGTATAGGAGTTCCTTTGTCAATATCGGTGGTTTAAGGGCATGTATAGAACCCAGCAGCAGGCCGGAGGCAACCAGCGCGACCGTGTAGGGAATTTTCAACCGCTGAACCACTATGGCTACTGTGGTGGCAACAATAAATAGAAGAATAAATGTTGTTTCACCGGACATGTTATGCTCGTTATAAAGATTATTTAATCTTAGCACCCGGCCTCCGGTGGCATATAAAATGCCACCCTACGAAAAGCCATAAAATCGTAGGGTGGGGTTTTACACCCCACCGAATAAAGACATCCTGCGCTACCTGAGTTGAAGTCAACAGTTGTATTTTCCATATTTCTCATAGTACAATGATTTTACATTTTTTTGTTTTCTTTAAGAGTTTTTCACGTTGAGCGCCACCATTGCCGCTATCAGAGATAGATGTGACAGCCCCTGAGGGAAATTGCCCAGCATGTCTCCCGTCCAGGGATCATACTCCTCAGAAAAAAGCAGCAAATCATTTCCGGCTGAAAGGGTTTTTCGGAAAATACGATGTGCCTCATCAAACCGCCCCTGTCTCGCCAGGCACTCTACAAGCCAGAAAGAGCAGGCAATAAATGTGCCTTCTTTTCCTTCCAGACCATCGTCGTGATTCTTATACCTGCGTATGAAGCCTTTTTCATCAAGTTCTTCTGCTATCCAGTCAGTGGTGTGGATCATTCTTTCATCATCGTATTCCACAAATCCTGTGAGAGGCAGGAGCAACAGTGCGGAATCAGGGACAGGGAAATCAAACGCCTGGATAAAGACTCCCAGATTCTGATCATAGCCTTTTTTTTCAATTGAGATCCTGATCTCATCCCTTGCTTTTTCCCACTCACCTATCGGAACCTTTCTTCCCAGTTCCTTTGCCAGATTTATCCCCCGGTCCAGGGCGGACCAGCACATGGCTTTTGACTGAACAAAATGACGGGGCTTTCCTCGTATTTCCCAGATGCCACGATCCGGTTGCTGCCAATTGCTGGCAGTGGCATTCAATACATCCACAATGAATTCCCAGTACTCTTCATCCGGTTCATGGCCAAGCTTAAACCATGTCCAGGCCAGGTCCAGGATCTCGCCGTAAACATCCAGCTGAACCTGGGTCTCCGCGGCGTTTCCAACTCTTACAGGGGCTGAACCCCGATATCCTTCCATTCCCTTAATCTCTATTTCATGAAGGCGGCGTTCCCCGCCTATGCCGAAGACTACCTGAAGTTCATCCGCGCTTCCGGCTGCGGACCTCTCCACAAAACGCCTAAAGCCGTCTGCCTCACGATGGTGACCCACCTGCGCCAGGGACCGGACAGCAAAGACTGAATCCCGGATCCAGCTGAACCTGTAGTCCCAGTTTCTGTTTCCGCCCATGGCCTCGGGGAGTGAAGTTGTGGGGGCTGCGGCAATGGCCCCTGTCGGCGCATTGGTCAAACCCTTGAGCACTATTGCGGACCGTATTGCTTCTTCCTTATACTCCCCGGAGACACTGCTTTTAGATGACCATCTTCTCCACCACGTAACTGTCTCATCAAGACGTCGGTCAAGTTCTTCAATGTCAGGAACATCCACACTACCCTTATCCAGTTCCGCCGGGTCTCTGAAAAGGAGGGAAAGTCTGTAACGCTGTTCCTTTCGGACGGAAATAGTGCCTTTAAGATCATGCTTCCGGCTCGGTTCAAGAGGTATGTCCCCGGATATTAGAAGGCCGTTGCTTCCGCCCAGCGCAATATAGTAATCGCCACCGTAAGGCTTGATCCAGGGACGAACATCACCAAAATCGAATCTCGGGACAATCTTTACTCCCAGATTCATCTTACCTTCAATTCCCTCTACTATGCGAAGAATCTGTCTGTGTGGATGATATTCACCACCTTCACGCATGGTAAAACAGTCTATTATGCAAGCCTTGCCCTCAGATGACCTGAAGGTCGTCTCAAGGATAAGACATCCGGGCATATATCTCCTGGAGCACTCAACTGTGTTTTCAGGTACAATCTGGCAGTATCCGCCTTTTTCCCAGTCCAGGAGGCGTCCAAAACAGCTTGAGGAGTCCATCCTGGGCATGCAGCACCAGTCAACGGAACAGGAACGCGATACAAGTGCCGAAGAGTGACAATCACTGATATAGGCATAATCCTTTATTGACGGATAAGGAGTAGTCATTAACGTGGCTCCTTCTGCCCCTGCTCAATTATAATCAGCACAATAACTGTCACAATACCAAAAAAGTATTTTTTCATATTATCTCCCCTCGAAAAGGCTTTTGAATCAATAAAATTGAGATTTACTTCAATAATGTAAGAAAAAACATCCTGTATTTAACAGTTTAGACTGTATCTGCCCTCTTTATAAATAGGTTCAATCCCTTATTTTGCTTCTGCTTTAAGGGTATTGAAAATTTTTTCGAAAAAAAAACACACTAACGTCGTCAAAGAACAGGAATACATTATTCACCCCATTTAATATTATCAACGATACCTCTATCATGCTTCTATCACACTTAAGAAAAAGGAGGATAAATGGAGCCGATTTCCCTGTCTAATGCCTTTTCTCCCTGGACACCGGGCGGGCTGAGCCTGCTTCTTTACATCGGAGTAGTCCTGGCAGCGATCATGGCTCTTCTCTTTCTCATCTTTTTTCTCGGAGAGAAAAAGCCTGGAAAAGAGAAAAGCCTTCCCTACGAGTGCGGAATCATACCCTCGGGCCCTGCACGTTTTCGCTTATCGATCCCCTTTTATCTTGTTGCCGTGTTCTTTGTAATCTTCGATGTGGAGACGGTATTTATTTTTGCCTGGGCAGTAGCATTCAAGGAACTGGGATGGACCGGCTATCTGAGAATAACTGTATTCATCCTTGTGCTTCTATTAAGTCTTTTTTATGTCTGGAAATATGGTGCACTGGATTGGAAAAGAACAAAATGACAGATTCCCGAATTAACGAAAACCCTGTTATCGCACGGATCGATGACGTCATAAACATGGCCCGTAAATACAGCCTGTGGCCCATGTTTTTTGGTCTGTCCTGCTGCTTTATTGAGCAGATGGTAACTTATACCTCCCGCTATGATATCTCCAGGTTCGGTGCGGAAATACTCAGGGGAACACCCAGAGAATCCGATCTTCTCATTACCTCCGGGACCATATTCAAAAAAATTGCACCGGTAATTGTACGGCTTTACGAACAGATGCCCGAGCCAAAGTGGGTCATATCCATGGGCTCCTGCTCAAACTGCGGCGGAATGTATGATGTTTACAGCGTGGTGCAGGGCATCGATCAGATACTGCCCGTGGACGTATATATCCCCGGATGCCCGCCAAGACCCGAAGCAGTGCTTCAGGGGCTGATGCTTCTCCAGGAAAAGATTAAATCCGAAAGACCCGTCCGATCCATTTTCAACATGCGGGGAGGCACACAGGGAACACACACACCCGTTCTCGTAGACGGTTTCAGCAAAACCAGGGACCCGCGGGGTACGGGATATAACGGTATTCCTGTCAGGGGTTCCGCAGTTACCCCACCTTTATTTTTTGAGAGCCGCAGTAATCTCATGTGGACACCTCCTCCCCATCATATAGAAATAAAGGACACTGACAGGGATATGGCCGGTGCCCTGAAAAAGCAATTCGGCGATGCCCTGGATCAGGTGCCTGAGACCAGCGACATGCTTACATTTCATGCTGACAGAAAAATATTCAAGGATGTTCTGGCCGTTTTAAAGAAGGATTTTAACTTTCGCCGGCTGGACGACATCACGGCAGTTGATGAATCCGCAAGGCGTGACCGTGAGGAATATCCCGATTACACCATGGTATACCATCTTTTATCCTATGAATCCAAAAACCGTGTCCGCATCAAGGTCGATCTGGAAGGAGATTCACCTTCCACAGACAGCATCACCGGCATCTGGCCCGGCGCAGGCTGGTATGAACGCGAAGTCTTTGACATGTTCGGGATAGGTTTTAACGGACATCCCGATCTAAAAAGGATACTCATGCCCCCGGAATGGGAAGGCCACCCGCTGCGAAAAGATTTTAAGGGCAGGGCAACTGAAATGCCCCCCTTTACACGACCCGATGCCGAAAGGCTTCAACCTCAGGATGCATCCCGGTATTTTACTCCCGAAAGTGATGAAGAGTACCTTTTAAACATTGGCCCCCATCATTTGAGTACCCATGGGCTTATGCGTTTTATACTGCTTGCCAGAGATGAAGAAATTCTTAAACTGGACATGGATATCGGCTACCATCATCGTGGCGTGGAAAAAATCGGTGAGCGCCAGTCCTGGATACAGTTCATGCCCTACACCGACCGGGTGGATTATCTCGGCGGGGTGACCAACAACCTGTCCTACGTGCTGTCACTGGAGACCCTGGCAGGAATCCGCGTACCCGAAAGGGCGCAGTATGTAAGGGTGATGCTGGCTGAATTTTTCAGGATTTCCAATCATCTGATGTGGCTTGGAACCCTGGCCCACGATACGGGCGCAATGAGCCCGGTGTTTTATACTGTCAGCGACCGGGAGATGATAATGGACATAATCGAGTCTATCACGGGCGCAAGGCTTCATCCTGCCTGGCTCAGGCCCGGAGGCCTGGCAGACGACCTGCCGGAGGGCTGGAAGGAAATGGTGGACCGGTTTACGGTGTATTTTCCCGACCGCATTAAGACATATGAAAAACTCCTTACCCGCAATCCGATTTTTATGGGACGTACAAAGGATATTGGCTGCCTTTCCCTGGAGGATGCAATCGAGTGGGGGATTACCGGGCCGCTTTTAAGGGCAAGCGGACTTGAATGGGATGCAAGAAAAGAAATGCCCTATTCAGGCTATGAAAATTTCGATTTTGATATCCCCTGTTTCAGTGAGGGGGACTCCTATGCCAGATACCTGGTCCGCATCGAAGAGATGCGCCAGAGCCTGAGGATAATAGAGCAGGCAGCAGCAGGCATGCCTGATGGCCGGTATGTGACCGATGACTACCGGTATGTTATCCCCCCCAAGGATGAAACCTTAAAGAACATAGAGACCCTGATACACCACTTTATCAATGTCACCCGGGGACCCAAGATGCCGAAGGGTGAGGCCTATCTGACAACCGAAGGGGTCCGCGGGGAACAGGGGTACTATGTCGTAAGCGATGGCGGGAACATGGCCTACCGCATGAGGATCAGGACACCCGATTTTGCGCATCTTCAGGCTATGCCCCTTATGGCGGTAGGATACAGTATTGCTGATTTCATCGCCATTATAGGTTCTGTGGATTACGTGATGCCGGATACTGACAGGTGAGGGCGCAGAGGGCATAGCGCTAAGGGCATGGAGAAAAAACAAAGTCGTATACAAAGGATTAGTCATGATACCCAAAGAAATCAGACATCGTCTTCTAAAACAGATCAACACCAGTGAACACCCCCGTGAGCGGATCGTGGATGTCATGTATACACTCCAGAGGCATTATGGATATTTTAACGATGCGGCTGTTTCAGAGGCCGCGGATCTGCTTGGTATGACCGAACTGGAAGTTGAGGAACTTGCCACATTTTACGATTTCATCTACCGGGAGCCGGTAGGGAAATATGTAATACACGCCTGTGACGGCACCGTATGCTGGATGTTCGGAGAAGAAAAGGTTATTGACTGCCTGTGCCGCACACTTGGAGTAAAAGTGGGGGAAACAACCAAAGACGGCTTGTTCACTGTTTTACCCGCGTGCTGTATAGGGTTTTGTGATCAGGCACCGGCCATACTTATTAACGGGATTGCCTATGGACATCTCGACCCGGAAAAAATAAACAGGATACTTGATAAATTGAGAAAGGACCACGGGAAACTGGTCCCGGACAGGTAAACTTTATGACTGAGCAGGTATTATTTCTTAATAAAAAACCCGACCGTTCGCTGAACCTCGACGAATACCGCCAAAATGAAGGATACAGTGCCCTGGACCTTGTTCTTCACAACGGAACACCATCCGAGGTGATACAGAAGATCAAGGATTCGGGACTGATGGGAAGAGGCGGTGCAGGATATCCCACGGGCAGAAAATGGTCAGGTGTGAGGGAGGGTGCGCCCTTTCCGAGATACATACTGGCCAATACGGATGAGATGGAGCCAGGTACCTTCAAGGACAGGGTTCTGGCCGCCTCAAATCCTCATATTATAATAGAAGGGATGATTCTTGCGGGGTTTGCAATTTCCGCATCAAGGGGCTTCATTTTTGTAAGACCTTCCTATGAAATAGTTGCCGAGATCATGGAACGGGCAATTCAGGCGGCGAGAGAAGCCGGATACCTGGGAGAGAATATACTGGGTACCAATTTTTCCTTTGATATTAATCTTCACAGGAGTGCAGGCAGGTATATATGCGGGGAGGCCTCAGCCCAGATCAATGCTATCCAGGGAAACCGCGCTCACCCTATCAAGGGCGGGGCACACATGACGGATAAGGGGCTGTGGGAGAAACCCACGGTGGTCAACAATGTGGAAACCCTTGCCTGTGTCCCGGGAATTTTGAGAAACGGGCCGGAATGGTTCAGGAGCCTTGCGAGGACGGAAAAGGGTGCAGGAACAAAACTCTTCTGTATTTCGGGAATGGTCAGACAGCCGGGCTGTTATGAACTGCCCATCGGGACTCCTCTTTCCGAGATTATAAACGGCCCTGCAGGAGGAATGTCTGGAAATACGGAATTCAAGGCCTGCCTGCCCGGTGGAGCATCCACCCCGTTTCTGCCTGAAAAATTCTATGATATTGAAATGGATTTTGACGCACTGAAGGCAGCAGGAAACCGCCTGGGCACCGCCGCAATAGTAGTGTTCGGAAAGGAAACCTGTCTGGTGGGCGCTACCCTCAACCTTATGGAATTCTTTGCAAGGGAATCATGCGGTTTCTGCACTCCCTGCAGGGAAGGGCTTCCCTTTGTAAAAGAACTGATGAGGCAGATTGAAAATGGGGAGGGGAAGGAAAGCTTTATACCCATGCTCCGGGAAATGGCAAACAACATGAATCATTCCTACTGCGCCTTTGCGCCCGGGGCGGCTGCTTCTCTTACAGGTCTGCTGGATCATTTCATTGATGAAATCCATGAACATATCAGCCAGAAAAAATGTCCTTTTTCGTCAGGCCTCGAAGGCCGGGAAACGGGGGTGTGATAATAGATGCCTGAACTGATCATAGACGACCGGAAAATACTGGTGCCAGCCGGAACAAAGGTGATCGAGGCTGCGGAAAAGCTTGGGATCATGATTCCCCGTTTCTGTTACCATGAAGCGCTGGGATCCGTTGGCGCGTGCCGCATGTGCGCGGTGATGTTCAGGGAAGGCCCGGTAAAAGGTATCGAAATGAGCTGCATGGTGGACGCCGAGGACGGTATGGTGGTTTCAACAAATGATCCCGAAGCTATGGCCTTCAGGTCATGGATCATTGAATGCCTTATGCAGAATCATCCCCATGACTGCCCTGTATGTGACGAGGGAGGCCAGTGTCTCCTGCAGGACGAGACTGTATCGGGAGGCCATGGAATAAGGCGTTACCCCGGAAAGAAAAGAACATACATTGACCAGGATCTGGGCCCCTTTGTCCAGCATGAAATGAACAGGTGCATCCATTGCTGGAGATGCAGGCGTTTTTATCAGGAGTTTGCAGGTTACTGGGATCTTGGGGCCATGCAGATTGCCAGTCATACTTACTTCGGCAGGTTCGAGAATGGGACACTGGAAAGCCCTTTTTCCGGCAACCTTATAGATATATGCCCGACCGGGGTCTACACGGACAAACCTGCCCGTTTCAAAGGAAGGCGCTGGAATTTTGTGCGAGGGCCTTCAGTCTGCATTCACTGCTCCCTGGGATGCAGCACAACCGGGAGTGTAAGATACCGCGAAATAGTACGACAGGAATCCCGCCCGGACAAAGAAGTAAACGGATATTTCATCTGCGACAGGGGAAGGTTCGGTTTTGATTTCAGCAACCATCCCGACCGCCTTCGAATGCCGCGTGTGAATGAAAAAGAGGTCGGTTGGGAACAGGCCATGAATACTGTTTCATCAAAATTAAAGGAAATTACAGACAAAAATGGAGCAGGCGCAGTCCTCCTTCTGGGATCTGCCCGTTGCAGTCTTGAAACCCAGGATATACTCGGAAGGGCAGGCAGACTTCTCAAATGGCATGATTCGAGGTTTTTTATAAACCGGGACGAAGAGGAGAAAACAGTAAGAGCAGTCAGGGGGCTAAACAAAAATATAGCCGCATCACTTTCCGAAATAGAGGGTTCGGATTTTATACTGTCTTTCGGGGTTGATCCTGTAAACGAGGCCCCCATGCTGGCTTTAGCCATGCGTCAGGCATCGCGCAAAGGTGCGGAAATAGTTGTTGCGGATCCAAGACCTGTAAACCTGCCCTTTGATTTTTGCCGCTTCCCCATGAAGGTCTCCCATATCGAAAACTTTGCAGGCTTCCTGGTCCGGGAGGCGCTCAGGGAAAAATATGGAGAAAAATCAAAAAAAGACACAGATAAGTTTTATGAATCTCTTCCGGAAACGTTTGAATATGATCAAAACAGGGAAAAAGAGATCAGAAAACTTGCCGCCAGACTGGGGGCAAGTAAAAGACCGTTCATAGTCTGCGGCACTGACATTATCGAAGAAAACAGTGTGGCACTGGCAGCAGACCTCGCCCGCCTCCTTTTTGAACATATCCCCGGGGCTCGTCTTTTTAACGTGCTGACCGGTCCCAATGCCTTTGGCGCTGCACTCATGTCTCCTGAAAAAAGAGAGCTGTCAGTGATCGAGACAATAGAATCAGGGGAAATAAAGGCCCTGGTGCTTGTGGAACAGGACCCCTTTGCACTTTATCCGGATCGTATCAGGCTGGAAAAGGCCCTGGAAAAACTGGAATATCTGGTAGTTATGGATTATCTTCCCTCAATATCAGTAAAAAAAGCGGATGCAGTATTTCCCACGACAACGCTTTTTGAAAAGAGTCCTGTAACCATGGTTAACCAGGAGGGAAAGGATCCGGAAGGTTTCTCCCCTGCACCAGGGCGGCATACCTGTTGCTCAATTGAGCGGAGGGAATCATCCTCCAAGAACGTTCAACAGCCATATACCTGGAGCAGATCCAGGGCCTGCGCATGAACTGGTCGCAGAACTCTATGCCGCGGTCTCCGGGGATGATCATAATCAACTGGTAAAAGAGGTCATGGATAATCTAAGGACATTTAAACCGGGGGAGCGGATTTTTTACACCGGAGAGGAAACCGGGGGATTCAACAGCAACCCTGTATCTGTAAAGCAGGAAGAGAAAAAGATTATAATCCATCCTGTGGAACTGACCTTCGGCACGGAGGAGCTTTCCTGTTACTCCCGCTTTACAATGAAGGCAGAAGATGCACCGTGCCTCCTGATGCATCCGGAGGACGCAGAACGTCTTGGTCTTTCCGAAGGAGAAATAGCAATCATTGATATCGGGGAAAACAGTCTTTCCCTTGAACTGAAACTGTCTTCATCCATGGTGCCCGGAGTGATTATTGTTCCAAGGCACCGTACAGTCCCCTGGCAGATATTTGAGGAAACTCCTGCCCGGATTGATGATAAACAGATTCATAAATAATGAGGAATTAAAGTGTCCTTTTTGCTTGGAATAGTCATCCTGTTGATAAAACTGGTCATTGTACTCGTTGCACTTTTACTGGGCGCCGGGTGGCTTACCTATTTTGAAAGAAGGTTCCTGGGCTGGTTTCAACTCAGGCCAGGCCCGAACAGGGCCGGCCCCCTGGGTCTGTTTCAGCCCCTTGCGGACATAGTCAAGCTCCTTACCAAGGAGGACACTGTACCCGCCGGAGCCGACAGGCTGGTATTCATGTTTGCACCTTCCGTGGTGGCGGCAACCGCACTCCTTATTTTTGCAGTGGTGCCCTTTGCCGACAGTATATCCTTTATGGGGCACAGGATACCCATGGTCGTAAGTGATCTGAACGTGGGAATCCTCTTTGTACTGGCTCTTTCTTCCCTTAGCGTCTATGGCGTGGTTCTGGGCGGATGGGCGTCCAATTCAAAGTTCAGCCTCCTGGGCGGGGTCAGATCCGCAGCCCAGATGATAAGCTATGAACTTGCTCTCGGCCTGTCTCTCGTATCAGTGGTGATGCTTGCCGGTTCCTTCAGCCTCACGGATATAATACAGGCACAGTCAGGATATCCATTTATACTGGTGCAGCCTGTGGCATTTCTCATCTTCTTTATAAGCGCCGTGGCAGAGGCCAAAAGGATTCCCTTTGATCTGCCCGAGGCGGAAAACGAACTGGTGGCAGGCTATCATACGGAATACAGCGGAATGAGATTCGGGCTCTATTTTTTGGGCGAGTACGTTACAATGGTGGTCATGGGTGCCCTTATCGCGGTCTTTTTTCTGGGGGGGTGGAGAGGACCGTTTCTGCCTCCGCTGGTATGGTTCCTGATAAAAACAAGCATAACTGTATTTGTGCTTATCTGGTTCAGGGCAACTTTTCCAAGGCTTCGCTACGATCAGCTGATGCACCTGGGCTGGAAGGTCCTTGTTCCGCTTGCACTGCTTAACATACTTGTTACCGGCGCCGTGATCCTGGCAATGGGAGGATAGAAATGAAAAAGGATGCGAAAGATAATTATATTCAAAAGACATCAGGTATATTCATTGAGCTGTTCCGGGGATTAAAGGTAACCCTGCAGCACTTCTTTCGCAAAAATATAACCATAGAATACCCTGAAGAAAAACGTTCCCTTCCGCCGCGCACAAGGGCCCGGATCATTCTCACACGCGACCCGGACGGCAAAGAGCGATGTGTCGCCTGTTATCTGTGTTCCGCGGCCTGCCCGGTAAGCTGTATTTCAATGGAGGGAGACGAAAATGGGGACGGCAGGCGCTACGCGCGATGGTTCCGCATTAATTTTGCAAGGTGCATCTATTGTGGACTGTGCGAAGAGGCCTGCCCCACCCTGGCGATTCAGCTGACACCCTATTACGAGTTCTGTGACAGGAAAATCATCAATCTTCTCGCGGAAAAGGAGGATCTGCTTGTGGACCATGGAGGCAAGAATTCCGAATACAACTTTTACCGCTACGCAGGTGTGCTGATGTCCGGGGCGAAGGGGTCACATATAAATGAAGATAAACCTGTAAATGTAAAAAGTAACCTGCCCTGAGGGAGAAAAAATGAACCTTTACAGCATCTTATTTTATCTGCTCGGAATATTTGTAACCTGTTCCACATTAATGGCAATCACCCGCAGGGATCCGGTTCATACGGTTATATATCTGATTTTTTCATTCCTGGGGAGCGCCATGATCTATTTTCTCCTGGGGGCGCCCTTCCTTGCAGCCCTCGAGGTTATTATTTATGCGGGGGCCATCATGGTGATGTTTCTTTTTATAGTGATGACCCTCAGGGCAAAAAAAAGGGGGGGGGGAAAAGCGGACATTCATCCGTCGGTTCATGGTTTCAGGCCATTTTCATGGGAGGCATTTCCGGTATTTTTATGATCCTGCTCCTGTTTACCGGACCGGATCATGGCTATCATCTGAAACCGGCAATGGCTACCCCCCGGTCACTGGGAAAGATAGTATTTAGTGAATTCTGGCTTTCTGTGGAGGTTGTTTCCTTTCTTCTTTTTGTGGCACTGGCAGGGGCACTTTATCTTGCCAAAGAATCCGGAAACCGAAAAAAAATTACAGGATCCGGACAGGAGGGACAATTATGATCCCATACGGCCATGTCATAATTCTGGCAATAGTACTGTTCTTCCTAGGGGCGGTCTGCACGCTGGTGCGTCGTAATCTGATTATGATCCTTATCGGTATAGAGATCATGCTGAATGCATCAGGTATTGCCTTTGTCGGGGCATCCCTTAAATGGGGAAACCTTTCCGGCCAGGCCTTTGTACTGTTCATCATGGCCGTTGCCGCGGCAGAGGTGGGTGTTGGTCTCGCCCTGATAGTTCATGTACACCGGCGAACCGGCGAAACCAGTGCTGATAAATACAATCTTCTGAAGGGGTAATCTGATATGTATCGGGCATATGAAATGTTATATAAAACCGGGGAAAAACATTGAAACCAATCATATTTCTCATATTGCTGTTCCCGTTTGCAGGTGGTGCCATAAATGCAATCCTGGGCCGCTACATGCACAGAAAGGTTGTCGAGATCATTGCCTGTGCTGCGATTCTGTGCAGTCTTATCATGGCGGTGACCGCCATCATCCTGACCGGCGGAGCAACCAGCAATTTTGTTCTGTTTAAATGGTTCAGCGCCGGTGACCTTTCTGTAGCCATGGATATCCACTATGATGCCCTCGCCGCTGTTATGATACTGATGGTCACCTTCGTGTCCGGCATTATTCATCTCTACTCGGTCTCCTTCATGCGGGAGGACAGGGATTTTGTCAGATACTTCTGCTACCTGAACCTGTTTACATTTTCCATGCTTGTTATCGCGCTGGCTGACAGTCTAATCTTCGTGTACCTGGGATGGGAGGGTGTGGGTTTCTGTTCCTATGCCCTTATAGGTTTCTGGTACACTGATCCGGCAAAGGCCGATGCAGGAAAGAAGGCCTTTGTCATGACCCGCCTGGGGGACATAGGCTTTGGCATTGCTGTGGCACTTTTCTTTACCTGGTTCGGGAGCTTTTCCATAAGTGCTATCAATCCGCAGGCCGCATCACTGAGCACTGGATCGGCAACTCTTTTGACCCTGCTTATTCTTTTTGCAGCCATGGGGAAGTCCGCGCAATTACCGCTGACTACATGGCTTCCCGATGCCATGGCAGGGCCTACGCCCGTTTCCGCCCTGATCCATGCCGCCACCATGGTCACGGCTGGCGTATACCTGCTTATGCGGCTTTTTCCCGTGGTCAGCCAGTCGCCCACCGGGATGATGGTCATTGCCTGCGTCGGATCGGTCACGGCCTTCTATTCATCTCTGGCAGCCCTTGCCCAGCGGGACATAAAGCGGATACTGGCCTACTCCACCATGAGTCAGGTTGGATACATGATCCTTGCGGTGGGAGCGGGCGATATTGTAGGGGGTATGTTTCATCTTCTCTCCCACGCCTTTTTCAAGGCGCTTCTCTTTCTGGGTGCGGGATGCGTGATACAGGCACTCTCGGAGGAGCATGACATCTTTAAGATGGGGAACCTTCACAAACATATCCCGGGCGTTTACTGGTTAATGCTTGCAGGTTCTCTCTGCCTGGGTGCATTTCCGACCCTGGGCGGATATTTCAGCAAGGACAGGATACTGTTGTCAACCTTCATTCACCCGGGAATCAGCTACAGGATATTCTGGGCGCTCGGTATGAGTGCTGCTTTTTTAACTGCACTCTATACCTTCAGGATGTTTTTTGTCGCCTTTCCGAACCGGAAGGGCGGCAGACAGGCTTCCGAGATTCAACATATCCCAGGTTTTATGACAGTTATTTTAATTCCGCTGGCCCTGCTGGCAGTTTCCGACGGTCTTTTAAACCTTCCCTTCGGTATCGGGAAACGATGGCTGGGGCACTTTCTTGCAAATGTTCCAGGCGCAGTGGTGGATATGGATGCCAGTAACAGCCTGTTTCTGGGGATGGCAATCCTAAGCGCATCCCTTTCTCTCCTGGGCATTTTTCTGGCCTGGTTTATTTATCGCAGGCCTCAAAAGCTTCCGGAACCCGGAAACCATCCCGTCCTTTTCTCGGCATTTTATCTTGATGCCCTGTACCGGAATATGGTGGTCCGGCCATACCAGTGGGCAGCCGCTGTGATCTGGCACCGGATAGACGAAAGGCTGCTGGATAAAAATCTCGAAGGCATAGGAATAGGATTCAATTCATTGAGCGTAATGATGAGACTCCTGACAACAGGCAGGTTATCCACATATCTCAAGGCCTTTATGATCGGGCTTATTGTATTGCTGGCTCTCTTCGCGGGCCGGGTAACACTCTGGTAAAGGAAACGGAACAATGAACACATTCCCGCTATTAAGTGCCATAGTTTTTCTGCCGTTCCTGGGGGGCCTGCTCATCCTGATCCTTCCCGATAATTCCGGATTGTACAGAAAGACGAGTCTGGCCGTTACCCTTTTAGACCTGGTACTTGTATGCTTTCTTCTGTTTTCCATCCCCGGAAATACTTCAGGGGAGTGGCTCAGGGTGGAGGATTACGCATGGATTCCGTCTCTGGGAATACGTTATACCCTTTCGCTGGACGGATTAAGCCTTATACTGCTCCTGCTCACCAGCTTTTTAGGTGTGCTTTCCACACTTGTTTCCTGGAGACAGATCAGGGAAAAAGAGCGCAGTTATTACTTCTTTCTGCTTTTGATCATTACAGGGATACAGGGCATCTTCCTGGCCACGGACCTTTTTCTTTTCTATTTTTTCTGGGAAATTCAGATCATCCCCATGTTCTTCCTGGTGGGCATCTGGGGCCATGAAGAACGCATGCGAACCAGCATGAAATTTATAATTTTCACCATGACCGGCAGTCTCTTCATGCTGATCGCAATTATCGGCCTTTATGTCATCCATGGAAGCCAGACAGGAGTATACACATTTGCGCTGTCTTCCCTGATGAAGACATCTCTTTCGCCTGGTGCGCAGGGATGGCTTTTTTCAGCATTCATGCTTGCCTTTGTCATCAAGATCCCGCTGGTTCCACTTCATACCTGGCTTCCGGACACCCACACCCAGGCACCCACAGCAGGAAGCGTAATACTGGCAGGTCTTCTTCTCAAGACCGGTGTATATGGTGTTATTCGCTTCGCAATACCCCTCTTTCCCCTGGCATTTAAGGCGTCTGTCCCGCTTTTGATGATCCTGGGGCTTGCGGGTTTGTTTTATGCCTCATGGATTGCGCTGTCACAGACAGACATAAAAAGGCTGATCGCCTATTCCAGCGTAGGCCATATGGGGCTTCTGGTACTAGGGCTTGCTGCCTTTAATGCAGTCTCTTTGAGCGGTTCTCTGCTGCAGGTGATAAATCACGGAATCTCCACCTCTGCCCTGTTCATCATGGCCGGGATGCTGAATGAGAGGATCGGTTCAAGAGAATTCAGGGACTTCGGCGGATTATGGAAACAGATGCCGGTATTCGGTGCATTCTTTTTATTCTTCTCCATGGCATCCCTGGGATTACCGGGGTTGAATAATTTTGTAGGTGAAATTCTTATACTTATAGGCACATACCGGGTATATCCTGTATTTGCGGCCATCGGTTTCGCGGGTCTTCTTTTCGGAGTCATATATGTTTTAAGGATGGTCCGGGATTCCCTTTTCGGGGAACTCAAGGGCGATACTGCATTACTCTATGACGTAAAACCCGGAGAAGTCCTTGTTCTTGGTGTCCTGGCAATCGGTGTACTTTTTATGGGGCTTCATCCCCAACCGGTCATCCACATGTTTGAAGGTCCCGTAAAACTGTTGATGAAAAGTGTTTCATAAAGGGATCAGGAGTAATTATGCAAGATAAATGGATTGTCATTCTTCCTGAAATCATAATGGCCTTTGGCGGTCTTCTGATTTTTTCTATCGGAGCGTTCGGGCAGCAAAGGAAAGGTACATCCCTTTTCTTTCTGACCCTTATTTTTCTGGCCGGCACCCTGATAACTCTGTTGTTCCTTCCCTTTTCAAACCATTTTCTGCCCGGTGTATTAAAAAACGACGGCTATACCCGGATCTTTACCATATTGATTATAGCCATTGCATTTATATGCGTGCTCTTCTCCTCACGATACGCCAGGATCAGGGGATTTGAAAACGATGCCTATTACGGCATTCTCCTTTTTGCAACTCTAGGCATGGTCCTGACCGCAGGTGCAGCCAACTGGCTGATTTTTTTCCTGGGGCTTGAGCTGTTGACCGTCTCCCTCTACATTCTCATTGCCATCAGTAAAGACGACCAGTTTAAGGGGGAAGCAGGCATAAAATACCTGATCACAGGCGCAGTAGCAGGGGCCTTTCTGGTTTTCGGTATTGCCCTGTGGTACGCTGGAACAGGATCGTTGTCGCCCTTTATAGATCCGGCATTGCACGCAGGAGCTATTGATATCCCGCTTATAATGGCGGCCCTCACCCTTATCCTGGTGGGAATAGGATTTAAAATCTCAATGGTGCCCTTTCATTTGTGGACACCCGATGTATACCAGGGTGCCCCGGCCCCGGTTACCGCCTTTCTGGCCACAGGCAGCAAGGTCGCGGTGTTTGCCTTTTTCATCCGGTTCTGCCTCGGCATGCATGCCCCTCTCTGGACGGTATTCAGGCCGGTCCTGTGGCTTATGGCGTTTCTGACCCTGGTGGCCGGAACTGTCACTGCCTTGAGCCAGTTCAGGATAAAACGCCTTCTGGCCTATTCGTCCGTGGCGCAGATGGGATTCCTGATCATGACGCTTCTTGCAGTGAAAACGAATGGCGGCCCCTTTACCCTGGCATTTTATCTGGTGGTATATGCGGCTATGGATCTGGGCGCCTTCGGGATCATTGCCTCCCTTTCGGGAGAAAAAGAAGACCGAGATGAGCTCGAAGCCTGGGAGGGGCTGGGATACTCACACCCGTGGTTTTCGGCGGTTCTCACTTTCTGCCTGCTGTCCCTGGCAGGACTTCCCCCGACAGCGGGATTTATAGGGAAGGTGCTCATTTTTAAATCAGTCCTTCAGGCGGGCGAAACTTCTATCGCCGTTACAGCTATCGTCATGTCCATACTTTCCATATATCTTTACATGAAGGTGGTGGTTACGCTTTACATGAAACCGGAAACCTGGGTACCTGTTACGACACCTGCAGGAATCTTTGAAAAGGCGGGTGCAGGCCTGATATTTTTATTTATCCTGTGGGCAGGTGTAGCCCCTTCACCGCTTTTATCTCTGATTGGACGGTTAATAAAACAGTCCCGGTTAATTTTTTAGTCTTAAGAGGAGATATAAACCGTGATAAAGGTTTTTGAGGACAGGGAGTCACTCAGTATTGAGGCCGCCAACCTTTTTAGAGAATGCGCGAAAAAGTTCATCAAAAAAAAGAATGCCTTTACAGTTGCCCTTTCCGGCGGCAGCACCCCGAAGCATATGTATGAGATTCTGGCCTCCCCGCTATATCGGGATCAGATAAACTGGAAAAGGTCGATATTTTCTGGGGTGATGAGCGGTGTGTTTCCATATGTGACGAACGAAGCAATTGCAGGATGGCCTTTGACACCCTTCTCGACAATGTTCCGGTTCCGCGGGAAAACCTCCATCCTATCCTGTGTGAGGACAATCCCGAAAAAGGCGCTGCTGAATATGAAAAACTTCTCCAAGAATATTTTAAAGGAAAATCTCCGGCTTTTGACCTGATCCTTTTGGGTCTGGGAGAAAACGGCCATACTGCATCTCTCTTTCCGGAAACCGGAATCCTGCATGAAAGTAATAAAATGACAGGCTCCCTGCATGTGCAGGGAGAAGAATATCACCGTGTTTCTCTTACCGCGTATACAATAAATCAAGCTACGGTTATAGCCTTTCTGGTGTCAGGATCATCAAAGGCCTCTGTGCTCAGAGATGTTCTGGAAGGTCCCCGGATACCTGGCAGGTTGCCTGCCCAGCTGATCAGGCCGGTCAGGGGTGAGTTGATATGGCTCGTTGACCGCGGTGCAGCCTCCCTGCTTGCCTCCGCCCGGGAGTAACAGAGATGGCGGGGTAAAAAATCACCTTAATATATCTCCAACCAGAATGATTAACCGTATATTTTTTACATTTCTGTCATGGCAAGCAGTTCTTCTTCAATCACACCCCTTAGAAAAGGAACCTTGTAATGGTTTATTGTCATAGGCTTTGCATCTATAACTGCTGTGTCTGATGGGTGCACAATATAACACGGGCCGCCTCCGAATATGCAGTGATACCGGTTTTCACCTCCTGCGGCATAACATGTTTTTCCGCCCTTCCGGAGGCAGTGGAACTCACCCCTGTATTACCAGCACCTTGGTTTCTGACAGATATTTCCACAGATGGTTCCCTGGTTCCGAAGCTGTGGACTTGCAACCTCCGATGCGCTCCTTACGAGTGCATTGTAGCGTTTTTTTATCGCCGGGTTTTCTGCCAATTCGGCAACGGTTGTGAGTGCACCTATGGCTATGCCCCCTCTGGAAGACTCCTTTATTCCACGCAGATTTTCTAATCGGGCCATACTGACAACTCTGTCTATCGAAAAAACATTATCCCGCAGGCAGGATAGAAGGTCTATACCACCGGCATGGAGCGATGTATTGCTCTTTGCCGATTGTTCGGACGCTTTCTTTAAGGATTCCGGCCTGACATAGGCAAAATTGTTAAACATATAAATTCAGCCTCTTTTTGTTCGCAAGACCTGATTCCGCAGATCTTTTTCCTATCCGTGGAAAGTATCCGGTTTCTCTTTTCTTCGGATAAAATTTTATATTCTTCAAGAGTAAGATCAGTCACTAAATAACCTGTCCTTTATACAATCAGGATTTTATTTTTTTGTCATATCCTTTCCGCAGCACTGCAGTGGTACATTACATGATACTTCCTCTCCTGCGGTACATGAGCAGGACCGGGTTACCTGAAGTTCCAGGCCGCATGTATTACATACATAAATATCTCCTTCTTTCATCTCTGCACAATTAGCCATTTTTTTACTCCTTTTTAAAAAGTTTTTATTCAGATTTGAGTCGTCGTCCGTATTCTTTTGTTTAATTAATGACATTGTATTTTATTAATAATGATATGACAGATTTCCCCGGCATGTAATGGGGTCCATTATGTATTATGTGTGTTGATTTGTAATAATCAATGGGGATTAGGCTTTGGCAGTTGCAGAAGCAGGAGAGTTATTGGAAAATCAATTGTTCGCATTTATTGTCTCCATTAATATAATAAAAGGATGCAGGGGTAATTATCCACAGATTCCGTTGACAGACATCATTGGAATGTGAAATCGCCTTATTAATGCCTATATTGAGATTAATCTCGATATCCTATTCACGGATGTTATATCCATTATCCAACACGCTGAATCACTGTACCTCAATCGTGTCTACCTGTTTTTCAAAGCAGCCTTTCTGAATCTGTATTATTTTCCAAACGCACGCATGTTAATAAAAGCAGTAAAATCATGATAGAATTTAAACCGATTTAAAATTCCAAGCAGCCCCTTTGGAGAAATCAGGATTATAATTATAAGTATAAAACCCTGGATCAGCAGACTGTAACCGCCATAACGGGCCAGGACAAAGTAGAGAAACACATAGACCATGGAACCCAGAATAGCTCCGCCCTTTGTACGTATACCTCCAATAACAGTGGCCAGCAAAATTGCCATTGACCAGCTGACGTTGAACGTCCGGGTGGGTTCGATGAATCCCTGGTAAATATAATAAACTGCTCCGATAAGGCCCGTGATGACCGCACCTGTTACAAATACATATAGTTTCAGTTTGAAAGTGTTGACGCCGCAGCTGGCTGCGGTCTGCTGATTATCCCGGATAGCAGCCAGGCCAAGTCCCAGATTCGAATTCAATATCAATCGGAATATGACGATCGAAATAACAGCTATTGTGAGGGCCATCCAGTATATTTCATTTATTCCGATGCCGGATATATTTTTAATCATGTATCCGGCGCCCCCTCCTGTCATGGGGCCGCCCACAGGCCGCCAGAGGATGAACAGGCTGCGTAATGCCTCCGGAACCACCAGGGTTCCAATAGCAAAATACACACCGCTGAGGCGAAACACGGCAAAGGAGACGAGGACAGCAAAAATGCCTGCTACAATGGCTCCGCCGATGAGTCCTGCCCACCAGGAGACACCAATCCAGGTTCCCAGGGCCAGAGTATACCCGGCAAGACCGAGAAATGCCGGCTGGCATAGTGAGATCAGGCCGGAATACCCGGCAATGAGATTCCACATGCAGGACATTGACAGATATACACAGAAGATAAAAACATATAGAATCCATGCCTGCGGAACTGCCGCAATAAGCGGCATTATTGCCAGAACCACCACAATGATAACAAGGATTAAATGTTCGTATGTTAATTTAGCCATAGCACAGGTTTATCCATTATCGTCCGAAAAGACCCCTGGGTCTTAGGGCGAGTACCAGAAAAATAGCCATATAAACAAAAAGCATCTGAGCCGCTGATCCAAAAAAATATCCGGACAGGGTCTGCACCAGACCAAGTATTACCCCTCCCAGAAAAGTCCCAAACAGGCTGCCCAGCCCCCCGATTATAACCACACCAAAGGCTATTATAAGAAATTGAGTCCCCGATGCAGGCCGGAACGGGAAGGTCATTCCAAGAAAAGCCCCGGCAATGGCAGCCGATATCATGGCGATTGCAAATGCAAAACCGTATATATTTTTTGTATTGATCCCCATGAGCTGGGCAGCCTTTCTATTCTGAGAGGCTGCAGTTATAGCCCTGCCCATATAGGTTTTCTTCAGAAAGAAGTTGAAGATTACCATAATAATGAGGGCTGCCATGAAGTTCATCAGATAAATAACCGGGAATTGCAGGCCCCCCAATGAAAAACTGGCCATTGAATAGGCAGTTGTAATACCCCGGGACTGTGGATCCGTGATAATCTGGATGGAATTCTGGATTATCAGGGCCAGTCCGAAGGCGATTATTAAAGGAGCTTCATCAGAAATAGCGGCTGCCCTGCTCAGAAGAACCTTTTGAATGAAAAATCCCAGGCCAAACATAACCGGAACAGTGAACAGCAGGCTTACAATGGGATCAATCCCGAATTTTGTCAGCAATGTGAATGATAAATAACTTCCCAGTATGACCAGATCACCATGGGCCAGGTTGATCAAACGCATAACGCCGAAGACCATTGACAGACCCAGTGCGATCAAGGCGTATAACCCGCCCAGAAGAACTCCCATTATTATCGCTGAAATAATATCCATTTAATTTTCTATGGTTAAATACCAAAATAGGCTTTTATTACTTTATCCTCTTCCCGAAACTCGCAGGAATCTCCGCACAGAACCACCTTTCCATTTTCAAGCAGATAGGCACGGTCTGCCTCCTGAATGCTTTTTCTGACATTTTGTTCGACAAACAGGATTGTAATACCGGTCTGCCGAATTTCTTTCAGAATATTGAACAGTTCGTTCACCACGATAGGAGCCAGCCCGAGAGACATTTCGTCAATAAGCATCATCTCGGGTTCGGACATCAGGCTGCGGCCGATAACCATCATCTGCTGCTCACCGCCGCTGAGTGTCTTTGCAATCTGATTTTTTCTTTCCTCGAGTCTTGGGAAAAGATCAAACACCTTTTTAAGATTTCCCTTCCGGTGTGCCCTGGCCCTGGGCGTGTAGGACCCAATAATGAGATTGTCCATTACTGTCATTTCCGGAAAGATGCTGCGCCCTTCGGGAATCTGTGTGATACCCATATCCACGATTTTACAGGTATCGGTACAGGTGATGTCCTGACCATGAAATAAGATGGTGCCTCTGGCCGGATGCAGCAGGCCGCAAATGGTATCCAGAAGAGTAGATTTACCGGCAGTGTTTGCGCCGATAAGGGCCACAATCTCTCCTTTTTCGACCTTCAGAGAAACATCCCACAAGGCCTGAAACGACCCATGGAATACGTCTATTTTATCGATTTCAAGTATGATGTTTTCTCTCATATTTAATCATTTACCAGCCATCAGTTTTCATTTCCCCTGCACAGAGTTTTTATTAATCAAGGCAAACAGTTTTTATCATTGCCCTTGATCAGCTCAGGCACCAAAATAGGCTTCAACAACCCTGCAGTCATTAACCACTTCTCCGGCAGTGCCCGAACACAGGGTGGAGCCCTTATCCAATACCACGATACGGTCCACTGCCTGCATCATGACTTTCATGATGTGTTCTACAATTATTACAGTGATACCCATGGCCCGTATTTCAGCGATGGTTTCCAGAATCCCGGGAATTTCCGGATCGGTTAACCCGGCGGCTATTTCATCGAGAAGGATCAACCGCGGACGGCAGGCCAACGCCCTGGCCAGTTCCAGTTTTTTTAAAGAGAGAATCGGCAGATCGCCGGCCGGTTGATCTTTCCGGTCCCCCAGCCCTGTCATTTCAATGATCATATCAAAGTCCGTCACACCTTTTGCCATACGGTGCTGTCCGAAAACAGCTGCGACTCGAAGGTTGTCCATTACCGAAAGGGAAACAAAGGGCTGGGGAATTTGAAAGGTCCGTCCTATGCCCAGTTTGCACGATTTGCTGGCCGGATACCGGGAGATATCCTTACCTCTGAAATGGATAGTTCCCGAGTCAGGAGGAAAAGTACCGGCGATGATATTAAGCAGGGTTGTTTTTCCGGCACCATTAGGCCCCATCAGTCCGACAATTTCATTTTCAGCCACATCAAGGCTGACCTTTTCAAGTGCAATCACACCTCCGAAGTGTTTGGTGATAGATTTTAAGGATAGAATTGGCTCAGGCATAACTTATTCTTGTTTGTCATGGGATTCAGATTGAAAATATTATTTTACTAGCGATGGCGGTCTTCATCGCCCACGGCACCGGCTTTCGTTGCGCACCCTTGTCGCCCGACGAGCGGCGGGCCGCGCGAGCGGAGCTAGGCATCGGGGCGGATGGGCCGGTAATTCTGACCGTGGCCCGGCTGGAAGCGGAGAAGGGACACGCCACGATCGTGGACGCTCTGCCGCAGATCCGGCGGGCCTTCCCGGCGGCCCAATTCGTCTGGGCGGGATCTGGAGCCCTACGCGGACGATTGGAGCAGCAGATCGTGGCATGCGGAGCCAGCGACCAGGTGCACCTGCTCGGGCAGCGGTCCGACATCGGGCGCTTGCTGGCCATGGCCGACGTCTTCGTGCTGCCCGCGCCAGCCGAGCCGTTCGGCCTGGCCGTCCTGGAGGCGATGGCGGCCGGTTTGCCAGTCATCGCCGTCAACGCGGGAGGCCCGGCCGAGATCGTCGCGCCGGGTGTGACTGGGCTGCTGATCGCACCCCACGCGACCGCGCTGGCGGAGGCGGTGTGCGCGCTACTGTCCGACCCGGAACGCGCCCGGCGGATGGGGGCGGCCGGGCAGGCGCGCTGCTTCGCGGAGTACACGGTGGAGCGCATGGTGCGGCAGACCGAGGCGCTGTACGCCGAACTGGTCCAGGCGAGCGGGCGGCGGCGCGTCGCGAGGAGAGAGGCCTAATGCGCGTGCTGCTGTGCTTCCACTCGCTGGTGACGCGCTCGAACCACCGGCTGGCCGAGGAGCTGAGCCGGGTGCCCGGCGTGGAGCTGCACGTGCTCGCGCCGCCGTGGTGGCCCGAGGAGGCGCGGGAGGTGCGGCAGGAGAAGACGGAGGATCCGCGGTACACGATCCGGCAGGCGCCGATCGTCTACTGGCGCCGGCCGCGGCCGAACCTGTTCGCGTATCGGGCGGGGCTCGGGCGGGCGCTGCGCGAGGTGCAGCCCGACATCCTGGACTTCTACGAGGAGCCGTTCAGCCTGGCAATGGGGCAGGCGCTGGCCCTGCGGGCGCGGCACGCGCCGCACGCCCGGATGCTGTTCTATTCGGCGCAGAATATCCACAAGCGCTATCCGCCGCCCTTCGGGCTGTTCGAGCAATGGGCCTTCCGGGCCGCGGCGGGCGCCTACGTGTGCAACGCCGAGGCGGGGGCCGTGCTGCGGGCCAAGGGGTACGGCGGCCCGCTCGTGAGCATCCCGCTAGGGGTCGACCCGGCGGTGTTCGCGCCGCTGCCGGCAAGCGCAGCGGGAAGCGGCCCGCGCGGCGCTGGGCCTGGCGCCCGGCCGGCCCGTGCTGGGGTACCTGGGCCGGCTGCACTGGGAGAAGGGACTGGGCGTGCTGCTGGAGGCGGCCGCCGGGCTGCCTGCCGCCCAGCTGCTGCTGGTGGGCGACGGGCCGCACCGGGCGGGAGATCCTGGCGCGGGCGGCGAGCCTGGGGCTCGGCGAGCGGCTGGTTTGCACGGGCGCCGTCAACCGCCTGGAAGTGCCGCGCTACCTGGGGGCGATGGACTGCCTGGTGGTGCCGTCGCTGACGACCGCGCGCTGGAAAGAGCAGTTTGGGCGCATCCTGGTCGAGGCGTTCCTGTGCGGGGTGCCGGTCGTGGGGTCGCGCTGCGGATCGATCCCCGAGGTGATCGGCGACACGGGCGTCGTCGTCCCCGAGGGAGACGCCAGGGCGTTGCAGGTAGCGCTGGGGGCGCTGCTGGCCGATGCGGGCCGGCGGGCAGCGCTGGCGACGGCGGCGCGGACGCGGGCGCTGGCCGAGTTCACATGGGAGCGCGTGGCCGCACAGCGGCTGGCGCTGTACGAGGCGGTGCTCGCACGCCCGGCCACGGAAGCGGGAGCCGCGCGGACGGCCAGGGAGGTGACCGCGCATGACTGAGCCGCAGGCGCGCGGCGGCCGCCGCATCGGCTTCTTCGACCACACCGCGCAGGTGAGCGGCGCGGAACTCAGCCTGCTCGGCCTGCTCGGCGGTCTGCAGGCCGATGCCGCGGGTCGCTATGCGCCACTGCTGATCTGCCCTCCGGGCGAGCTGGCGCGACGTGCGGAGGCGCTGGGGGTGCCGGTGGCGCTGCTGGCGGTGCCGCCGTTCGGGTACACGCGGTCGCCCGTGCGCCTGGCGCAATATGCAGCCGGGCTTGTCGCCAGCGCGTGGCGCCTGCGCCAGGTGGCGCGCGAGGCGGACGTGGCCCTGCTGCACGCCAACTCGGTGCGGGCGGGGCTGATCGCCTGCCTAGCGGCGTCGCGCGGCGGTCTGCCGGTGGTGTGCCACGTGCGCGACGTGTTGCCGGCGGGCCTGCTCACGCGGGCGACGTTTCGCCTGCTGCGTCGTGCGACGGCGCTGGTCGCGATCGCCGGGTACGTGGCCAACTCGCTCGGGGGCGATGCGGCGCTACGGGGCAAGGTGCGGGTCGTCTATAACGGCGTGGACGGCGCCGCGCTGCGGGCCCAGGCCCGGCAGGCAGCCGGCCCGGACTGGGCGGGACTTGGGGCGCTGCCGCCGGACGCCGGGCCGCTACTCGGCGTGGTGGGGCAGCTGACGCCCTGGAAGGGGCAGGCCGACGCGATCGCAGCCCTGCCGCGGATCCTGGCCGCCTTGCCCGCGGCGCAACTGCTTATCGCGGGCGAGGCGAAGTTCACTCATGCGAGCGCGCGCTACGACACCCGGCGCTACGCGGCGGACCTGCGGGCGCTGGCGGCCGGCCTGGGCGTGGCCGACCACGTGCAGTTCCTGGGGCAGCGTGACGACATCGCGGCCGTGCTGTCGCGGCTGGACCTGCTGCTGGTGCCTTCCTGGGAAGAGCCGTTCGGCCGCGTGGTGATCGAGGCGCAGGCGCTGGGCGTGCCGGTGATCGGCACGCGCGCCGGGGGCATCCCGGAGATCCTGGCCGGAGCCGACGACCTGCTCGTGCCCCCGCAGCAGCCGGCGCGCTGGCGGAGGCGCGGTCGCAGTGCTGGCCGACGCGGCGCGCCGAAGCGTACTGGCCGCGGCGGGCCCGGCGCGCGTCGAGCGCGACTTCAGCCTGGAGCGGCATGTGCGCGCGGTGACGGGGCTCTACGACGAGATCTCGCGGCACGGCGACCCCTCGTGCTGTTCGCCAACCATACGGCCACGTCAGCGGCGCGAGATCAGCCTGCTGGGGATGCTCGCGCGGGTGGACGCCGCACGCTATCGGGTGGGAGTTGCCTGCACCGAGCGGCCCCGCTGACCGCCCGCCTCGCGGCGCACGGGATTGCACAGACCGCCTGGGAGGTGGACGCGTTCGGTTTCGCACGCCGGCCGCGGGAGCTGGCCGCGACGCTCCGCGACGCGGGAGCCGCCGCACGGCAACTGCGCCGAACGGTCCGGGCGGTGCGGCCGGCCCTGGTGCATGCCAATTCCATCGCGGCGGCCTGCTCGCCGCGAGCGCCCTCGTCGGGCTGGCGTGCCGCTCGTGGTCACGTGCGCGACTACCTGCCGGCCGGGCCAGCCAGCCGCGTCGTGCGCCTGGCGCTGCATGCGCGGGCGGCCCTCGTCCTGGGTGTCTCGCGTCATGCGCTGGCCGCGTTCCGCGTGCGGGCGCCAGGCGGCGCGCGCTACGCCGTGCTGCACGACGGCGTGGACCCCGGGCAGTTCGCGTCGCAGGCCACGGCGTCCGGCGCCGCGGCCCTTCGCGCCGGACTGGGGATTACCGGGGCCGGGCCGCTGCTGGGGGTCGTCGGCCAGCTGACGCCCTGGAAGGGGCAGGACGACGCGATCCGCGCGCTGGCCTTGCTGCTGCCGCGGCACCCGGACGCGCGGCTGCTCATCGTGGGCGAAGCGAAGTTCACGCACCCGGGCGCGCGCTATGATACGGACGCTACCGGCGGGACCTCGAAGCCCTGGCCGCGCGGCTCGGCGTGGCCAATCGCGTGATCTTCACGGGCGAGCGGGCGGACATCCCGGCGGTGATGGCCGCACTGGACCTGTTGCTACTGCCGTCGTGGGCCGAGCCGTTCGGCATCGTGATGATCGAAGCGATGGCGGCGGGCACGCCGGTCGTGGCCACGTGCCTCGGCGGCCCCACGGACGTCATCCGGCCGGGCCGCGACGGGCTGCTGGTGCCCCCCCGGATCCCGCGGCCCTGGCGGCCGCAGCCGAGAAGGTGCTGTCTGGGCAACCGGCCCGGCGGGCGGCGATGGGCGCCGCCGCGCGCCCCGCGTGGCGAGCGGGATTCAGCAGTGGACCGACAGGTCGCGCGCCTGCAGGGCTTCTACGCCGACTTGCTCGGCACGGCGCGGACCCCCGGGCCCGTAGAGATGGCGGCGACGGTCGCGGGCCGGGCGGCGCGAGGAGGCGGCACGATGAACGTGGCGCTGGTGCACGACTACTGCTTCGAGCAGGGCGGGGCGGAGAACGTCGTCGAGGTGTTGCTGGGGATGTTCCCGGGGGCGCCGCTGTACACCTCGATCTACGATCGCGCCAGCCATGTCGGAGGCATTCGGGCGGGCGGATGGTGCGCACGTCGTTCCTGCAGCACGTGACGCGAGAGAAGCGGCTCGCCAAGGCGCTGCTGCCGCTCTACCCGGCGGCCTTCGCGGGCTTCGACCTGGCGGGGTACGACGTGGTGATCAGCAGCGCCTCGTCGTTCGCGAAGTGCGTGCGCGCACCGCGCGGGGCCTGCCACATCTGCTACTGTTACAGCCCGACGCACTTCCTGTGGCCCGACCATCACTACCTGGGGAGCTACGGGCGGGCGACCCAGCTGCTCACGCGGCTGGCCCGGCCGGGCCTGCGGCGCCTCGACTACCGCGCCGCGCGGCGGGTGGACCACTTCATCGCGATCTCGCGGGTGGTCGCGGCGCGGATCGAGCGCTGCTACGGGCGCCCGGCCACGGTGATCCCGCCGCCGATCCGGCTGGCGGAGTTCCCCCTGCGCGCGGCCGCACCGGGCCCGGACGCGCCGTACCTGGTGCTGTCGCGGCTGGTGGGGTACAAGCGGGTGGACCTGGCGATCGCGGCGGCGAACGCAGCTGGGCGTGCCGCTGCTGGTCGTGGGGGACGGGCCGGACCGGGCGCGGCTGGCGGCGCTGGCGGGGCCGACGGTGCGGTTCGCGGGGCGCGTGGCGCGGGCGGCGGTGCCGGACCTGCTGGCGGGGGCGCGGGCGCTGATCTTCCCCGGCGAGGAGGACTTCGGGCTGACGCCGCTGGAGGCAATGGCGTGCGGGACGCCGGTGATCGCCTACGGGGCGGGCGGGGCGCTGGAGACGGTGGTGGCGGGGCATACGGGGGCGTTCTTCGCGGAGCCGACGGCGGCGAGCCTGGCGGCGGCGCTGGCGGCCTTCGACCCGGGGGCCTATGCCGCGGCGGCGCTGCGGGCGCACGCGGCGCGGTATGACGTGGCGGTTTTCTCGCAGCGGCTGCTGCGGTTCGTGGAGGAGCATGCCGGCAATGCCGAGTCGGAACGCGAGGTCGCGCGCGGCCTACCTGGGCAAACGCGCGCTTGATTTCGTCCTGGCGACGCTGGGGCTGGGGCTGACGGCGCCGATCTGGGCGGCGCTGGCGGTGCTGATCCGGGCAGATTCGGCCGGGCCGGTGTTCTTCCGGGCGCGGCGGGTGGGCCAGGACGGGCGGCCGTTCACGATGTACAAGTTCCGGACGATGGCGGTGGACGCGGAGCAGCGGCTGGCGGCGCTGGCGGCGCAGAACCTGGGCGGGCCGTACATGATCAAGATCCCGGACGACCCGCGGGTGACGCGGGTGGGGCGGATGCTGCGGCGGTCGGGGCTGGACGAACTGCCGCAGCTGGTGAACGTGCTGCGGGGGGAGATGAGCCTGGTGGGGCCGCGGCCGCAGGCGCCGAACGAGGTGGCGCTGTACACGGCGCAGCAACGGCGGCGGCTGAGCGCGCTGCCGGGGATCACAGGGCTGTGGCAGGTGACGGCGCGGGACAGCCCATCGTTCGAGGAGTGGGTGCGGCTCGACCTGGCCTACATCGACAGCTGGTCGATGGGGCTCGACCTGCGGATCCTGGCGCGGACGCTGGCGCAGGTCGTGGCCCGGACGCCGCGGGGATGAGGGCGGATCCGGGGCTGCTGCTGCTCCTGACGGGGGCGCGGCCGGTGCCACTTGCGTGCCTGGCCGGCCGGCTGGCGGCGCTGGACGCGGCGGGCTGGGCGGGGGTGCTGGCGCAGGCGGAGCGGGAGCGGCTGGCCGGCGTGGTGGCGGCGCAGCTGGAGGCGCCGGGCCTGGACGGGGCGGTGCCCGCGGCCGTGGCGGCGGCGCTGCGGGCGGCGCGGCGGGCGACGTTCGCGTCGTACCACCGGCAGGTGGCGGCGCTGGCGCGGCTGGGGGCGGCGCTCGACGCGGCGGGCATCCCGTTCCGGCTGCTGAAGGGGCCGGCGCTGAGCGCGCTATACCCGAGCCCGCCCGCGCGGGACGCGGGGGACCTGGACGTGTGGGTGCGGCCGGGCGACGTGGGACGGGCGGGGGCGGTGCTGGCGGGCCTGGGGCTGCACGCGCGGACGGGACCGAGCAGTCCGGTGCCCTTCCTGCGCGCGTTCTCGCACGAGCTGGCGTTCGGGCCGGACGGGCCGGGGGACTTACCGGCGCTGGTGGACCTGCACTGGCACCTGGTGGGGCCGTGGTGGTATCGCCAGGCGGTGCGACTGCCGGAAGGCGCGCTGTTCGCGCGGGCGGTGCCGCTGGCGGTGGCCGGGCGGCGGTACATGGTGCCGGCGCCGAGCGACGCGCTGGTGTACCTGTGCCTGAACGCGGGGCTGGGCGACCGCTTCACGCGGCTGCGGGCGCTGGTGGACCTGGCGCACCTGGCGGGCGGGGGGGCGATCGACTGGGCGCACGTAGGGCGCTTCGCGGCGGGCTCGGGAGCGCTGGTGGCGGTGTGGCGCGCGCTCGACCTGCTGGACGGGGCGGCGGGCACCCGCTATGCCGCGCGGCTGGGGCGGCGGCCGGGGCGGCTGCAGCGGGCGCTGGTGCGGCGGCTGCTGCCGGGGCCCGGGGCGCCGGCCGGCGCGGGGGATTCGCGCGAGGCGGCGGCGGCGGCGGCGGTGCTCGGGCAGTTCGCGCTGCTGCCGGGGCCCGGGGCGATGGCGGGCGCGCTGCGGCGGATGCTGTGGCCGCCCGCGCGGTGGTTCCGGCTGCGCTACGGCGCGCGGGGGCCGGCGGCGATGGGGCGCGCGCGGCTGCGGCACCTGGGGCGGCTACGGGGGCTGATCGGACTGCGTTTTCGGGACCATCGGTCCGGCGTTTCCTGACCTGGGGGGACCCGGGTCTGCTGTTCAGGAGGTCGATTATGTGGTATCATGAGGGTGGCGCGGTGTACGCTGGGATTTTACGTCCGCCAGGCACCGTCTGCCCGCGTACCCCCGGCAGCGCCGCCGATCCCGACCCGAGACGCCACCGTCCCGCCGAGGTAGCCCTGTGTCCGACGCCCTGATGCCCCACCTGCCCTTCGACTCACCGTGCATGGCGCGGCTCAATCTGCTGGGGTGGCCGGCGGGATTCGCGGTGACGGCGTACGGCTGTCACCTGGGGGTGCGCACGAACGCGCCGGCCCTGCTGCCGGCGCTGCGGGCGGCGCTGCCGCCGGGGGCGCGGCGGGCGCGGACGCCGACGGTGGAGCGGCTGTACTCGCTGCGGGTGGGGCGCGGGGCGGACGGCGCGCCGCGCTATCTGCTGCACGTGGGCAACGTGCGGCTGGCGCAGGGGCGGGATCTGGCGGCGGTGCTGGCGGCGTTGGAGCGGCACGCGCGGCTGCACGTGGTGGATGCCGCGCGCGGGCGGGTGTTCGTGCACGCGGGGGTGGTGGCGGCCGGCGGGCGGGCGATCGTGATCGCGGGGCCGAGCCACGCGGGCAAGTCGACGCTGGTGGCGGAGCTGGTGCTGGCGGGGGCGACGTACTATTCGGACGAGTACGCGGTGATCGGCGCGGATGGCCGGGTGGCGCCGTACGCGCGGCCGCTGGGGCTGCGCGACCCGGCCGGGAGCGTGCAGCGGCCCTGGCCGGTGGCGGCGCTGGGGGGCCGCGCGGGGCGGGCGGCGCTCCCCGCGGGGCTGATCGTGCTGACGGAGTACGTGCCCGGGGCGACGTGGGCGCCGACGGCGGTGAGCGCGGGCACGGGGATCGTGCGCCTGCTGGCGCACGCCTGCCCGGTGCGGGCCCAGCCCGCCCTGGTGCTCGGCGCGCTGCGGCGCTGCGTGGCGGGCGTGCCGATTCTGGCCGGGCCGCGGGGGGCGGCGCTGCCGACGGCGGCGGCGATCCTGGCGGCGGCGGGGGGGTGCCGGCCGACCACGCATAAGCGCCTGCGGCCGCGGCGCACGCGAATAAGCGAATGCGGTGGGGCGTGCGGGGGGCGATTCGGGCTGCGGGTTGCCGGGATGGGCGCGCGGGTTGCCCGGCGACTAAAGTCGCGGGCAACCGCAACGAAGCCCGCCTACGCGGGCTGGGCCGAGGATATCTGGGATGCCGGTGCCCGGGGGGCGGCGGGTGGTTGGGCGTTGCCCGGCAGCTAAAGCTGCGCGGGCAACCGCAACACGAAGCCCGCCTGCGCGGGCTGGGACGCCGGGCGAATCGGCTGAAGGGAGCGGGGTGGTGGGGCGTTGCCCGGCAGCTAAAGCTGCGGGCAACCGCAACGAAGCCCGCCTGCGCGGGCTGGGACGATGGTATCGGGGATGCCGGCGCCTGGAAGGGCGGCGGGGTCCTTGCGTTGAGGAGAATCGCTATGCAAGACGGCACTCACATTATGCCGCGCGCGCGGAGCACCGAGCTGCTGGTCGAGGCGCTGCCTGACGAGACGCTGGTGTACGACCTGCGGCGGCATACGGCGCACTGTCTGAACCAGCCGGCCACGCTGCTGTGGCAGGCGTGCGACGGCCGCGCGAGCTACGCCGCCGTGGCGACGCGGCTGGGCGCCGCGCTGGGTGGGCCGGTGGACGCGGGCTGGATCGCGCTCGGGCTGGAGCAGCTGGCGGGCATCGAGCTGGTGGAGCCGGGGCGGCTGGCTGCGGTGCTCGGCCAGGGCATGAGCCGGCGGGATTTCCTGCGGGTGGCCGGGATCACGGCGGCGGCCGTGCCGATCATCTTGACGGTCGCCGCGCCGCCGTCGGCCGCGCTGGCCTACACTGTACAGGGCGGGAGCCGGCCGTTCTTCGGGGGGATCCGCCCAAGCAGAAGAACCCGAACCAGCCGCCGCCGGGCGCGGGACGGGTGAACGGGGCGCCGTGCGCCGAGAACGTGCAGTGTGCCTCGGGGCTGTGCATCGGCGGGCGGTGCGTGGAGCCGAAGACGCGGCCGTAGGCGCGCGGGGCGCCCGCGCGGGCGCCTCGCGGTTCGTGTGCCGCCCGTCCGCGCGCCTGTGCGGGCGGGGCGCTGGCGCGCCCCGCACCTCGCGGCGCGCAACGCAATGATGCGTGGGTGGGACGCCGAGGGATGCGGCTGCCGGGCCGCGGCGCCGTCGGGGGTGATGTTCGCGTGCCGGGGCGCGCTGCGCCCGCCGTCCGTGGCTTCCCCGCGCCCGAGCGGGGCGGCCTTGCCGGGCGGAGGCGGCGCCGACCGCCGTCCGGGCACCATCCGGATGCTTATCGGGCGGGATCTTGGGGGGGCGGTTGTCGCGGGGCGGAGCCCCCTCCTACAGACGCGCGGGGCTGCCCCGGGCGGGGCGGTAAGGGGGCTTCGCCGGGCGGAGCCGGCTCCCACAGACGCCCTGTCCCGGCATCCCGGCTCGATTGGGGCGGTGCGGTGCGGCGGCCGGGCGCCCCCATGGGGGCGCCCCTCCACGGGCAGCCCGGGGCTCCGGGGGCGGGGTCTTGGGGCGGCGGGGGTCGCGGGGCGGAGCCCCCTCCTACAGACGCGCGGGGCTGCCCCCGGGCGGGGCGGTAAGGGGGCTTCGCCGGGCGGAGCCGGCTCCCACAGACGCCCTGTCCCGGCGTCCCGGCTCGATTGGGGCGGGGCGGTGCGGCGGCCGGGCGCCCCCATGGGGGCGCCCCTCCACGGGCAGCCCGGGGCTCCGGGGGC
>CAWFFS010000004.1:0-286038 GCA_963815145.1 uncultured delta proteobacterium
ATATCCAGCAGTATTGTATCTATACCGACATTGGCAAGCTGAGCGGCAATGTTTGCACCCATTACACCGGCCCCGATAACACCTGCCTCTTTTATTCTTCTTTTCATTAAAACCTCTCAAAAATTTATAAAATTATTATACTGTAATTTATTTAGACTTATAATTCATTAATAATCTATCTTTAAAACAATCAGTAGAATAGAACAATCAAAAAAACTATTTATGCTTTTTAAACTCATATTTTCTTATTTTTAGTTGACACTTACCTTATTTTAATATATTTTAGCACAGTTTTAAATTTCCTTTTTAATTATATATAAAATATTCAATATGTGGTTATATAGAGAACGCTTAAATTACTATGAAAAACTAAGACGATCATTATACGAAATAATGAGAGATTCCCTTGAATTGCGTTTGATGAAAATTGCCCTTATTGATTCATTTAATAACTATCTTAAAAATGATGTTGAATACAGTTTTGTCGATAAAAGCGAACTAAGACCAAAATCCAAAAAGATGGAAAAGGAGTCAGAACTTTTCAATACCTTTATTGTTATTTTCTGTGAAGGTATAATCGATCCGTCACTTAAGAATTATATCCGCTTCTTTCCTGAAAATAAAGCCATAAAAAAGAATATAGACGGAATGGCCAATTTCACCCTGCATAAAAATTTCAATAATAATATCAAATATTTTGACAATCAAACCTTTTTTGACTTTGTTGAAGAGCTGATAGCCGTCGACTATGCACTGCTGATCCAGCAGGATCCTACGATAAAAAAGAAGAACCGGTATGCCCTTACCCATTTTCATGTAAAGATAGACTGGCCCATAACGGACGCAGCAGAAGATCTTGCAAAATACCTTCGATACATCCAGAACAATTTATATGAAAATGGAGATGAATACGCCAGGATAGTTCAAAATAAACTCTTTGAATACTACGGTTGTCATTACAGTGTCGGAGGCCGAAGGACTGCAGCACTGATCGCTTCCCAGCTGTTGAAAAGACTCGAGGTTATAAGCACAATCTACATATCGAGTTCGGAATCAAGGACAATGGTGAAATATTCCGAACGCGGACTTTCCAAATTTTTCCTGATTCAGCTGACAGAAAATCAGATAGAGGCACTCGCATCAAGAGAAAAAATGGATACAGACAGGTTCAAAAATGCATATCTCTATCCCGGCAAAAATTACTATGTAGGTGTATCCGAGGCAGTCTATGATTATACTGAATATTCCAAACCCCCTGAAGACGGGAAAATAAGGAAAATAAGGCCTGCCTATAACTGGCTCAGGCTCGTGGATGAATTCCTGCATCCAAGACGGGATTCAATCCACTTGAGACCAATCAACTACAATTGGGTATATTCATCCGAGTTATAACAAATATTGCCTTTCAGTCAGCAAACCTGATCAGTACCAATAGTTGCATGTATCAGTCTGTCCTCTTGAATCCGCTCATTTAAAATGATATCTATATATAGTATTCAATTTTTAGACACAAATTCACGGAGGAGTTAATGTTAGACCTGATCAAAAAAATCATGGGCAGTAAAGAAGCTGACAGTGGGGAAAAAGAGGATGGGAGAGATTTAAACCTTGCTACATGCGCTATTCTTATTGAACTTGCCAATGCGGATGGCAAATTCAACAAACAGGAACAGGATGATATAATTAAAATATTCAAAACAAAATACGGCCTGTCCGAGAAAGACGCAAACGATTTACTTAAATCATCCAATGCCGAACTTGAAAAAAGCATAGACCTCTGGAAGTTTACAAACATCATCAACCAGAACTACAGTCTCGAAGAAAAATTAAAAGTGATTGAGATCATCTGGGAGGTCGCGTATTCTGACGGCAAACTGGAAAAACATGAAGATTACCTGGTTCATAAACTCGCCAACCTGTTGCGTTTGAACCATAAACAGCTTATTGATGCCAAACTTAAGGTAATCGATAGCCAATCTTAATTTACCGGAGTATTTATGAATCCAAAGAAATGCATATTGTTCGTACTCTCATTCGTGCTGTTACTGCCTGCAGCCTATATATCAGGTAAAACAGTCGATATTAAAAACATGTTTCCTGATATACCGGGATTTAAAAAATCAGGCAAAGTGGTAAGTTACAGGCCTGATACCCTTTTTGAGTATATTGACGGTGCTGCAGAATTGTATCTTGCCTATGATTTTGCCGGATTAAATCTGCAGATTTATAAAGATAAAAACGGCAACACCATTACTGCAGAAATTTATGATCAGCAGAACCTTAATAACAGTTTTGGCATCTACAGCCAGGAAAGACCATATGAATGCGAGTTTCTGCCTATCGGCACCCAGGCCACCTACATGGAAGGGTTCCTGACCTTTTACCAGGGCAGATACTACGTAAAGATATCAGGTTACAACCTTGGAACAAAAGATAAGGAATATCTTTCATCTGCGGCTGAAAAAATATCAAACCCCCTGGGCGAAAAAACACCCCCTCCAAAAATGTTAAAAGTATTTCCTGAAACACATAAAATAAAAAACCACGAAGAATATGTGGCCAAGGACTTCCTTGGGTATTCATTTTTTAAAAAAGTATTTGCCGCCGATTATGGAAACGCTGAGACAAGTTATAAGCTGTTTATTATTGAAGAGCCGGACAGGGTATCCCTTGAAAAGGCAGTAAATGAGTATAAAAAACAGATCAAATCCAGTGAAGATATCCTGAAGGCCGGCATTCACGAACTTAGTGACCCATACCAGGGAAAACTGTTTATTTCCGTTTCCGGGGATTATATAGTTGGCATAGTGAACCCTGATAATGCAAAGGTGGATGTGAATATTATAAAAGAAGCAATCTCTGATTTAAATAATTAATATTATTCAAAGATATTATAAACAACCAGTTAATAACCTTTTTCAACAGGAGATTGAGTAATGAAAGATAATAAAATGGATAAAAACCGCAGGAAATTTATAAAAAGCAGCATTGCGGGTCTGGCAGGCGCATCTCTGTTTCCAACTATTATGAGAGAAAAGGCATATGCGAATGAACCGGAAAAGAAAGCGAATTTTATCTACCGCACCCTTGGCAGGACAGGCATAAAACTTCCGATTGTGAGTATGGGCGTCATGAATACCCAGAACCCCAAACTGGTAGAAGCCGCTTATAATGCTGGAATAGTCCATTTCGATACAGCAGCCGGGTATCAGCGGGGAAAAAATGAGATAATGCTCGGAGAATTTTTTAAAGACAAACCCAGGGACTCGTTTGTTCTGTCAACCAAGATAGCCATGCCGGGAGCAATGTTCGGGGAATTAAATAAAAATGCAAAACCTCAGGATGTAGTCAATGAATTTGAAAAAAGCATCAAGCGTATCGGGCTTAAATATGTTGATATTCTTTACCTTCATGGTGTTTCAAGCGAAAAGGCAGCACTGTTTGAACCCTATATTGAGGGATTGAAGCTGGTAAAAAAGCAGGGGGGCGCACGTTTTATAGGTATGTCAACTCATATGAAACAGCCGGAGGTCATAAAGGCCGCCATAGAAAGCAAAGCCCATGATGTGGTTCTGGTTGCATATAATTCTTCTCAGAACAATAAGGATGAAGTTAAAAAAGCCATTGCAGAAGGTGAAAAGGCAGGGCTTGGAATAATTGGCATGAAAACGGTCGCAGGCCTGGTTGGCGGCGGTTTCATGGGGCCGAAAAAGAAGGTTTCGGATAAAGAAATTGCTTCTGCAATAAAATGGGTACTTGAGGATAAAAATGTAACCTCCATTATCCCCGGCTGGCAGACCTTTGATCAGATGAACTCAACTATCGCGGTTATGAACAATCTAAAGATGACAACAGCGGAAAGGTCCCGGTTAGAAAAAATAAGCAGGCAGGCAAGCCTTTTCTGTTACCAGTGCGGAGAATGCCTGGAACAGTGCAAGGCCGGACACCATATCCCGACATTGATGCGAAGCTACATGTATGCATACGGGTATAAAAACATGCAGGCAGCAAGAGAAACGCTGGATTCCATGAATCTTAAAAAAATCGCATGTGAAGACTGTGAAACATGCACTGTAAAATGCACAAGGAATTTCAATGTGAAGGAAAAGATTCTGGACATTGCAAGATTAAGAGACGTGCCTACCGATTTTCTGGTTTAATTAAGAAAAGCCATGCGCCCGAAAGGGAGCATGGCTTTAATATTTCACCCTGCGCCTTGTGCCATGAGCCATGTCTTTATTATTCCACCAGTTCCACATTCCAGTACAAATATTCCCTCCATGTCTGTGGTACGGTTTTAAAACCAACTGTTAATCTCACAGCAGGAACCCATGTTGGCATAACCGGTTTTTTAAGCAGTTTCATGGAGGCTTCACGCGGAGTCCTGCCACCCTTTTTTCTGTTACAGTCTATGCAGCAGGTTACTATGTTTGTCCATTCGGTCCTTCCGCCCCTGGATTTTGGCAGAACATGGTCATATGTCAGATCTTCGGAAGAAAATTTTTGTCCGCAGTACTGACACCTGTACCGGTCCCTGGCGTAAATATTCTGTCTGGAAAATTTAACAGGCTTGCTGTTTCTTTTTACGACATTTAAGAGTCGGACAACAGAGGGGAGTTTAAGCGTAAAGCTGACCGAATGGATGTTATGACCATATTCCTCGATCACCTCCACCTTTCCGAGAAAAAGCATGGTAATGGCTCTTTTCCAGTCAATAACTTTAATAGGTTCATAAGAAATACTTAGCAGTAATACCTGATCCATGGCTGTTACCCGAAATGGTATGCACCAGCCGGCGTCTTATCAGAGTCATTTCAATACGATCTTCAGTAAGGTACCGGTTTTACAGGTAATCCGGCGTGCATTAATTAAACATCAGGTTTCTATATCTTCTTGTCTCTTTGTACTCTCACTCTTCAGAAGGCTTTCTTCAAATTCCCTGAAAAACTGGTCTTTTTCCTTCCAGTTCGGTCCAAAATATTTATTGAAATATACACTGAGCTTTTCTAAAAATGTCATCCAGCTCGGGATGAACTTATTTTTAACAAGCTCTTCCAGGAAAAATCTAAGCTCGGGAAGGGTCTCTTTGGGAAGGAAAAATACAGCACCCAGTTGAATGGATTTTTTTAATGCATCTGGTGTAAGGGCATGGGCAGTCAGCATAACAGTGGGGAAGCCTTTGGAAGCCGATTGTTTGAGCAGTTCAAATCCGTTTACACCCATAATATCAAGTATGACGATATCATATTTATAATTTTCAAGATACTCACTGGCCGTTTCATAATCCTCTGCCTTGTGAAGTATACACATATAAAGCTCGTCTTCAACGGTTTCAATGATATCCGGTTCATCGTCAACAACAAGAATCGCCAGGTCGTTCAGGATACTGTCATCAAGTAACATGCTTATATTGACCTCCTCAGTCAATTCCCCTTTACAGGGGAACAAATCCAAATGAGAGAATTGATATTACGGTACATAATAAATCTTCTCATCAATAACTTTTCGGCTGGTAACCGGAAAATATTAATCGTTACTCATAACCGATTTTATTGAAGGAATCAAGCCCGGTTTGTGTAATATTTGTTAATTTTACTCCGGTTTCAGGATGAGCATTCCAAGCGGCGGAAGTATGAGATTAATGGAAAAGGGTCTGCCATGGAACTGAATTCTTTCGGAAAAGACACCTCCTCCCAGTCCAACGTTTGATCCCCCGAAATTTGAGGAATCAGAGTTCAAAATCTCTCTGTAATAGCCCTCAACCGGGGCTCCGATCCTGTAATTTTCCTTTGGAACAGGTGTGAAATTAAATACAAAGATGAGCATATTGTTATTTTTATCCATGCGAATAAATGAAACAACGCTCGAGTCGGTATCCCTGAAATCGATCCAGTCAAAACCCTCGGATGAAAAATCGACTTCATGCATGGCCGGTTCGGAACGGTATATGCGGTTGAGCTCCTTTACATAATCCCTGATTTTCTGATGGTTTTCATACTTCAGAAGATGCCACTCAAGTGACTGGTCATGATCCCATTCCTTCCATTGCCCCAGTTCACTCCCCATAAAAAGCATTTTTTTTCCGGGTTCGCCATACATATATCCCAAAAGGAGTCTCAGGTTGGCAAATTTCTGCCAGTCATCCCCCGGCATCTTGGAGAGCAGCGATGCCTTTCCATGAACCACCTCATCATGCGACAGGGGCAGGATAAAATTTTCATAAAAGGCATATAAAAGCGCAAAGGTGAGATTTTCCATGTGATACCGCCTGTGCACAGGCGTCTTTGACATGAATATAAGCATGTCATGCATCCACCCCATGTTCCATTTAAACATAAAGCCAAGCCCGCCCAGGTGAACGGGCATTGTTACTCCGGGCCACGCAGTAGACTCTTCCGCTATGGTAACCACGCCGGGGAAAAGTTCATATATCTTTGTGTTGAGGTTTTTTATAAATTCGATAGCATCCAGATTTTCTCGGCCGCCGTATTTGTTTGGCACCCATTCTCCTTCATTCCTTGAATAATCGAGATAGAGCATGGATGCCACAGCGTCCACCCTCAGCCCGTCTATGTGGAATTTATCCAGCCAGAAAAGGGCATTGGCCACAAGAAAATTTTTGACCTCATTCCTTCCGTAATTGAATATGAGGGTGTCCCAATCCTTTTGCAGACCCTGCCTGGGATCTTCGTGTTCATAAAGATGGGTTCCGTCAAAATATTCCAGGGCGTAAGAATCTTTCGGGAAATGGGCAGGCACCCAGTCAAGTATGACACCGATGCCTTCCCGGTGGCATTGCTCCACAAATGACATGAAGTCTTCAGGGGATCCGAATCTCGATGTTACGGCATAATAACCGGTTACCTGATATCCCCATGACCCGTCAAAGGGGTGTTCCGAGATCGGCATTAGTTCAATGTAATTATAGCCCATTGATTTTACATAGGGGATAAGCTCGTCTTCTGCTTCGCGGTATGTAAGCCAGCGATTACCCTCGTCCTGCCTCCGCCTCCACGAACCGAGATGCACCTCATAAATCGCCATTGGTTTTTCGAGGGAATTTGACTCTCCCCTGTCGGATATCCATTGTTCATCATTCCATGTATATCTATCAAGATCATGAACAATCGCTGCTGTTTTAGGTCGTTGTTCAAACCTGAAGGCAAAGGGATCGGCCTTTGTGAGTATTACATCGGCCTTTGTTCTTATTTCAAATTTATATAGAAGATCCTGACCGAGGTAAGGCACAAACAGTTCCCATACCCCGGAAGTCCCGCGGTTGCGCATCATATGCCTCCTGCCGTCCCACTGGTTGAAATCCCCTATAACACTCACTCTCTTTGCAGAAGGAGCCCATACGGCAAATAGTGTACCCTCAATTCCCTGATGGTTAATAATGTGGGCCCCGAGTTTATCATATATCTTATAATGATTGCCCTGGTTGTAAAGGTAGATGTCATACTCACTCAGGACAGGCATAAATGAATAACAGTCATAAAAGGATGACCTGTTGCCTCCGATAAATTCAACATTCAATCGATAGGGATTAATAGACGTGTCAGGCGGGAATATAACCTCAAACACTCCGTTTTTATCAACCAGTGTTGACTCGGTATTATTGTCTGCACCGAGGCCTGTAATTAACACAGTCTTCACATCAGGAATAAAGCCTCTTACAATAAGCTTATTGCCTTCTTTATGAGGTCCAAGAACACTGAAGGGATCGGCAAGATTTCCTGATATAATGTTATTTATTTGTTCGCGAGTAAGTGTTGATGACAAAGTATATCCTTTGATAAAGGCGCCAGGCTTAAGGCACATGGCGCAAGGTTTAAAACTAAAAAAAATATTTAATAGTAAATAGAAACCAGATGCCGGAGGTCAGAGATCAGAAGTCAGAAGTCGGTAAGCAGTGCATCGTAATCTGATCTTCCGGCATCTGATCTCTGCTTTTACCTCGTGCGCCATGCGCCTTGCGCTCTGAGCCCTTCCTTCATCACGCCCAGGCCACAAGCCCCATCACAAAGGGATTTTCAAGTCTCTTCTTGCTTGGCATTATCCGTACTGTATACCCGAAACGCCCGGTCCCTGCGCATTCAACTTCACCCTTAAATATATGAACCCCACCATCCGGGTTCACGTGTAAAAGCTCCTTTGTCTCTCTTTCCTTGAATTCACCCTGATGATCAAGCCTTCCGTAATATGCCTCAACAGTGACATCATCCGGGGAAAGCTCGCCAAGAACAACCTTTGCGGTTACTTCAAGCCTGCCGCCTATAGGAATATCCCTTCCCTCGCCCGATATGATCTCCTGCACGGAAACACTGTTCCAGCCGGTCATAACCTTTTGTCTCCATGAGGCAAGGGATTTTGTCTCCGCAAAATCATTATTACTCAATCTGTTGTACCTTGCTGAACAGGGTATATAAAATCGCTTGGTATATTCCTGTACCATCCTGTGAGAATTGAATACAGGCACCAGGTCATGCAAACCGGCCTTCATTTTTTCTATCCAGCCCCTTGGCAGATCATCACTTCCACGCCGGTAAAAAAGAGGGACAACCTCTTTTTCAAGAAGATTATAGAGATCGCGGCTTTCAATATCATCCTGGGCATTATTATCATTATACTCTTCACCCTTCCCTATTGCCCAGCCGTATTCGCTCCTGTAACCCTCATCCCACCATCCATCCAGCACACTCAAATTAAGTGAACCGTTTGCAAGTGCCTTCATACCGCTTGTTCCGCACGCCTCGAGGGGACGCCTTGGAGTATTGAGCCACACATCTGTCCCTGATACCATTATATGTGCGATATGGGAAGTATAATCCTCAAGGAATACAATACGTTTTCTGAAACGCTCCTCACTGGCATAGTGTATAATAGTCTTTATGAATTCCTTGCCCTCATTGTCCTGGGGATGGGCTTTGCCCGCTATTATGATCTGGACGGGATAGTCAGGGTTATTCAGAATTTTAGCCAGCCTGTCAGGATTTCTAAAAAGCAGAGTGGCGCGTTTATATGTTGCAAACCTCCTTGCAAAACCTATTGTCATTGCATCCGGCGTAAGAACATCGTTTATGCTCATCACCTCGGTTTGTGTAGCGCCTCTCATTTTCATCTGGTCTGCCAGGAGCCTTCGTGCAAAGGCAACAAGATGTTCCCTGCACCTTTCGTGATAACGCCATATTTCCGTACTGGGGATTTTTTCTATCTGCTCCCATACACGCTGATTATCCGGATCTTCAGCCCAGTCCGGCCCGAGATATCTGTCAAAAAGAGCTGATTTTTCACTTGCAATCCATGTGGGAACATGTATCCCGTTGGTAACATAATCTATTGGTATATCTTCTACAGGATGCCTCGGCCATACTTTCTGCCACATGGAGCGCGAAACACTACCGTGGAGTCTGCTGACACCGTTAGCGTGTGAAGAGAGCCTTAATGCAAGAGGACTCATACCGAATTTTTCTTCTTCATTTCGCGGATCAAGTTTACCGTAACCAAGCAGGACCCTGAAGTTGATCCCAAGCTCCTTTGCATATTCCTCAAAGTAAGCCCGGACAAGACCCGGATCAAACACATCGTTTCCCGCCGGTACCGGAGTATGAGTGGTAAACACGGTCGTGGCAATTACCATCTCCCTTGCCTCATCAAAGGTGAGTCCCTTTTCCTTCCGGAGGATATTAATTCTTTCAAGCGCGGAAAACGCGGAATGTCCTTCATTCATATGTATAACTGTAGGATCTATGCCAAGGGCTTTTAGTGCCCTCACGCCACCGATCCCCAGGACTATTTCCTGTCTGATCCTCATTTCTATGTCTCCGCCATATAGCTGGGCGGTTGTCCTGCGTACATCAGGAGAATTGGTAGGGAGATTGGTATCCAGAAGGTAGAGCGGAATACGGCCGACATCCACCCGCCATATCAACAGGTTGACCTTCTCACCCTTGAAATCCACTGATATTTGTACCGGCTTCCTATTTTCATCTCTTATAAGTGTTACAGGCATATTATTGAAGTCATTCAAAGGATATGTCTCCATCTGCCATCCGTCACTGCTCAGATACTGGCTGAAATACCCTTCCTGGTAAAGGAGACCGACACCAACGAGAGGCACATTGAGATCGCTTGCGGATTTCATGTGATCACCCGCCAGTATTCCCAGACCTCCCGAATATATGGGAAGGCATCCGGCAAGGCCGAACTCCGCTGAAAAATAGGCTATCCTGAACTCTTTTTCCTGGGAATAATCAAGCGCCTGTATTTTCGGGTGGGATATGTACCTGTCAAAGTCCTGTGAAATCCTGTCCAGTTGTGCCATAAATCCCTGATCCCCGGAAAGCTCTTCCAGCCTCTCCTGGCTGACAAGACCAAGCATGAGAACAGGATTGTGCTCACAGTCAGTCCATAATCCCGGATCTATCCTGCGAAAAATATCTCGTATTTCTCCCCGCCAACTGAAACGGATATTGTAGGCTAGTTTACGCAGCGGCTCAAGCGGTTCGGGGATATTGGGAACAACATTATATTTTTTTTTGGGTTTCATGGCATCTGCCTCACAAAAAATAGTCTATGGATGTATATCTTCCTTTGTGACAACTGTAATCCCCCGCGGAGTTACAGTAAAACGATCCCGGTCTTTCGCCGGATCAAAACCTATTTCCATATGATGAGGTATCCTTACCCCTTCACTGATTATTGCTTTTTTTATTTTTGCATATCGGCCTATAACGACATTTTCCATTATTACAGACTCTTCAACGCTTGCCCAGCTCTGAACCAGGACATTGTATGAAAGGACGCTGTTTCGAACTGTTCCGCCGCTGAGGATTGAACCGTGGGCAACCAGTGAATCAAGTGACATACCCATTCTGGGATTGTCACTGTTGTTCTGTGCAAAGACTGTCTTTACAGGCGGAAACTGGCGCTGATTGGTACGTATGGGCCACATCTTACCGTACATATTAAAATAAGGGTCAACACCTGTCAGGTCCATGTTTGCATTCCAGTAGGCATCAAGCGTACCGACATCTCTCCAGTATCCCGAATCCCTTGCCCTGTCTTCATAAACCTCGCTTCTGTTTCCTTCTTCATCAGTGCTGAATATTCTATCGGCAATCCGGTTCTGTCTTTTGTAAGGGTACGCCATAACCTTCATTTTATTAAGGATATCAGGGAGTATATCATTTCCGAAATCAGGTCTTTCATCCTGCCTCAGTATATCAAGCAGCACTTCGGCCTTGAAGATATATATTCCCATTGACGCGAGTATCCGTGAACTGTCAGTAGGGATCGTCTTGGGGTTCATGGGCTTTTCCTGAAAACCCGTTACCCTGAAATCTCTGTCCACCTCCAGTACACCGTATTCCTTTGACAGCTCCTTTCTTGCCTCTATAACAGATACAGTTACATCGGCATTGTGGGTCATGTGATATTCCCTGAAAAGAGTATAATCCATCTTGCATACGTGATCACCCGAAAGGATCAGTATGTGGTCAGGTCTTTCCTGTTCAATCAGGTACAAGTTCTGACGGATAGAGTCTGCGGTCCCCTGGTACCATTTTTCACCTGCCATCATCTGCGGCGGTGCTATCTTCAGATAATGACCAAGATCATGGCTGAAGATATTCCAGCCTTCTTCGAGGTGCTGCATCAGGGTCTGGGATTTGTATTGCGGCAACACGATTATTTTATATATACCCGAATTGATGCAGTTGGAAAGGGTCAGATCAATCAGTTGATATATCCCTCCAAATGGTATCGCCGGTTTTGATCTGTTTTTTGTCAAAGGCATCAGGCGTTCACCTTTGCCACCCGCCATTATTATAGCAAGAGATTTTTTCATTTCATAAAAACTCCGGATTCTATTTATTCTTCAGGATTATGAATACCTGAAGCGAAATGAACATTTATACTCATATTATCGGAGTATATCTTTATCCTTAAATATCAATTATAGGTTTCAGTTCAATAACACGTCAATTAAAAATATTTAAATTATTTTAACTAAAGTCTGTAACCATTCTCCCTCCTCAGACTATTACTCAATAAGCCAGATGGTTATATAAACCAGCTATGAGTTTATAAAACTATATAAAGGCATATCAGGCCAATACCAACAAGCTTTTTAATGTCTTTAAGATATTGATTTATTTACTTAATTCTGCCTAAGGCTATTCTGGTACGGTTTATGCTAAATCATCGCAATATATAACACCAGTAAATTAAAAGACGTCTTTTATTTATATATTTGATTTCGGAGGTAGGATATGAAGAAGTTCGTTAAAGTACTCCTGTTAGTAATCATCCTTGCTGCCATTGTTGTCGGAGGATATATATGGGCAAAAAACCGCACACCGGCTGATCAGGGATTCACACTTGTCGATGTGACCAGGGGAGATATTACCGAGAAGGCGGTAGCGATTGGGCAGATTGAACCCAGGCAGAAATTTCATATCAAGTCCAAGATTTCAGGCATTGTGAAAAGATGCCCAGCGGAAGTTGGAGACCATATCAATGCTGGTGACCCAATAATAGAAATCAGCCCGGATCCCACACCGGATGAACTCCTCAATGCAGAACATCAGGTAAAGACCTCACAAATCGCCTTTGATCGTGCTAAAGTAGACTGGAAACATTCCCAGGAACTAACACAGGAAGGAATAGAGTCTGTTAACAACCGTGATGTCCAGAAAGACACCTACGAACGGGCACGGATTGAATTGACTCGTGCAAAAGACCAGTTGCAGCTTATTCAGGAGGGACGTGTCAGCGGCAGGGGCGAAAATATGGAGACAATAGTCAGGGCACCCGCCGAAGGAATTCTTTTAGAACGCCTTGTGAATCCGGGAGATCCGGTGGTCCCGCTTACAAGTTATCAGGCAGGAACAGACCTTGCTACCCTGGCGGACATGAGTGATCTGATTTTCAAGGGGACAGTGGATGAGATCGATGTAGGCAAACTAAAAACAGGAATGCCTGCCCGCCTGAAAATAGGCGCCCTTCCCGATCAGGTCATCACGGGAAAATTAAGCAAAATCGCACCTCAGGCCATTGAAAAAGACAATGCCAAGCTGTTCGAGGTTGAAATAGTCATGGACTCATTTAAAGATGTGATGCTTCGGGCAGGTTATTCCGCCAATGCCGACATTGTGATCCGTGAAAAGAAAAACATACTCCTCATTCCCGAGCGGCTCGTCATATTTGAAAATGACGGTGCTAAAACTTTTGTCGAGATACCTGGTGATACACCCGAAGCAGCACCAAAGAAGCTGGAGATAAAGGTCGGCCTTTCGGATGGTCTTAATATAGAAGTCCTGTCCGGTCTCACCGAAGGAGAAAAAATTGTGCAAAGACCTCCCAAAGAGATTACGGGATAGGACATGCTGAACATTATACGTCAACTCGTCCGTGATACACGAAGCCAGAAGCTGCGTACTCTCCTCACCCTTTTCGGTATGATCTGGGGAACCGCTGCAGTGAGTCTCCTACTGGCATTTGGTGACGGCCTCCATAAGCAGCTTATAAAGGACAATCTGGGCATAGGCAATAACGTGGTTATAGGCTGGCCCGCTCGAACCGCCATGCCCTTTGAAGGGCTGGGAAAAGGCCGTTACATAAAAATGGACGACAGTGATATCAGCCTTATACGAAAAAAGGCATTCGGACTCGGTGCAATCTCTGCCGAATATTCGCAGGGATTCAAATTACAGCGCGGTGCAAAGGTTTTATCAGTTTCCGTATCAGGAGTGGAGCCTGACTTCAGTGAAATCCGCAACCTTATCCCGGTGGAGGGTGGACGGTTTATAAATCCCATAGACGAGGAACTGAAAAGGAGAGTGCTCTTCATTGGTAATGAACTGGCAGAACAGGTCTTTCGCAATGATAATCCTGTCGGCCAGACAGTTCAACTTCAGGGCTCGCCCTTTCTGGTTATAGGCATACTTAAAAAAAAGACCCAGAATTCGAACTATGACGGGCCTGACAGCGGGAGGGTATACATACCATCCTCCACATTTAAGATGATGACAGGCCAGAAATTCATCGGCAATTTTGTTTTTTCTGCCGCTGATGTAGGAAAGACGGATTTATTGATAAAGGATGTCAGGCGGATCATGGCTAAACAGCACCGTTTTGATCCAAAAGATGAGCAGGCGATAGGCTTCTGGGACACAACCGAAAGCGCCAAATTCCTCAACACCTTTATGCTTGCTTTCCAGATATTTCTGGGAGTAATCGGGTGTCTTACAATGGTTGTAGGAGGTATAGGCGTTTCAAATATCATGAATGTGGTGGTTGAAGAACGCACCAGAGAAATAGGAATAAAAATGGCACTGGGTGCAAAACCACGTCTTATACTCGGCCAGTTTATGATTGAAACTCTTGGTATCACTGTTGTCGGCGGCAGCATAGGTATGCTGGTTACGATGGGGGTCTGTGCAGTCTTCCCTGTCCTTAATCTTACAGAGTATGTAGGCACCCCTAATATCTCACCTTTTTCAGCTCTTGTAACTGCGGCCCTACTGGGATTGATCAGTTTTATTTCAGGTTATTTTCCTGCCCGTACGGCGTCAAATCTGGATCCGGTTGTGGCAATGAAGATGTGAGGATAAAAAATGTATAAACCAAGACCAGGCCTTGTTTTACTTCTCTTTTTAAAGGCTAGCCGGGTGCAGAAAAAACGGGCTATCCTTACGGTAGCCTCTATCGCATGGGGTTCCCTGTCGCTCCTTCTGCTTCTTGCCTTTGGAGAAGGCCTCGGCCTTTCTATAACCAAAGCCATGAACGGTATGGGCAGTAACCTTGCAGTAATCTGGCCCGGCACCACCAGCCTTATCTGGCAGGGGCTTCCTGCAGGGCGCCCGATAAGGCCTACTATCGATGATATTGCCCTGTTGAGGGAACGTCTCCCGAACCTTGAAGAAGTATCCGGGGAAATACACAGAAGAGGTGTCATCGTGAACTACGGCAATACAACCACCACCGCACAGGTAAAAGGCGTTACCTATGGTTTTGGTAAAATTCGAAACCATATACCCCAGCCCGGGGGAAGGTTTCTGGATGCCATGGACGAGCAGCAGAGGCGCAGGGTTGCCTTTGTAGGTAATGAACTTGCCAAAAAAATATTCGGAAAAGAGGACCCGGTTGGGAAGGGACTTTTTCTTGATAAGGTACCCTATACGGTAGCGGGCGTAATGATGCCCAAGGTCACGATGGGAAACTATAACGGAATGGATAAGGACCAGATCGCTATTCCCATTACCACATTCAAAGCCCAGTATGGTACGGATAAAATAGAAGTTATCGTGGTAAAACCGGACAGGCCGGATCGCATGAAGATGGTACTCGAGGAACTCCATAAAATCCTCGGGTTCAAAATACGGGTTTGACCCGGAGGACAAGCGTGTATTCGGTATATGGGACACAGTAGAGTCACATAAAGTAACACGCAATTTACTGATGGGGATTGAGGTCTTTCCTTGGGATAATCGGTGCCCTCACCTTAATAATCGGAGGTGTAGGTGTGGCAAATATCATGTATGCAGTAGTCAAGGAGCGTACAAGGGAGATAGGGGTAAAAATGGCCCTGGGTGCACGCCGGGGATGGGTAACCGGGCCTATCGTGCTTGAAGGCATGCTGTATACTTTACTGGGAGGAGCCATTGGACTGATCATGGCAATGGGGGCGATTATTCTTCTTGATAAGCTGCCGACCGAAGGGAACGAGGCGTTGGCCATGCTCGGAAAGCCTACATTATCCATCCCTATCGGCATTGTATCAGCGTCTATCCTTGGCATTATCGGCCTTGCGGCCGGATATTTTCCTGCTCGACATGCGGCATCCATCAATCCTGCGGAGACCCTCCGCTACGAATGAGGCATTTATGTTATTAGGTAATTTTTTCAATTCGAAAGAAAAACAATCATACATCGAAAATGGCGAAGTAATCAGCCTGAAAAGCCTTTCAAAGATATATGATACCGGGAAGGTAAAGGTCGAAGCCCTTAAAGGGAGTTGATCTTGGCGTAAAAGAAGGGTGAAATGGTTGCAATTACAGGTCCTTCGGGATCGGGTAAAAGTACCCTAATGAATCTTATCGGCTGTCTGGATACCGCCACATCAGGCAGCTATCAACTGCGTGGCGAAGAGGTATCAGTACTAAGCCGGGAAGAGCTTGCTGGAATCCGGAACCGCCGGGTAGGATTTATATTTCAGAGTTTCAATCTTCTTCCTCAGATATCTGCATATGAAAATGTTGAGATGCCTCTTCTTTTTGGGGGTATACCCAGGCGAAAACGAAGGGAAAAAGTAATAGAACTGATGGATCGTGTCGGTCTTTCGGAACGTATGGACCATAAGCCCACAGAATTTCAGGCGGACAGATGCAACGGGTCGCCATAGCCCGCGCGCTAGCAATGGACCCGGACATAATCCTTGCAGATGAGCCCACCGGGAACCTGGACACAAGTTCCGGGGGCGACATCATGAATCTCTTTCAGGAGCTTTGGGAACAGGGTCGCACCATCCTTGTTATCACCCATGACCCTGCCCTTGCTAAAAGAGCCCCGCGCCAGGTGGAGATAATGGATGGTGTGATTACACAGGACAGCAGGAGATAATAATTATTATCAAATAATCATTTCAGTCGATATCGACTGTCCCTGTCTTCCTTCTTCTCTTTTTTAACCCGTTCTTCAGCTGGCTGAGAGGGTGTTCTTTTTAATACCCCCCTTCTCTTTTTATCGACCACTGGTGAGGCAGGCACTTTCACGTTGTCTGATTCAGTCTGTACTTTTTCAGGCCGTGATTCATTAGAATACTTTTTCTGGATAACTGTTTGCTGTCGACCGCGTTCCGGCTCGCCTGATCTCACATGATCAGGTCGGGAATATTCTCTTTTTTCCGATGGTTTCAGATCTCTTTCGTTACGATTCACCGGTGAACGCATTTCCCTGTATTTCGGAGATGGATACCTTTCTCCCGATGGCCGTGCATTACGGACATTTACAGGTGATTCCCATTTACTTCTCTCCTTTACATAATTTTGAACATCACGGGCCTGTTTTCTGATCTCCATGCGTGCTTTCGGCCTATCCTGCCTGAATCTGAAGGAAGTAGTTTTTCTTTCAATTATTCTGTTCATAGGTGCAGCAACCTCAAAGTTTCTTCTCTGGGATTCAGTCATACGACTTACTCTATGCTCCATTTCACGGTATGTCCTAGGCGGTCGCAGGTTTCTATCGGATCTGCGACGTTCATATTCACGCCGTTCATGCTGCCACCAGTTCGGTTCAGTCTTTCGATGTCTCCAGCGGTCGTGCATATAAATCGGGTCATACCAGGTGTGCCGGGTCATGCACTCAAACCATGGGAAAATACCAATTCCAATATAAAAGCTGTCGTAGTAATCTCCGAAGTAGTAGTGCCCGTATCCCGGTCGGGTGAAAAGACCGAATTCCAGATTACCGAGATCTAGCGCAATACTGAGTGAATAGGAAAATCTCACTCCGGAATAGATGTTACCCGGAAAATACACAGGTGCAAAGAGTACTCCACGTCGACGAAGCGGGTAATCCCAGTGTCCGAGCGAAAAAACATAACCGCGCGGGGTCCAGATATAATGAGACGGAACCCAGACCCAGTCTGCCCTTGCTGGAATCCAGTAACCTGCCCGCAAGGTATAATGTCCGCGGGACCAGTACCAGCACGACGGCACCCATATCATATCAGGTGACTCTTCGGGCGGTTCAACATAGGTAACTGCGGGAGGTTGAGGCAGATATTCTATCTCCTTTTCGCTGACAGGTGCCCAAAATCCCTCAACCCATCTCCAGCCGTTCTCCATCCTGGCCCAGTAACCCGGAACCCAGTATTTACCGGGAGGTACTGCCCTCCAGCACCCGCTTACCCAGATATGCTCGTTCCTGTCCGAGTCCCAGGCCCAGTAGCCCGGTATCCAGGCAAACTGATCACCTACAGGTCTCTCTGCGGGAGGAGTCTCCTCTATATCAGGAGGCGGCGCTTTGGGTACTATAAAACCGCTGTGTTCATCAGTAGTTACCGGCTGTGCAAAGGCCTCGTTCACTGGCCCTCTTGTCTCCACCTCCGGCTGCTCCTGGGATGGTACGGGCGGAGGTGGGTCATTCGTCTGACCGTACACGGTTCCAGCCGTCAAAAATATTGTCATAAGTATCATATTTAAAGTCTTCATAGGGCTTCTCCTTCCCTGGTTGGCATATCAATCTTCTCGTATGCCTATTTCAACTGCCTGAGCTTTTTCCAATCCGATATGATTTGGATTCATTTCTTTTAAAATATTTTAATGGACAATTTTATTATATCATTTATTAAAAATGAAAACCCAATATTTACTTTTCTAATGATAACTTATTTTATTAGACACCAAATAATAAGATTTGCTCGTTTTTTCTTTTATTTTATTTTACCAGAAAAAAACCATTTAATCGGTAACAGCCTTGAAACCCTCTCCATATAATCCCTGTAGCTGTCTCCAAATTCAATAATCAGTTTCCTTTCTTCAAGGAATGTGCCTGTAAACAGGTATATTGTAAGCAGTATGTTCACAATTAGTGTGGAAATATATATATCACTTTGCCAGACCCAGATAAATATTATGCTGGCCAGATACCATGGATGTCTGATAAAGCCCAGAATCCCTGAACTGACTATCCCGCCGCTCTCAGATAGAGTGGAGTAAGACTTTCCCGATTTTATCTGCCGTATACCGGAAAATTCAAGCAGGTCATAATTTAAACTGCCGGCAATAAACAATATTATTGAAACTGCAACAAGGAAAAATCGAACAAATATCATATAGCCTTCCCACCGGAATATTGCAGTTTCTTTAAAGCTCAGCGTGTAAATGATTAAAGGGCAGATGGTTGTTATTGCCACAAAATTGTAAAAAAGCCGATAGAATTTGAAATACCTGCCAAATTCAGTTTTTACATAATGGATTACAGTCAATGATATCATTCCGCTATGAACGGAACACCACAAAATCCACAATATTATCAGTGCTGTATATTTCATATTGGACACAGAATCTGCTTTATTGGATTTGTCAGATACTCTTTTTACAGGTAAACAATTTGCTTTTTCCTGACTCCGTATGTGAAAAAGCAACATGAGTAAATATATCTCTAAACGGATTACCACCTTCTTTAAAAAATTCCGTAGAGTCAGAAGGGCCCATCATCAGCATCCTTATATAAAATAATATTTTTATAATGAGCTTCCGTGGCAGCTCATGTTCCATTATTAAAACACTTCCATCAGGTTTGACCACCCTCTTCATCTCTAAAAGTGCTTTTTTCCTGACATGCCCTTTTAATTCGTATAATGCGTGTGAACAGCATACAATATCAAAATAGTCATCTGCAAATGGCAGGACCGCAGCATCGCCCATAATAAAATTTACTTTTTCAGACAGGTTTTTTTCCCTTGCCTTGCGCAGCATTCCAATGGAAAAATCATATCCAACTGCCAGGATATCCGGAAATCGTTCGACAAAGGAAAGAACAACCGATCCAGTACCGCAGCAGATATCCAGAACCCTGGGTCGTCTCCGGTCCTGCAGCCGGGCTGAATCCACAAGAAATTTTCGGGTCTCATCTCTGTAGTTATGGGAATGCATTTTTATAAACCCGTCATAAAAATGAGAAAAGACATTATAATATTTCTGCCGGCCGGTTCGTAATTTTGACATGAATATAATTATATTCCATTCAAATAGGTTTATAATCTCTTTTTGTATTAACCTAAACGATGCTTCTAATTTTGAATATTTTCCCTTTTTTCTCCCAGTTCTATTCCATCGACCGGGGCAATTACTCCCTCTTTCAATCAGTCATTTTCAAGCTGTGATGCCAGCTTCTCTGCCAGCAGTTGAAGATCGTCCGCTTTTTCCAGACCTTCAAGGAATCGATTCGGAATACCGCTCAAGCCGACCTGTGCACCCGTGAGGGTCCCGGTAAGAATAGCCCTAACCTGGTTCTGGCCGCCTCCATTGACTGCATGAAGAATTGCAGACTCAAAATCGTCATGGAACTGCGCAGAGAGAAAGTAGGCTGCAGGAAGCTGATGGTAAATAGCGCATGGCATACCATAAACTATGGAAACCTTCCAGGCAGGTTCAATGCAGATATCAGGATCTGCAGCGGCTCTGGCTATATAAGAAGGTGTAAGTAATGCATCCGGCGAAGCAAAGCGTCCTGCGCGCGGCGGATCAGGATCTCCCTGACGCGGCGGCTGCATGTTGTCGCGGACTACAGAATGAAAAGGCAAATCTCCGCTTTTTACCAGTTTCATAAGTTTTCCTGATATCTCCTGATCCAGCCTGTTTCCCTGAACCAGGAGCCCCAGCAAAGCGCCAAATGCAACAGTCATGGATACAACAGTGTTGTCAACCTGTGTAAGGGTTGTATTGCTGGTAATTGCCGATGCCAGCCTGGAAGGATTTAACGCGTATCGGACTGCTATAGCAAGGGTCCTTTCGATAGCCTCCGTAGTGTCAGCATGCCCGCCTGTCTGTCCCCATGGCAGTTTCTGCTCAACACGTCTGCGCCACGCTTCCCGAATAGACTGGCTTGTGTAGCGGCCGGGACCGCTTACGGGTGTACCATCCAGCAGCGGAAAGAGATCCTCATCCATCCGTCTACAAAAATCCTGCTCATTATATTCCCCGTTCTCAACAAGGGAACGGAGCGTAAGCAGGAGAATAAACCCGGCCTGAGAAAGCTGACCGGCTTTAATTCCATCATGGTATCGTCCGGGTTTCGGATCGGTGTATCCGTCTATCCATTCTCCAAACTCCCTGCGAAGCTCATTAATATCATAATACCAGTGCGGGCCGAGCCCCATGGCATCACCGATAAAAGCACCCATTAGGGCACCGGCAGCACGATCTTTCAGGCCTGAAGAATTAAACATATATGCTCCTTAATTTTACTATCCTCAATCCAGAACCTGAATCTCAGGATAAAGCTGACGTGATTTCTCAAAATGATCGTCATCGATCCCTTTAAGGTATTCGTCGAAAACTTTTCATACAGTATGCTGTAACAGCAAGCTGGCGTTGTCCTTCTGCCGGAGGATGGTCGCCAATCGATTGAATATATACAGGGATACACAATGAATACCATGCTAATTTCCAGATGTCTTATTCTGTTAATTGGAATTTGATAACATTTACCATGAGCTGGAAGTGTTTATCATTAGTATAGATAGAACAATGATTTTGTTTTGCATTCTGTGCAATAATTAAATCTGGTATGCCGATACCATTCAATCCTTTTTTTAGACATTTGGATTGGAACTCTATAATTTGATTCCAATTTATCATTAACTCCAGTTTATGAATGCTGGTTAATAATTTTATAACATCTTGCCGGTTTCGTGCTATTAAAGGAGGAATCAATTCGGCGAGTATCAGATCATTGATAACAATAATATTTTCATCGATTAATAAATCAAGTTTTTCAGCATTTTTACCGGTTCTGAAATATTCGATCCATACTGACGTATCGACTAATACCGACATTTACGCCCTCTGACTGCATCCATATCAATCTTGAGGTCTATTTTTCCTTTAAAATCCTTTAATCCTGATATTTTGGATTTTCTTATCAATTCTTCAAGGGCTGTGACTATGACTTTTGTTTTAGTATTAATTTGAGTGGCTTTCATGGCCTCATTTATCAAATTATCAGGTAAATCAAGTGTTGTTCGCATCTTTAGGCTCCATTCTTTAAGTATGCATAAAACTATCAATTTATGCATAAATTGTCAATTCATAGGAATAATTCTTTATTTTGTTCAATGATGCAGTGATTTTCTATTGACGTGCCGAAAGCATTGGAGTTCATATATCGATATGGATAAAAGAATATTCACCATACTGTTTATCGCTACTACCATCACCATGATCGGGTTGGGAATAATCGATCCGGTTCTTCCACTGTATGCAAAAAGTATGAAAGCAACTGGACTGGAACTGGGAATGATCTTCGCCGGTTTTGCCCTGTCAAGAGGCGTTTTCGCTCCTATCACAGGACAATACTCGGACCGGTACGGCCGCAGGAATATCATGATAGCAGGGCTGGTCCTTTTTACCGTCCTTTCGATCTGTTATGTATACGCCAGCACCCCACTTGTATTGACGCTTATCAGGACGGCGCAGGGATTCTCATCCGTCCTGGTTGCACCCGTGGCGCAGGCTTATGTCGGTGATCTGACACCGGTTGGAAAAGAGGGTAAGTACATGAATCTGTTTTTTATGTCCTTCTTTGGGGGAATGGCGATCGGCCCGTTTCTCGGCGGATATCTTACAGACCGGTTCAACATCCAGGCGCCTTTTTACGCGATGGGCGGATTTTCACTACTGGTACTGATACTGGTGATTTTCCTGGTTCCGGAAAGCCCGGCGGTAACGAATAATAACCGGAAACATCCCCCTTTTTTCAGATCGCTTCTCCCGGTCTTCAGGGATAAACCCATGTTCGGCATCATGACCTATATGATGACGAGGGGATTCTACAGGTGGGGGTTCAATACTTTTTTCCCGCTTCTCGCAATCGGGATTGCTCATATGAGCCTGGTGAACGTCGGCCTGGTTCTTTCCCTTTACATGCTTTTCGGATCGATCATGCAGTACCCTTTTGGACTGGTGGTGGATAGATATCCCTCCCAGAAGATCAATATCATCCTGCTGGGAGGCATCTGCAGCGCCTTATCGATGTGTGCAGTGGCTTATGCGCACACCATGCCCATGTTTGTCATCATGGCGATCAGCATGAGTATATTCAGCGCCTTTGCCCGCGCTTCCGCTATTGCGATCCGGACCGAAAGGGGCAGAATATTCGGTATGGGGTCCACCACCGGTGCCTTTACTACTTCATTGAGCTTCGGACAGGTGCTGGGGCCGGTACTGTTCGGAGTGATCGTCGATGTTGCCAGCATACCGGTCGCTTTTCTGGTGGGAGGACTTGTTGGTCTAATCGGCACGATTGCCTCATATTTCCTTCTCAAACGTAACAGAGAATATATAAGTGTCTGACCGGAAAGCTGTTTCAACTCTGCGTTACCTCTTCCATCAGCTTCACTTTTCCGGTTTCAGTTATGCCGAAGGAAATCAAGAAGGCAATGAGCGCGCTGACGGCAGCCACCAGGAAAATCGTTTTGAGCCCATATATGTCTCCCAGGGATCCAAGGACGTGGGGCGCAAGTGTTGTACCGAAAAGCTCACCTACAGCCATGCCTATGGCTGTGGTGGTTGCTGCAATAGCAGGCGGTACAGACTCCTGGCAGATAATAGCCACATAAAGAACCGATACGAATCCGCAGCATCCGATAACCAGGACAAAGGAGATTTGGGCCGGCAGCCCCTGGTTTATATAAATAAGGAACATGGAAATTGAGATATAAAGCGTAAGTATCAGGGCTGTAAGCCTTCTGCCAAGCCTGTCTGCCATTAGAGGTATAAAAATGGCCCAGGCAAGGCCGATCACGCCTGAGATCGAGGTCATGTATCCGGTCTGCTCTATTGTCAGCCCGCCCTCTTTCACCCAGTATGTGGTCCCGAAACTAACCACACCCCATAAACCCACCATTATGAGGACATTTGCAATATAGGACAATGTGCAGTTTCTATAGGTAAATATCCCGGGCACATCCTTCCATCGCATACTGTTCTCTGTATCTGGTTGAGATTTACAGGTGATGTTCTTTTCCCCTTCGGTTTGGTAGGGTCTGTTTTCTTTAAGCACAAACCAGATAATTATACCGAGTATAACAGCAGGCAGGCTGGTGAATATGAATGCATAGTGCCAGTCCATATGAACCGCGAGCTGTATTGTCAAAGTAGGCCCCAGGACCATGGCAATAAGTCCGATCGAGAATTGCATGAGACCGATATAGGTGGCGAATCTCTTCGGATCCCCCTGGACTTTTAACACAGAGGTCATCAATGGGTATACAGGCCCGTCTGCAAGCCCGGTCAGGAAGCGGACGATGAACATGGCCGCCAGCGAACCGGCAACAGCGGTAGCTCCGGAAAAGACCCCTGCCAGAATAATCGCGGGTACGAGCCACACCTTCTTCAGTCCGGACCGGTCGGCGAGAGGGGTAAGGAACAGAGATGAGATGACAAAACCGAGGCCTGTAACCATTACAATATCCCCGGTCTGCGCGTTATTCAGATTGAACGTCTTCATCAATACGGGAAAAAGGAACGATATAGCATTCCTGTCCAGAAGAACAAACCCCCATGTCAGTGAGAATAATATCCCCAGGGTGTTCTGGTATGTCCTGTCTTTCATTTAGATCGTCCTTTTCCTTTGGCCTTCCCTGAAACGAATCAGGGCCGATCATCATTCGTCTTCAGGAGGAGGCAGGATATTCATTGTCACCATTTCAGCTTTTTTATAGTCCCGGTCATCTACTATGATCTGGATCTCATAGGTTATTTCTTCTTCATCAAGCTTATCGACATAAAGACCGGCTTCATCAAATGAGTTTAATATTATTAGCGGCCGGGGATTTTCTATCATTTCTATTTTTATGTCGTCTTCACACTCACTGGCAGTCCACTATTTTTTTATACGCCCTGACATCCGAAGTATCGATATTTCTTCTTACAGCTTCTGCAGATGCCAGATGAAAATTCAATTTGTCCAGGATGTGTAAATTTACTAACACTCCCATGAGATCTTCTGTACTCATTTTATTAAAGTCAATTTCCTCACAGATCTCAAAACCGCCTTCATCTTCCGGTTCATCTTCATAGTGCTCGCCGTCGATCCCTCTTTTCTGCATCTCTGCGAGGATTAATCTGTATGCTCCATCCTCGAAACTATCTTCTCCCTCCAGAATCATCTGACTTAAATCGTCATCACTGCATTTTTTATATATTTCCATAAGCTGCTTTCGTCTTTCTTTCTCCATATTTCACTCCATTACAGATGGCGACGATCAGATGCGTTTGACATTCTTTATCTTCTCCATTATTTAAACGATCCAGGGACTTCCGATTTGCATATACCACGTTCCTTCAGGTGATCAATCGCCCTGCAGTCACCAAAGTCGCATGCTTTTTTAAAATCATCGCAGGCATCCTTAGTGTCCTTCAGTTTGTAATATACATACCCCCGGTTGTTATGTGCACTTATTAAAGTATTATCAAGTTCCAAAGCTGACGTGTAATTCTTGACTGCTTCGTCATATTTTCCGCTCTCCCTGTAAGTGTCGCCACGGTAAATATAGGCTACAATATTTTTCGGTTCAATCTGAATGGACTTGTCTAAATTCTCGATCGCCTTTTGATAATCCTTTTTATAAAGATAAATTAAACCCCTGTGATTATAATAGCCGAAGACATCAGGTGCCATTTCAATCGCTTTATCGATATCTGAGAGTGCATTGTCATATTCCTCCAATTTCGAGAAGGCCAGTGACCTGTAATAATAGGCAGTCACATACCCTGGCTCCAGTTTGACAGCTTCTGATATTTTATCCACTGCCTTCTGGTTCTGGGCCTTTCCTATGAGCTCCCTGCCGTTGTTGACATCACGATATGCCTGCATTCTGCTGTTGACATCCTTTAAAAAACTGGAACCGGGAAATGAGAAAAAAAATGGCCATTCTATAGTATAATCGACCGAAACTCCATATTCGGTCGCGGGTTTGAACTGGTATTTTTTCAGGGCAGTTAATGCCGCGTTCTCAAAATATCCCGCAGGAACCGATTCGACAACTTTTGCATTTTCAACATTTCCGTCCTTTGTCACGATGAATTTAATAGTAACAAACCCTTCAACATGATCCACCTGCGCCTTCATCGGAAAACCAGGTTTCGTAATACTGATTGGAACGGGAGATGTTTTGTCGGTTTTATCTGCATCTGTTGAATTAGCCTTACCAGTATCCTCGGATGCATGGATCATGGAATAACAGGGAATTAAAAGCATAACAACCAAAAATAGTAAAAATCTTTTCATATTATTTCCTTTATTTTGTCTAAAAAAGAAAGACAGTATTAATTCTTAAAACAATAATGATCTATTATTCAAGCTCAGGCGGGACAAGATCCGACCCCACAAAAGACTTGAAAAACCTGGAGTGAGGCCTTACACCCTACCGATTTATGGTTTATGCGGGGTATTTCCTCACATCGAAATTTTTTACCGGTCGGGAATAAATCCCGACCCTACGAAAACCCGGAAAACGTAGGGTGGGGTTTTACACCCAATGTTGTTGAATTAAGGAATACTACATACGAAAAACTCCCCTCCCCTTTGTGGGAGGGGCTGGGGGAGGGGGAGAAAGCAGGTAATATTAAAGAGCAAATTTGCATTGTATCCCTTTTCCACCCCCACCCAATCTCCCCCATCAAGGGGGAGGATATATAGCGTAATGCTTAAGTCAACAGTATTGGGTTTTACACCCCACCTGTTTTTGGCTTAAGAAATCAACAGCGTTATAAGCAGGGGCGAATAATTATTGACGCCCGCAATAAGAACTACCCCTTTTTCAGTTTTTCAATTTCAGCATCAGTATATTTCTGACGGGGGTGTGAAGGATGCAGAGAAACATCACCCGTTGACATATCGTATTTGGGTGCAAAGAGAACGTGCATCCACTGAAAAGGTTTATTCACTTTGGTGATGGCAATCGGGCCGTGCACCAGGCCTTTAGGCATGTAAATGATAGAAGTTGAGTCTACAATATGCTTTTCCCCTTCCTCACCAAAATGCACCTCAATTTCAGCGTCGAAATCATAATAATTCTGCGGATTACCGCCAAAGATAAAAAAGATTTCGTCACCGTCATGGGAGTGGGCAGGATGTGGAAAGGCAGTTGGTTTGTTTACGACAAGCAGCTGGACTTCAACGGGAATCTGAAGACCGGCTCCGACACAACCTTTTTCAGCGCATACGTGCAGCGACGGTGCCATTCCTTTTTCCAATGGTTCCTTGATAATGTATTTTCCATACTTACTCTCAGCCATTTAAAATCCTCCTTTTTTAACCTTCGATAATAACATGTGGTTGGATGGTTTCCGGATAATAGAAAAATTATATCTTCTATTGCTATAACCCTTCCGCTTTCCGGTGTTCTCTTATGATTTTTTAATACTCCTGTCGCGGATATAAATCAAGGCACTAATATAATGGAGAAACTTTATTTTCATAATAAAAGGCCTGGCGTTGTATCCCATGAATATTTTGTCATCCCTGAAATTTAATAAAGTTATTTCACGGACGCAACACAAGCTGCTTTTGCTTACAGATGTACTATTCCAAAATACATTGTTTTGAAGCAACAACAGCTAAAAAAAGGCATAAAAAACACTTTTATATACAAAACTATTACAATTTTCCTTGATTTTTACAGCTATAAAATTTAATATCCATAAAAATTTATATTTAAAACACAATTTTTCTTTCTCACCTGCACGTTGGTATTTGTTAATTTTCGCTACTGGCTGGTTTTAAATAGTATTAAGAATGTTTTTCACATTTTAATAGATTTAAGATTTTGCAGTACCTTGTATTTCCTTTGTATTAATGTAACAGCGTCTCATGTTTCTTTCTGTTACAGTGTCTTAAAACAAAATGCAGTAGGGGCAGGCCTTGCGTCTGCCCGGTATTTGATATTTTGACTCAATGATTTTGAACTGGCACTGAAGTAAAAAGATCAGTTTTAACGCTAATCGAAAGTAATTGATTTGTTAAGGGCTTATTATTCATAACCCTTTGCATTTTTATTGTTTTGGAGGACGGTAAACTATTCACTTCTTAGAGGTAAGCGGTGAGGTAGTTAAACCAAAAACCATTATTAATAGGAGGATTTCTATGGGAGGATTAGGAGGAAAAAAAGGTTTATTGTTAAAGTATTCACTTTTGTGGTGCCTGCTCCTGGGTTTAATCGGTGCGATACCATTTCAGGTATCTGCCCAGGAAAAAAAGGCAAAAAGTGGCGCAGATGAATTCACACTTGAAGAGATCGTTGTTACAGGTTCGCGTATTGCCAAAAATAACAACGAATCAACCAGCCCGATCGTGACAGTTGATGAAAAGTTTTTGGATTCGATGGCTACATCATCGCTCCAGACACAGCTCAACAGACTGCCGCAGTTCACGGCCACAGGTGATGTTCCGCAGGTAGAAGGCCTGGACATTCAGCCTACGGCAACAAGCACGCCTGGCCAATCAACAATCTCGCTCCGCGGTATCGGGTCCAACCGTACCCTGACTCTGATCAACGGACGCCGCGCTACACCTGCTAATGCCGCGGGAACTATAGACATCAATACCATCCCGTCTGCAGCAATAGCGTATATTGATACCATTTCGGGCGGCGCCTCCTCTACCTACGGTGCCGATGCCGTAGCCGGTGTCGTCAACATCATCATGAAGGACAGGTTTGAAGGATTCCAGCTCGACGCGCAGGCAGGCACGTCCCAGCACGGCGGCGATCAACAATATGATGTCAGCGGCGTTATGGGTACCAATTTTGAAGACGACCGCGGCAATGTCATGCTGGCTTTTGAATACAAAGATCGTAAAAGTGCCATGATGAAGGATCGTTCATGGTACACGAAGCTCTGGGATAATCCGGCAGTAACAGGAACCGGTTTTTTTACACCTTATAGCGGCTTCACTATCGGGTCTTCCAATCTTCCCGATGTAAATGTCATGAATAGTGTCCTTACCGGCTCTACATTCGACAATTCCATGTGCGGATTATTTGAATGCCGGGCAAACTCGGTAATATTCTATAACCCGGCAACCGACAAGGCGTTTACCGGTTTCAGTACAAGTGCCATACCGGGCGTACCATCCGCCTATGCTGCCGGCGTAGTGGATAATTACGAGATAAAGACGCAAAACAATGGCACTCTCAGCCAGAACGATGTAAATAACTACCTGATGTTCCCCCTTGAGAGCTATAATTTCTACACCCAGGGCAATTACCAGGTAAATAAATATATCGGCGTCTTTGGACAGGCATATTACAGCAGGACCCATGCATATACGACCAATGAGCCTGGGCCTATTGTTTCGGGCTGGAGCGTTCAGATCGATCCGACGATCGATGCGGAGGTGATCCCCTCCCCGCTTATGACTATCATCAACTCACGAACGAGACCTGCGCGGGCAGGGGAAGAAGGGTATATTACGCCAACTGAAGCTAACCCAAATCCCACTCAGCCAACAGTATCCGGAGCAAACGATCCTATTAGTCTGCAGGCACTTATGCCGATTAACCGTTCAGGGGAAACCTCCGTTAATACGTATAATATGACTGCCGGCATCAAGGGTGAATTTCCTATGATAGGATGGACATATGAAGCCTTTGTTTCACGTGGCGAGGCAGAGAGTTACTCAAACATGACAGGCGTTTATTCCCTGGAGCGTATAAGAACAGTAATGCAGTCTCCCAACTTCGGCGCCGGCGGGACATGGATAGCCAACAGCGGTCCGCCTGATTATGGATTCGGCGGTGCAACAGCTACCTGCACCAGCGGTATAAACCCCTGGGACTGGGAAAATACAACAGCAGACTGCTGGAATGCCGTAGAGGCCCCGGTAAGAACCAAACAGTTGATGATACAGAACATATATGAAGGAAACACTCAGGGTCATATTGCAGATTTCGCAATGGGTGAAATGCGTGGCGCACTTGGTGCAAGCATCCGCGAAAACATATATACGTTCCAGAGTGCCAATATCAACACTCAGGGAAGGTCTTTCAATGATCAGGTTATGGGTCTCTATCCGGCAGGCGAGGCCAATGGTAAAATAACTGCAAAGGAAGTATACGCAGAACTTCTTGTTCCGATACTTAAGGATCTTCCGCTGATCAAAGAAATGAATCTCGAGCTTGGAGGTCGTCGTTCGGACTATAACACCACCGGTGTGAGCTACACCTACAAGGCCACTCTTAATTACAAGATGACAGATTACCTTCGTTTCCGCGGCGGTTACAACCGCGCTGAACGTTCACCCAACATTGCCGAACTGTATCTGGCACGTACTTCATCCTTCGGTGCCATGTATTACGGAGATACCTGTTCGATGCAGAACGCCACGATTCCCTGGTCAGCCAATGAGACAAGCGACCAGACCCACTGGAAAGACGTTCTTAACCTGTGCGCCCAGATGAACCATAAAGCCGATCCGTCGGGCGCCGCCAACGGCCAGTTTTACGGATCAGACGCGGCGACTATACAGGCTTACCTTGCGGCTAATCCCAACGCTACCACCGCTCAGATGATAGCCGATAACATTATTTCTCAGACAGCCTATGATAACCAAACTTTAGGCGGCTTCGGCTTTATCTGGCCGATCGACACCGGGAATGCGAATCTGCATCCCGAAGTAGCAGACACCTGGACATTCGGATTTGTTCTCGACTCCTTTGTCAAAGATATTCCGGCACTCATGGACTGGCGATTCTCCATGGACTACTATTCTATCAAGGTTGAAGATGCTATCGGTCTTCAGACCGGTGATGCAGTGCTCCAGCAGTGTTTTGACCCGACTTACAACCCAACGTATGATATTAACTCTCCGTACTGTACGGGAGTTAACCGTGACGCCAGATTCGGAACGCTCGGCACAATCAATCGTTCATACTTCAACAACGGCCGCTTCAACACCTCTGGTATTGACACACAGGTCAACTGGGGTATGGATTTAGGACCGGGCCATTTCGCCGTGAACGCGATGATAAATTATATAATCAAGATGGAATCATCACAGCTCCCCAGCAACCCGCTGATCGATTATGTGGGTACATTCGGTCCGAGCGGAAACGGTCTGAACGGTAACACTTTTAAATGGAAGACGTTCACCACATTTACATACTCAATGACGGACTGGGACGTCTCTCTGAGATGGAACCACTATTCCGGCCTGAAAAATGTCGCAGGGGCAGGTTCACCTCTGCCGCACTACGACATCTTCAGCATGTCGGGTGACTACAAGCTGAAGGACAATTTCACCGTCCGCTTCGGCATAGATAACCTGTTAGATACTGCCCCGGATCTTTATAATGTAAACCTTAATAATCCGACCGGCATGTACGGTGGAAGTTATTCCTCCCAGCTTCAGGATACTATTGGCCGACAATTCTATGTTGGTGTAAAGTTGTATTTATAAAAACCTTTGCCAGGCTTTCTGTTTGATCGAAAGCTGATGTTTTTATCAATAACCTGCCGAAAGCGCATAAGCGCTTTCGGCAGGTTTGTTTTTTGAGACAAGAACCCCGCCTTATTCTTCGATTTCAGGCTTAACAACAGCCATACCCAAAATATCTCGGACAAAAAACTATAATTATTTTTCTTGCATTTTAAATTAATAAATTTTAGGATCTGCAAAATTTTATATTAAGGTTAATTTTGAGTCTCCCCGTTCAAGAGGGTTATAGTGAATCCGGAATCCAGTTGGTTTAAATGATTGTTGATTAAAATTTTTGTATTAAGATTTTGCAGTACCCTGTATTTCCTTTTTATGAAAGTAGCAGCATCACATGTTTTTTATATTACTGCGTCTCAAAACAACATGTAGCATGATTTAAGGATATTGGCACTGTGGTCTTGTATTTAAAATGAAGTAAATGATCACTTATCAACAGTAACTAATTTATTATGTGCCAGATATTCACATGCTTACATGTTTTTTTGTTTTGGGAGCAGTTTTTTTTTGCCTTTTTTATATTATTGTCGTGAATCCGGAATATGACTGATTTTAAATCAGTATTGATTAATAAATATATTTAAGATTTTGCAGTACCCGGTATTTCTTTTTTATGAAAGTAACAAGCATTACATGTTTTTTGTATTACTGCGTCTCAAAACAGCATGTAGCAGGTTTTACGGATATTGGCACTGTGATCTTGTATTTAGAATGAAGTAAATGATCAGTTATCAAAGTAATCAATTTATTATGTGCCGAATATTCAAATGCCTACAGGTTTTTTGTTTTGGGAGCAGTTTTTTTTTGCCTTCGTTAAGCGAAGTGCAATGTGTTGAGTGTAGTTTAACCTAAAATCATTTTTTAACAGGAGGAATTCTATGGGAGGACTAGGAGGAAAAAAAGGTTTATTTAAGTATTCACTTTTATGGTGTCTACTCCTGGGTTTGATCGCGGGAATACCTTTTCAGGTATCGGCCCAGGATAAAAAGGACAAAAGTGGAGATGAATTCACACTTGAAGAAATCGTTGTTACAGGTTCGCGTATTGCTAAAAATAACAACGAATCAACCAGCCCAATCGTGACAGTTGATGAAAAGTTTTTGGATTCGATGGCCACATCATCGCTCCAGACACAGCTCAACAAACTGCCGCAGTTCACGGCTACAGGTGACGTTCCGCAGGTAGAAGGCCAGGATATTCAGCCGACTGCAACAAGCACACCTGGTCAGTCAACAATTGCACTCCGTGGTATCGGAGCCAACCGTACTTTAACTCTTATCAACGGGCGCCGGGGAACTCCTTCGAACGCACTTGGAGTTATAGACATCAACACCATCCCGTCGGCAGCAATAGCATATATCGATACCATCTCGGGCGGCGCTTCATCTACCTACGGCGCCGATGCTGTAGCAGGTGTTGTCAACATCATCATGAAGGACAGGTTTGAGGGATTCCAGCTCGACGCCCAGACAAGCATGTCCCAGGAAGGCGACGCCCAGGAATATAATATTTCCGGCATCATGGGTACCAATTTTACGGACGACCGCGGCAATATCATGATGGCCTTTGCCTACAACGATCGTAAAGACGCCATGATGAAGGATCGTTCATGGTACCGGAAACTCTGGGAAGATCCGGCAGTCGTAGGATCCAACTTTTTTACGCCTTATCCGGGCATAAACATCGGATCTACCAATCTTCCTACTGTAGATGCCATGAATTCTGTTCTTACCGGCGCAACATTCGACGATTCCCTGTGTGGCCCTACTACTGAGTGCCGGGCAAACACGGTAGTATTCTATAACCCTGAAACCCAGAAGGCATTTGCCGGTTTCAGCACAAGCGCCATACCGGGCGTACCTTCTGCCTATGCAGCCGGCGTAGTCGATAACTATAAGATAAAAACACAGAACAACGGCACCCTTAGCCAGACTGATGTAAACAACTATCTGATGTTCCCACTTGAGCGCTACAATTTCTACACCCAGGGCAATTACCAGATAAACAAGTATATCGGCGTCTTTGGCCAGGCATATTACAGCAGGACCGTTGCCTATACGACCCAGGAGCCGGGAGCCATTGTTTCGGGCTGGAGCGTTCCGATCGATCCGACAATCAATGCGGATGTGATCCCCGCCCCGCTTATGACTATCATCAACTCACGAACGAGACCGGCGCAGCCAGGGGAAGCAGGGTATATTACGCCAACTGAAGCTAACCCACATCCCACTCAGCCGATAGTATCAGGAGCAAACGATCCTGTTAATTTACAGGCACAGTTTCCTATCAATCGCTCAGGCGAAACCGACACCAATACATATAATATGACTGCCGGTATCAAGGGCGAATTCCCGATGGTAGACTGGACCTATGAGGCCTTTGTTTCACGCGGCGAGGCAGAGACTTTCGCAAGCATGACAGGCTTTTATTCCCTGCAACGTTTGAGAACAGTTATGCAGTCTCCCGATTTCGGCGCCAACGGGACATGGAAAGCCAATAGCGGTGCACCTGATTATGGCTTCGGCGGTGCAACAGCTACCTGTACAAGCGGGATAAACCCCTTTGACTTTGCAGCTACAACACAGAACTGCTGGGATGCCGTAAACGCGCCAGTAAGAAGCAAACAGTTAATGATACAAAATATTTATGAAGCAAATACACAGGGGCATATAGCAGATTTCGCAATGGGTGAAATGCGTGGCGCAGTTGGCGTAAGCTATCGCGAAGACATATATTCCTTCGAGAGCGCCAATATAAACACTCAGGGAAGGTCTTTCAACGACCAGGTTCTGGGTCTGTACCCCGCAGGCGAAGCCAATGGAAAGATATCTGCAAAGGAACAATACGTAGAACTTCTTGTTCCGGTGCTCAAGGACCTGCCTCTGATCAAGGAAATGAATCTTGAACTTGGAGGTCGTCGTTCGGACTATAACACCACTGGTGTGAGCTACACCTACAAGGCCACTCTTAATTACAAGATGACTGATTACCTTCGTTTCCGCGGCGGTTACAACCGTGCGGAACGTTCACCCAACATTGGCGAGCTGTATCTGGCAAGCACTTCATCCTTCGGTGCTATGTCTTACGGTGATACCTGCTCGATGAGAAACTCTACGATTGGATGGTCAGCCAATGAGACAAGTGACCCGACCCACTGGAGGGACGTTCTTAACCTGTGCGCCCAGATGAACCATACGGCTGATCCGTCGGGCGCAGCCAACACTTATTACTATGGGACAGACGCGGCAACCATACAGTCTTATCTTGCGGCTAATCCCAACGCTACCACCGCTCAGATGATAGCCGATAACATTATTACGGATGTTAATAGCACTGCTACTCATCAACCTACCGGCGGTTTTGGCTGGATCTGGCCGATCGACAAAGGTAATTCTGACCTGAAACCTGAAGTGGCAGACACCTGGACATTCGGATTTGTTCTCGACTCATTTGTCAAGGATGTTCCGGCTCTTATGGACTGGCGTCTTTCCATGGACTACTATACCATCGAGGTTAAAGATGCTATAGGTCTTCAGACCGGTGACACAGTGCTCCAGCAGTGTATGTCTGCACAATTCAACCCGACGTTTGATCCTAACTCACCGTACTGTGCGGGAGTAAATCGTGACGCCAGGTTCGGAACACTCGGCACACTCTATCGTACATATTTCAACAACGGCCACTTCAAGACCTCCGGTATTGACACACAGGTCAACTGGGGTATGGATATGGGACCGGGCCATTTCTCAATTAGCGCTATGATAAATTACCTGATCGAGATGGAATCATCAGAGCTTCCCACCAACCCGATGATCGATTATGTTGGCACATACGGTCCGACCGGAAACGGTCTGAACGGCAACAGTTTCAAATGGAAGACGTTCACCACATTTTCATACTCAATGGCGAACTGGGATGTTTCTCTGAGATGGAATCACTATTCCGGTCTGAAAAATGTCACACCATCAAATGCTTCACCTTTGCCGCACTACGACCTGTTCGACATGTCGGGTGACTACAAGCTGAAGGATAATATCACATTCCGCTTCGGTATAAACAATCTGTTCAATACCGCTCCGGATCTTTATGGTGTAGATCTTACCAACCCGACTGGCATGTACGGTGGAATGTATTCCTCACAGCTTGAGGATACAATCGGCCGTCAGTTCTATCTTGGCGTAAAGCTGTACTTATAAGAACCTTTAACCGGCTTTCTGTTTAATCGAAAGCTGATATTTATTTACAAAAAAGGCCGGCGTTGTTTGCCGGCCTTTTTTTATTTGAAATATATTATTGTTAAGTATTATGCTTGTAAAAATTTCCCTCCCCTGGCGGGAGGGATCAAGGGAGGGGGAGAAGATTGCAATAAGGTATTGAGCTTCTATTTTGCCACCCTCACCCTACCTCTCCCCCGTCCGGTCTTCGCTAAAGCTACGCCCCGGCAGGCAAGGGAGAGGATCGTATTGTGCCTTAAGTCAACAGCATTGGATATAAAACCCCATGGAGGGATATATTTTATTCCTTATCAATCTTTTTGGAAAAGAATATTTGAAATAATTTAAATAAAGTTCATAGTTTCCGGCCTATAATCAACCCCGTGCTTTTTGTTTCTCTCCGCTCTATGAATTCGATACCCGCCTGGTTAAACCAGTCCTTGATCTCCGACCCGGTGTAGGTATCGCCTGAATCCGTATTTACCAGCATGTTAAGCGCAAAAAAGGCCCCGAATGCCGGGCTGGTCCGGTCATCATCCATGATAAAATCCGATATTACTATCCTTCCTCCCGCGTTCAGCGCCCTGCTCACCCTTTTAATAAGCGCTATGTTCTGTTCAGGGGAATTGATATGAATGATAGCCGACAGAAAGGCCATATCATAACCGGAGGGGAATTCATCTTTATTATAGTCACCGGGAACGGTATCTATCTTTTCTTCCAGGCCTTCTTTTCGCACATAGTCTTCTGTCATTTTCACTACATTAGGGAGATCGAATACCGTTGAGCGGATATCATCACCTGCCTTTACAAAGGCCATTGAATAGGCACCTGAACCGCCTCCGACATCAAGGACTTTTTTAACGCCTGCAAGATCGATCTGCTTAACAAGCGATGGGGCCTCCATGAAAGCCCGGTTGTGCATTGCGGCAATAAAGGGTTTAAACCACTTATCATCCCGCTCCGCAACAGGATCAATCTTTACCGAACCGCCTGTTTTTATTGATTCGGTAAGGTTTGTCCATGAATTCCATAAATTGACAGAATGCATTATTCCTGCCTGGTAACCCGGCTTTCCTTCTGCCAGGTACTGTCCGGCTGCATCGGAATTTAAAAACCTGCCATGTTTCTTTTTTATTGCGCCTGTAACACATAGGGCATTTAACAGGCGGTCAACAGCCCTCGGGTCTGCACCTGTCGCCTCTGCAACCTGACCGGAGGTTTTTTCTTCTTCACCCAGAACGGTAAATATCCCGAGTTCAAAGGCTGTAAGAAATACCCTGCTCTGCTGAAATGACCTTGAGAGAAAGTTGATATCATCGATGGTAAATTCTTTTTCATTGCTCATGTTGTCGCCTCCCTTTCTTATATGGTTCTTTTTGACATGAAAAATAAAAGATCATATAATCCGGTAAAAATCAATAGGGGGTAACTATGGAAAAGGGCTGGAATGATTTATCACCTGAAGAAAAACGCGCGAAGAGATTTGAAAGATGGCTGTCCACAGAAGGAAAAACCTTCAATAACCCGCAGGCAGAACAGAAATATAAAGACATAATTACAAGGTTCATAAAAGTTATAAAACTTGAAGAACCTGACCGCGTCCCTGTCATGCTTCCTGTTGGAGGCACTCCCATTTATATGGCAGGCATGACCTATAAAGAGGCAATGTATGACAGTGAAAAACTCATAAAGGCATACACGGACGTGTTCAACGTATTTAAGGGAGATAATATTGCCGCCCCGATGATCATGTCAGGAAAAGCGGCGGATATAGCGGACAGCAAGATATCGAAATATCCGGGACACGGTCTTCCTGACGATGGTCATGGCAACCAGTTTGTCGAGGGGGAATATATGAAAGCGGATGAATACGATATCTTCATCAATGATATGTCGGATTTTGTTTTCAGGTATTACCTGCCCCGCACCATGGGTTTACTCGAACCCTTCCAAAATTTTCCGCCTCTGCCCAATTCCCTGGGATTTCCGAATATGTTCCTTGGACCCATGTCCAACCCTGCGGTTCAGGACATGTTAAAGAAACTGATCCATTACGGCCAGGAGGAGGCCAAATGGCATGGCCCGTTTATGAAGTACCACCAGATGGCCCAGGCAGAGGGATATCCTTCCATGATGGGTGCGTATGCCCATGCGCCCTTTGATCTGATGGGCGATACCCTGAGAGGAACGCGCGGGATAGTAATGGATATGTATCGTCAGCCTGACAAACTGAAACAGGCAATGGAAAAACTGGTACCCCTCAATATAAATATTGCCGTCAATGCGGCAAATATGTCCGGAGTTCCCATTGCCATGTTCCCTCTCCACAAAGGTGATGATACAATGATGTCTGACAAACAGTACAGGGAGTTCTACTGGCCTACCTTCCGCAGGGTTATAATGGGCCTTTATGAGGAAGGTGTTGTCCCCATGTTGTTTGCGGAAGGTAAATATAATGACCGTCTGGAGGTTATAAAGGATCTGCCCAGAAGTGCGGCTGTATGGTATTTTGATCAGACCGACATGTTCAGGGCCAAGGAAATACTCGGGGACACCGCATGCCTCATGGGTAACGTTCCGACCTCCCTTTTATGTACCGGTAAACCCGGGGATGTAAAGGAATACTGCCGCAAACTGATTGAAGTTGTCGGAAAAGGAGGCGGTTTTATCCTGGCAGCCGGGGCAATGCCGGATAAAGGAATCCCTGATAATATTCGTGCAATGAGTGAAGCGGCCTTTGAATACGGGGTATATAAAAAATAAGGAGATCCAAATGGCAAAAAAATCATACCACAGCCTTTGTGCATGGACATTTAACGCAGGCAAGGGAGGATTTACCCCCTATGATACACGCCCTGCGTGGAGCGGTGAAAATCTGGATACCGTAGGGAAGATTCAACTGATAAACGAAAAGATCGGGCCCAGACTGCCCGACCATATAGAACTCGGGTTTGAAATGCATTATGACTATGAATACTGTGAGGATAATGCCACGGCAATCGCGGATGCGCTCTGTGAAAACAATATCTCACTTGCAATGATAACACCGGGGGCGCACAGGTATTTTCCATACGGTGGCATATGTTCACCAGATCCCGGAGAAAGAAAGGCTGCCAATGATTATGGGGCAAGGACTGTTAAACTTGCATACACCGCATTAAAAAAGGCATGGAACAGGAACATACCGCCCGCCTTTGTCCTGTGGAACGGATCATATGGTTATGATCTGGCATCGATCGGCATCAGGAATATGTATAACTACCTCAAGGAAGGGTTGGCACAACTGTGCAGGATCGAGGAATCCCTTGGGGGAGAACTGTATATTGCGATAGAACCCAAGCCCAACGAGGGTTATCCGGCAATGTTTCTTCCTACTGTAGCAAGTGCAATTGTGTTCTGGAGAAAACTTGAACAGGAATACGGCATCAGTCTTGCTAAAAAGGGCATCAACAAGGAGTTCGGCCATTCCGAAATGATAGGCCTTGATCATATATACGATACTGTTGAAGAGATAGACAACAACATGCTTGTACACATGCATGTAAACAGCCAGGGGTATAACGACGGTATAATACTGGGCGGACCGGGCAAATTTGATATTGATCACGGCGCGAGAATCAATGGAATGAATATCGCCATTTCAGGATTGATAAGCCAGGCCGGGTTCAACCGCTGGAAGGGCCATGATATGCAGGTAAGGGCACATGATACCGAAGAGCAGGGCATTGACAGGGTCATCCGGAGCGTCCTGAGCTGGGATGCCTGCGAAAGGGCGGCCGATACCCTTGATAACGACCTTTTGTGGCATTACCTGGTTAATAGAGAGACCGCAAAGGCAGAGGATCTGATGAGGGAATCAGTCGTAATGGCATGTAAATACTTTAATGAGATGTATGTAAGTTAAAAGGCTCAAGGCTCAAAGATTCAAGTGTTCAAGGGTTCAAAATTCAAGGATTTATTGAACATTCAAAGTTGGACGTTAAAATTTTGTTTTGATTTGGTCGCAGCATTGTAGGGGCGGGCCTTGCGTCCGCCCGATATGGGGATGTGAACCGCAATCCCCGGTCAGACCCGCGTGTCCGACAACGCTGAAAACCTTATTTATTTGTTGTTGAAAATGGAGATATTATGTCCTCACCCTGTTCACTTGGTATCGAATTCAGTACGCAATCAGTCAAACTGATTGTGCTGGATCTGGAAAATGGTAATATCTGTTTTAATGGGTCTTACAACTATGACAAAGAGTTCCCGGAATACAACACCGATGGAGGGGTGCTTCCTTCTGTATCCGAAGAAATAAGGCATACCTCACCGCTCATGCTTATTGAGGCAGTTGACCTTGCCTTCAAAAAGCTTGCTGAAAGCGGCATGGATATACCCCGGATAAAAGCGGTAAAGGCCGACGGCATGCAGCACTGCACGGTTTATGTAAACTCTTCTTTTGCTAAAACAATATCCTCGCTTGATCCCGGAAAGGTACTTCTCAAACAGATCAGCCCCTGTATTTCACGCCCGGCTTCGCCCATATGGGAGGACAGAAGCACGACAGCGGAAGCCGAATATCTTACAGATTCACTGGAAAATAAAGGCGGGATATTAAACCTTACAGGAAACAGGGCTGAGCTGCGTTTCCCGGCTGCCCAGATATTGAAATGGGCAAGGGAGAATCCAGCAGAGTATGAGAATACATCAAACATATTTGTATTAAGTGCATTTATAACCTCCATACTCTCCGGAAAGATATCGCCGGTTGATACAGGGGATGGATGGGGTGCAAACCTGAACACACTTGACATTGATAATCCTGGCTGGGATGAGAATGTTATCTCTGTCATGGATAAATATCTTGGAGACGCAGGCGTAAAATCTCTTCTCCTGCCTAAACTCGGGATTATGGACCATTATGATGCAGAAGCAGGAGTTATAAACCAGTATTTCAGCATAAGGTATGGTCTTTCACCTGACACCTTGATATTGACCGGTACAGGTGACAACCCTGCCACACTCCTTGGCTGCGGCGGGAATATCGTTGTTTCCCTGGGAAGCAGCTATACCGTGAACGGGGTAATGGAAAAGATAGTCCCGTCAAAAGATGAGGAATACAATGTATTCGGATACACAAAGGGAAAGGCCATGGCCCTTTCCGTAATCACGAACGGGGGCAAGGTACAGGATTATTTTTTAAGGAAATATGTACTCAAATCGGAAGACAGGTCTCCGGGAGAGATGGACTGGCGGAAATATATAGATCTGGCCGGCGATCCATTCATATCCAATGATGAAAGGCTGCTTCTGCCTTATCTCTTGGATGAATCAGTCCCCTTAAGAAAAAAAGGCATCATAAGGGACAATTTTCCCGAAAAGTATGCAGGAGTTAACATCCGGGCGCTGATCATTTCGCAGGTTCTTTCTCTGAAGCTCCACTCTGGCCATCTTGGAGAGGTGAATGATTTGTGTGTCGCAGGCGGCGGAGCCGCAAACAGCCTGATGATGCAGTGGATAGCCGATGCCTTTGATGCAGATACCAGCACGATAGAAAATCCTGCGATAGCCGCCCCACTTGGGTGCGCCATAAGCGCTGCAGTAAAGGCATTGGGAATATCATACGAAGAAGCAGCAGAAAGATTCGTAAGAAAAGACACAACATCGGTAAGAAAACCTATTCTAAAAAATGTGAAAACAATGCGGGGACTTGTAAAAAGATATCAGAAACTGGAAACTGACAGACATTGAAAGGAAATAATGATGAGCATCCCCATCTATAAAGATCCGGCAAAATCAGTAGACGAAAGAATCAGGGACCTCCTTGCTAAAATGAACCTGGAGGAAAAAATCCTTCAACTCACATCCATATGGCTCGCCTTTGATCCTGAAAAGGGAGAAATGGCTCCAGCCATAATGGGAGACGATCTGGATGCAAACGCAGGTAAAGTTGATATTGATTATTACCTGAGGGCAGGCCTGGGACAGATAACAAGGGCCTTCGGAAGCAGGCCCATTGATCCGGTTGCAGGTGCAAAGACTGTCAATCGAATCCAGAAAAGACTGATGAAAGAATCACGGCTTGGCATACCGGTAATCTGTCATGAGGAATGCCTGAGCGGTCTTATGGCCCAGGGGGCGACGTCCTTTCCATCGCCTGTCAATTACGGCTCCACATGGGAACCCGGACTGATAAGACAGGCTGGAGATGTCATAAGAAGGCAGATGAGGTCACTGGGGACACACCAGGGCCTTGCCCCTGTATGTGACGTTGCCAGGGATGCCAGATGGGGAAGAGTCGAAGAAACCATCGGTGAGGACCCGTATCTCGTGGGGATGATGGTCACAAACTATGTAAAAGGTCTTCAGGGGAATGACCTCAAAAAGGGCGTAATTGCCACCTTAAAGCATTTTGCAGGCTACTCCTTCAGCGAGGGAGGAAGAAACTTTGCACCTGTTCACGTGGGGAGACGTGACCTGATGGATGTTTTTTTTATCCCCTTTGAAATGGCTGTCAAAGAAGGGAAAGTCATTTCGCTCATGAACGGCTATCATGAATTTGACGGAGAAGTGCCGGGGGCCTCACACTGGCTGTTGACAGAGGTTTTAAGGGACCAGTGGGGATTCGACGGCTTTACTGTTTCTGACTATGGCTCAATCACTTTTTTACAGAATATGCACAAAATTGTGGCAACCAGTAAAGAAGCGGCGGCAGCAGCCCTTAAGGCAGGGCTCAATATCGAACTTCCCAACCCTACCATGTACCCGCAGGGCCTCAAGGATGCCCTTGAAGACGGATTGATAACCGAAGATGATATAGACAGGTCTGTATGCAGGATACTGAAATATAAATTTGAACTCGGCCTCTTTGAGAACCCCTGTGTGGATACCGGGGCAATCAAGCTGGATCTCCCCGAAGAAAGCGCCCTTTCGGCAAAGATTGCTGAAAAATCCATTACCCTTTTATCAAATAAAAATATTCTTCCGATCTCACATGATGTAAACAAAATAGCCCTGATAGGCCCCAATGCCCATAATATTATGGCGCTGTTCGGTAACTACAGTTTCGAAAACCATGTTGTATCAACACACTATAAAGACATGGCCGAAGAAGTGGTGTCTGCACCCACTGTCCTTGATAAACTTAAAGATAAGATAGGTGAGGACAGGGTTATATATGCACAGGGCTGTAATATCCTGGATAGAGACTTTTCAATGATTCCCGAGGCGGTTGAAGCGGCTCAAAAGGCTGATCTCGCCATCATTGTTGTAGGCGACAAGGCCGGTCATTTCAGAGCAGGTACTGTCGGTGAAGGGACGGACACTCCTGATCTGTCATTGCCCGGCGGGCAGGAAGAACTGGTCAGCGCAATCTTTAAAACAGGAAAGCCGACCGTAATTGTTCTACTCAACGGCAGACCCTTTGCCATGCCGGGTATAGCTCAAAAGGCCTCGGCTATTGTCGAGGCATGGTTTCCGGGACAGGAAGGAGCGGGCATCATAGTTGACACCATTTTCGGTGACTTAAACCCTGGCGGAAAAACCATCCTGACCTTCAGTCAATCCGCTGGTGTTCAGCCATTATTTTACAACCACAAGTTTCTTGCACCGGGGTTTCCAAGGCTTCCGGAGTTTGCACCCGTGTTCCCCTTCGGGCACGGCCTTAGCTACACGGAATTTACCTACAGCGACCTTGAGCTGTCATCATCCGAAATAGCGGTTGACGATGCAATCAAAATAAGCTTCAGGATAAAAAACAGCGGTGCAAGAAAGGGAGATGAAGTTGCACAGCTTTATATAAATGATCCAGTTGCAAGTATTCCAAGACCGGTCAAAGAGCTTAAGGGATTTAAAAGAATAACCCTTGAGCCCTGTGAACAGAAGAAGATCACATTCACCATGTCTGCAGATATGCTTGCCTTTACTGGTCTGGATTATAAAAAGATAATAGAGCCGGGTGAAATAAAAATCATGATAGGCTCTTCAAGTGAAGATATAAGGCTGGAAGAGAGTTTTGCACTCACCGGAGAAAAAAGGTATCCTGGTGAGAACAGGAAACTTATAACAGAAGTGGAAGTATCAGAGTGTTAGGACAGCTTTACAGGAATTTTAGAAGGAGCACGCGGAATGTCAGACAATGCAGGATTTAAGGGAGTTATAAAAACAGGCTATATTGATTCAACTCCGTACTGGGAGGAAGAGAAAAAAGCACCCGAGGATGCACCCAACATAATCTATATAGTTCTGGATGATACAGGCTATTCACAGCTCGGATGCTACGGGTCACTGGTGGAAACGCCGAATATAGATTCCATTGCAGCCGACGGATTACGGTACAGAGATTTTCACGTAAATGCCATGTGTTCGCCAACAAGGGCAAGCCTTCTTACAGGGTGCAACAACCATACAGTAGGACTTGGATTTCTTTCAAATTACGATCTGGGCTTCCCTGCCCTCTCGGGAAGGATCGACCATAAATATGGTTATATAAGCGAAACGCTCCTTGAAAACGGCTATTCCACATTTGCCGTAGGGAAATGGCACCTGTGCAATCAGAAGGAAATGGACGGGGCGGGCCCATTCACACAATGGCCTCTGGGCAGAGGTTTTGAAAAGTATTACGGGTTCCTCAATGCGGCTACAAGCCAGTTTCATCCCTCACTTGTCCGTGATAATCATCTGGTAGATCCGCCGCAACTGCCGGAAGAAGGCTACCATCTAAGCGAAGACCTCGTAGATAACGCCATCAGCTATATAGGGGATCAGAAATCCTGCGCCCCTGGCAAGCCATTTTTCTGCTATCTCGCATTTGGTGCAATGCACGGCCCGCACCACGCCCCCCGGGATTACATTGAAAAATATAGAGGGCAGTTCGATGAAGGCTGGGATATCTACCGCGAAAAGGTTTTTGCAAGACAAAAGGAGATGGGGATTATTCCTGAAAACGCAGTACTGACCGAAAGAAACAAAATGGCACCCGCCTGGACAGATCTTTCAGATCGCAAAAAAAAGATATTTGCACGCTATATGGAAGCGTTCGCAGGGTTTCTCACACATACTGATGAGCAGGTGGGCCGGCTTCTGAATTACCTGAAGAAAATAGGCCAGTATGAAAACACGCTGATAGTCCTTCTGTCAGACAATGGTGCTTCCGGTGAAGGCGGACCAAACGGGAGCTTCAGCGAATATTATCACCTGCTGTCCATGAAATGGCCGGACCTTGCAACGGATGAAGAATACGAACTGCTCGGCTCCCCTGAGGCAAGCAACAATTATCCGCCCGGCTGGGCGTGGGCCGGGAATACTCCCCTCAAGTGGTATAAAACATGGGTTCATGCAGGCGGCGTAAAGGTGCCCCTCATTATCAGCTACCCCAAAAAATTAAAAGACAAAGGAGCAATAAGGAATCAGTACCACCATGTGATCGATATAAACAGTACCATTCTGGATATATGCAGCATAAAACAACCCGAAGAAATAAAAGGTGTAAAGCAGGCACCAAAACCCGGAATGAGCATGACCTACACATTTGATAATCCCTATGCCCCGGGAGAAAGACATGTCCAGTACTATGAAATGCTGGGTAACCGTGGCATATGGGCAGACGGATGGAAGGCAATAACAAACCATGTTGAGTCAGACAGCTTTGAAGAAGATAAATGGGAACTCTATAACACGGGGGAAGATTTTTCGGAATCCAATGATCTTGCAGAACGATATCCGGAAAAACTCAATGAAATGATCGATCTGTGGGGGAGACAGGCGGAAAAATTCGGTGTACTTCCCATGCTGGAAAGCTACTACAAGAAAAAGGACGGATTTGATTTTAACAGGATCCTTCGCTTTGCCCCGTCCGAAGAAAAGACCAGGTACGTATATTACCCCGAAAAACAGCCCGGAGGAGGCGCCCCGAGAGTAGCGAATAAGTCCTTTACCATGACAGGCTATGTTGAACACAAATCAGGTGATTCGGGCGTTCTTCTGTCTGCCGGCGTAAACGTAAGCGGTTATGCAATGTATATAGAAAATGATAAACTGCATTTTCATTATAACTACCTCAATGAAACCCATTACCATATGGAATCCGAAACCGAGATTTCTAATGGAAAACATTCACTGTCAGTCGACTTTATCCAGACAGGGCCGAATCAGGGTGTATGCCGGCTTATTATTGACAGCGCGGCCGGTTCGGGAACTGAAATATCAACCTATCCTCTGTTTGCTGCAGTAGGCGGTTTTTCAATAGGCAGGTATGCTACATCCCCGGTTGTTGCGGCACATAAATCAAAGGGATACTTTGAATACACAGGCAATATAGATAAAGTGGTCTATAATCTTGAAAGGCCCGTCACTGATCATGATCTGATGATTGAACTGGAAGAAGAGGAAAAAAGGGCGTAATGAAAAAACAGGTGCAAGGCTCATGGCGCACGGTTCAGGGAAATTGCTTTTTTCCTTGTGCCCTGCGCCTTACGCCTTGCGTCTCCTTTTATGTTTATAAAATCTAATCCAGATCAGGATCACGCCATTCCCAGTCTCTTCCTCCCTTGAATACTGCCGCATTCATTTCATTGCTGAGGAACAACAGGTTTGATCCGGGAAAATGCAGGGCCATGTTAAGAAAGAAATCACTGGTAGTCGTGGTGTTTGCAAGTTCCTGCTTCGTGGCCGCAAGATATTTTTTCATATATTCAAAACACGAGTCATCAAAGGGCATGCCGGGTTTCTGATGTCCCGGAATAACGATTTCAGCACCAAGCTTTGACAGCATCTCAACATCCTTAAGCCACTGTTCTCTTTCTTCTGCGGTAATCTCACAGGTAAACGGATGTGATTCATTGAAAAGAACATCACTTCCGTATAACAGCTTAATGGAGGGAACCCATACAACGGTATTATATTTAAGATCTCCCATGATCCTGGGCATAATCTCAACACGATTACCTTCTATTTCAAAATAATTATCCTTCATGGGTTCGATATTTACCGCCTTTGTGGGTACGTTTGTGGGCCCTATAATATTGACCCAGTGGTCGACTTTACCGAACATCTGCTTATTGATGGTGCTTGCAACTTCGGGTAATGCAATTACCTTTGCTTCCGGGAAAGCGTCCTTGATTGGCCCAAGACCGAAATAGTGATCCGGGTGAGCATGGGTAACGTATATATATTTCAGATGCTTTCCGGTTTCAAGGATCTCGGCTACAACCCTGTGCCCGTTCGAGAGGCTCCACTGTGCATCAAGTATTGCCGCCTCATCCTTACCCATTAAAATAACTGTACAAACTGAAAACCCGCTTTCATCACTGAAAAACACCTTGGCTGACAGTTTATCCGGCCCGTTATCAATATATCTCACTTCCATATTATGCCCTCCTGTTAATTTTTTTATTTGAATATCCTAAGAAGTTATCTGGAATGTCCATAGAATTTAACACTATACACTATTTTGCCGCGTATTCAAGAATTTTAAATACTATTGAACGTCAGATGCTCATGTGTTACAAATCACTATCATCATCCTTGTTTACCGGCTCTTAACCTTAATTAAGGGAGAATATTTTGAAAGACTTCAAGAATAAAGTGGGCTTTATTACAGGAGGGGCATCCGGGCTTGGTCTGGGTCTGGCAAAGGTTTTCACTGAGGCGGGAAGCAAAATAGTAATTGCTGATGTCCGGCAGGAACACCTGGATGACGCCATGGAATATTTCAAGGATACAGATGCTGTCGTCCATGCTCTCAGGCTTGATATTACCGACCGGGATGCCTTTGCAAAAGCCGCCGATGAAGTTGAAGAAGTTTTCGGCCGCCCGCCACAGATGCTGTTTAACAATGCCGGAGTAAATTCATTCGGACCTGCCGAGGCCACGACATATGATGACTGGGACTGGGTGCTGGGTGTAAATCTCCATGGAGCAATCAATGGCGTAACAACCTTTCTGCCTCGAATGATAAAGGCCGGTGATGGCGGTCTCCTATACTTTACTTCATCTGCAGGCGGGTTCAGGGGAGGGCCAACAACAATGCCTTACAGCACTGCAAAGGCCGCTGTTATCAATATGGCGGAAGGTTATCGTGAGGCACTTGCCAAATACGGGATCCAGGTGGCAGTATGCTGCCCTGGAGGAATCAAATCCAATATCGGAAAATCTATATATATCAGACCTGATCATTTGAAAAACACCGGGTATGTGGAGGATGAAAAGGTTGTCAATGCCCTGAACAAACTTTACAAAGAGGTCGGACAGGACCCGGTTGATCTTGCCAGATATATCAGGAAAAGAATCGAGGAAGAAGTGTTTTATATCATTACACAGGATATGCGTGGAATGCTTGAGGCACGTTATAATGAAATTATCGAGGCCATTCCGGGAATTTCCCCTCCAACACAGGAGGAGGCTGAAAAGATTAGGGAAGGCTGGAGTCATATGAAGGATGTGGGCGGAATAAGAGAAGAACTGGACTGGGTAAAACCCTCTCCTCCACGGGAATTCGGTCCTCCTTCAGTGAACAAAAAATAACTGTCGATTTACCTGTAAAATTATCAGGAGGTTTTACTATGCGTTTGACACAGCCGATTACCAGTATGACCGACGCATTCAGCGTAGAGGGGAAAAATGTATTAGTAACAGGAGGAAACCGCGGTATAGGCCTGGGTATCTGCACTGCCTTTGCTCAGAGCGGCGCAAATGTGGTTATCCTTTGCCGGAATACTGAAAAAGGCATGCAGGTTGCCGAAGATTTTAAACAGTATGGGGGTAAATATACCTGTATTCATTGTGATGTTGCCGACAGGGCAAGTGTAGATGCTGCGGTAGAAGGGATATATTCCTTTTTTGATCATGTGGATGTCCTTGTTAACAACGCCGGAGTGGCAACCAACATTGAGTTCCTAAAGGACAGGGACATGCGCGAGTGGCACAGGGTCATTGATACCGATCTCCACGGTGCCGCCAATATGATATTTGCGATTGCACCCAAAATGCGCGAAGCAGGCCTTGGAGGGAGAATAATAAACATATCATCCATCGGAGCCCAGAACATAGGTGATGCATTGAACCACCCCAATGCACCATATAATGTATCAAAGGCCGCCCTGGACCATTTTACACGCTATCTCGCAGTAGAACTGGGCGGAGACGGTATACGCGTAAACAGCATTGAGCCTGGCCCATTCCATTCGGATCTGGATAAGGATCTGCCGGAAAGTGCACATGAATTCATCAGAAGGGAAACCCCCTGCCATCGATTTGGCGAACCCATAGAGATAGGTGCCTATTGTGTCTTCCTGTCATCTCCGGCCGGAAGTCATATTACCGGTTCAATATGTGTACATGACGGCGGATTGCTCTGCAGAGCAGGCTAATTAAACAAAAAGGAGAATTAAATGTCCAACATTAAATATTTTTCAATGGCGGGACAGGGAAACCCTGTCCAATCGCCTGCTGAACCCCGTGATGCCCGTGTCAACGCAGTATGGATGGATGGAACTGTGGTTAAAGGCTGTATGTTTAATGAGGCTTCATGGTATTTAAAACCATGCAGGGAACAGGGACTTGTTAAACACAACTCGGACAAGGTTATTTTTTTAATAGGCGGAAACGTTGATGAACCTGACAGCCTTAACGCCCGTGTTGATCTGTGGATAGAAAACGATAAACTCACACTCTCTGACACATGCGCAGTATTCATACCCGAAGGTACCGCTCATGGAAATCTTGAGGTTAAAGATCTGAAAATGCCCTTTTTCTATTACACATGTCACCTGAATACAGACAGGTTTGAAACTGTTGCGGCGAAGGCCACAGCCGCACCGGGAATCTATTCAAACTACTATGTTGAAAAGTATAGACGCCCTGATGGAACGTTTCCCGAAGCACCGGAAGGTTTCATCAAATTTCTGGTATATCTCGATGGCAAAAGACTTAAAGGTGCACCATATGCCGAAGCGATATGGTTCTGCGACACAAATGATACGGGCCCTGCCCCGCACAGCCATGATGATTTTGATGAGTTTATAGGTTTTATAGGGACAGATCCGGAACACCCGGATGAGTTGAATGCCGAGGTCAGTTTTTACATGGAAGATGAAAAGATTTCTATTACAAAAAGCTGTCTTATCTACATACCAAGGGGCCTGACGCACAGTCCTATATTTGTCCCCAGGCTCGACCGCCCTATTCTTCACTTTTCGGGAGGTAATGGCGGAGATTATGCGCGCAAGGGTGATGAAAACAGAAATGGGAATATGTTTAAACTTTAGATCAATCCTGTCTGTCTGCATCTGCCCTATACTTCCCATGTGATTCTATGTATCGGTTCAATTGATGATCCAGCCGGTGTATCTTAATTATTGCTCTAATTATCAGGTACATGGCTATTCCAAAAACTACCAGATTGAGTAGGACAAAGGGAATCATCAGATGCACAACCTCCGCCCATTTATAATATCCGGATGTGGCGATCAGAAAACTCAGAATAGATATCTGGGCGATAAGGGTAGTTATGCCTATCCGGATCACCGCAAGAGAGTTTCTTTTATCATGATGAAATGTGAGGAGCTGCTCCAGAATCAGATTGTCTTTCTCTTCCATGTGTTTATCTTTCATCGGAAGATCTCCCTGATGGCACTTACCAGGCTACAAACAAAATCCTCAACCCTGCAAGTCCAAGCGCTATTGCCAGTGCCCTGATGATCCATGGGCCTTTAATCTTATCAGAAAGCCTGGCGCCTATCTGGGCGCCAAGCACTACCCCAATTGCAAGTGCAACAGTTCGATGAACACCGTGCGAAAAAGTTCCGGTCAGAATATGAACGACCGTTCCGGTCAGGGCCATGATAGCCAGAATAAAGTGAGAGGTGGCAGTGGCCACGTGTATGGGAAAATTCAGAAAATAGGTAAGTGCCGGAACATGAATAATGCCTCCTCCGATCCCTAAAAAACTGGAAACATAGCCTACGACGATGCTTATTGCCACGCCAAGAAGCCAGTTGAATTCGTATTCATATCCGATGCCGTGTGCATCCACCAGACTGCGTGTTGCACGATAATATCCGCAGCCGAATGATTTGTCGTTGAATTTCTCCTTGCCGGGTTTCCATCCTAAAAAAGTGGCACCGGCGAGAAGCAGGACAGAAAAAATAAGATCAAACAGCCTGCGGGGTATATAGGATGTATTCAAAGCTCCGAATATGGCTCCAGGTATAGTTGCTGCAGAAAACATCGCCCCGGACCGGTAATCAATACGCTTTAATAATGCATATGCCTCGGACCCTGACAGGGCATTAAAGAAAACAACTGCGAGGGATATACTGGTCAGAAGATCAGCGCCCTGATCGGGATAAAGCAGCAATAACACCGGCATCAGGACGAAGCCACCTCCTGCGCCAATTAACGTCCCATAACAACCAACAGCAATTCCAAGGGCAACCAGTTCCAGGTAATTACCTGCACTCAAAACGGCCATAGATGCTCTCCTCTGGGGATACCAGGTTTGTGAATAATTCGGGTTCTATTATAATCCAATAATTTTTATTATAAAAATAAAATTTAAATTTTCCGGTATTCTGCCCGCAAACTGTTCAATTTGTGTTAGTGTTATTTCCTTATCCTGACCAGCTAAAATATCTTCTATTGAGAAAGGAACGAAAAATGTCATTAATCCGGTCAAATTACGCCAAACCTGCAAGGCAAATATTCGTAAACCTGTTACTCATATCTGTCGGCAGTATAATTTGTGCAATGGCGGTTAACTCAATTCTTATACCCTTGAAATTCTTTGGCGCTGGGTTTACAGGGATTTCCCTCCTTATACATTATCTTTTACCCCAGGCACCTGTCTCGTTGCTTTATTTTCTGCTGAATATACCGGTATATGCCCTGGGATGGAAATATGTCGGGCGGCGTTTTTTTCTTTACAGTATTCCGGGGATGATATTTTTTTCCGCTTCCCTTGAATATGTTCATTTAACCATACATGTGAATGACATGATCCTTGCTGCAATATTCGCAGGTATAATTATGGGGACAGGGTCCGGCATAATACTGCGTTCTCTGGGTTCTGCAGGTGGTATGGATATTTTGTCTGTTATGTTTTTAAAACTGTTTTCTATCCGCCTGGGCACAACAATACTTGTGTTTAATGTTGCCATACTTATCGTCGGGGCTATTCTGTTTTCCATAGACCAGGCTTTATACACACTTATTTATATCTTCATTAACGCACACGTGGTCAATCTGGTTGTAACAGGCCTCAGTCAGAGAAAATCGGTTCTAATTATATCTTCACAATGGGAAAAGATATCCGGAATCATCATGGAAAAAATTAGACGGGGTGTAACTATTTTCAACGGTAAAGGGGCATATAGTAAAAAAGAGCAGAACATATTGTATACCGTCATAACATTCAGAGAGCTTTCCAGAGTTAAAAGAACCGTCCGGGAAATTGATCCGGAAGCAATAGTAATAGTAAGCGATACACTTGAAGTAATGGGACATCATATCGGTAATGAGCCGCACTGGTAACCCGTCTTGATGCCCGGATATTTTTAAGCCTTGTCTTAATCTAAGCGGTTGATTTTACATTGTTCAATATTACTGATAACTGAATTATTACCGAACAAAATATTATTGATTTGACTGCCAGGATATTGTTATTTAATATAATTTTAAAATACAGCCTATCAACTGATCAAATTGGGGTATGGTCATGACAAAATCCAGCATAAAAAAACCCGATGCAGCATCATCGGATTCCCATTCAAAATATACAAAAGAGATAATTTATTCAATTCGCAGGTTGATGCAGGCAGGTGAACTATACACAAAAGAATTAAATAAGATTTATAATATAAGTTCTGCCCAGCTTAATTGCCTTGTCATACTTTATGAAAACGGGCCGCTGCCACCTTCTCAAATTGCAAAATTGATGATGGTAAATTCAAGTACAATAACCGGAATTATTGACCGGCTGGAACAGAAAGGTCTTGTAAAAAGGATGAGAATATCCACTGACCGGAGAGTAATTACTGTTGACCTTACAAAAAACGGGAAAATTCTGGCCGAAAACGCACCTCCTCCTATCCAGTATAAATTATTTGACGGCCTACGCAGTGTGTCTGAAAAAGAAATAAAAAACATCGCCGATTCATTGCTGAAACTTACTGATATGCTGGATGTTCAGGATCTGGAAGTTACCTGACATCGATATATTGAATCCAAACCCGTTACCGCCTTTTGCTATTATCGCATATTTCCTTTCAATTCAATTAGTTATATACACCCACTCCGAGACAGCTTGACATTTTCTCCGTATTGATATACTTTCAGTTGAAATTATCTTTGTAATAATTATTTTTATTGAAATTTTATTTGAAACAATCCCGGATGAAAGCGGAACATAAATAAAAGCCTTTAGAGGAATAATATGAAGGCTTTTTCACTTAAGGAGATAAAATGTGTGGTATTGCGGGCTGTATAGGCCAAAAGGATGTTGAAACAATTAACCGAATGCTTGATGCCCTGGATCACAGAGGACCGGATGACAGGGGCGTTTATATCAATGGTAAAAATGTATTTGGTCATACCCGACTTTCAATAGTCGATGTCGCAGGCGGTCATCAACCCATAATCTCAAATGGCGGAAGCCAGGGTATCATATGCAATGGAGAGGTATATAATTTCAGAAAGATAAAAGATACTCTTTCAAGAAAATATGCCTTCCAGACGGATTCGGACACCGAAGTAATTTTACATCTATACCAGGAAAAAGGAACGGACTGCGTAAAGGACCTGGACGGCATGTTCGCGTTTGCCATATTTGATAATGATAACTTCATGATGGCAAGGGATCCGATCGGCATTAAGCCGCTCTATTATGGCTATAAAGAAGGGAATTTGTACTTCTCTTCAGAACTGGGTGCAATGTCTCTTGCAGGTCTTGATAATGTTCATGAATTCCCTGCGGGGCATTACTACACGCCAAAGGATGGATTCGTCGAATTTTACAGAACCCCCGATATTGAAGAAAACCTGCTTACAGATATCGAAGCTGCAGGCAGTGCAATACGTGAAACATTTATCAGGGCAGTGAAAAAGAGATTATTATCTGACCCGGACATACATGTGGGGTCATTCTGCAGCGGCGGTCTTGACAGCAGTCTTGTGGCAGCGATAGCGGCAGATGAAATACCTCATCTGCATACATTTGTTGTTGGAATGCAGGATGAAAATGGCGACTTGAGTGACGACATCAAGGCATCAAGAATCGCTGCGGATCATATAGGTTCAAAGCACCATGAACTTTTATTCACGGAAAACGAATATTATGAAGCGCTTCCAAGGGTCATAGAAAAACTGGAAACCTATGATCCCTCTCTGGTCCGATGTGCAGTGCCCTGCTATTTCACATGCAAGCTGGCAGCCGAATACGTGACGGTAGTGCTTACCGGTGAAGGAGCGGATGAGCTTTTCACCGGATATCACTATATGAAGCATTTTCCATTTGAAAAACTTAACATTGAAGCACGACGCTGCATCGGAAATCTGCATAACATCAATCTCCAGAGGGCAGACAGGATGGGCATGCTCTTCAGTCTTGAACTGAGAGTACCCTTTCTGGATGAAGAAATGATTGCGTTATCAATGAAAATCCCCCCTGAACTCAAGATCAGAGAACATAACAATGCCAAGATAGAAAAATGGATACTGAGAAAGGCCTTTGAAGATACCGGCTATCTTCCTGATGAGATTTTATGGAGGTACAAGGTCCAGTATACTCAGGGTGCGGGCTGTGAGAGTCTTGGTGAAAAACTTGCCCATAAACAGGTAAGTGAAGATGAGTACCTGAAGATAAAGGCCGAGAATCCCAATGCAGTCATAAACAGCAGGGAGGCAGCCTTTTACTATAAGATATTCAGGGAGTTTCACCCGCAGGATTCCATACTTGGTTCCATAGGCATATGGACAGGATTCGATTTTGCCGAGGAGCGTGAAAGGGTAAGGGGCACTGTTGACGGTGAGCTTAAACATAATCGTTCAGAAAACAACTAATAAAACAATTCTTATTTCAAAGAAGAAATATAATTCAAAGGAGAATCAAAGAAATGGCACTGGAAACATATTATAAATACGTCGTAATCGGTGCAGGAATGCATGGCCTCAGCACTGCTTATCACCTGGCGCTGGAACTCGAAGCCCATAAAAAAGGCACAGGAAAGGATATCCTTCTTATCGATAAATCCGCAATAGGCGCTGGCGCTTCAGGAATAGCCTGCGGTGTTATTCGCAACAACTACTACCAGCCTGCAATGCAGGAACTTATAGCCCACAGTGTAGGTGTCTGGGAACAGGACGCAGAAGGATACGGATACCTTCCCGTAGGCTATATGCAGATCTCTCCGGAATCCATGCATGAGGATGTAAATGAAATATATGAGAGGCAGAAAAACATCGGCTATGATTCGGAATTCATCGAAGGAGAAAAGGATTGCCTTAAATATATGAAAGACAATATCTTTGAGGACTGGCAGGCCCAGGGAACAACATCAATACTTCACGAAAAGAGAGGTGGCTATGCCAACAATACAAGGGCGCTCTACAGGCTTGCCGACAAGGCAGAACACCTTGGCGTGAGGATTTTGACAGGCTGTGAAGTAATTGGTTTTGCCCATAACGGGTGTGTTACAGGTGTTGAAACAACAAAGGGGCACTTCAAATGTGACTATACCATTATAGGGGCAGGTCCATGGGCAAGTAATTTCTGGCGCATGCTCGGATTTCCGGACACAATCAGCGTTAAAGGAATGGATGGAGAGGTACACCCCGAGATAAAAATGTGGACCTACTGGTCATTACAGGAAGGAACCCTCGGTGTTGAACCTGAATACGGGCTTGATAACAGGGGTAAAATGCCTCCGGTAATACATCTTGATACTAATGCCCCGCTCTATTCAAGTGAGGATAACAGTCTTATTACGGACACGATGTGGGGCATATATTATAAGCCTGACTATCATTTCAAAGGCATACAGGGCGGAACAACCCCTGATCTTGTGAGAAGTAAAAAAGTTGCAGTCGATCCCTATGGTATTGACTCACCCGATTTCATTGTAGGTCCTGATTTTGCCCATACATGGACATCCGCACTTGCTCACTGTCAGAAAAGATATAAAGACAAGTATCTCAAATACAAGAAAGAGCCGTCAGGCGGGCTCGGGGCATTCTCACCTGATAATTTCCCGATCTTTGATGTATTTAAAGAGAACTGTTATTTCATAGCGGATTCCAGTCATGGTTATAAGATGATAGGCGTAGGACAACTGGTAGCCAAGGAGATTATGGGCGATAAACAAAGCCTTCTTGATCCATTCAGATTCAAAAGATATGAAACAGGGGATCTGCTTCCGGTATCCAACAGCCCTTTTCCGTGGAGTTAACCTGTAAGCCATAATATCTATGATTCATTACAATCATGTTTACAAGACCTTCGGGCAGGGGACGGATGCAGTATATGCAGTTGAAGATGTCTCATTTCAGATTGAAAAGGGTAAACTGGTTGCGTTTCTGGGTCCTTCGGGATGCGGAAAGACCACCCTGCTCAGGCTTACAAACAGGCTTCTCCCTCTCACCAGGGGAAGCATAATTATTAATAACCAGGATATAATGGCATGGAACGGCGTAAAGCTCAGGCAGTCAATAGGGTACGCCATACAGGAGATCGGCCTGTTCCCCAATAAGACGGTCTATGGAAACATTGCGGTCGTTCCCCGCCTTTTAAAATGGCATGAAAAACAGATCAGGGAACGTGTTGATGAACTTCTTCTTATGCTTAGACTCGATCCCGATGCTGTAAAAAACCGCTATCCGGCAGAGCTTTCAGGAGGACAGCAGCAGCGGGTCGGTGTTGCACGATGTCTTGCCGCAGATCCGGATATCCTGTTGATGGATGAACCCTTCGGTGCCATTGATCCCATAAACAGGGAAGGAATACAAATCGAGTTCCTTCGGGTGCAGGAAAAGCTTAAAAAGACCATAGCTTTTGTAACCCATGACATTCATGAAGCAATAAAAATGGGTGACAGGATAGCCATTTTTCAGGCAGGAAGACTGATCCAGTATGATACACCAGAAATCATCCTGACCCGCCCGGTAAATCAGTACATATCTGATTTTGTCGGTTCCGACCGGGTACTTAAGGTGCTTAGCATCCTAAAGGCATTGGACGCCATGAAGAAAGTCAATGAAGATGTTGTTCAATCCGAAGAGAACACTGTGGTTGCTTTTAACAGATTAATGGAGAGCAATCTTGACACATTGACAGTCCTTGACGAAGGCAAGCCAATAGGACATGTGAATGAAGACGTACTTAGAGGTGTTGATACAAAGGTAAAGGATGTAGCAATTCCGCTGTCAAAGATTATCGGCCAGGAAGAAAGTCTGAGGGATGTCATGGCTTATATGCTTGTAAGTAAAGCCTTACACCTGCCTGTTGTTGATAATAATGGAGTGTTGTCGGGGAGCATCAGTTACCGCGATATCCAGAAATATATCAGGAATATATATGGTAAAGATGATGAAAAATAGTTCTCCCAGGGCTGGAAAACGCAGGGCAACACCATGAACGTTCCGGAGTTTATATATAAAAATGCTGACAGGTGCCTTAATCTTACACTTGAACATATATGGATTGTTTTTTTCTCTATCTTTATCGCTGCAATAATTGCTGTTCCTGCAGGTATTCTCATAACAAAAAATGAACGTCTGGCCCAAAAGGTTATCAACACTGCAAACATTTTCATGACAATTCCGTCGATTGCCCTGTTCGGGCTCATGCTGCCCGTTTTATCCATATTCGGACAGGGACTCGGGAAGGTGCCGGCGATCATAGCCCTTGTACTTTACAGCCAGTTGCCGATTATCAGAAACACTTATATCGGAATAAAAAATGTGCCTTCTTCCCTCATAGAGGCAGGCAGGGGAATCGGCATGGGGACCTGGGCAAGAATGAGGCAGATAGAAATTCCCATAGCTGCTCCGGTAATAATCGCGGGATTGAGAACTGCGGCGGTCATGAATATAGGTATAGCCACGATAGCCGCTTACATAGGTGCCGGCGGGCTTGGTGTCTTTATCCAGCAGGGCATTGCGCGGGCATATGATGACATGATACTGGCAGGTGCCGTACTTGTTGCGTTGCTGGCTATATTTGTTGATCTCATCATGACTTTTCTAGAGAGAATATTAACTCCAAAGGGACTCCTTGTCTCGCGGAGGCGCGATAAATGAATGCGTTAACAGCAAAAGCTTACAGGTTTATACTTATTATATTGTTACTCGCGGCAGGTGTATTGATTGAAAGGTCCGGATTGATAAAATACCTTTCTGACCCGTTTGAAATGCATTACACCTTAAACCTTATATTACAGCATATAAATATGGTACTTGTGAGTATGACGCTGGCGACTGTTATCGGGTTGACTATCGGCATCCTCTTTACCCGTCCCGGATTGAAAAAATATTCCGGTTTCGTAATGTATATTGTGGGGCTCGGGCAGACAATCCCCTCACTTGCGGTTATTGCAATCGCCATGAGTTTTATCGGCATAGGTTTCAAGGCTGCGGTTTTCGCGTTATGCATATATTCCATATTACCAATAGCAAGGAATACTCTGGCGGGGATTTCTTCGGTCCCATCCTGGATTATTGATGCAGCCAGGGGAATAGGAATGCCGAAGTACAGGATCCTTTTTCAGATAGAAATACCTAATGCAATGAATGTGATACTTACCGGGTTCAGGGTTGCATTAATAATCAATATCGGCACGGCGGCCCTCGCCTTTCTCATAGGCGCCGGCGGTCTTGGAGACGATATATTTACGGGCATCGCCCTGATGCGTATGGATAAACTGCTTGCAGGGGCAATACCAACAACCCTGCTCGCACTTTTTGGTGACTATCTTTGTGAGCTGCTTGGTCTCTTTATAATACCAAAGGGGCTCAGGCTTAATGAAAAATAAACCTCAAATAAGGTAACTTATGTTTAAATTTAAAAACATCTCATTTTGTGCTCTTGCTCTAATATTTTACCTTGTTTCCTTTTCAAGTGTCAGCTTTGCAGAAAAGAAAATAGTGGTGGGGGGTAAAAATTTTACAGAGCAGTATATTCTTTCCGGGATAGCAAAGATTCTGCTGGAAAAGAACGGTTTTGAAGTTGAAATGAGGACGGGTGTCGGTTCTACTGTAGCACGCAAATCTCTGGAGGCTGGCCAGATAGACCTTTACTATGAATACACTGGAACTGCGTACACCATATATTACAAGCAGAAAGACAGAAGCATAATGACTGACCGTGTTAAATGCTACAACTGGGTGAAAGATGCCGATGCATCCAAAGGACTTATATGGCTTGATCCGGTCAGGTTCAACAATACGTACACATTACTGATGAGGAAAAAACAGGCAGAAAGGCTTGGCATAAAGACCATCAGCGATCTGAGCAGATTCATAAACAGGAACAGGAATAAACTTATGATTGGTGTAGGGGCCGAGTTCTGGGAACGGCCGGATGGCTTTAAGCCGCTCATGAAGCTTTATGGTTTTACTGTACCCTATAACAGGCTGATAAAAATGGACGACGGGCTTGTTTATAAGGCCCTTAAGGAAAAACAGGTTGATGTTTCCATGGGATTTGCAACTGACGGCAGGATATCCTCGTTCGGGTTTGTCGTACTAACAGACGACAAGACATATTTTCCGGTATATAACCCTGCGCCGGTTGTTCGCAAACAGATACTGGACGAATATCCCCTGATACGGGATATCCTTAAACATGTTTCGGAAAAACTTACTACACCTGAGATGCAGCATCTTAATGCCCTGGTAGACATAGATCACAGGGAAGTTAATGAAGTAGCGTTGGAATGGTTAAAGGGAAAAGGGATAATTTAAGGAGATAAAACATGAAAGTAGCCGTTTATCAGACGAGCCCTGTGCTTCTGGACCTGAAGGCGAACATCGAAGATGTAATCGATAAAATAAAAGACGGCCGCAGTAATGGTGCCGGGTTGATCGTCTTTCCCGAACTTGCCCTTACAGGCTATTTTGTCGGTCAGCGTTTTCATGAAGTGGCACTCAGGCTTGATTCAAAGGAAATCGGACAGATAGTGGATGCGACAAAGGGAACGGCTGCTGTTGTAGGATTTATAGAGGAGTCGCCTTCCATGAATTTTTATAACTCAGCCCTTATAGCTGAAAATGGTAATCTCCTCTGCACATACAGGAAACTCAATCTCCCCAATTACGGGGTTTTTGAAGAGCGGAAGCTGTTTGCTTCGGGAAAGCGGGTTCCGGTATTCAAGCTTAATGACTATAATGTTGCGGTCTTTATCTGCAATGATCTCTGGCACCCGAGCCTTCCTTACCTCGGGGTAACTCAAAAGGCGGATATATTTGTTACCATTTTCAATTCCAGTCAGGGATCAATGGGTAAGGAGTTCAGCAATATTGAAAGCTGGTCAATTATAAACAGTTTTTATTCAAGGATTTTCGGTGTCTATAATATATGCGCCAATCGTGTTGGAAAGGAATCGGTAAAAGAAAGACGATCGTCCAACAGCAATATAATCGGAGGTTCCATACCCAGTGGCGAAGGACCCGAGAAGGATGTAAAAACATACAGGTTCTGGGGTGGAAGCGAAATACTTAATCCTTTTGGAAAGCACCTGGCAAATGCGGCCCTTCATAAAGAAGATAAGATATTTGCAGATATTGAAAAGGATATCCTGAGAAAAAAGAAGATACTTTTACCCTACTTGCGGAGTGATGATCCATTTTTTATACATCGCGAACTTCATAGAATACTCTATGAAAACAGTTAAATATTAAACTTTAAAGGAGGTACAAATGAATTTATCGGGACTTTCAGGAGGCCAGTACAGGCCTTTATCAGCCGGGCAGGTTGAAATAATACATAAGGCGGCATTATCAATCCTTGAAAAAACAGGAATGACATATGAACCGGGCTTGGAAGATGTAGCCGAATTATTAGGTGCAAATGGCGCAACACTGGATAAGGATAAAAGGATAATCAGGTTTTCTCCCGAAATGATTGCTGATGCGATCTCAAAGGCGCCGGAAAAAGTTATCCTGTACGGCCGGAAGGAGGAAAATGACCTGTGCCTGACGGAAAACAGAGTTCATATGGGAACCGGGGGGGCTGCAATAAAAATAATCGACCTGGATACCGGAGACATCCGGCCTACAACACTTAAGGATCTGGAGATGGTCTCCCGTCTTGTGGATAAACTTGAAAACATACATTTTCTCGTGAGGCCCTGTATCCCGACTGATATAGACAAAGCGGACTATGATATCAACATGTATTACGCCTGCCTGTCTGCAACAACAAAACATGTAATGTCAGGCGTCAATAATGAAGAAGGACTGGCCGATGTCATCAATCTGGCATCATTGATCGCAGGTGGAAAGGAAAAGCTGAAGGAGAAACCTTTCATATCTGTGATAACATCATTTGCCATCAGCCCCCTGAAACTGTGCACCCAGTCAACCCGTATTATGCGCGCGGCAGTCAAGGAAAATATACCGGTTGCCCTTTCCTGCGCACCAATGGCCGGATCGACATCACCACTGACCATGGCAGGGACACTGGTACAACTGCATGCGGAACAGCTTGCCGGTATAGCTATATGCCAGTTCACCAACCCCGGGGCTCCCATATTATACGGCGGCATACCTGGTATGGCCAATCTTAAGACAATGGGATATCTTGGCGGTGCGGTAGAATGCGGTATGATGAACGCCGCAGTTCACCAGTTGTCGGATTATGTCAAGATCCCAAACTACAACTCTTCCGGTCTGACAGATTCGAAAATACCGGACGGCCAGGCCGGATATGAAAAGGCATTTACTACACTGCTCGCTGCAATGGGGGGCTCCAATTATATACACCATGCCGCAGGCATGCTTGAGTCCATGCTGACGATTGCCCATGAACAGTTCGTTATCGATGACGAGATCATAGGTAATTCGTGCAAGGTGCTTAAAGGTATAAACTGTGACGAAGAGCATCTGGCCCTGGACGTTATTGAAGAGGTAGGAGCAGGCGGAAATTTCATGATGTCTCCGCATACGATGGAGCATCTGTATTCGGAATATTATATGGGTAACGGCGTTGCAGACCAGAAGAGCAGATCCAACTGGGAAAAGGACGGTGGTCTGGATATCAGCGGGAGAGCGAAAAAAATCGCCAGATCAATCCTGGACGAACCCGCTAAAAGCTATATCCCGGATGATATCGACCAGGAGATAAGGAAAAGGTTTAAAATACTTCTGGATCGCTAGGTTTATTTGACGGCTTAAACTCTCCATATAAATAACTCCCTTCGCACTCGTGGGGAGAATAAATGAGTTATACTGATGATTTAAGGAACCCTCCATATATAAACTCCCCTCCCCTTCGTGGGAGGGGTTGGGGAGGGGGGAAAAAGTTATAGCTTAATGCTTAACTCAACATCATTGAAGAATTATATTAATCAAATCAAATAGTTCATTATTACCGAAAGCACGCCATCATTATTTTCCAACACATCATTGTTCCAGAATCGTAAAACATCAAAACCTTCCTTTGTTAACCAGTTGTCTCGTTCAATGTCTTTTTCTTTTTCAATTGCATGTTGACCGCCATCCAGTTCTACTATCAGCCTTTTTTCAAAGCATACAAAATCAACTATATAATTTCCTATAGGTTGTTGTCTCCTGAATTTAAATCCATTAAGTTGTCCTGCACGTATGTTGTACCAAAGCTTTTTTTCCGCATCAGTGGAATTTTTTCTAAGATTTTTTGCAGTTTTTGTGAGGCTTTTCATAAAAGGTTAAGCCCCCTCCCCCGACCCCTCCCACAAGTGGAGGGGAGATTTTTATTCGCGGTCTTTTGAAAATAGAGATTTTATCAATTCATTCTTTCTTTTATGAAAGGAATACTTGTATATTTTGGCTTTTGAAAATAAATATCCTGTCTCAATCCCCTCTCTTCATTGAAATGAGAGTCAGGGAGCCAAGTTGATGACTTAAGCGACTCTCCATATATAAACTCCCCTCCCTTTTGCCTGCCAGGCCGTCTTGTCCCGGCATAGCCTTGGCGAAGACGGAAGCTTTAGGGAAGACCGGCGGGAGGGGTCGGGGGAGGGGGAAACAAATCAAATAGCTCAAAAAGTAAACCCGGCTCTGACTCCCGACATACGCGGAGCACCATTCTCTCCCAGAAAACCGGATTGGCCGTTGGGAAATTCGAAGGCCACCGGGATATAATCCTTATCAAACAGATTCTTTACCCAGATTTCAGCAAACCAGCCAGGATTTCTGTATCCCAGGTGCAGGCTGGTGAGCCAGTAGGCCCCCTGGGATTCGGTGTTGGCGGTATTATAGTAATAATGGCCGTAACCATTGATTTCCGCTCTTACAAAGATCCTGGCACCTGGTCTAATTTCCCACGAATACTGTGTGCCGGCACTGGCAGTATATTCAGGAGCGTAGATCAGGTCATTACCGCTCACATCGATTGCAGTATTCGCTCCAAAGGCGTCTGTCCGGATGCTGGTTGTCCCGGCTCCAAAACGTGTCCTGTCATAGCCTATTGATCCGAATATATCCCAGTTCCGTAACGGTTTTGCATAAAGCTCAAGCTCAACACCTGTGCTACCGGCATCACCCGCATTGGCTATGTAATATGTCTGTCCAAAGGGCAGATTGAGCTGCAGGTGATCCCATGCGATATGAAATACAGCCATGTTGATCTTCAGCCGATCCGAAAGCCATGTTGTCTTTGCGCCTATTTCCCAGTTCCAGCTTGTTTCCTCATCATAGGCATCACTCCCTTCCGGTGAAACAGGATTGAATCCTCCTGCCCTGTACCCCCGGTTTATACTGCCATAAACCATTTTGCCCGGCGCAATTCTACGTGTAACACTGAACTGTGGGGACATTTCTGTAAAATCACGGTCCCTGTTCAGGGTGGTGGATGCAGCTATGGGAGGAATGTAAAAGGTTTGAAGGTCTGCATCTTTTTTTTCATAGTCAAAACGCAGGCCCAATGAAAAATCCCACGCATCCCATGCGGTAAGTGTCCCCTGTGCATATGCACCAAAACCTTTATCTTTAAGTTTTGCAAGAGGTGAAGTCTGACTTACCGGAAATGGGACCTCGATATTATTTACACTTGTTTCATCATAATCCTGGACAAAAAAAAGTGCGCCTGTCTGCCAGGCCAGTTTCATCCTGTCATTCAGTATAACTGGAGAATCCTCGGCTGACCGCAATTGAAATTCCTGGGCAAACTGAAAGTCATCAATATCCTGTTTCCGGGTGTTTGATGCATAGGGAGTATAGTCAAGGTCGGTTTTGCCTTCTGTCTCCCATTTAACAATACCGGTTATGGATACAAAATCCACTCTTTTACCATTGTATTCCAGTCTAATGGTCGGAGCTATAATATCACGGTCCAGGTAGCCTTCAAAGTTCCGTTGAACATGATATGGATTTGCTCTCAGTTCTGCCAGATCCTGAAGAGCATAGTCACCATCCCGGTCGCGCTCTGCAAAGAGATAAAAACGTGCGGACCATTCATCAGTAGGAAGCCATTCCAACTGAAGCCTGCCTGAGAATTCCTTACGGCTATCTATGTCGTTTCCTGTAACATCGTTGATACTGAAACCATCATGGGAAGAGTACCCTGCTGCCAGGCTGAAACCAATTTTATTCTGAACAAGCGGCCCGCTGATCCTGAGTTTGCCCCGTTTAAGATCGTAGCTGCCGTATTCACCTTCAATACCATATTCCCATGAAGAAAGACTGGGAGGACGGCTCAGGATATGGATAACACCTCCGACTGTATTACGGCCATATAGCATTCCCTGGGCGCCCCGTACAAATTCAATATGTCCGACATCAAGAAGATCGATGTTTGCAGAATAACCATGCAGCTGCGGTACACCGTCGATATAGGTAGTGACAGCAGGATTATTTGGTCCTGATCCAATGCCTCTGAAATAGGGCTGGCTTAATATCCTCTCTGAGAAATCAACCATATTAACGTTAGGGACATATTCTGCGGCATCACCTATCAGATCTATCCCTGCATCTTCTATTTCATCACGGTCAAATGCACTCACGCTTGCAGGTACTTTCTGTTCAGGTAAGGAGTCTTTGGTAGCTATAACTATAATATCATTGAGGCGATATACAGGCTTATCCTCCTGGGCAAAGGCAGTGGGCATTACGATAAACAATATAAATGCTATAAGTATTGTCCAGTTACATCTCTTCAATAAATCCAAAGTTCTCATTTTTATTTATTTTTCTCCTATAATTTCCTTGAACGCCAAGGCCCCGGTAGGACAGGCCTTTACAACCTCATCCACCGTTTTTACGATGCCTTCTGTAATCGATTTATCAAACGGGACTGCCACCTTTACATCAAAACCCCTGCCAATAAAGGTCAGGCCAAGCACCTCTTTCTGTTTTTCGGTTATCCTCACACATATACCGCAGCTGATGCATTTTCCCGGTTCATATATCAGGTCAGGATGTTCATCCCTTCGAATAAACGAACGGCGCTTTCCCCGGTATTCTGACGGCTTTGCCCCGTATTCCTCTGCAAATATCCGCAGTTTACATGATGCAGCCTTCCGGCAGTCGCATTGCATACAGTATGCAGATTCACTGGATGCCTGTTCCTTATTAACACCTGTGAATGAATCTGCCAGTTTATTCCTGTTTTCTTTTCCGGCGCAATCGGGAAACTGTGCGAGTTCGCGAGGCTCGAGTTTTCCAATCCTTGTATTGAAGGGTCGCAAAGCACCTGTAACAGGCTCATCTTTTATAAATTGTAAAATACTTACTGCCGCCTTTTTACCATCTGCCAGGGAACGTACTGTCAGTTTCAGTCCCTTACGTACATCGCCCCCGGCAAACACACCTGGAATTTCTTCTATCTGAAAGGTATCCTGATTAACTGCCATGGGTTTATTGTCCGGAGTGAGACCAAGCATTTCAAGATCCGCCGCTGAAGCCTTCCCGATTCCTATAAACACGGCATCAAAATTTATCAATAATTCGTCAAGAGATATATCTTTGCCAATACGTACCCGCTGTTTGAATACAACACCGATGCTTCTTATCTGATCGATTTCATCATCCAGCACGGGCCGCGGCAGTGCGTCTTCAGGAACACCATATCGCAGCATTCCTCCCGGCTGTTCACGATCATCAAAAACAGTGCACGAAACCCCTTGCCTCCGGAGATAATATGCGGCTGATAAACCGGCAGGGCCGGCACCGACTATAGCCACCTTTTTGTCAAGATCAGGAGAAACAGGCGGTTTATATGGAGATTCCCGGGCCAGATCAAGCTCTGCCGCACACCTCTTTATCAGACGAACAGCAATTGATTCATCAATCTGACCGCGCCTGCATGCCTTCTCACAAGGAGCCGGGCAGATATATCCCGTAACAGCCGGCAGGGCTATATGTTCCTTGATAGTCTCAATGGCTTTGTCATACCGCCCGGACGCCATATAACGTACCATCTCAGGGATATCCATTCCTGCGGGACATGCAACCTGACATGGCCCCATGCAGTCACCCGCATGGTCGCTGAGCAATAATTCAAGCGCCGTCCGGCGTGCACGAATTACATCAGGGTCATCATTAAATACTATCATCCCCTCTTCTGCCCTGGTGGCGCATGCAGGAAGAAGGTTTCTGCGCCCCTCCACCTTGACCACACACAGCATGCAGCTCGTGAGGGGAAGGAGATCCTTTATGAAGCAAAGTGTCGGGATTTTAATTCCCATAGATTCGGCAGCCTCAATGATTGTGGTCCCTTCTTCCACTTGTATGGATTTTCCATCAATAGTAAAGTTCACCATTTAATTTTTTTCAGATCCTCTTTCTGGATTCCACGGTCAAGCCGTGGAATGACGGACTTTAACCGTATTCGTTTATACGTCATTCCCCGACTAGATTGGGAAATCCAGTTTTAAAACTCCCCTCCCCTTTGTGGGAGGGGTTGGGGGAGGGGGAAGAAATAGCTAATAACGATGGAACATCACCTATCTTTTTTCACCCCCACCCAACCTCCCCCATCAAGGGGGAGGAGCTTTAGCGGAATACTCAAGTCAACAATACAGAGACTTTTCACCTTCTGCCTAACAGCCTTCAGCCTGTCAGCCTCATTCAACAATTACCGCATTCTCAGGGCACACACTCCTGCATGAACCGCAGCGTATGCATTTTTCATTATCGATCTCATGTTTTTCATAGGGCGTAAAAGCAATCGCCCCTACAGGGCAATGCTGGGCGCAGACCGTGCATCCTATACAGTCATCAGTAACCTTATAGTGTATAAGCGCTTTACATTTACCGGCAGGACACTTGCCTTTTACATGGGCCTCATATTCTTCCCTGAAATGGGCCAATGTCGAAAGAACCGGATTTGGCGCGGTACCTCCCAGCGCACAAAGACTCCCCTGTTTGATCTGACAGGCAAGTTCCTCCAGATGGATAGATCTGAAGACTTCCCCTGCCCCTCACAGAGACGGTCAAGGACCTCGAGCATACGACGCGTTCCTACCCTGCAGAAGGTGCATTTACCGCAGGACTGGTTCTGGGTGAATTGAAGAAAATATCTTGCAATATCCACCATACAGTCGGTTTCATCCAGGACTACCAGGCCACCCGAACCCATGATAGCGCCTGCGTTGGTAAGTGATTCATAATCAACCGGGATATTCGGAAGATGTGCAGGTACACATCCCCCGCTCGGTCCGCCTATCTGTATGGCCTTAAACTTCAATCCCCCTGCTATTCCACCCCCGATCTCTTCCACTATCTGCCGCAGTGTTACACCCATGGGCACTTCAATAAGCCCTCCCCGGGCAATTTTTCCTGCAAGGGCAAAAACCTTTGTACCCCTGCTCTTTTCCGTTCCCATTTGGCAAAAGATGCACCTCCATTACGTACGATCCATGGGACCAGCGCGTAAGTTTCCACATTATTGATAAGTGTAGGCTTCCCCCATAATCCCTGCTGGGCAGGATATGGAGGACGTAAACGCGGCATTCCCCTCTGCCCCATGATACTGGCAAGAAGGGCTGTCTCCTCTCCGCATACAAATGCCCCTGCACCTGCTACGATTTGAAGATCCAGGGACCAGCCGCTCTCACAGATATTTTCACCCAGGAATCCTCTTGCCCTGCACATATTTATGGCCTCAGTCATGCGCTCGATGGCCAGCGGGTATTCTGCACGTATATAAAGATATCCGCGATTTGCGCCCTACAGCACGGGCAGCAATGACCATACCCTCGAGAACCCTGAAAGGGTAAGATTCCATGAGCATCCTGTCCATAAACGCCCCGGGATCTCCTTCATCTCCGTTTAAAACAATATAGCGTTCCTTGTCGGGTTGCCCGCGTAATGTCTTCCACTTTAAATGAGTCGGAAAGCCGGCTCCGCCCCTGCCCTTGAGGCCGCTCGCCTCTATTTCGGAAATAATCTCAAACTCGGCAAGTTCGGTCACTGCCTTTTTAAGCGCCTGAAAGCCTTCGAACTCTATATATTCGTCAATATTTGTCGGGCTGATGGTTCCGCAATACTCTGTGGCAATATTTCGCTGGCGACCCAGAAAATCTGCCACCTGCTTTTCACGCTTATCAATCGCATAACGCGGGATCGACGTGCTCTCTCCGGCATTGAGTATTATATCCAGGCCCCGTGATATCATGGGCAGGATCTTTCCTGTAACCCCCTTTGGTTTAAAGTGTTTTAAAAGGATGTCCCTTGCGTCTTCAGGTCTTACTCCTGTATAGAGATAGCTGGTGCCATTGGATAAAAGTATCTCCATGAGCGGTGTCTGGTAACACATGCCCACACACCCTACATGTTTAATTGCAGCGGGAATACCTGTTTCCTGAATCACCTGCTCGACGGCCTCTTTCAGGTAGCGGCTTCCCCTGGCCTGGCAGCAGGAGCCAAGCCCCACCCTCACTTCTCCCATCCCCTCGTTATCACGTTCTCCATGGGAAGGCTTTTCCACCCTGGTGCGATCCTTTCTCCGCTCCTTAAAATAGCTCAAATAATCCTTAATAACATTTCCGACCGAATCGGTTGTGAGATGGCCGTATATCACATCGCCGATCTGGACAACAGGCGCAAGCGTGCAGCATCCGAGACAGGCAACAGGCTCAATGGTAAAACGGCCTTCAGGATCAGTGTCGCCATCTTCCGATATGTGGAGATACCTTTTAAAGGCATCATAGACCCCCTGGGCACCCTTCACATGGCATGCAGTCCCTATGCATACCCTTATGGTATGATCACCGGTCGGTGTAAATCTAAACTGATCATAAAAGCTGCTGAACCCGGTAATTGCTGCAGGTGTTATTTCGGTCTTTTCACAGACCATCTCCAGCGCTGATTGAGGCAGGTATCCATATACCTTCTGCATGGCCTGCAGTATAGGCAGGATCTTGTCAGGGGTTTTTCCGACCGATGCAATAATTTCATCTATTTTTGACAGATCAGGATTTTCCATTTCCAATACAGTATAAATGTTGTTTTCCGCGAATATAGATACGTCCGGGCATATAGGCCGGTGATGCAAAACATTCTTCACCCAGGGTATTTTTTTCTTCCAGGGAAAATTCCTTTTCGCCTGGTGTTCCGATAAACATTGTTCCCTCCAGAGACAAAACATACAGTTTGCCGTTTACCAGTGTCGGAGAGGAATTGACGTTTTCATTGAAATCATGTTCATATATAAGCTTACCATCCCTGAGACCGATATTGTAGAGTGTGCCGTATGTGTCCATAAAAAATACACTTTTGCCATCCGAAACCGGAGATACTATTGTGGGGCCTACATCATCATTCTGCCACGCGATATTGGTTGCAGTAACATCTCCCGTGCCATCCGGCCGTATGGCGACGTTATAATTATCCGAGGCTATGGCAATAACCAGGTTCCCGGCAAGTATCGAGGAGGCGCCAAGGTCTCCTTTTATACACTTGGCCCGCCATATCTCTTTGCCGTCATCAGGATTATAGGCTATCACCCATGGATCCCCTTCGGTTATCAACTGGTAGCCCTTGCCCACAGGAACGACTGCAGGCGAAGCCCAACTATTGGGCACAGGCCGTTTGGCTTCCCATACCGGATTCCCTGTTTTACCATCAAAGGCATAGAAGCGGGACTTTCCATCCCCTGCACTGCCCTGATCAAACTGTACAAGCACCCGGTCCTTCCATACTTCCAGACTGGACGCGTATCCGTATAGACTTACGGGTATGCCAAGGCTCTTATGCCATACAAGACGCCCCTTGAAATCAAAGGCCGCCAGATCCCCTGTTGCAAAGATAGCGTACACGCGAACCCCGTCTGTTGCCATTGTTGAAGCCGCATAACCTGTATCTTCCATTACTTGAAACTTTTTGTTTCCTATCGGGGCAGTCGGCACCTCACCGGTCCACAGGATACTGCCAGTGGATGCGTCAAAACAATAGACCTCACGCTTGTCCTTATTCCCGCCTGATAAAAATACACGATCTTTCCATACAATCGGCGAATTAAATCCTGAAAGCGGTATGGCTGTTTTCCAGAGAATCCCCTTACCTGTGGTGCCATCCCAACTGGTGGGAATGTCGGTCAGAGGCGTTACTCCAGCCCCTCCGAATCCCCTGAATCTATTCCAGTTTTGAGCCAGTTCTTCAGGTGTTGCATATGTGGGCTCCTCAGCCATACCTTTTTTTAACTGTGTGATCCATCCTGTAGGGGTATATTGTTCAAGTAAAATTCCAGCGCCTGTAAGAATGATTGCAAAAACAACAAGCGCCACTCTGCTCTCGCTTAAACGGCGCATTTTAAAAGGTTCATCCGGTTCGTCACACGGCTGGGGATTGATCTTCTTGAGACCGGCCTGCCATTTTACAGCACCGATGGTGATCGCAGCGCTTATCAGAAGCATGAGAGAACCAAGGCCTGAAAAATCAAGCTGTCGAAGCCTGTTGCCCCGGTAGTCCCGGTCCAGGTCCCTTATCCTCGTTATCAGGGTTTGGTCATCAGGTTTGGTCAACAGTTCCTGCTTCAGGTCTGTTATTCTGGTGTATTCATTTGTACCTGATACATACTGCTGATACCCGTTGACGATCAAAAGCGCCAAAAAGACAATGGAAAATATCGCCCCGATCAGTGCTGTTTTCTTCAGCACCCATATAAGTTTTACCCTGCTTTCCGGTTCAGGAGCCATCAAGGTCATTTATTAATCAATCCTCCGGTCTCCTGTATTTTTTGCAGACGGCATTCCTGCTCCTTGGGACAATATTTAAAACAGCGACCGCAGGATACGCACCCTGCCCTTTCGGCCTCATAGTCCCTTTGTCTTGGTCTCAGGCTTAACAGTATCAGCTTTCCTCCCAGGATCAAGCCAAGAAAACCTCCGAAAAACCATCCGCCCTTTTCAAAACCTGCCCGGATCACAGCCGCATCTTTGTAAAGAGCGGCAATGGTTTCACCTGACGCACGGAAGACCTGGCTTGCATCTGTGGTACCTTCTGTCTTCTGGTTTTCTTCTGCCCACACCCTCTCAGCCAGGGCAACGGTCGGGTGCGATCGCGCAGCAAGTGGAGCGAGGCTGTTTCCGAGCCATGCGCCAGCGGCGATCAGGAAAGGAAGTAAAACAAGAAGGAATGCAAGCCGTCTTTTATCCTTTTTATATGTCGCGGCAGGCCATTCAGGTATCGGTGTCTTTATTGCGCCAAATGGGCATGCATCCTCACAGAGTTTGCATTGATTGCAGTCTGTCGGTGTAATCTTTACGCGCCATTTTGACAATCTTGACAACTGGCGGAGGATCACGCCATAGGGGCAAAGAAAACGGCAATACGGCCTACCCACAAAAAAACCGATGATGAGCAGTATTCCACCCATAATCAGTATATTCATATTGGCATTTCTGCGAAAGATATCTACATAGGGATCATACTTGCAGATGACAAAGGAACTCCCATTGGCAGCCAGCCAGACCGCGAGGGCCAGGTACACATATGCAAGGAATCGCAGGGAATGTTCAAGCCAAGACGGTACTTTTACCGGCTTTATGAGGGTAATGTCCTGAACAGCCCCCAGGGGACAGACTCCGGCGCAAAAGCTTCTTCCAAAAAGAAGTGTGATTATAAGGGGAGCTATAAAGAAAACAATTGTAAGCAACGGGATGGTATAATCCCCAGTTGAATAAAAACAACGACATGTCCTGTGTGGCGCCAATGGGACAGATACACCCCTTCCTGTAAAACCCGAAATAGGCAAGGGAAAACACCATCAGGCCGAAAACAGCCGCCCGGTTTCGTTTTTTAAGGACAAACCAGGATGAGACACACAGGGCCGATATAAGGACAACAGCATCGACAAACGGCCATGTCCCACCCCGCGGTAGAGGGGCAGTATGTTGAGGCCGAACATAGCCCCCTTCAAACTGGGGCGGAGGAAATCTTTCTATGGAATACGCATTCATGGCAAGGCTTGAAATCAGCAGCGCAGACAAAGAATGCAGACAACAGGCTAATTCTCAAGCCGCACCCCCCTTCTTGAACAGGTAGGGAGACTTAACCGGGACTCTTTTAAATGCATCCGAAGGGCAGACACTGGCTATTGCGCACTGGTTGCAGTTTACGCAACGATCATAACGCACCTGCATCTGCAAAGACCCGTTTCCAAAGCCATTGCATGTCTTTACGCATTTCGCGCAGCCTGTGCACAAGGATTCATTAATGGTATATTCAAAGTAGGGATCTTCCACAAATCTGCGTTTGATGGCCCCCATGGGGCATATCTGATTTTCAGCACCTTCATTGATGGCGTTGGGCTGGGGCTCGAAAAAACCGAAACATATCTTGCAGTAACCGCACATATCATAGGAGTGAACACACTTGACAGCCGATTCCTCCAGAACGCACGCAGTCTCACAGTTTCCGCATGTTTTGCATTTATAGGGATCTATCTGCCAGGCATATATATCACCTTTTCCTCGAATACCATCCGAGGCCTATGACACCACCAATGGCTACAAGAGAGGCACCGCGCAGGGCATCACGCAAAAATTCACGCCTGGATTTCCTTTTGTCGTTATTGTTTTCCATAATTATTCAACTTTCTTTACGCTTAAAAAACCTTAACACATTCCTCGCTCTGTCCAATATAAAAACATGCCCATGATTGTCGGCTGCCACATCAAAACCATAGCGCTGTATACGCTCGGTTTTTACACCAACCTCCGGGGCTACATTTGCAAGCAGTTTCGGATCTGCCACAAACCCCTTTAGTTTACCGAAGGTATCATAAACCTTTACCCTGGCAACTCCCTTCTCACATGTTATAATATCGCCATCGGCAAGAACGGCAAAGCTTACAGGATTACAGCAGGCGGTAAAGTCTTCGAGACTGTTGCCGAACCGGCCCCATGCAAACTCCCTGTCCCCTTTAATGGTGTATGCCTCTATCTGGTGTCTCCCCGGATTTGCTACCCTGAGGAGTCCGTCGGGGGCCATCGCAATATCAAAATAGGGGCCAGGGACCACAAATCCCGGGATATTTCTATCCGGATTCTTGTCACCGATTCGCCTGATAAAATTCCCATCCCGGTCATAGCACCAGACGATTCTCTGACCCGCATCAGCAATAAAGATAAAGTCATCGGCCAGTATTACACCTGTGATCCATGCATTCTCACCCAGCGCGGGCCATGATTTCTGTACTTCTCCCTTTTTGTCAGTGATTATAATCCTATCCCTGGTCCCTATATAAAACTGCGCGTCTGTCGAAGCCAGGCAAAAAGGTGAAACAGTCAATTTCACATTGTCTTTTATTCTACCCAGGGAATCCATAACCCTGACAGCCTGATCGCCAGCCAGGTAAAGTGTGCCTGATGAATCCACAGTAACAAAACGGGATTCTGAGAACCCTGTTCTGACAGGTTTCTTTATTTCCTCGTACAATATCATTTCAGGATCTATTTTTGTCATGGAAATGAGATCACCGGTGTCTACCGCACCTCCGGCCTCCGGAGACAGCCCGATACAAACGAGACCACCTACCGCTACAACAGAACCTTTAACCAGGACATCTTCCAAAAATTCACGCCGGGTTTTCTTTTTTTCATTATCCATGATACACCCTCATTAATGATTTTCTTCCATAATATCCAGGCATTTCATACGTGTAAGATCCCTTACAATAAGACGGCCCGATACAAATGCCATAGGTCCCCAGGAATCATGACCTTCCAGTACTTTTGCACCGGTCAGGGGCTGATATGCATCAGGTGTTGCCTTTGCTACTGTAAGGTAACCTTCATCATTCATTACAAATATCATATTGTTGATTATAGTGTATGGCCCCAGGCCGAACTTGTTTGCAGAGGTGCTGGTCCACTTTATATTGCCGTCAAGATCCATGCAGACAAGCTCCCCATCGGGTCTTACCCCGTAGATATATCCTTTATAAAATATAGGGGTTTGCTGATCGGATCCGAACACCTTTGGACCAAGCCTGAACAGGGATTCAGGTTTATATTCATTTCCGGACTTCTTGATAGAGAGCATCATCGCGCCTGAATTATATCCGCCTGACAGGAAAATCCGCTCTTTGTCTATAATAACAGGTGTAGGTACATTTGCTATGTTTATATGCCATTCCGGATATTGCCACAGCAACCTCCCATCTGTAGCAGAAACACCGACCACCCCGCCGCTTGCGCAATATACATATGATTTTTCACCACCCAGATCCATGGACACGAGAGAAGAGTGGGTCATTTTCCAGCCATGTGGATTGGGGGTCTTCCAGATTACTTCACCGGTCAGGTAATCCAGGGCCATTACAAGTGCGTCCTTGCCGCCGATTCCCAGGATAAGCCGGTTTCCGTCAATAAGAGGGCATTGACCCGCATACCATGCCGGCACTTCTGCACCATCTTCACGTACCAGTTCACGTTTCCAGCGCAGGGCACCTGTAACTGCATCAAGACACACAACATCGCACTTTGGTCCCAGTGTAATCACACTGTCTCCGGCAACAGCAGGGACCGTGCGGCTCATTCCATGGTTTCGCTTTATCTTTTTCTTATAAAAATAACGCCAGATCTCCTTACCATCATCAAGTGAAAGACAGCGAATGGCACTCCCTTCCTTTTTCTGGTCATAGTCCAGGACATAGACACGGCCCCTGGAAACCGCTGCACCTGCATAGCCTTCCCCAAGGTCAACCTGCCAGAGGACATCAGGCTTGTGGGTTTTCCACTGGAGATTAAAGGGTTTTGATGAGTCAGTGGCAACTATTGCATCCAGGTCAGGCCCCCTGAATCCGGGCCACGAACCGGTAATTTTCGAAGGCACACCATCGGATTTTGTCAATTCTCCGACAAAGGGGGCGTTATCATCCGACGAGCTCACTATATTCGCAATAACAGGGACACGAAGTGACACATTTGCACCACGCCCCTGAAGCAGAAGCAGGGAGAGGAGTGACAGCCCTCCGGCTATTATCAGGACGGCAGGTAAAAGGTTTATCAGTTTATAGATATTCTTCATCTTTTCTATTCATTCCGCAAAGGCGTTAATATATCTCCCCGCATGGAAATTCCTGTTGATATTATAACCCATAGAATCCCGCTGACACCAATCAGCAGCATCATAACTGCCAGCAGACCGAAGGGGACCTGTCCTGCCGCAGCACGAATGGACGGCATAACCGATACGATGGCACATAAAAATCCGGCAAACATCCCTGCAGCAAGAAGGAATATATGTTCATAGCAGACCATCTTAAAAATGGCACGATGACTGAAACCTACTGCCCTCAGCATGGCCAGTTCACCCTGGCGTTCAATGAGATTTCGGGCAACAATAAGTCCAAGGCCGACACACCCCAGCATGAGCCCCAGGCCTCCCAGGACAAGAAAAATAGAAAGGTATGTTTCTTCTACCCGGCCAAAAAGTTCAAGACGATCCACAGATTTTTCTACAGATAACCCTGCATCCGCCATCCGGGTTGTAAGGTGTCTGGCGATCTCGTCCTTTTTCCCCAAAGGTGTATCTATCAGCCATGCACGGTATCCCTCCACTTCAGGAAAATATCGTGTCATATTATCGCTCGAGATAATGAGGCTTCCCTGAAGAATGGAACTTTTCATCATACCCACTATTTTCAGCGTTATTTCATCTCCTTTTCTATTGTGATAGATAACCGTATCACCTATTTTCTTACCCAGCCCCCAGTAAACTGTAGGATAATCTCCGATTGCCGGAATAATCCCCACGCCAAGGTCTTTTTTCAGAAGATCCCAGGGCCAGGCTTTATAAGTGGAATCCGCTATTTCCTGAAAAGAAAAGGCCCCCAGTTCTGTCAATCTGGATACCGGAACCCCAAGAATTCGAGGTTCCTGTGCCCGGTTGAGATTAAGGCAGCTTGCATCATCCCCGTCACGGACCTGGAGATTGATAAACTCTGTTCCATTCAACATAGAAGGAACCAATCCCCAGGCTCTCTGCCCTCTTATTGTATTCAGGTTCTGAACAACAGGTACGGAAGATTCGGCATACAATTCGAAACCTCCTGTACCGGATGTACGCCGATCTGCCCCTGCCCCGGGATCTTTTCGATTTGCTCCTACCGCAACAACCATGAACACGCCGCATGCCAGCATCACAATAACCGCTATACTTCGCCCCTTTCTTCTGGCAGTATTGCATAACGCAAGCGAAGACAATGATCTAAGGGAGCCCTGATATTTTTTACCCATCCAGCCTAGCAGCATGCCGACCCAGGTCATAAAAGCAATCAGCAGCAAGGTCCCTGCACCGAAAAAAGCGGCTGCCATGGAGCTGCCGACAAGGGATCTGGTGAAAATTAACAGAAGAAGCGCACCGGCAAAGGAAAGCGTCGATGATATCCACCCCAATTTTATGCGGTAAGTACTGCTTGTATTATTGATGGAAAAAGTTTCATTTCCGCTCAGCAGACCATGTGCACCTGTCTTTACCTGGCGGTGCAACGACCAGACCATCGCTATAAACGCGATAATAAATCCTGAGACAAAGCCTGTAACAATTGACATAATAGAGGCCGAATACCGGACAGTCATACCAGCTAAGGCCCCCTGCCAGGCAGTTGAAAGAACCCAGACAAGCAGCCAGGTATATATGAGGCTGATAAAAACTCCTGCAAAAGCCCCGATCAGGGCAATAAATAAACCTTCGTAAAGATACAGTTTTCGTATTTTTTTCACAGGAAAGCCGATTGCGATAAGCATGCCTGTCTGGGCCTTACGCCCTTCGATGCTGAAGACAAAGAGAAGCCATGTGAGCAGGATTCCGGAGACTATCAGAAACATGCTCAGCCCCAGGAAAAGCTGACCAAAATCAGTACCGCCTCTGCTTGCACGCAATCCTATTTCATGCACAGGAATTATGGACAATCCCAGACTGGCCGGATCAATAAGCCTGCGCAGATTTTCGGCCAGGCTGTTCAGGTCTGCGGCACTTCCCTGAAAACGGATAGCTGTCAGGTCACCATAGGCGTTTGCCCACATGGACTGTCCCTCGGTGATGGTAATGAAGGCCTTGGGTGTTCCCCGGTATTTATCCCAGTAGGCTTCATCCTTATCCCTGATACGATCAAGATTAATAGGTAAAGACGGGTCCCAGTCGCGGCAATTTTTTGAATCGGTTATGCCTGGCAGATCCGGCATAAGATCCGGATCCGCGGCAGCCCCTTCAAGAGGTATAACACGGCAGACCATATAAGTTCTCTGGTCCTCCTGCAGGGTTGGCAGGCCATTGGGAACAAAATATTTCAGCGTCAGTTCGTCACCGAACTTTGCATTAAGATCATCTGCCAGCCACTGGTTGATAACTATCTCACTATCCTTCATGTCAGGTGGTAACACATTGGTAAAAGGCCCCTTTCTATCCACCGCGGTAACCATTGAATAGGGAGTAGAGGCATCGCCAACCTGCAGTGTATTTACAAAATATGTCAAAATCCTTAATGCATCCGGCTGTATCTTTTTTGCTGCAATTCCAAAGGAGCGGTCAAGAAACACCCTTGAACTCTTGAGCTCAATAGTGTTTTTGCCTTTTGTTTTAAGCTCAACGCCCGCATCTTCAAGACGCCATTCTTTGCCTAAAGCCCGGTTCAACTGATCTTTTGTAATTTTTTGCAAAGGATCATTGATCAACAAAAGATTCGCCTTTCCATTGCGCTTAATCTGTTTTTGCAGCCAGCCAATGGGAACAAAAAGATTTAGGGGCTCCTGTTGATTTGCCTCGAGGCTGAATCGTCCGAAGTGATCATCATCCACCACACCCGCAACAGGAAGACGGGCAGCGATGGTGCTGTCTTTAAACGGTGCAAGAACCAGGTTGCGTGAAATTGCAGAGGGATTATCAAAACGCAACACCACTTCAGCGTTACTGTCTTTTTTTATTTTAAGTCTGTATGCAAGTGCGGAGTTGATCAGAACCTTTCCGTTCTCAAAACCTGCCGGGCTACCTCCCGCCAGGGATATTTTAAAGAAACTTTTATCTACACCCAGAACATTAACCCGGTTGACGCGGACACTTCCATCACCTTTTGTAACCATACCCCGCAGCCTGAGTACCGGCGCAGCATCGATATCTTCGTTTTTAAGACGCCGGGCCAAACCCTCAGTTAAAAATCCCTCCCGGTCCGATATCACCCAGCCAGCATTACCAAGCCTGGTATCAAATGCATATTTAAGGGTCGCCCTTACAGAGTCTCCCACAAGCAGTGCACCGGTAAGCGTTGCAGTTGCCACTGCGGCAGCAAGTGCCACAGCTATATGCATCCGCCGGTAATGGACCAGGCTTTTTATGACCCATTTAAATAATGTCATTTATCTCTCTCCGGATTACCTTCCCTAATCAAAATACACCCTCTTCTGTTAATCCCCCATCCCTGATGGTATAGACCTTCCCAAACTTTTTGCCCAGATCAACAGCATGGGTTACCACAATAAGAGCGATATTTTCTGTCCTGTTCAGGTCATTCAACAGGTCCATAACACTTACTGCCGTCTCATGATCGAGAGAGCCCGTAGGTTCATCTGCCAGAAGGAGTTTTGGTGAATTGATCAGGGACCTTGCTACTGCTGCCCTTTGACGCTGGCCCCCGGAAAGTTCTCCCGGCCGGCGGTTCATACATTCGGAAATGCCCATCTTTTCAATAAGATTCCTTGGCTCTTCTACTGAGGAGATCACTTTTTCCTTTGTCGGGAAAAGCCAGGGTCGGAATAAGGACATTTTCCAGCACGGTCAGATGTGGCAGAAGGTGGTGCATCTGGAATACGAATCCGACCTCCTGATTGCGGATAAAGGCAAGCCTGCCCTCGTCAAGGGTTGTCAGATCCTGCCCCTCAAGGATGACATTACCGTCTGAAGGCCTGTCCAGCGCGCCTATAATATTGAGAAGCGTGCTTTTCCCACTTCCTGAGGGTCCAAGAACAGCTATGGATTCACCTGCACCCATTTTCAGAGAAAGCGATTTAAGAACAGATACATATCCCTGTGCATAGGGGTTGCCATAACCTTTGGTAATATTGATTAATTCAAGCATGATTTACTTATATGCCTCCCCAATAACCTTTTCAAGGACCCTGATTAGTTTCACAGCGTTTTTTTCCACATCAAAATGCTCTTCTATTCCCCTTCTTCCCTTTTGCCCCATCCTGTGCGCTGAGTGCGGGATCAAGAAGCAGCGGCGAAAGTAATACGGCAAAAAACCATGGTGAATTAAAATCCACTAACTCACCGCCTCCTGTCAAATCGATCAGCTCCGGGAAGATGCCGATCCTGGGCACCACTATGGGTACCCCTGCCGCCATAGCCTCCATGGCAAAAAGACCATAAGCGGCTTCTTCCCTTTCTGGGACACACAATACCGTAAGTTCTCTCAACCATTGCCTTCGGACCTCACCCAGAAACTCGGGCATAAACATGACATCACCGGCTACACCTTCCGATTTCCAGGTGATGCCTAATATCTCTTAAGAACGAGGTCATCTGCCATGGATTGGCCCCCACAAATCTGCAGTTGGCAGTCTTTATGTTTCGGATTCTTCTTCAGCATTATAAACGTATCCACCAGTATATCCAGTCCCCGTTCAGGGCACATGCGTGAAAGAAAGCCAATGATGGGTCTTTCAGGGGGAGAATCTGCCGGATGAAAATCCTTTAATTCTAGTGCCCATATAAACTGTATTGATCCTGATTTTCATCAAGATCCCAGCCTTGGAGCGATACGTTTTGCATAAGTCCTGCTGACAGATATAAATGCATCGATTTCCTGTGCAGCATTTCCTCAGCAAGTCCCATGCTTCTTTACTGTAAGGTTCTTCCATACCATCTACAAATGCATCTTCATCCTGCAGCAGACAAATCACAGGGACTTTAAGATGCTTTTTCAGGAAGCCAGTCCGCCAAGCAGGACATTTGACAGGATAATCACATCCGGAGTTTCCATATTCGGGATAACCATTCGATAAGACGATCCAGTTCTTTTGCCTGGTTGCCATTCTCTCCTCTCAGCATGGAGAGCGTAGTTTCTTCAAGGTCTCTGGAACTGGTCATGCCTGCCTTTTTCGAAACCCTGGACAGCAGCGACCGGTTATCGAATACACTGTCCACCCAGCGTGGGGTTTTACGAAACAACCCATTTTCTGCTGTAGGTACACATTGACGCCGCCAAAAAAAATCGGGGCATTCAATGATACTTCCGGAGAATCCAGTTTGATCGGCAGGTACAAAGGGAACCATATTTACATCATGCCCCTGAGAGTTTAAGGTCCTCAGCAGTGCCTGATCGCGCAGACAGTTCTCACAATAAAAATTGTCGCCGGAGCCAGGGGTTATCTGGATAATTTTCATTTGAAACAGTATACCGTCCCGTCATCACACCCCACCACGATCATGCCGTTTGCTACGGCAGGGGAAGAGGTTATCGAACCACCGGTTTCATAGGACCAAAGAAGGTTACCATCCGACAATATTCGACAAATACAATCGGCCGTCGTCACTGCCTGCAAGCACCCGTCTCTCGACAATCACCGGAGAACTGTCCACCGCATCCAGGGTTTTATATGTCCAGCGGGGTTGTCCTGTTTTATTGTCGATACAATGCACATTCATATCCCCTCCGCCTATCACGACCACCTCGTCCGTAACAGCAGGAGAAGAGATAAAAGGTTCCTTATCAATTTTGTATCGCCAGGCAACTTCATGGGTGGATAAGGAAGCCTTAAGCAGCTCGCCCTCATAGTTCCCCACATATACATAGTCTCCCCGGATGGCAGCGGATCCGGCAATATAGGCGCCTGTATCGATTTCTCCCGATTTTTTGCCGTCGGAAAATTGATATATGTGTATGACTGCATCACATCCGCCAAAGGCGCAAAATTTATCATGTCCATGGCAGGAGAACCGTTTATGAAGTTGCCGGTCGCATATTTCCACAGGGGTTTGCCGGTTTGTGCATCAATACAATATAATATTGAGTCATAGCTGCCTGAAAGGATGCGGAGAAGCCTCTCCGGATCTTTGAACCAGTTCGCGCCCCCTATAATCTTGTCACCTGTGCGAAACTCCCATTGTTCAGTCCCTGACTTTGTATTAAGGGCATAGAGGGTTCCGGTAAGTGTACCGATATAGACCATATTATCGATCACTGTCGGTGACGCCTCGATCTCGTCGTTCAGGACTTTTGACCACACTTGTTTTCCGGTCTTTAAATCGATCGAGTAAATATGTTTGTCCGAAGAACCGAAATATACGATACCATTCATTACCACAGGAGAAGACTTGACTTCATTACCGGCCTTGAAACGCCATACCAGGGAAAGTTTATCCGGCAGATCTCCCGTTACATAGCCGCTCTGAGCCCGGTCACCATGAAATTGGGGCCAGTTTCCTCCGGGGTTGGCAGGTGTCAGTTTACCTGTATGCAGACTATCTGTACCAGGCTTGTTCTCCTGTGCGCGATGCCACTTAACAAACAATGTAATAGTAAATATAACAACTATTGCAGCTATTGTCCAAATGGCTGTTCGAAATATGGAGCCCATTTATGTTTACCTTGTGATCATAAGTGAGTTTATTCCTACGTAAAAGCGGTCAGCTATCAGCGTTCGGCTAAAGGCTTTTAAAACAAAATATCAACCTAAGTCTGAATACTGTTACCACAACTCAGAAATCTCTTACCTGGTAGAATTTAATCAGTTGTCATTTTAATATAAAATTGCCTACTTTTTGGTCAACAGGTCAAGTGCATGGAGCAACTGGCTGTCTTTGATCTCCTTCAAACCTCTGGCTGTAAGATCACGCTCCGCATCAGGGAAAAGGGGATTTGTGCCATGGGGAAGTTCAACCGCTGTATCAGGAGTTATGCCTTTGTGCCAGATAGTGTTTCCGTGAGGCGTCAGCCACTCCTCGACTGCCAGCATTATGGCGGACCCATCGGACAGGGGAAAGGTTTGCAGCACCGTACCGGTCCCAAAGGTGGTCGTCCCCACCAGAGGGGCTCTGTGATTGTCAAGCAGGGCCCCTGCCATTATCTCGGATGCACTGGCAGTACCGGCGTTGACCAGAACTGTTAAAGGAATGTCAGGAGCTATTCCGCCCTTTTCAACAGGCACTGGCGAAATCTTGCCGCTGGCATATTTGATCTGAAGCACATTACCTCCCGAGAGGAACTGGCTTGCACAGGAGACAGACTCATCCAACAGACCGCCCGAATTATTTCTCAGGTCCAGGATGAGTCCCCTTTAAATCTTCCTTTTTTATCTCTCTGCAGGGCCGATATCAGATTTTCGGTCACACCTTTGCTGAAGGCCGCGATCCGTAGATGCGCCACCTCCGTTCCGGGAAGCCTGTGCCAGATTACATTTTTTACTATAATATCTGTTCTGATCAGGGTCACATCCCGTTTCCCTCCGGTATCGGGATTGAGTATTTGCAGCGTCGTACTGGTGCCTTCCGGGCCTGAGATCATCCCCACAACCTTGGATAAGGATAATCCTACCGTTTTTTGCCGTCTACGGCCACTATGATCTCCCCCGGCAGCAGCCCTGCTTTTTGTGCCGGAGATCCGTCCAGGGGCGCCACGATCACTACTTTGTCATCTTTCATTCTCACCTCGATGCCGACTCCCTTGTAACTTCCCTTTGTATACTTCCTGCTCCTCCTTTAACATTGCCGGTGAAAGAAAGGTGCTGTGCCCTGTATCACCAGAGAATCCACCATTCCGCTGATGGCGCCATAGGTCAAGGTATCGGGCTTGATTGCGGACTGGTCTACATAATGGGAATTTATAGTGTTCCATGCCTCAGCCATCAACCCGAAATTGCCCTTTGCAGCGGCAGGGATTTTATCGGAAGGCATAAATATTTCCGAGCAGTGAACGCCCATAAAAGCAATGATTAGCATGATTAAGAAGATACCGGACAGCCGTAAAAGGCTTTTGTGTTTTTTTACCATTGTGAATTCATTCCTCCATATGCCATAAGTATACTTCGGGTCGAAAAACTGCTCTACCCGGATAAAAGAAAAAGCGCATTCCTGGCAATTTTTGATAATAATCTATTGAAATCGCTGTGTCAAAATGCGTTTAACCTGTTTATTGACAGAAGCATCCGGATAAGGCATCAATATATATAAAATATCATTTTAAAGGAATTATTATGAGAAGGACAATCTATTTTGCCGGTCCTCTTTTTACACAGGCTGAACGAATGTGGAATTTCAGACTGGCCGAAATTATAAAAATAAAAAGAAAAGACCTTAAGATATTTCTTCCGCAGGAAGAAGAAAAAGAAGCCATAACAAACGGGATACTGGATTTAAGGAAAATATTCCGGATCTGCATAGATGGAATTGACTCTTCCGACATCGTGCTCGCAATACTCAATGGTTCGGACAGCGACTCAGGTACATGCTTTGAGTGCGGTTATGCCTTTTCCAAAGATAAACCTGTTATCGGAGTCCGAACCGATATAAGGGGAGGTCATGATAATGGTCTAAACGCCATGCTTAGCCAAAGCTGCAATTCTGTAATTCTTTATAAATCAGGAGAAGACCTCGAAAAAGACCTGGAAAAGCTTGCTCAGTTAATTATCACAGATATTGACCGTCAATTAGAGTCTTATTCATAGAGTTGAAATTGTCATTTCAAAAATGACTTTCATCTATTTTTATTCTGGCCGGTGACATGATCCATACCCATGCATCCAGGACCTGTTGCCGAAACCTCAAGCCCGCATCTTCATGATTTTGCGTTTTTCCATTGTTTTACCTCTGGTAATTTAGCCTGTTATAGAAGCCCGCCAACAGTATAGTCCACTTTCAAAAGAAGTGGTTGTCTAGCCATTGCTTATTTCATTTTGTCTCATGCCGAGGCTTGACCCCATTGTTGTTGCAAAAGCATTCTGATAAAAATCGTTTAAATCTGCACAATTTTATGTGCATCATGCACACAAAATCAATGAAAGGAGACGACTATGAGTAAAGTGCAATCCATAAAAATTGAAGATATTGTGATCGACAACCGTAACTATCCTAGAATCAGCATTGACCACAAAAGGGTCTCCATGTTTGAGGAGAACATGCGGGATGGCTTTAAGTTTGATCCCATTCAATTGCAGGAGCACCCTGATGAACCCGGAAAATACCGCATCCTGGATGGTGCACACCGGTACAAGGCATACAAAGGGATCGGGGCAAAAGAAGTCAAGGCGGAAATCATTAACCTCAATGGAGAAGATCCCCTGCTGTATGCTGCAAGAAGGCCATTGGCCCCAGAGAGCTTAAGGATGAAGACGCAAGATATACTGCCAGGAGGGCATATCAGAATAACCCGAAATTAAGTTCAGAGGAAATTGGAAGGGTGGTAAGCCGTTCGAGAAGATCTGTAGACTCATACATATCTGATCTAAGGGCAGCAGTTAAGGCCAATCATAGTTTGAAAATATTCAGAATGGCTCGTCTGGGGGTGCCACAAGAGCGAATATCCAAACGATTAAATGTCCTTCAAAGTGGTATTTCCAGCTATTTATCGGAAAAGGCAACATTGCCAAATCCGATAAATAGCGAAATCGAGAAGGGCTTCACAGTGACTCAAATCGCCGAGAAGCACGGCTGGCCTGAATCTCTTGTATGGTCCCTTAAATTGGACGGGAAAAATGACCTCGATAAATACCAGGAATTACAGTGGGGCCTCAGGAGTTGGGATGACTGGAAATGGACCGATTGTTTACCTCGTGAAATTCATATAAATGACAGCAGAGCGGATTTCACAGGGGCGATAAGAGGTTCGGTGACGAATGGCCCGGAAGGATACCTGCACAGCTCATAGCACATGTACTTTATTACTTCTCAAAACCTGGCGATCTGGTGATCGACCCCATGGCCGGAGGCGGAGTTACTGCCGACACGTGTCTGGCTTTCAACCGGCGCTGCTGGAGCTTTTGAAATTAGACTGAAGCATTTTAGACTATAGACTGAAGGAAAAACAGAAAACACTAACGGTCTTCAGCCTAATCTGCTTCAGCCTGCTCTATAATTCCGACTGGCGTGATTTTCAGGGTACTCCAGCTCTTGAAGAGGATGAAGAAGCAGCGATACTTATAATTGATTACGGTATTTTAATGAGAAAAGCGGGGTGGGCTGTTTCACATGTTATGCAGGCACCAATGTCATCCGAGAGGTTTCAGGGCGGTACAGTTGCTGCGATGCAGAAGAAAAGGATACTGGGAGTTACGTGCAGGAATGTCATTGTGGGGAGAAAGAAATGAAAGAAATGAAATCGATTGTGTACCTTCAAAAAATAGAGAAGACCATTTTCATGATACGCGGTCAAAAAATCATGCTGAGCACTCACCTTGCAGATTTATATGGCGTGGAGCCAAAGGTACTTATGCAGGCAGTTAAGAGAAATATTGACCGATTTCCGGAAGATTTTATGTTCCAACTTTCGGTGAAGGAGTTCGACAACTTGAAGTCACAAATTGTGACTTCAAGTTGGGGAGGTATGAGAAGAGCGAGACCATTCACAACTGGTTTTAAATCAAAAAGAAATCCTTCGTTTAAAGATTATTCAGTTTTTAGAAATTATCTAAAAGAAATAAAAAAACTTAAATGTTCCGGCTCATGTGTTGAAGGCCCTCAATCTGAACTTGGATTCACAATAAACTGTGAAATAAGAAAATGTGTGTAAAGGGGGACGCCCATAAAGGGGGACGCCCATAAGATAATAAGTTGACAATAATTTTATCATAATTTAATGTTATCCAATGCCAAGGCAATCCAGAATAGACACACCCGGAGCTCTGCATCACATTATGATCAGAGGGCTTGAAGGTAAGAACATTTTCAAAGACAATAAAGATCGTGATGATTTTATGGATCGGCTTGGGAAAATACTGCTTGATACATCAACTCCATGCTATGCATTTGCTTTGATGTCTAACCATGTTCATCTATTATCGAGAACTGGCTCAGTTCCAGTGGCTCAGGTAATGAGGAGGCTGCTGACCGGATATGCAGTTAAATTTAATCGCAGGCACCGACGCACCGGAAAACTTTTTCAAAACAGGTATAAATCCATCCTGTGTCAAGAAGACCCATACCTTCTTGAACTTGTAAGGTATATCCATCTAAATCCTCTCAGAGCCGGTTTAATAAACGATTATGCAAAACTTGGCCACTTCAAATATTGCGGACATAGTTTTATTTCAGGGAATAGAGAAAATGACTGGCAGGATGCTGATTATGTTTTGAGTTTGTTTGCAAAAAGAAAAAAGACTGCGATAAAAAGGTATCTTGAACATGTGAAGAAAGGCATAGAAATTGGTAAGAGGCCAGACCTGACAGGAGGCGGTCTTATAAGAAGTCTGGGGGGATGGACTGAAGTAAAGAAACTTAAAGGATCGGATATCCGCTTGAAAAGTGACGAAAGGATTCTGGGAGATAGTGAGTATGTTCTTGAAGTGCTGAAAGAAGCACAGGAACAATTTGAACGAAAATATGAGCTGACTGCCCGCGGCTATACCCTGGAAAAGCTAAGTCAAAAAGTGGCCGGGATATTTAATGTGACCCCGGAAGAGATCTTTTCAGAAGGGAAATATAGAAAAAGGGTCAAGGCAAGGAGTGTGTTCTGTTATTGGGCAATTCGTGAACTTGGTGAGACAGCTACAAACCTGGCAAGAAAGATAGGTATATCTCAACCCGCAGTAACTCATGCAGTTGAAAGAGGTGAGAAAATAATAAAAGAAATGGAACTTAAGCTTTTGGAGTCTTAAAACTTATTAACTTTTGGGCGTCCCACTGCAAATTCAGCCGACGCAAAAAGCGCGCGGCTGATTTGGGCGTTGAACGAAACCGCTTCGCGGTAGTTTAGAAACAATCATTTATAATAAAATTAGGCAGTTATAAACTATTCATAGGGGGAATATGCCAGTTCCAACTTCTTAGTTGATTTCGAACAAGAAACCGGTATATTACTATCCTATTGCAAAACACTGTACCATATTATCGATGAAGATAAGGATTCCTTAATGATTTTCCTGAGATGAATTTATGAAGTCAAAGGCTCAAATATTAAAAAGACTGAATATAAAGGATATTAAGTTGTCAAACTTAAATGCCTTTTGATTTCAATAGGATACGGTTAGGGATACGATTAAATCCCCATAGATCGAAAACAAGCGGCATCGTCCAACCCGATTGTAAGTGGAATGAAGCCAAGCCTTTAATTATCTTTTGAGTTTGATTTAACTTTTTGTGCCAGTATTAGACTTTTTCTTTACTTCACTCCACATACAATCTTTATTGTTATGGCATTGTAATTATCTAATAGGATTATATTAAAGCATGTTAAAAAATACAGGTATAAATCTCCCTGGAATTCCAACTATTTGCAATAGACCCCATTTAGGTAACTTGCTTCTAAAGAGATATAAGGAAAATATCTGCACTGGTTTTGACGATCTTGGAAAATTCGAATTAATTGATCGATTAGAAAAGCCCGTCTTGAATTTTATTTTTGTTGGTACTAAACGAATAATTTTAGAAGTTTACGATTTGATTTCACAATATCCATATGCTTTTATCATGAGAACTAAAAAAGGATATGATTTATGGAGTTTACCTGAAAGAGGAAGCAGAAATGCATATGTACATATTTCTCGGTTTCCAAAACTAATCAAATTCATAAGAGATTACGAAGATAAAATACCTTCGGATTTATGGGGAATAATTTATGGATATCCGTTAGATGAGGTACATCAATTCACTTATGATTGGAAAGAATGGGCAAATAAAAATGATTTAAGGCCATATCGGGATAGGAACGCCCATCGCTGAGCGTCCCTCCCACACCACGCATCATACGGGTCCGTAATGCGCGGTTCGGCTGATCCAGGGCAGAAATCAAATCCAGGGGAACACAAGTCCGAGTTTTGGAAAGTAGGCATCGGGTAGAGCCATTTGAACCCATTTAACTTTGCTCATCCTCCAGGGACCCTTTCGGGCACATCCGGTGGTTACAGCAAACGTTTTGGATACACCTCTCTTGAGGAGTTCACTGACACGGGTACTGCGGTTCTTCCAGTGCTTCCAGGTGACTGCCCTCAGCCGTCGCCTTACCCAGTGGTCGAGAGGCTTTAAACGGTTGTAGGATTCTGTTAAACCGAAGTAATTCCACCAGCCCCTCATATATTCATTCAACTCACTGATCACCTGACGCATACTGCGTCCGCGACGCCGGGAGGTTATCTCCCTGGCCCTGTTCTTAAACCGCTTGATTGACTTCCAGTGGATTCTGATCTTGGGATTACTGCTTGAATTGGTCACACAAAACCCAAGGTACTTACTCTTCCACGGGAGTGTAATGTTGCTCTTTTCCCTGTTTACCTTAAGCCTGAGTTTCTTTACTATAAACTGGCTTATACTACTCATCACTCGATTCGCCGCCGGTCTGCTTTTGACAAATATGACACAGTCATCAGCATACCTGACAAAACGAAGACCACGCTTTTCAAGCTCTTTATCCAGTTCATCAAGTACTATGTTACTGAGCAAAGGGGAAAGTGGACCTCCTTGAGGGGTACCCTCTTCCATCGGTTCCACCAGTCCGCCAACCATTATTCCTGATGTAAGAAATCCACGGATCAGCTTCAGCACCCTTTTATCCTTTATCCGGGTTGCCAGTCTCGACATAAGACGATCATGGTTGACCCGGTCGAAGAATTTGGATAGATCAATGTCTACCACGTACTTTCCTCCGGCCTTCACATACTCCCTGTACTGCCGCATGGCGTCATGCTGGGATCGTTCAGGCCGGAAGCCAAAGCTGTTCTCCGAAAAGGTATAGTCCCATATTAGACTAAGGACCTGGGCTGTTGCCTGTTGGATCACCCTGTCCAGTACTACAGGTATTCCTAATAGACGTACCCCGCCATCAGGCTTGGGTATTTCCTTTTGTCGTACCGGCATGGGCATATAGGTTCCCTCAAGTAATGCCTTTTCAATCTTGTCCCGATGCTGCTTGTAATACCTATTTATCTCTTTGACGGTCATGCCGTCCACACCGGGTGCTCCTTTGTTCTTGATGACCCGCCTGATTGCGCGTCTCATGTTGCTCCGCTCACAGATTGACTCCATGAGCCGGATCTGACCTGTCGGGCTTTCGGATAAACGTGACGCAATAAAATCTTCGGAACTCGTATCCGTTTTAGCCCTTGGGCCGGGATTTTTCGAGTACAACTCAAGTTGTTTCCACTGCCGCAATGATTTCATTAGACTCGCCTCCTAATAACCACTCTCATTTACCTCCGTGACCACGGAGGTGGCACCGTTCGGGCCTTACTCCCTGGTACCCGACTGTACCCAGGACCTATTATGCCCTCTGCTGACTCCCGCTGTGCGATAATCTCCCCTTGCGGTTTGATCACTCATTGGTTTCTATCGCCTGCGCCCTCTGTTTGTTTGTCCTGCTAAACCAGGCTCATCGTTGACCGGGACGCCCAGCCATTTGATGCCGGGATTATTTTTTTCCCCGGTTTTATCCCATTTTCCGGTAGCTTACAGCGATTGACCCTCCGAGACGCAGCGGACCTCCCGGGGTAAGTCTCGGCTACTTTCAGCGCACGATCGTCAGATATACGTGGTTCGACCATATGACGGATAGAGGACTTTGTCCTGTGTTGCGGACTCGTCCCGGTCTCCCCCGGCCTCAAATCTGCCTGCCCTCTACCCTTCCGGGTACGGGGCATACCTGTACGTCGACCCGCGCTTTTGCCTCCGGCTTCCTTCAGGCGCACATTGCTGGAACACCCTTGCCTTCGGCTATCCTTCGCCTCCATCAGCCTGGATATGGACTTTGCGGGGTATTTGTGTCAAAATACCTCCGCATCACCAATTAGCAGCCGGACCAAGCCCGGCACACAACGATTTAATCCAGCAGATTGCCAGGGCGGTTCGGCCTTGGCAAATTGAAAGTTTATATTGCCCTGTCAACTGCTGATCACACAGTTATGTATGGCCTTGATACTATGCAAGCTCAATATACAATGGAGTAATCTGTCATGGAAATATTTGGTTATATTGTATTACTAATGGTTTTTCTGGTTTTAGGTATTTTAATGTACTTTCCACTACGTTGGTTGGTAAAAAGAAAACTTCGTAATATTCCTACTGTACATGAATATAGACTAAACATTACTTCATCAGGACTCGCATGTATTGCATTGATGGTATTCACATTAATAATAGGTTTTTCTCAGGAAACCTTTTCACCGGAAACAGAATTTGGTAGGTTCATAAGTACAGTCACTGGTAAGCTCTATTACCTCATAACTGTAATTTTGTTAACTATAGTATTTGGCTTAATTTTACAAAAGCTTGGATTCACCCTTTTTAAACATCCAGATAATGAAGAATAATTTAAAAAATACATAACCCGCTAATCAACCGGATTTGGCAAAAAGCTCGCCAACCCGGTTATCAGCAACCGAACCACGCTAGAGATGCCGCGGCGTTCTTGTGAGGAAAAAATTGATGGCAACATCTAGTTCTTATAAATACCCTATGGTACGAGGAAGTGGTGCTTTTCTTATATGCGTTGGATTCGGTATTATGATAGGTGCATTGTGGTCCGGCCCCTCCCCGATGAATATCCCTGTTTTTATCATAGCGGCCGCACTGGGGATAATTATGATTCCAATTACCCGTCGACTCTCTTCATTGGGCAGGCCATCTGGATTTCATATTGGAGTAATGGTTGGAGCGGTAGCACTTGAATTAGTGATTTTTGGGGCTGTGTTTTCTAGGTTGCCAATTGAAACAACGCTTCGAGCCCGTTGGCTCTGGGCATTCCTTATTGTAGGTGTGCATTTCATCCCAATGGGATTGGCTCTCGGAAGGCGTATTATCATTTTGGGATTAGCATGTATCGTAGTCGCATCTTCTGGACTACTTTTCAGCCAACTCCCTTTTCTATATCTTGCTATTGCGGATGGAATTCTGAAGATAGGATTTGGAGTCTCAATGGTTAAGACAGGTTTAACTAAGCAGGCACAACAAAACTGCTACAGGTGACAGCATAAAAACTGCGCTGCTCCTGAGCAGCATGTTATACGAAAGGATGTGTCATGGAACCAAGAATTAGTATTATTACTTTAGGTGTTTCAGACCTTGAACGATCATACAAATTTTATCGCAATGGTCTTGGTTTACCTACAAGCAGAAAGCCAGAATCAGGCATTATATTTTTTCAAACCGGAGGAGTATGTTTAGCCTTGTATCCATTAGACAAGTTAGCCGAAGACGTCTCTCCCACTCGGTCATCTGAACGAGGTCCTTTTACAGGTATAACTCTGGCACATAATACAAAGTCAAAAGACGAGGTAAATACCATTCTTTCAAAGGCAGAAAAGGCCGGAGGAAAGATAGAAAAACCTGCACAAGATGTTTTTTGGGGTGGCTATAGTGGATATTTTTCAGATCCGGATGGTTACCTTTGGGAAGTAGCTTATGCGGATTCCTGGAAATTTAATCCAGATGGCAGTTTGGTCATCGATTAAAACGTATAACCCGTTAGCAAGGAAGGGGGAAATATCCATGGAAGAAAATACTGTATACGAAGATAAATATTTCAAAGTTATTAATCCAATCCCGGCTCTCCACTGTAAAGATGATGGGGGGCATTTAATACTAATAAAGAAAGAGAGTGTCCACGATCGCTCTGATATGACTTGGCGGGAAGCCATCGATTTTATGAGGATATCCATGGCGGTTGGAAAGGCTATGTATGAATTATTTGATGTCGAAAGAATGAATTATGCGGATTTTGGGAATTGGGGCCTTGATAGTCCAGGAGGAGCAAAAATGCACCTTCATTTTTTCGGAAGAGCAAGAAACCAAATGCATCAAATGAGAGGACAGTGCATGGTTTTTTTCCCAAAGGATCATCCAATTTATAAAGGCCATCTTAAACACTTTAATCAAGAAGAGATTATAAATCTTCGCAATAAAATTGACAGCATTCTTAAAGATGAAAAATATACAAAAATGGCCGAGTTAGCTGGAATAGAATAATTATTTCCAAACAAAGGCATAACAAGCAAAATTGGGGTATTTATCTATGAAAAACTCAATGTACAATGAACAAGCTTCAGAATATGCCCGAGCAATAAAAAACAATACTTTCAATGCACACTATGAAAGGCCATCCCTCATGTCCCTATTGCCGGAGCTTCAGGGCAAATCTATTTTAGATTTGGGTTGTGGCCCTGGGGAATATTTTGAGTTTTTCCTAAATGAGAAATGTTCACATATTACTGCTATCGATGTCTCTCAAACTATGGTTAAAATAGTGAAAGAAAGATATGGCGCAAATGTTGATAGTTACATACAAAATCTCAACATGGGTATCCCAAATGAAAAAGACTCAATATATGATCTTGCTGTCAGTGCATTAACAATACATTACATTAAAAACATAACTTTTCTATTTAAGGAGGTCTATCGAGTTTTAAAAAAAAATGGATTGTTCGTATTTTCTACGCATCATCCATTTCTTGATTTTTCCTATTCAGAGTCAGATGACTATTTTAGTACTGAAAAATTAACCCAAACGTGGCAAACTATAGGAAAGCCTGTTGAGGTTTCTTTTTATAGAAGGTCACTTTCGACAATCTTTAAGGCTTTAACAGATGCAGGATTCTATATCACATACATATCAGAGGGGAAACCAACAAAGGAGCTTAAATCGATTTCCGGTGAAGACTACAAGCGTCTCACCAAAAAGCCATTTTTCTTGTTTGTGACGTGTCAAAAAATTAAATAAACAAGGAAGCTCGTTCTCATTATAAACAAACGCATTGAACTTACAAAGGGGCGCTAGTCAGAATGAAGGTTATCGCATTATTAGGATCTCCAAGAAGAAATGGGAATACAGATATAATGGCTGAAGAAGTTCTGCGAGGTTGTCGTGAAGCTGGAGCAGAAGCCGATGTAATCGCCGTAGATAATTACCTTGTTCGTCCAATTGGTGAGGTCTGCGATAAAACCAGTGATCGAGAGATCCGCGTAGCGATGATGATTTCCCAAGCCTACTTGAGAAATTTCTTAGTGCAGATATCGTTGTATGGGCTACACCTGTGTATTGGGCAGGATTATCCGGCCAATTAAAGTGTTTTCTTGATCGAATGTCGTCTTACTTTAATTGAGAGCCTTATAAAAAATATTTTATTGGGAAAGGTCATATTATTCTTTGTGCATATGGTCGCAGTGAAGCAGTGCATGGTGAATTTGTTACTGAGCCAATGAAGTTAGTCGTCGATGTTTTACATGGCTAATACCTTGGTGATGTATGTTCACCTTCTACCTATCCAAAAGGGTCAGTAATAAGAAAAACTGAAATTTTAAAAGCATGTTATGAATTGGGAATAAAGGTAGTAAAAAGAAAATGCTAACAAATTTGCTGCAGATGACAGCGTAAAAACCACGCCGCCCCTGAGCAATAAGTTCGGTTTTTAGAAATACTTGTACAATTTACTGGACAGATCATTTTTAAATCCCTATACTTGTACAGTAAACAGAACAACTATGGAGAATACAAATGAGAGTCATAAATTTTAGTGAAGCAAGAAATAAACTGAAAGCAATATTAGATCAAGTTAATGATGATGCTGACTACACTGTAATTACGCGAAGAGACGCTGAAGACGCAGTAGTAATGTCCTTAGATACTTTCAACAGTTATCTCGAAACATTTCACCTTTTAAAATCTCCTGCCAACGCTGAGCATCTTGCGAAATCTATCGCTCAATATAAAAATGGTGAAACGACTGAAAGAGAAATGATCAATGAATAAAAGACTCGCGTGGACTGATGAAGCCTGGAAAGACTACATCTATTGGCAAACTCAAGATAAAAAAACACTTACACGTATCAACAGGCTACTTGATGACATTAAACGAAATGACCCATTTAAAGGTATCGGAAAACCGGAACCTCTAAGGGAAAACCTGAGTGAATTCTGGTCCAGAAGGATTGATGATACAAATCGTTTAGTCTATGCAGTCGATGAAGTATATATTACAGTTATTTCTTGTAGATATCATTATTAAAACCGAACAATTTGCTACAGGTGACAGCGTAAAAACCACGCTGCCCCTGAGCAATTCGCATTCAAGATCTAGGATCTAGAATATACCAATTATGGTGATAAGTAAGGGGAATTAACGATACTTGAATTTAAAAAAAGTTTATTATAAATTATAACCATTGAAACAGGAGGTTATAGAAAATGGCTATATCTGTAGACGAATTAGCAATAAAAGCAATGGAACTCTCTGGAGAATCGAGGGCTCTATTAGCTGAGAAGCTTGTTGAAAGCCTCGATCAGGAAATGGTTAATAAACTCTGGTTAACCGAGGCAAAAAAACGTCGTGATGAAGTACGAGAAGGTCGAGTCAAGCCAATACCAGGTACTGAAGTAATGGAAGATGTTAGAAAACTTATAGACAAATGAACAGCTTCTCATTTCATCCAGAGGCGCACTCTGAATTTAAAGATGCGACTGTTTATTATTATGAAAAAAGTCCCTCCTTGGCATCGGCATTCTACACTGAAGTAGAAAATGCAATACAAAAAATAGTTGAGAAACCAGATCTGTATCGTTTTATAGATGAAGATGTCCGGCGCTGCATGACCAAGCGTTTTCCGTATGCTATCATTTATACCATTGAAAAAGATTATATTTTAATATTAGCTGTCATGCATTGTAGTCGTGAACCATCATACTGGAAACACAGGCTTTCGTAAAAACACAAATGCGAACAACCGCATCAACTCAGACAAGGCGTTCCGCCTTGCTGGTTATGCAAAACTTTAGCTGTATAAGGAGATGAAATGTACGTAGGAAGGATTGTATCTGTTGGGTTAACAATCTCGAATCGTTTGTGTTTAATGTATCGTGTGTCATCCCGGTCCTTTCCGAACAGGGTGATCAAGGATATTAAAGGTGCCTTAGCTGTTATCCCATCACCGGGATCAGAAACAGATATCTATCAAAATCCATACATCAGTTACAATTGCCTGCGCCATAATTCAGAGTTTGCAGTCGTTGGAAACGGAACTCATACCGACCCTATATTTGGGAAATTAGAATCCGGAATGTCCATCAGGGATTCTTTGACTTCTGTTTTATTTGGTATGGACTTCGAACATGATGATTACTCAACACCAAGAATAGCAGCGGTTGTTAGCAAATCTTCCAAAAGCCTTGCTTTAGGAATAATTCGCATTGATGGTATTGAGATTGAAATATTTAATTTAGAACCAGGTGAATATAGGTTTGTGTCAACATATGAAACGAATAAAATATCAACAGATTTTGGTGGTATAGAATTAAATGCACAGAATCCAAGAGAAGCGGCACAATTTATTATCAATAGTGGGAAATTTATTGAATTTGAAAAGCCTGTGTCCTCTGTTGCGGCAATAGAAGTTGATACAGGATTTGAAGTAAGTTACATAAATCTCAAAAGACTCAGCTAACAAAATCGACCCGACCGGCGGAAAAGCTCGCCGGCCGGTTATTTTCACGATTCACGGCGACTGCGTCGATGTGAATTATTACTATCAAACGGGTGCTGGAATTCACTTGGAGTTTTATGACGGGAAGCTTAAATATGAGTGGATCGCTGGCCCAAGAAAAGGGAATGGTAATAAAGACCTAACATATCAGCCACGCAAGATTGGACATAAAATGTATCTTGTTAGCTGGTTGGAAGAGGCACATCCTGATTTTGTTGCACTTATTTTTAACTTCGATAGTAGTGTTATGTTCTCTTCTGGAATATTACGTTTCGGCTCAAAGAATCAATTTACTGTATTTGATGGCGGAATTATTAAAGATTTTGTTTTAATCGAAAAATAATCTGACGGCATGGAAGGTACCATGTGCAATTTAATCAAACAAGTGCCTTAACTTAAGCTATAGTAATCTGCCGCGTAGCGGCTTTCTTGAACCATTGCATCTACAAGGACCGTGCTGTTTTTTTCGTCTTTTTTAAACTGTCTGCCAACTCAGTATCATCGCACCTTTAACATTGTAAGTTGGTATGCACCGCACGGCCTGTAATGCAAATCGTTCGGCTGGTTTTCGGCTTGACAAATTACAAATCAACACGTACAATTGTACCCATGAAAATAATAGCTGACACAAATACATTTATTGCGGTTGCCTTAAACGAGCCGGAAAAGGCTAAAATTATACAACTTACTGAGGGTCACGATTTAATTGCTCCCGATGTCCTACCGTTTGAAATTGGGAATGCCTTAACGGCAATGATGAAAAAAAACGCCTTAAAAAAAGAGGAGGTTGAGTCAGCGTGGGAGATTGTTCAACAAATACCAGTTGACTTGAGGCACACTGATATAAAATCGGCATTGAGTATTGCGATAAAATTTAACCTTTACGCATATGACGCATATTTTTTAAATTGCGCGGAGAACCTTCATAGCCCGCTGCTTACACTTGACCTTGGAATAAAAAGGGTAGCACGGGAGATGCGAATAACAATTTTGGAGTAAATAATCATGAAAGTCTACACATATTCCGAAGCAAGACAGCGGCTTGCTGATGTTCTTAATATTGCAAGAAGTGAAGAGGTCGTCATAAAAAGGAGAGGCGGTGAAACCTTCTCCATTGTTTTTCGTAAAAGCAAAAAGTCGCCATTTGATGTTCCAGGGATAAAGACTAAAGCAACGACAAAAGATATTGTTGCAGCAGTCAGAGAATCAAGAGAACGCTTTTCCGAACAAAACGTTGAAGATTGACGCGCCTATAGGGACGCCCATAAGTTAATAAGTTTTCTAACCCAAAAGCTTAAGTTCCATTTCTTTTATTATTTTCTCACCTCTTTCAACTGCATGAGTTACTGCGGGCTGAGATATACCTATCTTTCTTGCCAGGTTTGTAGCTGTCTCACCAAGTTCACGAATTGCCCAATAACAGAACACACTCCTTGCCTTGACCCTTTCTTTATATTTCCCTTGAGAAAAGATCTCTTCCGGGGTCACATTAAATATCCCGGCCACTTTTTGACTGAGATTTTCCAGGGTATAGCCGCGGGCAGTCAGCTCATATTTTCGTTCAAATTGTTCCTGTGCTTCTTTCAGCACTTCAAGAACATACTCACTATCTCCCAGAATCCTTTCGTCACTTTTCAAGCGGATATCCGATCCTTTAAGTTTCTTTACTTCAGTCCATCCCCCCAGACTTCGTATAAGACCGCCTCCTGTCAGATCTGTCCTCTTACCCATTTCTATGCCTTTTTTCACATATTCAAGATACCTTTTTATCGCAGTCTTTTTTCTTTTTGCAAATAAACTCAAAACATAATCAACATCCTGCCAGTCATTTTCTCTATTCCCTGAAATAAAACCATGTCCGCAATATTTGAAGTGGCCAAGTTTTGCATAATCGTTTATTAAACCGGCTCTGAGAGGATTTAGATGGATATACCTTACAAGTTCAAGAAGGTATGGATCTTCCTGACACAGGATGGATTTATACCTGTTTTGAAAAAGTTTTCCGGTGCGCCGGTGCCTGCGATTAAATTTAACAGCGTATCCGGTCAGCAGTCTCCTCATTACCTGAGCTACAGGAACTAAGCCGGTTCTCAATAACAGATGAACATGGTTAGACATCAAAGCAAATGCATAGCATGGAGTCGATGTATCAAGCAGTATATTCCCCAGCCGATCCATAAAATCATCACGATCTTTATTGTCTTTGAAAATGTTCTTACCTTCAAGCCCTCTGATCATAATGTGATGCAGAGCTCCGGGTGTGTCTATTCTGGATTGCCTTGGCATTCGATAACATTAAATTATGATACAATTATTGTCAACTTATTATCTTATGGGCGTCCCCCTTTACAAATACCTTTTTTTAGTTTTTTTCATTTAACGCCTTGCATTACGCGCCGGGCGGCGTTTTTTCGCCCGGTCACTGTAGATGCGGATGTTAGAAAAATTTCTGGTCGAATTTATTCAAATAGCGCTCTATTATTGAGACTTGCACATAAATCATTATATTCTCGCCATGTACCTTTTTTATTTGGTGGACTTGGTGCTGGTTTTCCTTTTATCTGCCTCAAAGGAGTAGCTGTTAAAATCTCATTAAATATGTAATCGACTCTATGATCAGGTATGGACTCCTCCTTTTTATTAATTGAAAAATATTTACCGCTCTTTGATTTCCAGACTATTTTTTCATCTGTATTTTCATGCCTAGTACCGTGTGAGCTATCATCTCTTGTAATTCGAATTAAGAAAATTGAGCCATCAGGTGCAAGGCTAGGTTGTCCTGAGAAATAGTCCGGAGTTGATTCCAAATTTGAACCTAAAACGACAGCGTATTTGAAATTTTTGCCAAGGCTATTGGCTATCCCACCTGGTACAGATGCATTGCAATCAAAGCGATAAAAATTTCCTGAGGATGTGATGTTTTGACATTCATCATATAATGTTCCATCACTATGATATTTAGGTCGTTTGTTATCTTTTATATTAGATTTCATAACCATACACCTTATTATCTAAGTTATGCAATATGTTAAGAAAAACTTGTTTTTAATTTATCAATGCAATAATTTATTTTATTTCTTATACAACCTACTGTATATTTGCAGACTTCTTTCGGTTGCATTTCTCACAAAGTAGTTGAATATTCCTCTCTGTATTGGCTCCCCCCTTTGATACTGGGATTATATGATCATATTCAAGATTCTCCTTCGAGCCACATTCAACACATTTTCCATGATCTCGCCTCCATACTGCTAACTTTACGACAGAAGGTATATATCGGTCGGTTTTTTCTTCATCTTCAGTCTCACTCGAAGTATCTTCTAGTGGAATGAACTCCGGCTCTATCAAAATGCGTAAAGCTTCAAGCATATACTCAATTTCCGTAAGAACTCGAGGCTTTAAATACCAATGAGTTTTCTTAAACCCTACTGATTGCAGTTCTTTGAGGACGTATTGTTCAATGGCTTCAGGTGAAGCATCAGCGTCTTTCAGAAGGTCGAATGTTGCCTTAGGTTTATGACCTAGCTGCTTTAGCCTTTCAGAACCAAAGCGATCTAGAACATCCTGATGGTTGTATATTAAGGAATAGAAGTTATGGAGAGATTCGTGGACCTCAAGAATTGAGGAAAGATTTGCACCAAATAGAAGGATTCCTTTCATTTCTTTCCCATTTTGTATCAACTCTTTTACATCAATATCAATTGAACTCAATGCCGCCCTGTAATCCTCTTCATATTTGTCAATTAAAGTTTTATCTTCACGGCTTTCATCAGCTAAGCTGTTTTCAGGTATTTCCATTTCTTCCTCCTTTTTTTTCTAACAAGTTATTCACATGTTCTGGATATCTTTACATTTTGAATGTTATACAGAAAGATGAATCGGGATTTTAAAAAAATAATATAAAAAATGTATTTACCCCCAGGGTAAAATCGTAACCAAATTGATAAAAAATAACGCCGCCACAAGCGTACTGAGGATAACTAATTATAATTAAAAGGAAATTTAAATATGTCAATGGGGACGTCCATGAATTAATTCCAAGAACATTTATAATCATTTTTTCATGGACGTCCCCATTGACACCTTTTGGAGACCAAAAGTCACCTCTGGCGGGATATCCAAAAATTCAGCTGATTCTGTACGTCGCGCAATCCATATCCGATCGAAGAGAAGAGCTGCTCGTTTGTAATAGCCCATTACACAAGCCGTACATGTTTCTCCAGGTGCCGGCATGTAATCACTGGCAAACGACGCAATACCCATGTAGAATCCCCCCTGATGTTTAATTAATGATTAGGTTGTGTCGACATTCATTTTAGCCATAAGAATATCGAAGCAATCATAACAAAAGCCATATAAGATACAGCAAGTTTATCATATTGAGTCGCTACTCGTCTAAAATGCTTTAATTTGCCAAACATCCTCTCAATATTATTACGCTCTTCGTAAAGGATTTTATCATATTCTCTTTGGTCAGTTCTATTTGATCGGGGCGGTATAACGACTTCTGCATTCATACCCTCTATTGCATTTACAATGTAATCGGCATCATACCCTTTATCTGCAAGCACTGCTTCTGCTTCCTGACCTTTAATCAAATTAATTGCTTGCCCACAATCGCTCTGCTCGCCTCCAGTAAAGCGGTAAAGCGGGACGCTCTTTAGTTATTTAAATACTTATTTATCAAGAATGTAATTACCTTCTTTGGCTGTAATTTCTTTCCATCAGTTCTGTCAACTAAATTCCTAAAGAGCGTCCCGCTTCACTTCGAATTCACTATCTCAAAATTGACATAGTAGTCACCAATTATATCGATTTTAGGTTTCATAATTATTCTTTTTAAAAAATAATTTTAAATGAGAATTATTTCATCTTCATTAAACCAACCTTGATCAAAAGCATATTTTTTTATTTTTTCTGGCGCTTTAGTATAAGCGACAATAGCCAAGCTCTTCTCAGCACGGCTACACGTGACATAAAAAAGTCTACGAGTACGATCAATGCTAGTTTCTTTTCCTTCTTCTATATTTTTTATGTCTGTCGGTGTAGGTTCAACTGCTCCAAACAGTTTTTCGTAGTTGAACAAAAAACCTCGCGTCTCATCATCATCGAGAATTACCATAACCCTCTTAAATTCTAATCCTTTTATTCCTTGGTGAGTTCCAAAACGAGATTCATCAGAGATGTATCTGACATATTCTTCAAACTGACTAAATTTGCATTCTAGTGCTTTGTCCCATGCTTCTATGATTGAATCGTTTTCCGATTCATCAACTGGTTCATCCATAGTTATTTCTTGTTTTTCATTTAACCGCTTAGCTATCGGTTGTAGCATATCGGAAACTGGAAAAATACCGCTACGAGAAACCTCTTTTAACACATCGTTAAGAGTTGGGTCTTTATTATTATTCCACAAAACAAACAATGAATTGACTACTTTTTTTGCCTTGGTTATTTCTTCAATCGATTTTGAAGAATTCTTTAAATTGTCTTTTTTTATAAGCGAGGAGTTTTCTCTAATGATTCTTGATACTGCAAACTCGTCACCTGCTTTCTTTGCTTTAATTAATGGCAATACTTGTTTCGCGAATAAAGAAACTCCTGGTAATGTCCCATCAAGCAGACCTGTCTTTAATTTGTTGACAGCGTATAATGGATCGAAAAAGGTGGAGAATCCTCCACGATTAGCGGCCATATGATGCTCCAATGTCAATACTTTCACATCAGTTCGAGTAGAATTATTCCATCCCTGGTCACCAGTTAAAACTGCCATTTGTGAAATGATTTCAGATTCAACATTTGCTTTATCTAGTGGATTTGTAACATCCACAATAAATAAACGGACAAGCCCTTCTTCATCTTTGTATGGTTTTTGTATTTGCCCATCAGCACCAGAGCGAATTTTATTTATTAGCTTAATTATTCGCTTAGGGCATCTATGGTTTATCTCTTTTACAGGTTTTACCCATGAATCTGGAATATTTTGGCCTAAGTCTATTTTCCCATCCGTATAAATGCGCTGCATTGTATCGCCGAACAAACCAAGAGTAAAATTGGCGGATTTTTTTTCTGAACTTCAAAAAAAGCATCAATCAGCTCCTTTTTAGTATCCTGACTTTCGTCTATTAAAAGGATAGGGAATTTGCGTATAAGAATATTCTGCATGAGAGGTTTTTGTAATATGAAGTCAGCAGTAATTTTAATTACCTCTGCATGGCTTAAAGAATCTCTGCCGAGATTGTCACCATTAGGATTATAGGTGAATTTTTTTATAGTGGGCAGAAGATTTAATCTCTCAGTTTTAATTTCAATCTTACTTGCTCTGTCAATGTATGTTTTTGTGTTTGTGTTTTTAGCCTTGCTTTGCTTTTCTTTGAGATTGGTTATTTCACATTCAAGATCGTGCTTCAACCAATTGCGAATATCTTGAATGTATGGATTAATAAGCTCCCATGCAAAACTATGTATAGTGGATACATGAAAAGCAGAATCAAATTCAAGGCGGCTTTTAATCTCATCACAAGCTGCATTTGTATATGTGATGATGGCTACTTTTTGGCCATTTTTCCTCAATTTGAAAATTTTATTAGCCCGAAACTGTTTTAAAACTTCAACAAGACTTCGAGTTTTTCCTGAGCCAGCACCCGCAAAGAGAAAAAAACTTTTAGGGCTATCAAGATTCAGGCAGTTATACATTTCATTATCCACTGGATAGGAGGTTTTATTTTTATCCATTATTCAATTTGCCTCCTTCACTATTTTTTTTAATTTAAAAATCCTGGTGCTTGTTTTTTAATTCCTTTTGAAGCCATTCCAAACCTTCCACAATATACTGAGGAGGATTTACTGTATCTGGTTCAGTGGTATAAAGTAGCTCAAGAGCCATTTCAGCTTTCTTGCTATTTTTACCAAGTGCACCAAACAAAGTTTGACAGGTTTCAGCGATGTTAGGTTTATTAACAGCATCAGCCATTTTTTTAATTAAGCCTTTTGAGTCAGTCTTTCCCTTAAAAAATTCAATATTGCTGAAGACTAAGGCATCTTCAAAGGTATATGGGATAACAATTTCTTCATTGTCAGAATGCAAAACCTTAACTTCATTTTGATAGGCGACTCTAACAATGCCCTCGCTTACCTTTTCTTTGCCATCGCAGTCTAAAACCTCATCTAGTTTTGTTTTTTTTGGCGCCCATTTTTTTATTGTATCATTCCCGGTTCTATATCCTTTTCCTCTCTCCGGAAGTACCTTGCTATTTGTATCTTTTCCAATAGAATCCAAGTCTGTTATTACAAGGGTGAGGAGATCGAGAGTTTCGATCAATGACTTGAGGCGATGAGCGTGGCTTCCGCCAATTTCTAGAATTGAAATATAATTTCGATCCAAATCAGTAAATTTGTTTCTAATAAAGTGAGGAACGAGCATTCTTTCTGCCGGTCCTTCAACCAGGATAGCTGCATCCGCGAAAAAAAGATCACAATGTGTAGTTTTTAAATAGCGAGTGGCAAATTTAGATGTATCTGAATCATCTCCAAAAGTAGTTGTAAGGTTTACTACTTTGGCGCACGGAGCTGAATCTGCACAGGTCGCAGGCATCCTTTTAAAATACCGCAGACTCACAAAATCAATCTCGTGGGCAACGTGACTTGAGTGTGTGCTAATAACCAATTGAGTAGAAAACGGGGAGATTCCTTTAAGGTCTTCATGATTTCTTAAGACATCATAAGCTTTTTTTATAAAGACCTGTTGCACTTGGGCATGAAGATGAGCTTCAGGCTCTTCGATCAACACAATATGGAGTGGCTCAATAAAATCATCACTCGATTCGGCTCGTTTTCCAGCTTTACCTATTCGCATCCATTCATCACGAAAGCGGATCAAATTGAAAATCATTGAAATAAGGTTTTGATACCCCAAACCGTTATATTTCTCGGGGAGGCATAAAGAAAGATCATCAGGGTTTGAATCATCCCGTAAAACATTGAACTGAATTGCAGCATCGTGATTTAATCCTTCCAATGGATTTACTTTGCTTGATATTTGTATCTTTGGATCGCTAAAACCCGGATAGTTTAATCCTTCCAGTTCACTGATTGAAGCTTTAAAACTCTCTTTCAAGCGTTCATCGAAGGCGGTTCTGGCTGTTTCAATAGCTTCCAACGCATCAAGATCATTAATGTCGGGTAATTCTGATGGATTCAGATGTTTTTCAAAATATGTTCTCAATTGCGCAGAAAGCCTACGGTCACTTTTTGTTTCTTCTTCTGTTGAGTTAGGATCAGAAAATCCTCTCTGTGCGGTGATGATATCAATTTTAAATAATCCGCTAAGTGGCTCTCCTGTAATAGGTTCTGAATTTTCAGGAAGTTTTTGAGGATTATTGTCAGTACATTTTGAAGGATCAAGAATATAGGATTTAAAACTAAAATGATTGTGTAATTCTTTATCAAGAAAATCCCGCATTGTTTGCGGCCATAATTTCAAAGGTTTACCTTTTTTTCTTGATTCACTTGTGTCTTTTGCTGTCTCAAAAGTTGATTTATAGGCTTTATACAGCTCCGTAACATTTTTCGGTTCAAATATTAGTCTGATACCAAGAATTCCACCAGTCCATTCCAGTGTTGGGATAATGTGACTGACATAGTGGATTTCTTTTTCTTCTACATCAAGCCATATATCAATTGACGGTACATAGGGGTGCCATAGCTCTGTTCCCAAATTTAAGTCATCAGGATTCTTATTCTGAATCCAATCCACGGCTATTTGGTTAATATTTTTCCAGTTAGATAGGGTAAAATCTGTCGTCGATATATTTTTGTGTCGAGTTTTCTTAAGAAATACCATCAAGACATCCATCGCTGAAGTCTTGCCACTATTATTAGCACCAACAAATACCGTTTTGTTTTCAGAAAGTTCTACACGGCAGTTCTTGAGTTTTCTAAAATTTTGAATATCAACGAACGAAATTTTCATGAATAACCTCTAACGCTATGTTGATCAGCGTTCAACTAAAAAGGGGGCAAGTCCCGGTTAAACAAACAAAAAAAGGTTTAACAGGATAAATCTGCCCTTGACTCATTATACTTATCCTCACTTTTGTTGAACTCTTAACAACCTCATCAACGCCGCACCCTGACTTAGAATCTTTTTATTACGTAACTTATAGTGCCTGCAAAAGGATAAAATTTCCACTTGGTTCCTCTTCTCTTCAATATCAGTGTATCAATATGGGAAATAAGCAATAAACAATAAAAACAAATCAGCAGTTTTCAATAACCAATGACTTCTGAAACCCTGGAATTTTAATATATAAAAGAAAAGAAGAATATATGTGAATCAGGAAATCCCCTATTTTTTATAAATACAGGCTGTATAAACTACAGACTGAAGCATTTTAGACTATAGACTGTGAGTAAAAGCATTAAATAAAAACAACTGGATTCCCCGATTGAATCGGGGAATGACGGCGAATTCATTTTGCTTGGACAATTCTTAATTAGTGATCAATCCGCTATCAGCGCGTAAACATGCTTTAAATCATTATATCGGGATCAATATAATCTTTTTTTTAAGACTTATGGTCGGGAAAAGCAAGGGGAATTTCAATTAACTGTGGGAAGTTAATTGAAAAATTCAAGATTCCGGATTCAATGTTCAAGATTGCGAAAAACCAGCCGGCTTCGGTTTGAGACTACGCCGTGCCAGGGAAGCTGTTTTGGCTGAAGACTGTTAGTAAAAGGGGTCAGACCAAGCTATCTCTGAACTGAATCCATTTCGTGTTTAATTCCCTCAGCGAGCCAATGCCTGATTAACGTTTGATATGGAATCGATTTCATATTGGAGAGTTTCTTTATGGCTATGATTTGTAAAGGATCAATCTTTATCGTAACGTTTTGAAGTTTTCGTTTTCGTTTACCTGAAAGTATTTCCTGTTGGAGATTACCTTCGAGTGTAAGATCCACTTCTTCATTCGAGATTTCATCAAGAATATTTATGCTTGAATAATAATCCTTCAATTCATCATGCTTATCCTGTTTTTTTTTCATTGTTCTATCCTCTCTGCTTTTTATAATAACGAATTTCTGCCCGATTCATATCCCATCCTGTAATGGGCCTGGCAATCCCTTTTGGCTTCAATTCAAAAACTATCGTGATAAATCTTCCATCCAAAGTCGGACCGAATACAACATAATGCCCTTTACTGGTCTTCCGAAAGAATGGCCTATTTGCAAAAACTTCTTCGACCTCCTCCGGCGCTATACCATGTCCAAGCTGTATATGTAGAGCGTTACCATCATCCCACTCAAAATCTATTATTCGCAAAGATTGCCTCCGAGAAAAAAGTCCTACATAGTATTACTTTATAACATGAAATTGTCAAATGTATTAGCACTTGATCTAAACTTCTTAAGTCCTCAACTACCATACAATACTAATAAGTGGTGCCGAAAATGGAATATGAAAAACGTATGTTGTTACTTAAATCAGGCACATCATCCTTTTTTTTTCTCCATGCGGATAATGTTCAAAGCGATTAAATGACTGATATACCATACCGATCTGGTCGTCTTTTTTTCCCATCATTGTATCTGCCACCAGGCTGAAAACATACTTTGCTATTGCCAATCCTGCGACCGCAGCAGGATTTGTTGCCGCAGCAGCCAGTGTCAATACGTTAGCAGTGAATCCATCGAATTCCGATATTAACCTGAACAGCTCTTTTGCTTCTAAGAACACTCGAAAGCATGGCAACTCCCTGTTCTGTAAATGCTCTCGGTAGTTTTCTGGTCCCGCCCCAACTTGATGTACCAAAATGGAACTTCAAGTCTGTGAATTCCTCTTTTGTAAGTTGAAACATAAAATCAGATGGAAAACGTCCAATGTTTCGGGTTACAGATTTATTAAAAACACTGGTGGACACATTATAAAGCGCTGCCAAATCTTTATCTAACATAACCTTTTGGCCACGGATCATAAAAATGACCTTCTCAATTTTTTGGAGGGGTACAACCGATTTCGTTTCTTCCATATCTATTTCTCCAAGAATGGTATGAAGCTTTTTAGTGTGAAGTCTGTTAAAGAAAACAGACTGAAGGGATTTAGACTGAGGGCTGTTTGTAAATGCAGTAAACCTAAAAGCCTATAGCCTTTACCCTGTTAAATCCGCATGGCGGGCTGCAAAGCAGCATTTAGCAGGGTGAACAGCTTCAGTCTGTTTTTCTCTGCCTGCTTTTCATTTTTTCTGTGCCACAATAACGTAGCGATTCGTAACGCCAAGTATTTTCTTTTTCTGCATGGCAGTCACCACACCGGCATGGAACCTCTCCGACGACATGGGAGCCCACATGATCTGGATTTCCTCCCATCCTGATTTATCGATAACCTTGAGGTAGTCGTTTATAAGAATTGAATTTTTCCTGGTTTCGTACCGGGCCGGAGTGTTTTGAAAATCCCTCCAATCCGCATTTATCAGGGCCAGGATAGTGCTCTTCTTGCTGTTCTCACAAACAAGCTTCAGGAAATCCTGGAGAAACTTCAGGTATTCATCTTTTGGAAGGTTTGAAATAGCTTCCTCGTCATAATCTTTTACCTTTTTACTGAAATAGGGCGGATCAAATATAATAAGATCCGGCTTTGTTTTCATGTTAACCGGCCATTGGAGATTATCCTTATCCCAGTAATAATGTTCGATCTCCGGCCTCTCATCAGGCCTGTCAATCATATCAAAGCTCCAGCAGCGGCGGTTGAATGCCAGGCATGTATCGGCCACCACACCGCCTCCTGCCATGGGGTCCAAAACAAGATCATTCTGTTCGGAAAAATAATAAAGGATGTGTGCCACAAGCTGTGCGGGAATCCTTCCGGGCCATTCATCTCCAAACCTTTTGTCGCAATCGGTCCATTTCCAGTCGTCCCAGGTCCTGACTCCCCACTGTAATTCATGGCATTTAGCCATATCATTTTCTTCACTCAATTTAAGTGACCATATCAGATTTTCAGGCATACCGTGCTTTTCAGCAACCTGTGATACAGTGAAGCCTTTTTCCAGGTCGCTATTTAGCCATTTAGGAAATATTTCCTTTTTGGCTAATTATGTTGTGAGTTAGTTTATGTTGTGAGAATTTAATTCATGTAATTCAATCAATCTTATACATTATCTTTCCATTTAAATCATCTTATTCCCGGCGATTAATTTCATCTCGCTATATTATTGCATTTTCTCTAGATAGGAGAAAGAGCAATGGAAGAGATCCAATGTTGTCATTGCGGCCATTTTGTTCCTAAGAGCCCGAGGCATAAGGAGCAGTATTATTGCGGGAAACCGGAATGTCAAAGAGCGAGAAAGCCGCTTGGAAGAGGAAAAAGATGAGGGATGACCCGGAGTACAGATTAAACCACCAGGCAAGCAATAAGGTGTGGTTTGAGGCGCATCCCGGGTATTGGAAGAGGTATCGCAAGAAGAATCGAAAGAAAGCCGAACGAAACAGGATGCTGCAGAAGATACGCAACAAACGGCGCCTGAAAAAGAATCAAGGGAAGGACGAGTGCTCATTGATTGCAAAGGTGGACGCGTCAACTGCCCGGAAAATCAAGGTTATAGGGCAATTCTGGATGATCCCGGTGATTGCAAAGGTAGACGCGTTAAAAGTTTATATATCTGAGATTCCGGATATTTACCAGTGATTGCAAAGATCGACTCGTTAGATTCGGTTTTAAACTCATGGTAACATGGCTGTAAATTCTTTTAAAAAAAGGAGATTCAGTCATGATCAGCAAAAAGATTGTCAATCCCAGCCGGGTCCGGCACATAGAAGGGGGTTTCGGTTTTATCCCCCACCGGTTTCTCACTGACGGTTTTATCCATCTCCTGAACCAGAAGGAACTTCTCCTGTATTTTTTCCTTATCCTGGCCTCTGATCGTTACGGGCTGTCGTTTTATTCTTATGATGCTATCTGCTCCTGTCTTGAGTTGTGTCTGGAGGATTATATTTCTTCCAGAGATAACCTTATAGAAAAGGATTTAATTGCCTTTGAAGGAAACCTGTTTCAGGTCCTGTCTCTCCCGGAAAGACCGGTCCGGAAGTCAGCGCCGGTTCGGGAAGAAGGCCAATCCCGGATCACCTCTATTGTCCGGCAGTCCCTTTGGGGGGCTTATGATGGCCGATGAAGATATCAGGAACCTGATGCAAGCCATCCTGGATTACCTTGTGGGGCTTACGCCTGCAATAACCCGGAAGGAGACCAGGCAAAGGGAACACCGGGTCCATGTTTTGATTGAGTTTCTTTTCTTCGTTATCCGGAAAAATATCTGCTGGAGGGATATGTTCACCCTTGAGACCTTCACCGTCTTTCGCAGGCACACAGGGATTATGAGTGCAGGTCCGATCATCAGCCTGTCTCAATATCTTTATGAAAAGGGCCGCATCGAACAACCTCTAACGATGCCAAACTCAATGGGGACGTCCATGAATTAATTCCAAGAACATTTATAATCATTTTTTCATGGACGTCCCCATTGATAGAAAACGTTGGTCTTTATTCAATATATATGTAATTCATTCCTTAATTACGAATAGGAACTATATCAAAATTTGAAATATATCGAAAATAAAAAGTAAATCCATCAAACCTATTAAACCTATAAAAATTAAATCCTCTCCTGTCTTAAAAAATCAAAGTTTTCTCCGATAATATAAATAAAAAAAAATAAAGATAATTTTTTCAAAAGGAAAGGAACAATGGAAAGAGTAACCAAAAAAGAACAGATAGACTTGGACGAAAGAGGAATTCTTAGCTTAGAGTAGCTTAGAGGGACGCCCATAAGTTAATAAGTTCTAGACTCCAAAAGCTTAAGTTCCATTTCTTTTATTATTTTCTCACCTCTTTCAACTGCATGACCCCTTAAATTCCTTTCTGCCAAGAATTAATCATTAGCCCAAGAATAATACTTGGAATTGCGAAAACTGATATTGACACTAAATACCACATGTTTGTCTCCCAAGGATATTCTCCTTTTGGAAAGTATATAGAGTGATACTTCCAAAAGAATATTCCAACTGCCAAGGGTAATGCCGGGATGCTATACCCAAAGGCATTGAAAGAATTGATTAATTTCCAAATCGAGTTTACCATATCAGGCATAAAATAGTGCCACTGCGCAAGCAAAGCAAAAATTATAAAGATAGCCGACATTATAAAAGGTACCCAAGGAGCATCAGGTAGGTCTTTAAAACTTCCAGGTAAATTTGCAGCCACAGTGAATGCATGGGTTGAAATCACAGATACTATCGGCAATGTAAATACGCTAAAGAGAATCAACATGATAGTTTGATAAGATGGAAACAGAATTGTCATTATTGATGAGATAAACCAAGCAACGGCAATCAACACCAATCCTATCGCAGAAGCAACTAGTAAACCTCGTAACGGTTTAGCGACCTGGTCCCCGCGATTTTTCTTCTGAACATCACTGAAATGAAACTCTATAAAAGAATGCCATCCCCGAATGTCGGTAAATTTTCGGCTCTGGACCTTGCCATTTGGTTTAGAATAGTACGTTCCCCAGTGAAGCCCCCAAATTAATGAGCATACTACGACCCAAAACAATATTCCTATGCTTACTAACAACCATTTAAATGGAACCATCAATTACCCCCAAATCTCTTAAGCAAAGTGCCAGTGCAATAGATCGTTCAATTTATTACTTTCCGAAAACATAACAATAAAGATTGTATGTGGAGTGAAGCAAAGAAAAAGTCTAATACTGGCACAAAAAGTTAAATTAAACTCAAAAGATAATTAAAGGCTTGGCTTCATTCCACTTACAATCTGGTTGGACTATGCCGCTTGGTTTCGATCTATGGGGATTTAATCGTATCCCTAACCGTATCATATTGAAATCAAAAGGCATTTAAATTTGACGACTTAATATCCTTTTTATTTGGTCTTTTTAATATTTGAGCCTTTGACTTCATAAATTCATCTCAGGAAAATCATTAATGAATCCTTATCTTCATCGATAATATGGTACAGTGTTTTTCAATAGGATAGTAATATACCGGTTTCTTGTTCTAAATCAACTGAGAAGTTGGAACTGGCATATTTCCTCTATTAAATAATGCATAAATCTATATAGATAACTACTTAATTTTATAATAAATGAACGATTTTAAACTACCGCGAAGCGGTTTCGTTCAACGCCGATGCTTACCGGCTGGCGGGTTTTTTCGCCAGTCGGGTAGAGCATTTTGAACCTTGGATTAGTACCGAGCTTTCGTGCCTCAAGTCTCGGTTACTAATCCTGTGTTTGTTAAATGATTTCAAGTTCCTAAAGTTGGTAAAAGTGTATTGCCGCTATCTGAACAACTTGGGAACTTCATTATTTCTTCTGAAAGTAGTTTTGATATAATAAAAAATACTGAATCAATTAGTTTTTTATCTTCAAAATCACCATTTGGGCTAAATCCTTCGTGTACAATTTTGTTTCTGATTTTAATTGCCTCAACAGTATTTTTAATATGAGTATAAGATACACTTGGAAGTGTCATTGCCAATACTGTTGTTTGCGACCGTATAGGCATTTGCCAGAAACTCTCAATTTCTTTCTTTAGTTCTTTCGGGATGGACAATCGATTCTTCATATACTCGGAGATAGATAATTCGAGAGAAGTTATTGATTCAATAAAACACTGTTTATAATTTCCTTGCTCTCTTAACTCATGCGCATTGAGTAACACTTTATGTGTTAGGCCAAATCGATGATTTTCAGGTTGAAAATTATTTAAGTATTCCCAATCATCTTTAGAAAAATAGTGTGAGAAATCCTTACCACAAATTATATTAAGATGCGCCGTACTTTTGATTTCATCTGGAATAAATTCCTGCCAGCTTTCTTCATTTTCCTTTGCCCACTTTGTATGCAGGCCAATAAAATAATGACCTAACGACTCTTTTTGAGAATTCCATGGTAAAAGTTCACGGATCCAATACTGCCCAAATTGAAAACGCAATGTGTTAACAAAAGGAATTAAGTTGTCATTTAAAATTGAGATAATTTTTTTGCCAATTTTTATATACCCCTCATCACCTCTTTTATTAGCATATACAGATTCTACAGCATTTGAATTAAGGTTTTTAATGCACATTTTTACATGAAGCGGTCCAGCGTCAATTTTTGCCTGCCTGAGTAAAATAGATGGATCAATTTCTCTCTTTTTACAATCGAACTTAATCCAACCATTATTCATATACCCACATCTTTCAAACCATATTTTTATATTAATATATTTAGATTTTGCATTAATTGATAAAGCATCTGTTTCACCGTCTGGCAACCATCTGTGGAAAACAGGTCCGAAGCGCTTGGTGTGGTTTTCTAAATCATAACGTTCAAAAGGGATAGTTAATTTCAAAACTAATATCGCCATGCAAATACCTTTTTTTAGTTTTTTTCATTTAACGCCAAGCTAACCGGACGCGCCGAAGCACCATGAGATTCGATAAAAAGGGACTTCTGTTCGCAGCCCAGCGGATGCGCGGTCCGGTTGAGCGACATGTTGGGAAGGGGGTCTGAATAATGTAGACAGACCCATGAACCATTTCCCGATCTGAAGAGTGAGTCGGAAGCATCGACTCACTCACATAAACACTTCCGTCCCGTGGAAAGAACAATAAATAATATCGCCCTTCCGTCTATCTCTAAGCATCAGCATCGACGCAGTCTCCGCCGTGTGCTGCAGACGTTTGTTGGCGCACATCCCCTATTTTCCTCATCAGGCAACCGGCTGTCTGTTGGTTGGCCAAGAACTGCGCATTCGTTGCATGGGAGTGTCCGCGCCCAGTTCTCAAATGCCATGCGATAGGGATTGTTGGCCGTTGATTTTCGAGCTTCGCCGATCCAATGCCCGTTTGCGTACCTGGCAATCGGGAGTAATTCTGCCGGCAATCGTGTCTCATGATCCCCGAAGTAGACGAAGTGCTCGGATAGCAAGGTATTCTTGCCGCTCAGGTCAGTTTGCATGTGTGTTAGGTCATGCATGCCCTTCAACTGCTTTGCACTGCCGGAAGAGAAATCGTACTGACAATCACCCACTAAGTGAAATGGGTAGCCATGTCCACCTGTCTGAGGTGGGATCTTGTTGGGAAGGTGCCTATTGCAGTAGTGCCAGTACTCATCCATTGTCATTTTCTTTGTGATCTTTAAAACGCAGATGACTTGATCTCGCTTCAAAGCGACGATCCAATCGCCCTCGTTTGCCTCCCGACGAATTTGCGGTTTACATGTGTTTAGAGTACAGACACCGTAGAATGGATTTGGAGCATACCCTGTGTCGTGCTTTATGGAGTATGTAAAGAGACGCCAGTTCATCTTTTCCCCCAACAAGGTATTATCTGGACGGAATCGTCCAGATAATAATATTAATTGTGGTGTTATCTATAAAAGCAATAAACATGCCATAAAATCAGAAATCCAAGGGGCTTTTCTCCTCTTTGGCAGTTTTGCTTGGTATCGAAGGGGTAAGTCCCGGTTAAACGTACAAAAAAAAGGTTTAACAGGATAAATCTGCCCTTGACTAATTATACTTATCCTCACTTTTGTTGAACTCTTAACAACCTCATCAACGCCGCACCCTGACTTAGAATCTTTTTATTACGTAACTTATAGTGCCTGCAAAAGGATAAAATTTCCACTTGGTTCCTCTTCTCTTCAATATCAGTGTATCAATATGGGAAATAAGCAATAAACAATAAAAACAAATCAGCAGTTTTCAATAACCAATGACTTCTGAAACCCTGGAATTTTAATATATAAAAGAAAAGAGAGATATATGTGAATCAGGAAATCCCCTATTTTTTATAAATACAGGCTGTATAAACTACAGACTGAAGCATTTTAGACTATAGACTGTGAGTAAAAGCATTAAATAAAAACAACTGGATTCCCCGATTGAATCGGGGAATGACGGCGAATTCATTTTGCTTGGACAATTCTTAATTAGTGATCAATCCGCTATCAGCGCGTAAACATGCTTTAAATCATTATATCGGGATCAATATAATCTTTTTTTTAAGACTTATGGTCGGGAAAAGCAAGGGGAATTTCAATTAACTGTGGGAAGTTAATTGAAAAATTCAAGATTCCGGATTCAATGTTCAAGATTGCGAAAAACCAGCCGGCTTCGGTTTGAGACTACGCCGTGCCAGGGAAGCTGTTTTGGCTGATGACTGTTAGTAAAAGGGGTCGGACCAAGCTATCTCTGAACTGAATCCATTTCGTGTTTAATTCCCTCAGCGAGCCAATGCCTGATTAACGTTTGATATGGAATCGATTTCATATTGGAGAGTTTCTTTATGGCTATGATTTGTAAAGGATCAATCTTTATCGTAACGTTTTGAAGTTTTCGTTTTCGTTTACCTGAAAGTATTTCCTGTTGGAGATTACCTTCGAGTGTAAGATCCACTTCTTCATTCGAGATTTCATCAAGAATATTTATGCTTGAATAATAATCCTTCAATTCATCATGCTTATCCTGTTTTTTTTTCATTGTTCTATCCTCTCTGCTTTTTATAATAACGAATTTCTGCCCGATTCATATCCCATCCTGTAATGGGCCTGGCAATCCCTTTTGGCTTCAATTCAAAAACTATCGTGATAAATCTTCCATCCAAAGTCGGACCGAATACAACATAATGCCCTTTACTGGTCTTCCGAAAGAATGGCCTATTTGCAAAAACTTCTTCGACCTCCTCCGGCGCTATACCATGTCCAAGCTGTATATGTAGAGCGTTACCATCATCCCACTCAAAATCTATTATTCGCAAAGATTGCCTCCGAGATAAAAGTCCTACATAGTATTACTTTATAACATGAAATTGTCAAATGTATTAGCACTTGATCTAAACTTCTTAAGTGCTCAACTACCATACAATACTAATAAGTAGTGCCGAAAATGGAATATGAAAAACGTATGTTGTTACTTAAATCAGGCACATCATTCTTTTTTCTTTCTCCATGCGGATAATGTTCAAAGCGATTAAACGACTGATATACCATACCGATCTGGTCGTCTTTTTTTTCCATCATTGTGTCTGCCACAAGGCCGAAAACATACTTTGCTATTGCCAATCCTGCGACCGCAGCAGGATTTGTTGCCGCAGCAGCCAGTGTCAATACGTTAGCAGTGAATCCATCGAATTCCGATATTAACCTGAACAGCTCTTTTGCTTCTAAGAACACTCGAAAGCATGGCAACTCCCTGTTCTGTAAATGCTCTCGGTAGTTTTCTGGTCCCGCCCCAACTTGATGTACCAAAATGGAACTTCAAGTCTGTGAATTCCTCTTTTGTAAGTTGAAACATAAAATCAGATGGAAAACGTCCAATGTTTCGGGTTACAGATTTATTAAAAACACTGGTGGACACATTATAAAGCGCTGCCAAATCTTTATCTAACATAACCTTTTGGCCACGGATCATAAAAATGACCTTCTCAATTTTTTGGAGGGGTACAACCGATTTCGTTTCTTCCATATCTATTTCTCCAAGAATGGTATGAAGCTTTTTAGTGTGAAGTCTGTTAAAGAAAACAGACTGAAGGGATTTAGACTGAGGGCTGTTTGTAAATGCAGTAAACCTAAAAGCCTATAGCCTTTACCCTGTTAAATCCGCATGGCGGGCTGCAAAGCAGCATTTAGCAGGGTGAACAGCTTCAGTCTGTTTTTCTCTGCCTGCTTTTCATTTTTTCTGTGCCACAATAACGTAGCGATTCGTAACGCCAAGTATTTTCTTTTTCTGCATGGCAGTCACCACACCGGCATGGAACCTCTCCGACGACATGGGAGCCCACATGATCTGGATTTCCTCCCATCCTGATTTATCGATAACCTTGAGGTAGTCGTTTATAAGAATTGAATTTTTCCTGGTTTCGTACCGGGCCGGAGTGTTTTGAAAATCCCTCCAATCCGCATTTATCAGGGCCAGGATAGTGCTCTTCTTGCTGTTCTCACAAACAAGCTTCAGGAAATCCTGGAGAAACTTCAGGTATTCATCTTTTGGAAGGTTTGAAATAGCTTCCTCGTCATAATCTTTTACCTTTTTACTGAAATAGGGCGGATCAAATATAATAAGATCCGGCTTTGTTTTCATGTTAACCGGCCATTGGAGATTATCCTTATCCCAGTAATAATGTTCGATCTCCGGCCTCTCATCAGGCCTGTCAATCATATCAAAGCTCCAGCAGCGGCGGTTGAATGCCAGGCATGTATCGGCCACCACACCGCCTCCTGCCATGGGGTCCAAAACAAGATCATTCTGTTCGGAAAAATAATAAAGGATGTGTGCCACAAGCTGTGCGGGAATCCTTCCGGGCCATTCATCTCCAAACCTTTTGTCGCAATCGGTCCATTTCCAGTCGTCCCAGGTCCTGACTCCCCACTGTAATTCATGGCATTTAGCCATATCATTTTCTTCACTCAATTTAAGTGACCATATCAGATTTTCAGGCATACCGTGCTTTTCAGCAACCTGTGATACAGTGAAGCCTTTTTCCAGGTCGCTATTTAGCCATTTAGGAAATATTTCCTTTTTGGCTAAATGGTTGAATACAGTCTTTTGCGGAATGTTTAATCTGGCAGAAATCCTTTCCTGGGGGATACCGAGCCGGTGCATAAGAAATAACTTGAGATCAAGGCCGGCATTCACAGCAGCCCGAAGATCAGAGATATAAATATTGACCATCCTGCTTGTACGGCGGATAAACTTTCCAATTTTTTCTGAAGTCAGTCTGTTATTGTTCTGAAAGGCCGTTCTTGCAGCATTTCTTGTCTCTTCTTCAGTAAGCTGCCTCGGGCCTATTGCCTGACTTGCAGCGTATAGTACCGGATCATCTCCATTGAGATTAATTATTTCAGCGGCAACCTCATTTATACCGATCCCTTTATAAGCTTTATACCGATGTACCCCGTCCAGGATGCGGTATTTTCCGGGTTCGTCCGGATGCTTCTGCAGGTGAATGGGATCGAATTCAAATCCATCCCGCATGTTCTCCTCAAACATTGAGACCCTTTTGTGGTCAATACTGATTCTCGGATAGATACTGCTGTCAATTACAATGTCGGAGGTTTTAATGGATTGTACTTTGTTCATAGTCGTCTCCTTTAAAAATAGGCTGAAGCATTTTAGGCTATAGGCTGTTAGGAGAAAGGCTTTTACTTCAGCCTTAAGTCTAAAAGGCTTCAGTCTGCATTTCTGGTTGGTTAGAAATGCACATTACAAACATCGTGCCAGAAAACCGTGGATATTGATCTTTTTCACACAGAGGCTATGAATACCCAGTAATAGCGGTGCTTTTCATTCCATTTATTTTAAAGAAGGGAACTCAATGGGATTTGTTTTAAAGAATAAAAAAAAAGAATTTGCACATTTTTGTGTGCATGGTGCACATAAAAATGTGCAAATTTTAAAATGGGGACAATCCTATAATCTCCTGTCAAGGTAAAAAATAAAACAAGTGAATCCGGTTAGTTGGGCAGGGCCTATTTTTTAAGCATACTTCCCCTCTAGCCTTGAGGCTTAAAAAAAATCGGCGAGTCTTTCGCTAAGACAAATCCCATAAGGAATTGTCTGAAGAAACCGGAATCCCTTATCAGAGTTTAATCAACCTCTACCTTCGAGATTGTACAGTTAACCAAAGGAAACTTAACATGTCATGGTCACCGGAAATCACCGATCAAAGCGATCGAGGGGACTGGCTGGTTTTTCTTTCCGATTGAAATTCAACAGTGCCAATGGTCTTCATGCTTTATCGACCATCAACACCATTATTCTGCCAACCCTGCAAGATGGGTGGCAGGTGTTTATCCCGATATTAGATAATGGCCATCAAACGGATATACTTATTTCTGATGAGACAAATTATCATAGGGTACAAGTAAAACCAGTAGATGCTTCTGGAGAAGATCATGAAATTGAAAATAAATGGAAAGAAAGTAATGTCGATGTAGTTGTGGTCTCAGTAAGAAATACAAACTGGGGTTATGTAATGCCTGCATTTTCAGAGAATAAAACATTCCTGATTAAAAGAATTTCAAACCAATAATGCTATAACTTTACCCGATTTATTTTGAATTTAAATTAAAAACATAGTATTCAGAAAGCATCAGATCTTTCAAAAACAGTAATTGAAAGTAAGCAGTTAAATATAAAATCAACAGGTTGGCGGCAGCCTACAATGGTATCTACTAAGACCGGGCTTTTTTTCCCGCTTTTTTAACTATGTGCCAACTATCAACCCTCATGTATTTAACATGGTAAGTTGGTTTGCACCGGCTTGTAATACCTTTCGTTAAAAGCTGAAATGGAAGAACGAAGAAGGCATCATTTATGGTATTTGGCTAAATAGGAAATATTATGAAAGCAGCGGAGTTAAAAGCATCGTCAAGTATTCCATTTATATCAAAAACATATTTTGGAGATGCTTCATGGGATAAAGATGCTTCAGAATTTCTGAATTACAGATTTATTTTAGTTGGCAGTAGAATCGATTATAAATATCAAATTGAGAATTTCAAAGATCCAGATGCGATTTTGCCGATATTAAACTTATAACAATAAAGTAAAGGGGTCATCGTTTAGCTCATGGTCTCTATAACATATGAGACCATAAAGGGATAATTTACCAGGGGACAAAGAAAGCATGTGGATCTTGTGATCTGAGAGCAAAATGTTTACGAAAACCTGATAAAACAGAATCAAGGCATGTAACCATAATATATAGAAACAGACTTGGCAGCCTTACGGATGATATAAGGAATAAGATAGATACCCCTGAAGTACTGAAGATGTACAGCAAGCGGTTAGAGATAGTAGAACCTGTATTCGGCAATATCAGAGCATGCAAAAAGATGAATAGATTCACTTTAAGAGGGAAAATCAAAGTAAATATCCGGTGGATGCTATACTGTTTAGTTCACAATATTGAAAAAATATGTAATTATGTGATGGCTTCACCTCAAGGAGCATAGGCAAAGAGGCCTGAAAGGCAATATGACGGGGTTTTAGATAGAGCCTTTATTCAACCCTGATTCATGCTTTCTCGTCTTATTTAAAATCGTTCCTATTTTTAAAATATAATTCTTTATTTTGGTGGTCATCCCTTAATTGATATTTTGCTTTTGAAAAGGGGGTTTTCGACAGCTTCTTTCGGTGGCAAGGAATTTCATCTATGAATACAGCATTACTTATCATTGACGTGCAGCAAAGTCTCGTTGACGAAGGCATTTGGGATTCTCAAAGAATTATTGAGCGGCTCAACCAGCTTATTGCAAAGGCAAGAAACCATCGTATACCAGTCATATTAGTTCGGGATACAAGAGTTGAACCGGATGGTACATTCCACCATGCACTTGACCGCGAGGCGCATGATATTGAGATAGTGAAGGATTTTTGTAACTCATTCATGAAAACTCGTTTGGACGAGGTCCTAAGGAGTAGAAACATCGGCAGATTGGTAATCGGTGGCATGCAATCCGATTTCTGTGTCGATACCACCTGCCGTCAAGCAGCGGCACTTGGTTATGAAGTACTATTGGTAGCCGATGCTCATAGTACATTGGACCATGAGTACCTAAAAGCGGAACAGATAGTCGCTCATCACAACCGAATTCTACGTAGTTTCGATTCGGCCGAGGGTCAAGTTCGTGTGTTGGAAACTGCAAAAGTGTCGTTCAGATGAATCAATAGGAAAGGTCAAAGTTATTTCTGACTCTCTACCTTCGCCCGAAGAACTTGATTTAATAAACAAAACAGTGAAAGTCACAATTGCTCTAAGTAAAACAAGTGTGGATTTTCTCAAAAAAGAAGCAAAGAAGTATAATACTCAGTACCAGAAGATGATTCGCAGGATCCTGGATAAGTATGCAGCTCATCAATAATTCTATCCATAACAACCGGCCGCAAGTGACAGCGCAAAAACCACGCGGCTCCTGCGCCGAAGCGTTAAGGGGTTTCAAATATGGAAGTTAGTAAAGCAGAATTAAATGATTTTTATACAATCGTGTCATGGATTCAATGAAGTAGTTGAAAAATCATCGGACGATCGTTGTTATATGGTAAAAACTTAATATCCAATCAACCGTCTTCTCATACTTAATCGCAGATGCCAGTCCTGCGAAGCGGGTTTAAATAATGGTTATTGCTATAATTCTGACCCGTTTTCATTAACAGCAGGGATTAGAATGAAGTTTTTACCTTCTTCTTCTTTGACTTTTTCAAAGAAGTTACAATAAAGACATGTCATCAATTTATCGGCAAATGTTCCCTGTTTTTTCCCGAAGCAAAAAGTTCCTGCAACTGTCCAGCATAGCCGGCCCGTGAACTTACCATTATTCGCACCATCGAATTCAGAAGGCATCGTTACAGGACAAGGTTCCAATTTTAAAATATTATCGGCTTCAGGTTGTCGGCCGCAATTCATTACTTCCCAGCAATTTTTAGATTTCAATCACATCTTCCTTTAATTAAAATTATCTACAAATTTGAATTTCAGGTTGAATATTAAATAAACTCATATCATACTTTTTAAGTCAAACCAACTGCCCGGCTGCCTGTACGGCCATATTCATTATCTTATTATTCTTTTCCGCATCCCCGATATCTCTTACCTCACATCCCCTGATGGTTTTCACATCCGAAAACCCGTGTCTTTTCAGCATCATTTCAAGTTGGGACGGGACACTTTTTTAAAATTATGATTATAATAGTAAAAAATCAAAATAAGAGAAAGGAAATATCATGCTCACATCACTCGAAGAAATAAAAAAAGACAGGGATCTGGTATATTCCATAGACTGGGAAATGACACCTGAACAGGCAGTCAGAGTATACCTTGAATGGGGGAATATCTATGCCAGGGGAGATGCAACGCGTGTAAAATCCAAGGAAGACCACACAATATATTTTGTAGTGAACTGCTGGGACAAACCCTATTACATCTATCTTCTTAAAAGAAATTCCCAGGAAGCCATTGAACTGGCAAAAATCGAATTGCCCAAACAATTTGAAAAACCCATATGTGAACTCAAGGGAGTATATGCCGTTGAGGATGAATTAAAGGAATGGCTTAAAAAAGAACTGGATGTAGATTAACAGAGGAGAGAGATATATGGACTTTACAGAACTTGCTAAAAAAAGAAGATCGGTCAACTACTTTGATGCGCAAAAGGAAATATCTGAAAACAAGATAAGGGAAATGATAGAAACGGCTGCCAATTCTCCTTCCAGCTATAACCTGCAGCCATGGAGCATTATTATATTAAAGGATGCCGAAGAAAAGGCACGCCTGAGAAAACTCGCCTTTGATCAGCCAAAGGTAACGGACGCGCCCTATGTTTTCATTATCCTTGCAGACAGGGAGGCCTGGATGGAAGATCATCCGCTGGCGGAAAAGAATTTCAGGATGGCCGTTGAATCAGGGAGAAAAAAAGAAGAGGAGAGAGAAAAGTATTTCAAAACCCTTAAAAAACTGTATGGAGAAACACCCGACAAACAACAGGCCTTTGCTGTAAAAAATACTGCTTTTTTTGCTATGTCACTCATGTATGCTGCAAAGAAAATCGGTCTCGATACCCACCCCATGGACGGATTTGATCACGATGGAGTAAGAAAGGCGTTTAATATCCCTGAAAAATGCTGGGTGCCTTTATTACTTACAGTGGGCTATTTCGATGAATCTAAAAAATTACATGCACCAAACTGGCGGAAGACATTTGATGAGATTGTGGTAAGATTTTGATAATAGCATCATACCGGAATCAAGGCTTGACAATCTGGAGTCTAATCAATTAGAGTTGGCACCCAAATAGAGGTTTTGACATCAGAAAAACTGAATTAATATGCTGAATTTAATGAATATTTGCATAATCTACGCAAATGTTCAATATCCCGTATGGAGGTATGATTAGGATGAGTGAAGAGAAAAAACCTGCCAGGAAAAAGTTCGAATGCCAGGGTTTATATAACAAGGTAATGGCAAATCATTTTTATGAACTTGATGAAGCATCCCGAACAGGGTCAAAAAAGGTTGCATGGTGCACCAGTGTGGGTCCGGCAGAACTTCTTCGAGGCATGGGTTACCTGGTATATTTTCCCGAGAACCACGGCGCCATGCTGGGCGCAACACGTATGGCTACAGATCTGATACCCTATGCCAATGCCATCGGTTATTCTCCTGATATATGCTCATATCTTACCAGTGATATAGGTTCCTTCCTGAAGAAGCAGACACCCCTCACCTCTGCCTATAAAATGGAATCGGTCCCCAAACCTGACGTACTGGTGTTCAATACAAACCAATGCCGCGATGTGCAGGACTGGTTTGCGTGGTATTCGAGAGAATTGAATGTCCCTATGCTTGGTATACACACACACAGGGATATCGGTGACATTAAAAATTTTCAGGTAAACGATATCGCAAAACAGACTGAAAATCTCATTCCGCAGCTTGAAAAGGCCGGAGGTACAAAATTTGACATTGACCGGTTCAAGGAGGCAGTTGAACTGTCAAGGCAGACATCAGTGCTCTGGAGGGCATGCCTCGAGGCTGCATCGGCTATTCCTTCACCATGGACCTTCTTTGATGCAACCATCCATATGGGGCCTGCAGTTGTTGCCAGGGGGACACAGGAGGCGGTCGATTATTATGAAGTACTCCTTAAGGAGCTGAATGAAAGGGTCGCAGACGGTGTTGCGGCAATCGAGGGCGAAAAGCACAGGTTGTACTGGGACGGGATGCCGGTATGGGGTAAGCTCAGCACATTATCCAACCAGTTTGCATCACTTCAGACATGTATCGTGGCATCAACCTACTGTAACAGCTGGATATTTGATCAGCTTGATCCGAATGACCCGTTTGAAAGCATGGGAAGGGCATATATAGAGTTGTTTATTGTAAGGGATGAAAAATATAAAGAAGAGTATATGCAGAACTGTTTTGAAAAATATAAGTTCGACGGGATGATTTTTCATGATGCAAAGACATGCCCCAACAACTCCAATAACAGGTATGGACTTCCGGAAAGAATAAGCAAACAGCTCGGCGTTCCACAGTTGACAATAAACGGTGACCTGAATGACCTGCGCTGCTATTCGGAAGAACAGGCAAAGACAAATATAGAGGCATTTATAGAACAACTGGATGAAGCAGGGTAATCCGGTAAAATAATCATGGCTGATAATGATTCAATATATGCGGGAGTGGATATAGGTGCCTCACGCACAAAAGTGGCATTGCTTGATTCCGGGAAAAACCTTACTGGTTTTTCCATAAAAAAATCCGGAACCGATTTCAGCCGTACTGCCGAAGATTGCCTTGCTGAAGCAATATTCATGGCAAAGACATCCCGGGAAAATATCGTCAAAACCGTTTCGACAGGCTACGGCAGAAACAACGTTGCTTTCAGCAATGATACAAAGACCGAGATAGGGTGCCATGCCAGGGGAGCCTTTCACTATTTTCCAAAGGCCATGACCATAATTGATATAGGCGGTCAGGACAACAAGATCATCAAGCTCGAATAATAAAGGCAGAAGAATCAATTTCAAGATGAACAGAAAATGCGCTGCAGGAACAGGTGCGTTTCTGGAAGAGATGTCGGCCAGGCTTGATATCCCGATAGAAGACATGGACGACCTGGCAAGGCAGTCCACGGAAATGGTCGAACTCGGCAGTTTCTGTACCGTGTTTTCGGCAACAGAGGTCCTCGAAAAGATAAGGCAGGGGAAAAAGGTCCCGGACATTATCAAGGGGCTGTTTTTTTCGGTGATCAAGAGGGTATTTGAAATGGACCTGATAACCGACCGTGTGGCAATGACAGGAGGTGTTGTAGAACATAACCCCTACCTGGTCGAAATGGTCAAAGAAAAAACAGACGCTGAAATTTTATTGCCGGAGCATCCTCAGCTCGCCGGGGCGGTAGGGGCGGCACTGTTTGCAATAGAGTTATAATCTGTCAGAAATAAAATGAAACCATATCCTTTCAAACAGATACCCCGGTATATTTCAGAATATTTAGTGTCCATCCAGAAACGAGAAATTTTGGACAAGGTCAAGGAACGCGAAGATTGTAACCACAGGAATACATTGAAGTATTTTGAGGATTACAATCTGAGTGTGACGCAGAGGTTGTTCAAAAGGGCCGTTTCTGGATGGACACTATTTGAGGTTGCCATTATCCCTGCAAAAATAAGAGTCAGGGGAAATTTCGTATTTTCAATGAGTTGTTAGCGGTAAACTGGGATAAAAATGGAGCAGGTTATATTTCTGGCCCTTGGCGGACTTGGTATGTTCCTTTACGGCATGAAAATCATGTCAGAGGGCCTTCAGAAAGTAGCGGGGAAAAAATTAAGACAAATCCTTAAAATGGTATCAAACAACCGTTTTGTAGGATGCAGTGTCGGCGCCATTGTTACCAGTATAATACAGAGTTCAAGCGCGACGACTGTAATGCTTATCGGTTTTGTGGATGCCGGCCTCATGACACTTACACAGGCCGTTGGTGTAGTACTGGGTGCAAACATAGGCACCACCATAACTGCTCAGCTTATTGCATTCAAGATCACCGCATATGCTCTTCCGGCTATTGCCGCCGGAGCTTTATTAAAATTTTTTATCGGGCGTAAAAAATGGGTATACATGGGAGATGTCCTGCTTGGTTTCGGTTTTGTATTTTACGGCCTGGCCACCATGAAGACAGGTTTTTCTCCGCTCAAAGATGATCCGCTATTTTTATCTTTTTTTACCAGCTTCCAGTCCGACACCATCGGAAGTATTTCACTGTGTGTGCTTGTAGGTGCAATTTTAACAATGATCCTTCAGAGCTCCAGTGCAACTGTAGGTATAACCATGGCCATGGCCCTGCAGGGACTGGTCAATTTTGAAACCAGTATAGCGCTCATTCTTGGTGAAAACATAGGGACTACAATAACAGCACAACTCGCGAGCATCGGGGCAAGCATTAATGCCAGAAGGGCGGCTAATGCCCATACACTTTTCAATGTAATAGGTGTTATAATTGTTGTGCTTTTTTTCCACTACTTCATTGATCTTGTACAGCTTGTTACAGGAACATTAATGCATTACGGTCCGGCTGACCTGATAGTAAATGGTGAGAGACCGAACATTGAAAGATACATAGCCAACTCACATACACTTTTCAATATAATAAATGCGACAATCTTTCTGTTTGCACTTCCCTATCTGGTGAAAGTATCCACATGGATTACGCCGCAGAAAGAAGAAGGTCTGCACTTTGACGAACTCAGGCATATAAAATATCTGGATACTAAATTTGTTGATACCCCTTCTGTTGCGCTCGGCAGGGCCAGGGCCGAGATCATCCGGATGGGGGAAGCCGTCCGCATCATGTACGATGACGTAATAAATGCCATACATAATCGTAAAATAAAAGAATTATCAAAGTGGAGAAAAAGAGAAGATGCCCTGGATACCCTGCAAAGAGAAATCACCCAGTATTTAGTAAAAATAATGCAGAAGCCTATAATGCCGGAAGAATCAAGTGAAATATCTGCGCTGACAAGGATGGCCAACAACTTTGAAAGGTCCGGCGATGAAGTGGAAGCCATCGCAAAACTGATTGAAGAGCTGATAGAACAGAACCTTTTTCTTTCGGACGGCGGGATGAAAGACTATGGAACAATTGCTGCAGAAGTAAGAAAATTCATTGACATGGTGATAGATGCCATCAGAAATGAGGACAGCAGTATACTTGTCGGAGCCATCGAGATAGAAAACCGGATTGACCGAATGAGAGAAGAGATGAAAAGCAATCATCTGATGCGGCTCCAGAGCGGCATGTGCACTGTCGACCCGGGCCTTATCCTGGTAGACATGCTTACTGCATTTGAGAAACTGGGAGACTACTGCTTTAACATTGCACAGGCAGTAGCAGGGACAAAATAACCGACACAGGAGAGTTTTATGAATATAACAGCAAAAAAGGCGGGTTTTATCGGAGCCGGCAACATGGCAACCGCACTGATGAAAGGAATTATAGGCAGCGGTTTGTACAGCCCTGACATGATAAATGCCTATGACAATGATCCCGAAAAACTGAATGCCATATATAAAGCTTATCATGTGGATAGTGTACCTTCCAACAAAGAGCTTGTGAAAGCATGCAATATAATAATCCTGGCTGTCAAACCTCAGGTAATGAACGCGGTACTGGAAGAGATAAAACGCGAGGTCACAAAAGACCATGTTGTTATATCCATTGCTGCCGGAATAAAAATAGACACCATACAGGAATTCCTTGGCAAAGATGTACCGGTGATAAGGGTTATGCCCAATACTCCTGCCCTCATTCAAAGAGGCGTCAGCGCTGTTGCAGCAGGAAAGGCGGTTACATCTGAGCAGATAAATATTGCCCTTGAAATACTCAGGGCAGTCGGAATTGCCTTTACCGTGGACGAAGCCATGATGGATGCGGTTACAGCCGTTTCCGGAAGCGGCCCCGGTTTTATATTCAGGATAATGGAATGTTTTGTCGAGGCGACAGAGAACCAGGGATTTGATAAGGATACAGCAACAAGAATGGTCGTTCAGACCTTTCTGGGAGCATCCATGCTCGCGGAAAGCTCCGAACTGCCCCTTTCCGGGCTCAGAAAAATGGTCACATCACCGGGAGGGACTACCGAAGCCGGATTAAAATATCTTGATACAAATAAGATTCGGGAAATTACAGGCGGTACAATCGAGGCTGCCAGGGCGAGATCAGTAGAGCTGGGAAAAAAGTAGAAAGCCGGGGGACTAACAGCATACCGGCATAGTTTATAGCGGCGCGATTCCGGACTCCCGGATAAAGCCCCTTAAAACATTTTCATACTCCCGCCCCCCAACCACAAAGGTATCATTATGCCCCGCCCCTTCAACACCATAAAAATACTTTGGTTCTCCGGCTTCCTGAAAAAGCCTCTTTCCCATATAAAATGGTACAACCTCATCTTTATCACCATGCATGATCAGCTTGGGCATGGATATATGCTTTATCTTTTCAAGATTATTATAGCTCTGAGGAATCAAGGGGGATATCAGGCTGAAGAGCAGCATGTGCTTTGCCATATGGCGGACAGACAGAAAACCGCTTTCTATAATCAGCGACCGGGCATCTCTTTTTGACGCGATCTCTGTTGCCGCTGCGGCCCCTAATGAACGCCCGAGAAGAATAATATCTCCCGGTTTTATCTTTACGCTCTTTACCAGATAATCGTAGGCACTCAAAGCATCAGTATAAAGACCTTTTTCCGATGGCCTTCCGCTGCTTTTCCCATAGCCCCTGTAATCAAATATGAATACATTCGCCCCCAGTCCGGCAAGCAGTCGAATATAGTCCAGCCTGTGGGAGATATTCCCGGCGTTTCCATGACAGAAGAGGACGACAGGCCCCCCGGATGAAACAGGAAAAAACCATCCGTGCAACGCTACACCGTCAGGAGTATCAAGATAAATATCCCTGAACTTCATATTGAAATCTGCAGGATAACTATCCATCCCTTTTTGGGGAGCGAAGACAAAACGGTTTTCGATATTTTTATATAAAATTGAGAACATTATAACCGGGAGTCAATGGATAAAAAGTTTTTATTTATATCATATTTTATATTAGAATATAATCAGTGTCCATCCAGAAACGAGAAATTTTGGACAAGGTCAAGGAACGCGAAGATTATAACCACAGGAATACATTGAAGTATTTCGAGGATTACAATCTGAGTGTGACGCAGAGATCGTTCAAAAGGGCCGTTTCTGGATGGGCACTAATTAATATTCATTTATTTATTGCTTCCATGCAGGCAATGTCTTAGATTACCTTGAATAATTGCTGAATCCTGCTATTCTTTGTTGCAACCTGACTGACAGGACAAATCGATTTATGAAGGGAGTACCGGTCTATGGAAGGAAAAACCAGGATACTGATTGTGGATGATGAAAAATCCAGCAGGGAACTTTATGCTAAAATCCTTAAACCAAAGGGAGAACTGCATATTGATGAGGCCGAAGATGGAAGGCTGGCCCTGAAAAAGATCAAAAAAAGTCATCCTGATATTGTTCTGTGCGACCTCCATATGCCCAATATAGACGGGCTTGAGATTTGCCGGAAAGTTAAAACAGACCCTGATCTGGAAGGCATCTACCTCATTATAATAAGCTCGGAAGAAAGTGAGGAGGCCAAAATCAGATGCATTAACGAAGGTGCGGATGATTACCTGATCAAACCTGTCAATCCAGATGAATTGCTGGCCAGGTTAAAAGTGGGTCAAAGAATTACCCAGCTCCTTAAAAGCACAACCCTTGAGGCCCAGAGGATGTTCAATGAAATAGATATACTGATTATTCAGGACGGAGGATGCGCCCCGGGTTATAATCCTGTAACAGCCTTTTTGACCTATCATCTCGAGGTTATGGGAAGAGAGGTATATGCAACAAAGGAAGGATTTAAATCACTTATCGATAAGAATGATAATTTCCTGCGCCTTGTATACGACCCGGTAAAGTATAAAAAACTTGATCACATCCCCGGTGTGTTCCATGCGGCTCCTCTGTCGGAATGGAGAGGCGCTTATCTCAGAAGCGAAAGGTTTAAAGACTTTAAAAATCACGAAGTCCAGCTAAAGGCCGCTGCAACCATCAAGAAGAAAAAAATAAAGGCTATTATCGCCATAGGGGGGAACGGGACTTTCAAGGGAATCTATGAACTATGCAACCTGATACCGACTTCCATCCAGGTATTCTTTGTTCCTGTTACAATTGACAGTGACGTTGCCGGCACGGACTGTATAGGCCAGCATACGGGAGTTGAGGTGGGTGCGGAAAAAATAAGGTGTTACATGGCAGATGCCAGAACTCATAAACGGGTTTATATTATTGAAATGATGGGCGCCAACAGCGGTTTTCATGCGCTGCACTCATGCCTTGGGTCACGGGCACATCTTGCAGTACTCCCAAACAGCCGTATCAATCACAGGGAAGTAGTTAAAGCCATTAATAAAAGGGAAGAATGTGTAATTGTGATTGCAGAGGGCTATAAAAAATCTATAAGAGATGAAAATGGAATTAAGGAAAACGCTGCCGAGCACTTTTACAGGGAACTGCTGGCCACAAAAATAAAGATTAATAAAAGGGTGGTCTGCGAACCTTTTTCAAGGGATATAAGGGGCGCAGCGCCCAACAATATGGACATTTCACTTGCGCAGCGCATGGCCTATAATGTAGCGGCATATTTAAAGGCCGGAACGTCCAGGCTGATGCCAGCTGTCCAGTCAGGAAGGGAATATGCCATACCCTTCAATGAAATAACAACGGACAACATGAAGGAAGAAGACCTCATGGGACTTACGAACAGACTGACAGCAATGAGATAACAACCATCTATTACAAACGGACCAAACGATGCCTGTCTATGAATACTCCGCACTTGATGAAAAGGGGAAATCAGTAAAGGGAATTATCGATGCCGACAATCAGCTTTCGGCACGGAACAAGTTAAGGAATTCCCGGCTTTTTCCTGTTTCAATAAAGGAATCTTCTTCCCGGACAAGGCTCCATGCGACCGGGGGTACATCCATAAATACATTCATAAGACGTATAAAGGCCCGGGAAATATCAACAATGACCAGGCAGATGGCGACATTGATGGGTGCTGGAATCCCCCTTATAGCATCTCTGGATCTCTTGATTACCCAGGAAGTCAATCCTTCATTGAAAAAAATTCTGGCCCAGATAAAGGAGTCGGTGAATGAGGGGAACAGCCTGGCATCATCACTCTCTCAACACTCAAAATATTTTTCTCAGATTTACATCAACATGGTGACAGCCGGCGAGGCATCAGGCTCTCTGGATCTAGTACTCGAAGGCCTCGCTGAGTTCAGCGAAAACCAGGAGGCGTTAAAGGGAAAGGTCATAGCTGCCATGGTTTATCCTATCATCATGCTCTGTATCGGTGTACTGGCTCTCCTTATGCTCGTCACATTTGTCGTGCCCAAATTTACGGCAGTATTCAATGAAATGGAAAAGGCCCTGCCATTGCCCACACTGATAGTAATCGGTGCAAGCAATTTTTTAAAATCCTACTGGTGGCTGATTGTGCTGGTTATTGTATTGATTGTCATCACATTCAGGTATCTGAAAAGAACGGAAAAGTTTGCACGCATGTGGGATGAATTAAAACTGAGGGCACCTGTATTCGGTTCAATAATCAACAGGATGATTATTGCCAGATTCGGAAGGACCCTGGGGAGCCTCCTTCAAAGCGGTGTAACTTTGATATCCGCCCTCCAGATTGTACGTAATGTGGTAAACAATATACTGATAGCAGAGGTAATCGATAACGCCATAGATCAGATCAAGGAAGGGACATCCCTGTCTGCCCCTCTTTCGAAAAGCAGGCTGATTCCACCGGTTGTAGTACAGATGATTGCTGTCGGAGAGCAGAGCGGCGAGATGGAGAAGATGCTCAATAAGGTAGCGGATATTTACGAACAGGAGGTTGAGTCTCAGGTGGCAACCATGACTTCCATGCTTGAGCCTTTTATGCTGCTTGGCATGGCCGTTATAGTGGGTTTTATTGCCTTTTCAATACTGATGCCCATTATGGAAATGAGTCAGATAGTTCATTAGAAAAACAAACAGAGGAGGATCTATGCATTTAGAGGACAAAAACACGGAAAAGGGCTTTACCCTGATAGAAATAATGGTTGTCATTATTATTCTTGGCATCCTGGCAAGTTATGTGGCAGTCAAACTTACAGGACAGACCGAAGAGGCGAGAAGGACCCAGGCAAAGGTCCAGATAGAAACATTCAGGACCGCACTTGATTTGTATAAACTTGACAACGGGAGCTATCCTACGACCGAGCAGGGGCTGCAGGCCCTTGTCTCCCCTCCAACTGTAGGAAAACTTCCAAGGAAATGGAGAGAAGGGGGCTACATACACAAACTCCCGAAGGACCCATGGGGTAATGAGTATATTTATTTATGCCCCGGACTGCATGGAGATTTTGACATAATGTCCTACGGTGATGACAATGAACCCGGTGGAGAAGGAAAAGATGCGGATGTCAACAGTTGGGAAACCGAGTAATTCCGGCATCGGGAGATTATGCAGAAAAAAGACATACGGCTTTACACTCATAGAACTGACAATCGTTATTTTTATTATGGGGCTTATATTGTCAATCACCATGCCAGTAGTCAGGGATGCTCTCCTGCATGATGACCTGAAAACCGCTTCAAGAAAGTTGGTTGCCACAATTAAATGGCTGCGAAACGAGTCAGTCAGCAAATATAAGGACTATGTACTCATTTTTGACATAGGAAAAGGTAAATACTGGTACGAGACACAAGGTATGAGCGAAGGTGAGCTGCTTGAAACCAGGGATAAGGCACAAACCCTTCCCGAAGATGTCAGGATTCTTGATATTGACTGTTATGGAACCGAAAAAAAAGTGGATGGTGAGGCGTCTATAAGATTCAGCAGGAAAGGATACGTAGACTACTCATTGATCCATCTTGCCGATAAGGCCGACAGAAAGTTTACTCTGGTTTTGGAGCCGTTTCTCGGAAAAGTAAAAATCATGGAGGATTATCTTAATTTTGAAGACCTTTCATCAAAAGATATCTGATCAAAAGGGATTCAGCCTTATAGAAGTTATGTTCGCACTTGCGCTCATCGGTATTTCTCTTGCGACTCTTCTGGCAGCACAGTCTCAGGGATTGAACCTGGCAAATGAAGCAAAATTCGATACAACCGCGGCTTTCCTTGCCCAGAAAAAGATGGCTGAACTGGAATTGACTGATATGAACAGCCTTACGTCCGACTCGGGGGATTTTGGCGACCTTTACCCGGAATATCACTGGGAAGTGAAAATAAATGCCACGTCCATACCGATTCTTGAAGAATATGCGGACCATTTCAAACAGATAGATGTACATGTTTATTTTGGAGAAAAAAGGGTATACCAGTATGACCTTAGACTCTACAAGTTCTTTTAAGTTGAAAATCAGAGACCAGTACGGGTTTACTCTTCTTGAACTGATGGTCGCGATTGCAATATTCGCAGTAATAGTTTCACTGATCTACCCGGCCTACACAGGTACATATAGAAATATTGAGGCAGCCGAAACACAGGCGGAAGTTTATGATATGGCCAGGACTGCGTTAATCAGGATTACCGAGGACCTTGAATCCAGTTACATACCCGAAGAATCACCGGATACCCAGGCGAATGGCAACACCGAATTTATGATCGGACAGAATGATTATATTGAAGGAAGACGCGCCGACAGAATCAGATTTTACTCAAAATCTCATATCAATATAAGCGAAACACCCTTTGAAGCCGGTGCAGCCAAAATAGCCTATTATCCGCTGCTGAAGAAGGACGGAAGCATTTCCCTGTACAGATCCGATACCCCGGGCAGACTCAAATGGCCGGAAGAAAATACAGGGGGATGGTTAATCTGTGAAGGGCTTTATTCCGTGAGCTTTACTTACACTGACAGGAATGGCAACACCCAGGATCAATGGGATGAATCCGTTGCGGATACTGCAAAAAGATTACCATCCATCATAAATATCACGCTTGAATTTAATGATAAAGAAAACCCTGATAAACCGATAACCTTTACAACTGCTGTTTTTATACCGCTGGCAAACAGATCATGAAATCAATACTCGTAAATAACAGGGGTGTCGCACTTATAATAACCATACTTATGATAAGTATCATAGTGGTACTTACGTTAGAGTTTAACAGCTCGATGAGGCAGGAGCTGCATGGTGCGGTGAACGCCAGGGACAATATCATGCTTGGTTACATTGCCAAATCAGGATACAACCTTGCCCTGGCCGTTCTTCGTGAGGACGATCGAGGCAGTGATTCGTTGCAGGATGACTGGGCACATTTAAAGGAGGCCTCATCCCTTTCCGAAGGCCTGTTTGATTCTGGCATGTTCCAGTTAGAGGTCACCGATCTTTCAGGGAGAATACAGATCAACAGTCTGGTGAAACAGGATGGGACCTATAATGATGATCAAAAACAGATTCTTATGAGGCTTTTGACCTCGGCTCCTTTTAAACTCGAGGATGGAGAGGCGGAGGATATTCTGGACAATATTAAGGACTGGATAGATAAAGATGATGAACCAACCAAGTTCGGGGCGGAAAACTCCTATTATCAGTCACTTGACAATCCATATCCCTGCGGAAACGGGCCTTTGAAATCAATCAGTGAAATGCTCTATATCAAGGGCATAACAAAAAAACTGTTTTTTGGCACAGAAGAAACTCCCGGCCTTAAGGATTTTTTAACAGTATATGGAGACGGAAGCGGTAAAATAAATATCAACACCGCAGACCGAAATATTTTAACGGTTCTTTCGGACCGTCTGGATGGGGATATGGTGGATGAAATCCTGGCATATCGAAATGATAAAGACAATGACCTCAACAACGTAAACTGGTACAAGGATGCCCTGGGAACAAATGAGGATATTATGAAATCCTCCCTTCTGACAATTAACAGTTCCTATTTTCAAATAGATTCCAGAGGCATTAGAGATACGGCTGTCAAGGAATTAAAAGCGGTAGTAAAAAGAACCAACGACGGCTTTTCGACGTTATCATGGGAAATTATTTAGATTCCGATATTTTTTTCAGATGTTCCTTGAATATATTGAGTTTTTTTCAATATTTATGTATACAAAATTATTGTTAGCATTTTTTATGTTATATGCGTTACATTTGAACCAAATACAATTTTCACGGATAGAGAATGCCCGGTAAGATCTTAGGAATTAACATCTCAGAACATAATATTTCGGCTGTCCAGGTAATGAGCGGCCTGAAAGGATTTCAGGTTATATCATGTTTTTCAACACCCATAACTGATAATAATCCTGAAAAGGCCCTTGAAAACCTTTCGGCCCGTTTTGACATGAAAAGCGATAAGTGTATTCTTACAATCCCCCCTTCCGGCATCTCTTTCAGAAACATCGATACGCCCTTCAGGGATGCAAAAAAAATAAGGCAGACACTTCCCTTTGAAATAGAGACTTTTATCCCGTTTGCCATTGATGAAATGGTGATAGATTATAACCACACGGATGGAAATAATAAGTCGGCAATTTTTACAGCGGCAATAAACAAGGCTTCTATAGCAGAGTATATTGAAAAATTTAAAAATGCAGGTGTTGAGCCTGACATAATAGATATCCGGCCTGTTCCTGCAGTTTTATTACTTCTGGACCAGGAGAGGACACCTGACAGCGGAATCTACCTGGACCTGGAATATGATCATACCTGTATTGTAATTTTTCGGAATAAAAAGATAGTCCTTGTCCGTGAACTGCCATACGCCTCGCCTGAAACGACGGAAGATGGCGCGCCCGAAAAAAATGTTTATGCTTCACCCGAATTACTGGAAAAATTTATCAATACCATATGCCTGGAGATAAACCGGACCATACATTCCTTTGCTTCACAGACCGGAAACGCATTTATAGCTGAAAAAGTTTTTTATGGGGGAAGTCTATCCGGATACAAGGATATCTCCTCGATATTCAGCGCCTTCTTTAAAACACCTGCAGAAAGAATAAATATCAGCAGGGACAGCAGGCTTCGGATGGACCCCGGCCTGTCCGGCATATATGAACCTGCGATCATGGAAAATGCGCTTGCGGCATGCATAAGAGAAGGTAAAAAACACAGCGGCTTTAACTTCAGGAGAGGTGAATTTACTGTAAAGAGAAAATTTTTAGGCCCGGGAAAGGATATCCGGACTGTAGCACTTCTGTTAAGTATCTTTTTCGTTTTTATTCTTTTTAACAGTGGTGTGAATTACTATTATCTGAGTAAAAAACATGACACGGTCGAAAACGAGTTTAATAAAGAATTTGACAGGAAATTTCCGGATAAAAAAGGGTTGGGGACTCAGTACAAGTTATTACTGGTACAACGAAACCTTAAGGAATCAAAAAATCCTTCTGCAGATATAGGAGGTGTCAAGACCGATCAAAGTGTACTGGATGTCCTGGCTGATATCTCCAGACGTATTCCCGAAAATTATGACATCAACGTTAATACAATGCAGATAAATAACAGGGAGGTCACAATCTCCGCAAATACCGACAGCTATAATACCGTTGATAAAATAGCAAATGCACTCAAACCTTCTGCCCTGTTTAAAAGTGTGGATATTATTAATCCGGGGCAGACAAAAAACGGGATAAAATTTGATCTGAAACTTGAAAGGGCTGAATAGTAAATCAGCACATTGGTTAATAATATGAAACTGGCCATGCGGGAAAAATTATTTGTAGGCGCAGCAGCATGTATTCTGGGGATTTTCCTGATTGTTGAACTGCTTATCATTCCCTTTTTCGATAAAAAGGAACATCTGGAAAAGGAAACCGCAACAATCGAAAAATCCATGGAAGACCTGAAAAAACTGAGCGCCGGAGGCGAGAATATTGACAAGGTAGCGGGCAGCCTGGAAACGGTCCTTTCCAGGAGGAGTGGCGAGTCCCTGTATGCCTTTGTTAATAAGGAGGCAGAAGCGCTCGGTTTAAATAAAAACATGACAAGAGTGACACCGTCCGAAGGGAAGAAACAGGGTGATTACATTGAGGACATCGTCGAGATACAGCTTGATGCAATAACCCAGCCTCAACTTACAGATTATCTTTACAAGATCGAGAAGCCCGAAAAATTTATTTTTATCAACAAGATCACTATCAAAGACAATAAAAGGGAAGAAGGATATCTTGATACGACCATCAGAATATTGACATATAAAAAAGGAAATCGGGCAGGAACATAGCTGATATGAATCATCCCTTACTAATAATAAAAAATAAGAGCAGATTATGGTACACCGTCTATGCGGTTGTTTTAATGGTCTTCTTTTTATATGTAATGTTTCCGTCGGCGGCACTGACAAAATATATCAGGGAACAGGTAGAAAAAAGATATCCGGACATAATCATCAGCTTTAACAAGGTAAATCTGTCCCTGTTGGCGGGGATAAAAATAAAGGGGCTGAAGATATCATCAAGGGAAAATCCGGAAACCCCGGTTTTTATTTCTGAAAAATCATCTGTCAGGGTTTCGATTCCGGGCTGGTTAAAAGGAGACCCCAGGTATTATTTTGATAGCAAGGTAAAAGGTGGTGAGATATCAGGTTTTGTTGAAGAAAAAAATTCAGTAAATAAAGACAGGATTGACGCCTCAATACATATAGAAAACGTCAAGCTCGATGGAAATGCTTTTATTCATCCGATAATAGGTAAACGCCTGGAAGGAATACTCACTGGCGAAATAAAATTCATGGGTGATCTTCCCGATCTGTTAAGGGGCAATGCCGAGATATCCCTGGATCTGGCTGATGGCAGGTTTAAACTGGCTAACCCGCTTCTTAATATGAATGAGATTGGTTTTAAAAAAATCAGTCTGGCCTGCGTTCTGGATAACCGGAGGATTAGCATAAAAGATTTCATTATGACAGGAGGACCTGTAAACGGCAGTGCCACAGGTATTCTGCAACTGAGCAATAATCTTCTTTCAAGCAGGTTGATGCTTGCCTGTGAGATAGCTCCATCACCTTCCCTGTTTCAGGACATGCCTGAGGCAGGAAAGGCAATTAACCTGATGAAGAACAGGATGAAAGACGGTAAATTTAAAATAGATATTAGGGGTACGCTCGAAAGGCCATCATATAAACTCAGATAACAATTATTTATTATGACAAAAAACATATATACCATAATTAAAATCATAGCCATCGGTGCAGTCATTTTCATGGGGGTTGATACCTTCTACAGTATCATTGGAGGAAAACTCGAACAGCCTGATTTTGATAAAGTTTCTGTTGTATCGAGACCGCTGAATACAACGAGACCTGTAGTCCGGAGATTAAGTGACTATGATATTATAAACCGCCGAAGTCTTTTCGGAAAAACTGCCGGCGGGCCAGGGAATACTGAAGAAGATCTCGCCAAAGTCGAAAATCTTGAGCCGACATCCCTCGACCTGGTCCTGCTTGGAACCGCACCGATTAATCATGAAGAATCCTATGCCATCATCGAAGACAAGCAGAAACGATCACAGGATATATATCATATAGGAGACAGTGTTAAAAACGCAGTCATTAAAAATATACTCAGAAATAAAGTCGTCCTGAATGTAAACGGAAAGGATGAAATCCTGTTAAAGGATGACACGCCGGCCCAGGCGGTGGATATATCTCCGGTTCCGCCGGCAAGCAGTTCACCGACATCACAAAGAGAAGTGCGTATACCCACAAGGACCATAACCCTTCAGCGATCCGAAGTGGAAAAATCCCTTTCAAATATCCAGGAGCTTCTTACACAGGTATCGATCAAGCCTCACTATTCTGATGGAGAGGCAGACGGGCTTGCGATAACCGGGATAAAAGTCAATTCCATTTTCAGAAAGATGGGATTGCGAAACGGTGATATCGTTAAGAGTGTGAGAGGCAGTGAGATCAAAAATGCGGAAGACCTGATATCATTGTACAATGATTTACAGAACGATGAAACAGTAGAAATCAAGATAATAAGAAGAGGAAGGGAAAGGGACATTAACTACAGGCTTAGATGATCATGGGATTATTTTCAGGTATTCATATAGAAATAAGGCTAAAGGCAGAGGATGTATAATTCATTCTTCGGACTTACGGAAACACCATTTAACCTGACACCTGACCCGAGGTACCTTTTTCTCAGCCCGAATCACAGGGAGGCAATTGATCACCTTCTTTACGGGATTAATGAGAGAAAAGGTTTCATCCTGATAACCGGAAGTATAGGTGCCGGCAAGACGACCCTTTGCCGTGTTCTGCTGGAAAGACTGGACAATAAAACAAAAAGTGCGCTGATACTCAATTCTTTTATCTCTGATATAGAACTCCTGAAACTGATAGTACAGGAATTCGGTGTCGATATCGATTCTGACCGAAAAGCCAGTAAAAAGGACTATATAGATGCGCTCAACCTTTTTCTTCTTGAAAACTTCGGTAAAGGCGGAAATGCTGTACTCCTGATCGATGAGGCCCAGAATCTTTCAAGGGACGTCCTTGAACAACTGCGAATGCTCTCGAACCTCGAGACCGAAAGGGAGAAATTAATACAGATAGTTTTAATAGGTCAACCCGAACTCAACGATATTATAGGGGCTCCGTCACTCAGGCAGCTTAATGACAGGATTGTTGTTCGTTATTTTCTGAAACCGCTCGGATACAGTGATTTGAAGGGATACGTTGAGCACAGGCTTGTAGTAGCCGGAAGTCATGGAAACATCAACTTTACAGATCGGGCATATAAGAGGCTTTACACAAGATCCAACGGCATTCCGAGAAGGATAAACAGTATTTGTGACAGGGCGCTTCTTATTGCCTTTACAAAAGAAACACACACAATAACAGGTAAAACCGTTGAAAAAGCGGCAGAAGATCTTTATGGAATAGATACCCTTGGGAAAAAGCCCGGGAATATATTCGGATTAAGACCTGTTTATATTATTCCGCTTATTATTATATTTATCGCTGCCGTAATTGCAGGGTTCGGTAACAGGGACTCATTATTAAAATTGGCAGATTCTCACGGGGGGAAGGATGTAAAAGCAACTGTAAAAGAAAAAGTCATTGAAGAAAAAAACAATCCTGCAAAGGTAACAAAAGCACCGGGTATGTTTCTGGATGATAAAGATAGCATCACGCAACTCTTTGCTGTTTTTTATAAAAACTATCCTTCGGATATGAATGATGAGAAGATAAGCAACTTAAGTGTGGTCAATTTTGAACTGGCACCTGAATATTACATAATGCTTAAAAAACCTTTCAGGCTGAAAACACTGGAAAAAAATTCTGCTGATAAATATCTTTTAATTACCAGTGTCAGTGATAAAGGTGCTGTCTGTCTGGACAGTGAAGGCAGTCCACGGGAGATAACCAAAGAGTTTCTGTTTAAAAACTGGGGCGGAACAGTCTCATGGATATTCCCTGTTTATCAGGATGATCAGATAATAAAACTGGGAATGAAAGATCCTGACGTATTTAAAATGCAGAAAACACTGCTTGGAATAGGGTATATGGTCAGGATTACCGGTATATATGACATAACAACCTTTAATGAGATGAAACACTTTCAGAGTGATTTCGGCCTGAGCGTTGACGGTGCAGCAGGTCCAGTGACCAGGGCTCTTTTATATCAGATGGCGGAATAAAATGAGTTATATCAACGAAGCACTTAAAAAAGCCCAGAAGAATAAGGATGCAGGTCATATAGACTACATGCGTACAATAGGAAAGGCAGGCGGGACAGAACGCTTCTTTGACAAAAGGTTTATTTACATACCTGTTATAATTATTTTTATTTTTCTTGTCCTGTTGTACATAAAGATCGGAGATCCGTTCGGACGAAAACCGGAAAGACTCCGGAAAACAGCCGAGGCAGTAAAGGCAACAGAAAGTTCTAAAAAAAATAAAAATTTACCAGTTATTGGTAAAAAATCTTCGCCTGTAAAAAAAGCAGCAGAAATCGACACAAGCAAAGCGGATATCACCAGTCAAAAAGAGGCATTGTATAAACAGGCTGTATCTCTTTTTGAAAAAGGTAAATTTCAGGAAGCGAAGGGTATATATACAAAAATACTTTTGCAGTATCCCGGGCATATAAACTCATTGAACGATATGGGCGTATTGTCCATGAAGCAGGGTGAATATAAAGATGCCATCAGCTACCTTGAAAAGGCAGTGAAGCTGAAACCTGATTATGTAACACCCTACTATAACCTTGCGTGCGCCTATTCCCTGCTGAATGACCCGGATAAAGGGATGGATTATCTCCTAAAGGCAATAACGATTGATGAAAAGGTAAAGGATTGGGCAAGGGAAGATCCGGACCTTCGGAACATTGTGAAATCGGCAAGATTTAATGCCTTAACTCGCTGAAATTTAACGTTTGAATTATATAATAAAAAGTCAAATTTCATTAAAACATAAGGATCAATCATGCGACTTAGAAACTATTCAATAATCTTTACTCTTATCTTCACGCTTTGTTTTCTGCAGGCTGGCAGTGCTGACAGCGCCCGTCTTTCGGGGGGGAATGAAATAACATCATCCCCTCAAAAAGAAAAAGTATCCGGCCGGCCTTCAGTTGATAATGAAAACAGGAGACAATCTGCCCGACCTGTATCAAGTGCAAAAAATACTGGTGCTGCACCCCGATCCGGGACAAGGCAGGATAAGGGAAATGCATTGTCCGGTAAAGAAGGCCCCCGCTATGTGACGATTGATTTTGATAATGTTGATATCACCCTTCTTATCAAGTTCATCAGCGAACTGACAGGCAAAAATTTTGTAATCGATAATAACGTCAAGGGCAAGGTTACCATTATATCACCTACAAAGATTACTGTAGATGAGGCCTACAAGGTCTTTGAATCGGTCCTTGAAGTTAACGGTTTTACGACTGTACCTTCGGGAAGCGTGATTAAGATAGTACCAGCAGTTGAAGCCAGATCAAAAGACATTGATACGCGCTTCGGGGATGCAAAAACAAGCCCTGAAGACAAGGTCATTACACAGATAATCCCACTGAGATATGCAAGCCCCGATGAACTTAAAAAGGCTTTCAGCGCCTATATTTCAAAAGGGGGCCTGATGATATCCTATGACCCTACAGGCATGCTCATTGTTACTGATGTGCAGTCAAATATTTCACGTCTTCTGGATATTATCAAACTGGTTGATATTCCCGGGACAGGAGAGGAAATAACAGTGCTCCCTCTCAAACATGCAGCAGCTCAAACAATGGCTACAAGCCTTGGGTCTGTTTTCAAGACCATGACCAGCGGGACCAAAAGAGTCCCCGCTGAATCACAGATAACCATTGTTCCGGATGAAAGAACAAATTCGCTGATTGTTGTGGCCTCAGAAGTTGATACGCTTAAAATAAAAGAACTGCTTAACCTGCTTGACAGGGAGATTAGCGGTGCCGGTGACATCCATGTATATAATCTCCAGAATTCCAATGCCGAAGAACTGGCAAAAACACTTATGGCCATACCCAGAGATGCTAAACAGACAGGGCAGTCAGGGCCAGGGGCCACACCGGTTCTTTCAAAGGATATACAGATTGTTTCCGACAAGCCTACCAACTCATTGATTATTACAGCAAAAAAAGGGGAATACGAAAAACTCGAAGAAGTGATCCGGAAACTGGACAGGCCCAGAAGCATGGTCTACATTGAGGCGCTTGTAATAGAAGTCAGCATGAAAAATGATTTTGAGATCGGTGTGCAATGGCAGGCTGGTCGAAGTGGAAGTTCAGCCACTGTTTTCAGTGCTTCAAATCCCGGTGTAAATAATTTTCCGACTGTTGACAGCAATGGAAATGTAAGTATACCTACAGGCCTGACATATGGGGTTCTTGGAAACACGATAGAAATCAATGGAGTAACCTTCCCTGATATCGGCGCGGTTTTCAGGGCATATGCAACGGACTCGAATGTCCAGATCCATTCCAATCCCCAGATAATGACCTTGGACAATGAAGAAGCGGAACTGAGTGTCACAGATAATGTGCCGTATATAACAAGGCAGGATCAAACCAATTCAGGGACCGCTTATAGTAACTACGATTTCAAGGATGTCGGTGTTAAACTGACTATTACACCCCAGATCAACCAGGAAAGGTTCGTGCGGCTGAAAATTGATCAGGTAGTCAGCCAGATCTCAAGCACTGATCCGGTCACCAGACAGCCGACTACCTTTGAAAGGAAAGCAAAGACTACTGTGAGGATCAAGGACGGTGAGACAGTGGTAATCGGTGGCCTGATTGATGCAAAAGACGACAGAACAAATTACAGAGTTCCTTTATTGGGACATGTACCTATTTTAGGCTATCTGTTCAGATCAAAGAAAAACACCCTGGACAAGAAAAACCTGTACATCTTCATCACACCTCATATTATTGAAAATCCCGGAGAGGCAGATAAGGTCTACAATAATAAGAAAGGACATATCGACGCGATTCAGGAAGGAGCAATCAGGATGAACAACGATGGCAAGCTCCCTGAAGATATGAGGCGCGCCGAACTGGGATACAAGTACCTCCAGTTGAAGGATTATGACAGGGCAATGAAATACTACCGCAAGGCCCTTGAAAAAAATCCGAAAAATCCATATGCAATTTATAGTATAGGCTATATATATCAAATGCAGGGAGAAAGACAAAAAGCTATCAAAATGTATGAAAAACTAATTGCTATGAATCCGCAGGAGCGCGCAGTAGAATCATCGAATCCGTCCCAGGCAGGCAGGAAACTCACTGATATGGCAAAAGATAATCTCAAATCCTTAAAGGCGGCTGAATAATATGAAATCACTGGGAGAGATACTGCTTGAAATGAAAGTGATTTCAGAGGATGCACTGAATGAAGGCATGAAGGTCCAGGAGGAAAAAGGCGGACTTATAGGTCAGATACTTATCAGGCAGAAGGTGTTATCGGAATCCGACCTTTTAAAGGCCCTCGGGATACAGTATAACCTGGAATATCACAATTCTATCGCAGTAAATGATCTGAATACAGAATTCACTGAAAAGGTCCCAATACAATATTTGAAAAGATACTGCATGATACCCCTGATAACCGGCGATTCAATAAAAATAGCAATAAACAACCCGATCGATTTTCAGCCGCTGGATGATTTAAAACTGCTGCTGGGTATCAGGGATGTAGAGCCTTTCCTTGCACCAAAGACGGAAATACTGTCTTCTATCAACTTTATCTATGACAGCAGCCGGGATTCAGCAGAGCAGGTACTCCAGGACATGCGCGATGAAAGCGGGGATTCCATAATTTCAGCGATGCAGGAAGCAGGCGACCTGCTCGATGATACGAGTGATGCGCCAATAATCAAACTCGTAAATGTCATGCTCTCCCAGGCGGTAAAAGACAAGGCTAGTGATATCCATATTGAACCGACCCAGAAGAGGCTCAAGATCAGGTATCGCCTTGATGGAATACTGTATGACATGATCTCCCCGCAAAAACAGATTCAATCCGCACTGATATCTCGTATCAAAGTTATGGCCGATATGAATATAGCGGAAAAAAGGCTCCCCCAGGACGGGCGTATCGAAATCAGGATAGGAGACAAGAATATTGATATCAGGGTTTCAACCATTCCGACCGCATTCGGAGAAAGGGTAGTCTTAAGGCTTCTGGATAAAACAAAAATATTTATCAGCGTATCCGATCTGGGTATGCCAGATGAAAGACTTAATAAATTTAATGAGCTCATTAACGCGGCGCATGGCATATTTCTTGTTACAGGGCCAACCGGAAGCGGGAAAACAACAACTCTATACGCCGCTCTCTCCACGATAAATAGTACCGACAAAAATATTATTACAATCGAAGACCCGATAGAATATCAGCTCGATGGTGTAGGACAGATCCAGGTAAACCCTAAAATAGACCTCACGTTTTCACGTGGATTACGATCCATTGTAAGGCAGGACCCTGACGTTATTCTTGTGGGGGAAATCAGGGACCTGGAAACTGCCGAGATAGCCATTCAATCTGCCCTTACGGGACACCTGGTATTTTCAACGCTCCATACAAATGACTCTGCAAGTGCAGTAACAAGACTCATTGATATGGGGATAGAACCATTCCTGGTTACCTCATCGGTTATTGCCATTCTTGCACAAAGACTGGTTCGTGTAATCTGTCCCAAATGCAGGGAAGAATACATCCCGGATGAAGAATCCCTTGCAAAGATCGGTATAAGCTATGAAATGCTCAATGGGAGGAAGATATACAGAGGCGCAGGCTGTCCGAACTGCCTGAATACCGGGTATGCAGGGAGGACGGGAATATTCGAACTTCTGATCGTTAATGAGGCAATTCAGAACCTGATACTCAAAACCTCGGATTCAAATGCCATTAAGCATGAGGCAGTGAAACATGGAATGGTGACCCTGAGGCAGAACGGTGCACAGAAGGTACTAAATGGCATTACTACCATAGAGGAGGTATTCAGGGTAACCTACCAGTAAAGATTTTCATATGAAAAAAGGGTGTATACTTTTTGTTTTTTTCTGATCATTTATTTTTAAGTGATACAAATTAATTTTAAAATTGCATTATTTTCAATATATCTTTAAAATTAAGTCGGGTTATTTTTATAGCTTGTATTTTTACTTAATAAATGCTATTTATTTCAAGAAGTTAAATAATATTTAATTTTATTAGTAATACTCATAAGGGTAAATTACCATGAAACTGCAATGTCCCGGGTGTAAAGCCAATTATAATCTGGATACTTCCAAGATTCCAGTAGCGACAGAAAAGGGAATAACCGTAACATGCCCCAAGTGTAAACATAAATTTCCTATCCATATAAAACCCGAAGAAAGCAGCACAGCTGAAAAAGAGATAATCATTCCCTGCCCTACCTGTGGGCATATAAATCTGTCGACAAAAAAATGTGCCGGATGCGGGAGGATATTCACTGATGATGAGCTGGCAAAATTAAAAATTACAATCGGCGGCTGAGCCCTGCATAAATTTAACCTGGATATGAAGCGAATTTCCTGCCACAAAAATCTTCGCTATGTCCGGGGGAGGAAAAAATTCTCCTGAGCATTATCTGCGTATGGCCGATGGATTGGGCGTTGACAGGGTATTTAAAAACCATTCAACAGAGAGGATATACTATCCGCAGTAACAGAGGCGTCAGGTTAAAAAGGATCGCTGTCAACCCCCTATGTAGACCTGATCTATACTTTTTATGTAGGATTCGATTCCTTCGACAATACCTTCAGCCAGGACATTCTTATAATTGTCGCTCAAAAGTTTCTTTCTTTCCGTACTGTTTGTAATAAAACCAGTTTCAATCAATATTGCAGGCATTTCTGCGCCTATAAGTACGTAGAAAGGGGCCTGTTTCACACCAAGGCTTCTGTATTCCTTATACTTCTGCTTTATGTCATCCATCATTCCGTTCTGAACCTTGTATGCCAGCCTGCTTGATTCGCTGATCTTTGTATTAAGCATGAGGTCATTAAGGATTGACTGAAGATCGCTGATATTCTTTTCGGATGTTGCATTTTCTCTAGCGGCAACCATTACAGCCTGTTTATCTGTTGCCATGTTTAAAAAATAGGTTTCAATACCGTGAATTTTAGTCTGCTTATGTGCATTGACATGGAGTGAAATAAAGAGATCAGCCTTTTTAACATTTGCAAATGCTGTTCTTTCATCAAGAGGGATAAACACATCGGTGGTTCTTGTCATCAGGACTTCACACCCAAGCTCTTTTTCAATTTTTACTTTCAGTTTTTTGGCAAGAGCGAGGGTTATATCCTTTTCCTTGATTCCGCCCGGCAGGGAACACCCCGGATCTTTCCCCCCATGCCCGGGATCGAGTACTATCCTTTTAACACTCAGGCCCAACTGTCTGGCAAGAGACACTGTCTCATCAGGTCTTGTCGGTTTGAGTATGCCCTTTCCGGCTTTCCTTGCAGGGGTCTTCTGCTCTTTCTTTTCGTTATCAGTATTATTGCCCTGAACATCCACGACTATCCTGAAGGGATCATGCAGCCTGAAAACCTTGTATCCGCTGATACTTTCTATATCCAGGACCACCCTTACAGTATCAGGACTGTACTGGCCTGCCCTGGCTGTCCTCAACAGACCGTCCTTGATCGGTATTTCATCATCTATTTCTTTTCCAACACGTGTATTTTTCAGGTCCAGATATAATCTCCTGGGCTTGTTGAGATCAGGATCTTTTTTCAGTAGATGGTCCTGATACTCGACCGGTTTGGCCAGATCGATTACTACCCTGGTATAACTTGGTGTAGACCAGTGACGTATATCCTTTACAGCAGTTAATTGCTGAACGGGTGAAGAAATACCTGTCTCCGGTTTTTCTTCATGTTTTTGTTTTTCATTCAGCAATGCAGACAGTTTGTCCATCATTTTCTTTGCCTTGGTCCGCATATCTCCTGAAGGATATTTGATGTCCACCTTCAGGAATTCCACGTAGGCCTGGGTTATGTCCTTTTTACGGGTGTAATATATTTCCCCCATCTTATACTGGGAATCATCAGCCAGCCGATGGTCCGGATATTCTTTCGTAATCCTTCCATAAAGTGCAAGAGCATCGTCCATGTCCTTGTCCTGCCCCGAATATCTGCTTAATTCAAGGAGCATCCCCGCTTCATGAAACATGGCCCAGGCTGCCTGATCGCTTTTCGGATAATTATTATATATTTTTTGATACTGTTCGATACAACCAGTCCAGTTATTCCTGTAATTCATGCGTTTCGTTGACCGGAACAATGTTCTCCTGCAACTGTCTGCCCTTTTCAGCAGGGTTTCGGCTGAAGAGGCATGGCATTCCTGTGCCGCAGATGAAAAAACAAGGCATAATAAAAATGCCAGCAGCACAGATGATAAAATTCTTTGACGCGAAAAACCTGTCATGATAAACCGTCCGCAAATTTTTTGAGTTTATCCAGTTCTATCAGCGCCTCAAGGGGTGTCATTCCTGAAATATCCATATCCCTGATCCATCTTGCTATCCGGCTTTCGCTGTTGCCGAACAGATTAAGCTGGGCACCCTCATTCTTTATATTTTTCCCGCTTGATTGTGCTATTTTGGGTCTTCCAAGATCGTCAATGTCTTCAGTTTCAAGATTATTGAGAATCTCCTTTGCCCGTTCAATAACCTTCTCCGGGATACCTGCAATCCTCGCGACCTGTATTCCATAACTTCTGCTTGTACTTCCCGGGACCATTTTTCTCAAGAATATTATCTTATCCTTCCACTCCTTTACCGCGACATTAAAGTTCCGGACCCTTGATTTTGTCGAGAGCAGTTCTGTCAGTTCATGATAATGGGTGGCAAAAATGGTCCTGACACCCTTGTCATCCATATCATGGAGGGCCTCGGCGACCGCCCATGCAATGCTTAATCCGTCGTAGGTACTCGTGCCACGCCCTATCTCATCCAGTATTACAAGACTTTTTGGGGTGGCATGCCGGAGGATGTTTGCTGTTTCATCCATCTCAACCATGAACGTACTTTGCCCCCTTGTAAGATCATCCGAAGCACCTATACGGGTGAAGATCCTGTCCACCATACCTATCACGGCTTTTGAAGCCGGCACAAAACAACCCATCTGCGCCATCAGCACAGTAAGGGCAGTTTGTCTCAAAATTGTTGACTTGCCGGCCATATTAGGGCCAGTGATGATCATGATCTGCTGTTCCGAGTCGTCCAGATATATATCATTGGGAACAAAATCCTCTTCCCTTACAGTCTGCTCAATGACAGGGTGCCTGCCGTCTATAATATTGATAACGCCTTCCTCATTCACTTCCGGGCACACATAGCCGTTTGCCTCGGCAACCTCTGCCAGACCTGCCAGCGCATCAATTGCACCGATCCTTGCGGCAGCATCCTTTATACGGTGGTTTTCCAGTGCTATTTTTGATCTGACATCTTCAAAGATACTGAATTCAAGCTCAACGCGTTTTTCTTCCGCCCCCAGGACCTTTTCTTCATATTCCTTGAGCGATTCGGTAATGTATCTTTCACAGTTCACCAGGGTCTGCTTCCTGATATAATCATCCGGCACCATGTGAATATTGGACTTTGTTATCTCGATAAAATATCCGAAGACCTTATTGTATCCTATCTTGAGTTTGGGAATACCGGTCCTCTCCTGCTCCTTTCTTGCTAGCTCATTTATCCACTTTTTCCCGTGCCTGGTAATCGAAATCAGCTCATCCAGATCCTCATTGTAGCCTTCTTTTATAAAGCCCCCTTCCCTCAATGAAACAGGCGGCTCTTCACGTATTGCCTCTTCGATTATCCCGGCAACATCATTGAGGGTATCCAGGTTTTCGGCTATATCCGACAGCAGCTCGCTTGTCGAACTGACCAGGCGGCTTTTTATGGACGGAAGTTTCATGACAGATGCCTTGAGCGCCACCAGATCTCTGGCGTTTGCCCGGCCAAGTGAAACCTTTCCGTTGAGTCTTTCGATATCATATATGCCGTCCAGTTGTTCCCTTACATCCTCCCTGAAAATCCGGTCATCACGAAAATTTGACACGGCTGCGAGCCGTTTCTTAATAAGGTTCAGATCTACTAGGGGATAACCTATCCATCTCTTTAAAAGTCTGCTCCCCATGGGTGTAACGGTCTTTTCAAGGATCTTGAATAATGATCCCTTTGAAGATCTTCTTCGCATAGTCTCAAACAGTTCGAGACTCAGGGTGGTAGACTCATCCAGAAACATATAGTCGCCCAGATGGTAGGTTTTTATTTCCCTGATATGATCAGGGTTACCCTTCTGGGTTTTCCTGAGATATTGGGCAATGGCACCGGCTGCATCTATCCCCTCTTTCATGCCATCACACCCAAAACCTGCCAGGGATTTTACACCGAGCAGTTCCTTAAGGATATCCTCCGCCCTGCCCCTTTCATGTTCGGCCTCCTTCAACACCTCAATCCTGTACCTGGAAAGATCCCTGTTTTCAAGCAACGGATCGGAGTCGTAAATCAGCAGCTCCGCCGGCTCTATCCTTCCCAGCTCATCGAACAACTCGCGCCATTCTCTTACCTCCGTTACCCGGAAATCGCCCGTGGTAAGATCCACGTGTGCAAGACCATAGGTGCTGTCACCACTGGAAACAGCCGCCATGTAAAGGTTGCGGTCGTTTTCTATATCCATCTCTTCCACGACCGAACCGGGTGTTACTACGCGTATTACATCCCTCTTTACAATACCCTTGCTTTTTTTAGGATCCTCCACCTGTTCACAGACCGCTACCTTGCAGCCGTTTTCTATCAGCTTGGCCACATATGATCTTGATGAATGGTGCGGCACCCCGCACATGGGAATTTTGCTGCCGTTAAACGAGCCCCTTGATGTGAGTGTAATCCCGAGTATTTTCGAGGCTTTTTCGGCATCCTCAAAAAACATCTCATAGAAATCTCCCATCCTGAAAAAAAGGATACAATCGGGATAAGTGCCCTTGATATCAAAAAATTGTCTGAGCATAGGTGTCATTTCGTTCATCATTTTTCTCCGTTACCATGCTCAAAGGTCTCTTTTAGAAACAGTTTTGGCCCTGAAGCCGACTGCCTTCCTTTAAAGCCGGAATCAACCAGGGTAATAGTATCCCACTTTTTACACTGAGGGCATTGCCATTGGAGATCACCGGGTTGAAACCCGCAGTTGGTACACTGAAATTCAAGATAGCGTATATTCAGATGTGATAAAAGATCACTGTATGCGCTCAGGGCTTCACCCGATTTACCTCTTTCCAGCAGGATTTCACCCATGAATTTTCTGGCCTCCCAGAAGGACGGGTTCAGATCAAGGGCTCTTTTCAATTCCTCAACTGCCTCGTCATATTTTTTTTCCCTGTACATATATCGTGCAAGAGCCAGGTGTGTAAATGCGTCAGGATTAAACTGTGCACAATCCCTTAGAAAATTCTCGATCAGTTTCACATCCTGCAATTTATTATGTGCACTCTCCAGTCTCCTGTAGGCAAGAAAGGTCAACCGGGGAGATATGTTTACGATACGCCTCCAGGTAGACATGGCCTGCTTAAAATCACCGGTGGACATAAAAAGATCCCCCAGGTGGAGATAGGCATCAATACAGCCCTTATTGATGGAAATAGCTTTTTTCAGCGTTGACCTGGCCTTTGCAATATCGCCCTTTTCAAACAGGACTTTTCCGGCCTCTGTTTTATGATGAGCCAGTATATGACTGTGATCGCCTTTTGAAAGCTTTGCGATTTTCTGACGCATGGAAAAGGCGCTTTCCCAGTCCTTCATCTCCTCGTAGATTTTTTCCAGTTCTTCCAGTGTGGATAAATTCGACGGCTGTTTTTTCAGGACATTCAAGAACGCATCGAGGGCCCGATCAAGAAAACCGCCTTTTTTATAGTCGAGCCCCAGATCAAACAGTGCCCTGAGCTTTGTTCCTTCATCTATATTCTGTCTGAGGATAATGGTCTTCCTGATATGAATGGCCCTGTCTATATCGCCCTTTGATCTGTACAGGTTTCCCAGGGTAACATATGTCTCGATAGTGTCCGAATTGACCTGGACTGATTTTGCAAACTCTTCTATTGCATGGTCAGGGTCATCGGAAAGGAGGTATTGTATGCCCTTAAAAAAGGCATTATCACCCTTATCAAACCTCCGGGTTCTTTTATTGTTGTATTTTGCCTTAAAATACCAGCCTATTAAAAAACCGCATATCAAGGCTGTTAAAAGGCAAATTTCAAACCTCATATATCCAGGATCAGCAATATACTGCCAGACCTGTTCAAACATTTTTCTTCAGTCCCCGTTTATGTCAATTCCATATCATTCTCATGGACAGATGGAGTTACCCTATCAGAAATTATTGGCAGATTTCTCAATGAATTCAACTCACTGTCCTTTTTACTGGATTCATTCTTCAATCTCTTAATCTGTTTTCTCAACTGAAGTCTCTCAAGCAGAAAATAAACCCATGTAATTACCATACCCAGGACAAATGCAATAGCGGATATTAGATAGATACTTATCTCTGGAGACTCATATTTACTAAATAAAAGATCTGCCTTAAAAATTACCTTTGTATTGAATGCTTCATGGTTTTGAACCAGAAGAACTACGATCACAAATATAATTAAGGCATAAACTAAAAATTTGATATATTTCATACTGTGTTATCCCTCCTGTTCAGACAATTGATACACCGTAATAGATTTTATATTCACGTACATTATTCACAAGTATATTTCATGTTACTTCAAATATTTTCAAAGCAGGGTTTTAGTTTTTTATAGGTTTCCCGGATATGCTCGGGAATCAAACGTACTTCGCTGAGAACTGTCATAAAGTTTGAATCGCCATTCCATCTCGGCACTATATGAAAATGCATGTGCTCCTCGACCCCTGCCCCTGCCACTTTTCCCAGGTTGAGGCCGACATTGAATCCATCGGGGTTGAATGCCTTTTTCAGGATCTCAATGGTGCTGCTGACCTTTCTCATGAGGTCAAGGCGCTCTTCGTCGTCCAGCATGTCAAGGCCGAAGCAGTGCCTGACAGGACAGACAAGCAGGTGTCCATTTGCATAGGGATACTTATTCATGATGACCATTGTTTTATTTCCCACATGCAGTATCAGACGTTCTTCGTCATTTTCCCTGTTATCACCGGCACAAAAAATACATCCGGGTTGTTTTTCATTCGATAGAATATATTCCATCCGCCAGGGCGTCCAAAGTACTTCCATTAATTCCTCCGTTGCTGTCTTATGACCTGCATAACAAAATATAGAAATTTCAGAGAGATTATAGCAATATCATGAAAAAGACAAGTTGTAATCCTGTTTTAACAAATGGTTTGACTGACATATATATTTTTTGTATTCCAATTCAAAATACCATAAATTCACACAGGGGGCTGTTATGCCTATATATGAATTCTACTGTAGCAGATGTCATATGATATTCAATTTCTTTTCAGGTTCGGTAAATGTCGATAAAACCCCGACCTGCCCCAAATGCAATAAAACAAAACTTGAACGGCAAATGTCAAAATTTGCAACCCTCAAGCACAAAGGTGATGAGCCTGACGATATGCCAATGCCGGACGTGGATGAATCAAAACTCGAACAGGCAATGGAAATGCTCGCAAAGGAGGCGGAAAACATCAACGAGGATGATCCCAGACAGGCCGCCAATCTTATGAGAAAACTTTCGGATATGACGGGCCTCAACATGGGGCCTGGAATGGAAGAGGCCCTTGCACGCATGGAGGCAGGAGAAGACCCGGAACAGATCGAGGCGGAAATGGGCGATCTTCTTGAAGGGGAAGACCCGTTCAGCTTCGGGGAAAAGACGTACAAACTGCTCAGGGAGCGGCCTCCGAAGGTGGACGAAGAGCTGTATTTTCTCTAGATAAACATCTGGTACCGGTTGGAGGCTTTTTTACCCTTGATGCAAAAGGCGCTTTTAAGCTTGTTGATGCACTCAAACCCAAGGTTGTGATTCCCATGCACTATAAGACCTCAAAATGCGGCTTTCCAATCGCTGAAGCCGATGATTTTTCGCTCTGACGCAGGATGTAAAAAAATTTGATAGAAGTGAAATAGAGATAACTTCGGACAAAATGCCGGAAAAAGTACCCGAAACGTGGATTTTGAAGCACGCGTGTTGATTCTTTAGGGGCTTTTTTTCCTGCTCCTGCTCTTAATCTTGCTCTTACTCTCGTTCTCAATCCTGAGCTTGACCCTGTTAGAAAAATCAGGAGCAAGAGTAAGAAAAAGTGTAACCGGAAATGTTAAATTCTAGGGTCTCCCAGTTGCACAAATAAAGGTTACTTTACCAGGTTAATCCCACTCTTCCTTACTATCCGCTCTCCTCTGTCCACCGCATACCCCACAGCAGGCTGGGAAACACCTAAAAATCTTGCGATATCGGTCATGCTTTCACCCAGTTCTCTCACACAAAAATAACAGAATACACTCCTTACCTTCCTCATCAAATTTCACATATTCCTTTCTTGCCTTTGATGAACTTTTACTAAAATAACCCAGTACATATTTTACATCCTGCCAGTCCCTTTCAATGTTATTCATGATTGTACTGTGGCCTGAATATGGATATTTATTGAGTTCAGACATCCCTGATACCAGTTTTGCCCGTAACGGGTTTAGGTGGATACGCGAAGCCGGGTTCATTCTTTTGGATTGCACTTTAAGGGAAGATACGATAGAAAAAGAAAGCCGTTTCAGAGGGAGTAATTCCCCTGAAGCTGTTTTCCAGGCCATCAACTGAGCCCGCCAAAGTTCTTAAGTTGATGGCCTTTTTTCTTCCGGAAAATCCCTTATCCCAAAAACCTGTCAAGTCAAAAATTGTGGTATTTCAAAAAAACAATGTCTTTCGCTTGTGTCATAGAGCGATACATGATATGTATCACGATATCAACTATTTTTTAAGGAAAGGCAGGAAAAGGCAAAAACATGGTATATAATGCAGGGCATGATATTTTATATGAGAGGAACGTCATGCCAAAAACTAATAAACAGTCAGATAACAGCGATTCCTTTGGAAACAGAATGGCAGACCTGAGGACAGAAAGCGGATATTCTCAACGTGACCTTGCCAGGGAAACAGGGATTTCACAAAGAATGATCGCGTATTATGAGAAGCAGGCTCAATACCCTCCCACACACGTTTTGCCGATACTGGCAAAGGCACTGGGGATATCGGTCGATCAACTGCTTGGGGTAGAAAATGGGGATGGAAGCGGGAAAAAGAAGGATATGCGTCTATGGAGACGTTTTAATCAGATAGAAAAACTGGACACCAAAGAAAAAAGGCAAATTATACAGTTACTGGATACATTCATTGAAAAAGAACAACTAAAACAAAAAGCCCAGGGTTAATAAAGGGGGATGCTATGTCTCAAACCGAAAAAATAAATATAAAAGATCTGGCTAATACTCTGGAGCCTATGATCAGGCGGGTTGTCAGGGAAGAACTGTTAAATATTCTAAAAAAGAATCCGGAGATTTTTCAACTTACACCGGATATGCCTCTTTATGAGGATATGGAAGACATAAGCCAGCGCAAAGCCCAGGATAAAATCAAACTGCATTCTCATGAAGAAGTCTGGGTGGTTAGTCCTTCACCATAGGGAACTTTCATCCCCTGTTACCTGCCGGTTTTAATCGGCGCTTCTCACAGTCAAGGGCTGACCCCGTGCTTTTCACAGTCGCTTGATGCCCACCACCATGCTGAAGGCCATCTGATAATCCACATTATGTAATCGCTTAAGCAAAAAAACCGCGCCAGTTAAAAAGAAAACTGATCACGGTTTTTGCATGCTCTTACATAATGGTGAATGATTATCAGAAGCCCTCAAGCCTTACCCCCGCCACCCGCCCATTAAAAACATCAAGGCGGTTAAAGATAAAACCTTCAACCGCTTTGATATTACTGCTTCTTAGGAGTTATTTGATCGTCCCTTTTTAAATGTCTCCTCTTAACGTTTAGATATAACAATATAAGACCAGAAGAAATGCATAATAGGAAAAAAGTAAAATTTAGTATTTTCCAACAATTACTTATTGGGCTATTAATAATCCTATATACGATTATAAATTGAATAAATAATGAAACAACTAAAAGTTTATTGTTTAAACTAAGTAGTTTTTTTCTTGTTAAAATGATATAGGCACTAGAACCTATTGTCATAGTAACAAAATAGATCAAATAGAAAAATGTCCAATCCATAACTAATCCAAGTTAATTTTTTTCCCATTTTTTATCCATCTATAATAATTAAAAGCACCATATATGTAAATTGCAATAACAGTTAAAGCGAGTACAAATTTTAATCCTAAACTAGCATGAAAGTTAATAAGATGAGCTAATAAAAACGAAAGAATTAGTCCTATCATTATTCCTAAGGGCATTGAGACAAATAAATACCAATAAAATTTTTTACGATCGTCTTTTGATAATTCATCAAACATTGCTGTTACTCCTTAATATTCCAGGGATATGGTTCAAATTCAATATCAAACATTAAATCAAGCCCAATATACATCGTGGCACTTCCTGTAAGTATTCCAAATGCGCCTACACCTATTACAACTGGTGCACCAAAAGGACCAACCAAAGGTGTATACGAAATTAATTTAACATGCGTAGTAATTAAATCCCCACCTGCTGTTAACGCTTCCCAACCACCCGACCTGTTAGGGAAAGCAATTTTAATCTGTCCTGCACCAAACATTTGGTTTTTAATTTTTCTTCTTAATTCTTTATAAGTTTCAGAAGCTACATAATTATTAGCACCACCTACCGTTCTTACGGCTCCCCCAGTTACGCCTGAATTCCCTCCCGGATTATTATTCAGAGTAGAGTTCCGATTCATATCCCACATGAATTGATCAATATTAGATAAAGACCGTATCAGGTCTACTTCTACTGAAGTCGTTGTATCCCCGTATGCTTTTCCGTCTGGACCGATTAACTGCTCTAATGTTACAGTAGCTGTACGAAAACGAAATTGTTGATCCATTTGATCAGCGTAAGCACGAAGACCAGCTACAGGTCCCCAAAAATTAATCATTTGAGGGTTGCCTTCGACGCTATTCCACCAATCCACACTACTCCAGGGGTTAGTACCAGGCGCATAAACACCTGGAGTTGAATTATAATTCCCACTAGGATCAACATAGATCAAAGGATTGTTAAAGCAATAAGAGTCCCTGTTCAGCGATTGGGGATTATAAGGTTCCGGAACTATCGTATCCGGAGATATGAACCTGCCAATGAAAGGATCATAAAGCCGTGCATTGTAGTTGTAGAGTCCATTCTCTGCATCGAGTTCCTGGTCCGTAAATCTGTAGTCGGATGTATCTGTTCCGGAATGACTCCTTACACTTCCAAACGGCATGTAACTTGTAGTCTCAATCGCACTGCCGGAACTATCGGTCATGACAGTTGAACTGCGTAAATGGTCTTTATGGAAATATGAAAGCGTACCCCCTACTATCTGGGTAATCCTGAGATTTCCGGCGAAAATATACTTCCGGGCCATGCCGCCCTTTACCTCAAAATGATCACCTATATAATAGGCGTCAACTGCGCCGCTTCCGCTATCCACGCTTTTCTTCACTCTTGAACCCATTCCATCATAATAAAGATCAGTTACTGCACCATTGCTGTGTGTTATCTCACGGGGCATATTATCCGCGTTATACTGGATAATCCTTGATCCTATATCTGCAAGGTTCGTAAAATTAATCAGCTGTAATATCTTTTGCCGAAAACTGATTGCTGACTGCCTTCACACTAAAACAGCAGTTATCGGAGGACACTGATTATAAGATCAGGATTAATACATCAGGCATCCAATGCCTTCAGCTCTACCTCTCCCCAGGCTGTCATTTCATCATCCAGGATGGCAACTCCGCCAAGCACACCGTCAATGGTGCCGGCTTCTTCGGAGATCTTACGGAGATCTTTTTTTGTTTTAATTTTATTTCCCAGGGCGGTTGCTGCGGCATCTGCAAGTACTGCAGACCGGGAGATGACACAGACAACATCCGAGTTCCCCATACTGAGGGAATGCCCTATCCTGCCTGATGAAGAACAAACACCGACAGGCATCATACTTTCGGGAATAACAATACCGACCCTGTCACTTAAAGGGGATACCCCTGCAAAAATAGAGACAGTAACATCTTTTGACACGTTCATGTAGATATCCCCGCCGTTTTCTATTACGATCTGATCCGATAATCCTTTAAGCCCTGATGCAACGTACTGGGCCACAGCACCGGCCACGGATGCCATCGGGCCGACACCAGCTTTTTTCGAACATGCGATCATATCACGGACAATTCCTGGTGCATAGGGATCATCAGGGCAGGGTTCAAGCGTGGTAAGAAATTCGGGATGGGTCCGGATATAACTTTCCAGTTTGTACCTCAGGTTATGGACTATATCCTCTGTTTCTTTTTTATATACGCCGCGTGCGCTTATCCATAAATCCGTTTCCTTTACCGCAACATGAAAAGTATCAAGGTCCCTGGTTTTTATTTTATTCCGGTAGGTTCGTTCTATATATTCCAAGTTATTTATGCCTTCCCTGTCTTTTCTTTAACATGCACCTGTTCACTATTCTGCCTGCTTTTCGCTTTAGCTCCAGGCCCAACCGGTTTTCGGTATGTATACTGTCCTCAATAGCAGACATCGTGTCATAAAATAGCTTCCATGCCTTTCTCTCCCTTTCGTACTGTTTCTTCAGCTCTGAACTTCTTCCCATTGAAAATTCAATAGCGCTGGCAATTCTTTTTGCGCCGGACAGTATAAATTCAGACGCCTCATCCCTCTTCCCCTCTTCATACAGTGCAATTACCTTGAGTGCAAACCTCAGATAAACTACTGTGACTGGAATACGGGAAATAAAACAGCCGGTAAAGGGATCCACAAGTTTCTTTAACCTTGTTAAATCATCCGAAATAATTTTCCCGTATGCCGAGAAATAAAGAATACGTATATAATCACCTATCAGCTTTGAAACATGGGCCGACCTGATTGCCTCCCCTGCAAAGGATTCCTTGTCATGCCTCATGATCAGACCATCCTTGTGGACATAGCCCAGACGCTCCCTCATATTAAAAAGGGTCGAAAGAATATAGGCCTGATCCTCGGCCCTTCCTATAAAGGAGGGAGTAAAAGGCCTGTGTCTCCTGAGACTTTCAATGAGTATTCCGTTTGTACCGCCCGTAACATGTATTCTTTCAATGCATCCGTTCTTTCCATCGATAATGCAGTCTTCACCATATCTTGTCATCATTTCCGCTTCAGTAGAAAGCGCCTGCGGGAGTTGACTGAAAAAGACGGCTTCATCCGGTTTGATTTTTTTTGAAGGATAGGAGACATCCGGAAGAAAGAGCCCTTTTATTATATCGGAATCGTTTACCAGGGCACCGGCTATCATACCAAGTTCAACAGGATTTCCGGATGAGTCGGTTCCACAGGCACCCCAGAGGTTTGTCATAAAATGTTCAAAAGCCGATTTCCCGGTCACTCTTACCAGTTCATCCTGGGGAAATACCTGATCAAGGTCGATTTTAAAAGTGGCCCTGACCCTGTCATCTATCAGCACATTCCAGAAAAGGGCAACTGCCTTTAAAAAACTGTAATGGCGCCCATATTCACCATCCACGCCAAAGATATCTGTCAGCCCGGAAGCATCACGGTTGAGAAAACTTTCTGCCGCAGGGATGATAATCTCTTTTATCATATCCTGTGTATCGGCTTCGGTGAAGACATAAACATCCAGACTGTCAAGCTCATCCGAACCGGCCAGGACATCCTCAAGATAGGGCCTTGTAATTTCATGGATACCATTATGTGTTGCCGAAACAGACAGGAGGCAGACTGTTTTACTGCTGCCGGGAAGATTCCCCCTGTTTTTTTCAAATCGAAGGGCCTCTTCAAGGCCTTGAAGCCCATATAAAAACTCATTGTTTTCGTTCTTCGCCCCAATCTGTATGGGATGATCATACCAGTATATCTGGTCCTCATTTATGATATCTGCCAGTCTGTCTTTTACCGATTTGCTTACGGTCAAATTTTCGATAGCCATACCGGCAGGAGGGACAGTCAGGAGTATGTTGGAAGTAAAAATGATCTCTTCCGCGGGATGGTTTATCGGGTTATCACTAAATTCTCTTATTTTTATTCGCCTCTTTTTTCTCAGGGATTCTACTGCTTCGGCCTCTTTTGAGAAAATGTTGCACCCTTCAGGGAAAAAGACCGACCATACCTGTTCCACCATCTCATGACCGCTGAGATTATGATTCCCGTCTCTCACCCATTGCGCAAGGGATTTCAGTCTGTTATTAAAATATTCATCATCACGAAAGGCTCTTTCTATTTCCTTTTTTATTCCTTCTATACCCTTGAGATAGAAATCCGCAACACCGCCCCACTGCGCCGATCCTTTTTCCTTTGATAAAAACCCGGTGGACTTTTTTTGATTTTGACTGTCACCTTCGGTCAATGCAGCAAGAAAGGCAATTGTAAGCATGATCGGCATATCTTCTTCACCGCGGGTATCCTGTTTTTCATTATTTACAAATTTATCTATCAGCCAGCTCAAAACAACCTTAAAGTCATTATTCATCAGTATCTCCTGAGTAAAACCGGTATCTTATTAATCAAACTTTCTATATGAGACTATTTTTCATCAGGTTAGTCAGTGCCATCCGGAAACAGGCATTTTCCGGGTGAAGATACCACAAGACAGTTAATCATGTCCAGAAAGGGCAAAAGATATTGACTTACAATTTTGCACAAAGGATAATTTGTATAGATATAATATATAATCAGCCTATGAAATCAAATTGAAAGGATATAAGAGAGTATGCCCGCAAAAAAAGCCTCCGGGAATGTAAAAGACATGCACACACTGCTTACATATGAACCTGAACTTGTATGGGATAGAATAGAAGAATCCGACAGGAAAAAGATATTTGAGTTTGGAGAAGGCTACAAAGACTTTTTAGGGAAGGTTAAGACAGAACGGGAAGCAGTATCTTTCATCCGTGACATGGCACTGAAAAACGGATTTTCAGAATCATCCGGCACAAAATCTGCCGGGCCATGTTTTGCAATATTACATGAAAAGACCATTGCCCTTGTTAAACCCGGAAAACTCCCCATAGAAAAAGGAATAAGGCTGATCGTTTCACATATAGATGCCCCAAGGCTTGACCTCAAGCAGAGGCCGCTTTATGAGGACATTGACCTGACTTTTTTTAAAACCCACTATTATGGCGGAATAAAAAAATATCAATGGCTTTCCCGCCCTCTGGCTATACATGGCAGAATCGTCAAGGCTGACGGCAAAAACATTGATATCACGATAGGAGAAAATGATAAAGACCCGGTGTTTACCATACTTGATCTGCTTCCCCACCTTTCTCAAAATGTACAGAACGAGAAAAAAGTCAGCGAAGCATTTACCGGCGAAAAGCTTAATGTACTCATAGGAAGTCTTCCCATTGGCAGCAAAGATCAAAAAGACCGCTTCAAGCTGGCGATCCTTGATTTTCTCCATAATGCCTACGGGATGACAGAAGAAGACCTGATAAGCGCTGAACTTGAAGTCGTACCTGCCGGAGATGCAAAGGATGTGGGCTGGGACCGCTCCCTTACAGGCGCATACGGACAGGATGACAGGTCATCCGCCTTTACGAGCATGAAGGCATTAATAGATTCGAAAAGGCCTGATAAAACAGCTGTTGCCCTGTTCGTGGATAAGGAAGAGATCGGAAGCGACGGCTCTACCAGTGTAAAATCCAAGTTTCTTGAATCAATCATTTACGATATCATGATAAAAATGGGGTCAAACCCCGGTACCCACGGTGTCTATAAAACGCTTGCGAATTCGCGGGCACTTTCTGCAGACACAAATGCAGCACTTGATCCTGACTTCCAGGAAGTGCATGAAAAAAGAAACGCCGCAAGACTCGGATATGGTGTATGTATAACCAAGTTTACCGGATCCAGAGGAAAATACGGGGCAAACGATGCCAATGCCGAATATATAGGTTGGTTAAGGAAGATACTGAATGAATCAGGTGTTTGCTGGCAGACAGGCGAAATCGGCAAGGTTGATGAAGGCGGAGGAGGAACTGTGGCAAAATTTCTTGCGGTTTACGGTATGGAGATTATCGACTGCGGGGCGCCGGTGCTGGCAATGCATTCTCCTTTTGAAATTACGCACAAAGGGGATATTTACATGACTTACAGGGCATTTAAAACCTTTTTTGAAACATCCATTGAATAAGGGGCAAAGTTATTTTATAATTTTAATTATTTTTAATTCTGATGTTTGCCAAAACAGGCGGGCGCAAGCTCGTTTTAAAACTAATCATTTGTTTACCTTTTCAAAATGGGGGCTGCAATGGTTAATCTTATGGCTAAAGATATTATGAATCCGGATGTCCTCTTCGTTGGACCGGACTGGTCAATTGGCCAACTGGCTGATTTTCTTTGTGCAAATTCGATCTCAGGCGCGCCGGTAATTTCAGATGACAACAAACTGCTGGGTGTCGTATCAATGACTGATCTTGTCAGGCAAACAAGTATGCCGGGTGTCAATTCCGCTCCTGATTATCAGGAAGAATGCTACATACATCCATCCGAAAGGCAGTACTCTCCGGCGGAAATAGAATCTTCCCGGATCGATGCTCAATCCCTTGTCACAGTAGGCGAAATAATGACACCTGTAACATTCAATGTAAATGAATACACGAAGATACAGGATGTCGCAGATGCCATGCTGAGAGGTCGAATACACAGGGTGTTTGTGACCCGCAATGAATCCCTTATAGGAATCATTACGACCATGGATTTACTCAGCGCAGTGAGAGATCTGTAATTATAAAATAAGGTTTGCCTTTACTTTCTGAAAAGCGCCTCGAGGGCTTCCTTCGCCTCTCTGGTCCGGCTAAGAACTCCGCTGATTTCCTTTGAGCCCTTTACCACGAAGTAATCGCAAAAATTTGACCGTTCTTTGTCTGAAATTCTTTCTGCCATCACTTCTCTACATTCGTTATAAGCGTGGTGATCAAAAAATTTACATTGTTTGCAGCATCGCAAGTCACGTTGACAGTGGGGACACACATCCCGCCTGCTGATCTTTCCCTCAACAGGCACTTTCTTACCGCAAAAAACACATTCCATTTTCATATTCCCTCCCGAATTCTGAAAATTAAATTTTTTTTTGCCTAGTGGTCCTAATGGTTAAACCCGTTAGGACAGTTGATAATAAAAAATTACTCAAGAATTGTATTTTATCTCTACTATGAAAAACCGTTTTGAGGCCAAGGCCTGAGAAAGGATCTCTATCTATTCTGTTCGTAATTACGGTGTTTTTTCATACAAAAAATCTGTCTCTTATTGAGACTCCCTGGCTTGATGCTTGTATAACAAATATAATGACTTAATCTTTGAAAGCAAGGTCCTGGGGCGTGGTACTTAATCAATATTAATTATTATCGTACACATCAACTATTAAATACAATATAATAATCGGCAAATGATAAAAAAACTTAAAAACATATGATCTGAAATTCCAAATCAATAATTGTTATATTATACTCAATATATGTAATATTTTTCCAATAATATATCATAGATATAAAAGCAACTAAAAAAATGCTTTAAAAGTAATTTTTTTTAACTTTAAAATAAATGCCAAATAAATCAAATTTTTACAGTCTTTTCAGTCATACAGCCGATCTTGGCATATTGATCAGAGGTAACTCCTTTAAAGAGCTTTTCAGACACGCCGGAATGGCACTTATGGAACAGCTTGTCGATAATAAAGCCCCTGAGACCGGCAATAGAATAGAGATCTCGGTTTCCGGAAACGATCCTGCCGATCTTATGGTCAAATGGCTGTCGGAAATTCTCTATCTCTTTGAAGGGGAAGGTCTGGTTGTAACCGGTATTTATATCAACTCCATAAACCGGAATAAAATCAGTGCAAACCTGACTGCCATGGAATATGATACCCGGCATCATGAATATTTAAGAGAAATCAAGGCAGTTACATATCATCAGATTGAAGTTAAGGAAAAAAGAGGTCTCTGGACCGCAAAGGTAATATTTGATCTGTAAAGGCGATTATGGAAGTCAAAATCGAAAAAATCGACAACAATCGCTGGCTCATTCCAAAAACAGGTAATATGAGAGTCCCGGGAATGATATTTTCCAGCCCGCAGTTAATCGATGAGGTAAGGGAGGGGCAAAGTATAAACCAGGTAGCCAATGTCAGTACCCTCCCGGGCATTGTGGGCTATTCGCTTGCCATGCCTGACATACACTGGGGCTACGGATTTCCTATCGGAGGCGTGGCAGCCTTTCAGCTGGATGATGGCATCGTTTCTCCAGGAGGCGTGGGCTATGATATAAACTGCGGCTGCCGCCTTATGACCACAGATCTTACTGCCAGCGACATAACGCCTTATATCCGGGATGTGATCCTGTCACTATACAGGGATATTCCGCTGGGAGTCGGCAAAGGCGGAAAAATCAGGCTTTCCAAAAGAGATGAGGCAATGGTTGCTTCGGAGGGGGCTGCCTGGGCAGTAAAAAAAGGGTATGGCAGCAGGGAAGACCTGTTAAAAACAGAGGACTGCGGGACAATGTCAGGTGCAGACCCTGATATCCTTAGTGAAAGGGCGGTTAAAAGGGGACTTGATCAACTGGGAACCCTTGGTTCCGGGAATCATTTTCTGGAGATCCAGGTTGTTGATGATATTTATGATAAGAAAACCGCGGATCGTTTTAATCTCCACGAAGGTATGATCACAGTGTTCCTGCACACAGGGTCAAGGGGTTTCGGGCATCAGATATGTGATGATTTCCTGAAAAAAATGTCGGAGAAACCGCAGATTCCGGGTTTTTCTCTTCCGGACCGGCAGCTTGCATGTGCCCCGATAGGATCGGATATAGGAAGGAAATATCTTTCGGCGATGGCATGTGCAGCAAATTACGCCTGGGCAAACAGGCAGATCCTGATGCACCTTGCCCATGAATCCATGTTAAGGGCACTTGGCACGGACCCCGGGGCCCTGCGCATGTCTCTCCTGTATGACGTTTCCCATAATATTATCAAGATTGAGCATCATATGGTGAACAATAAAAAAACGCTTCTCTGCGTTCACAGGAAAGGCGCCACACGTTCTTTCCCGCCCGGGCATGAAAACCTGCCGGATATATTTAAAGACACTGGTCAGCCAGTACTGATCCCCGGAGACATGGGCACCTTTTCATATGTACTGGCAGGAGAACACGGGGCAATGGAGCAGAGTTTCGGTTCCAGCTGCCATGGCGCTGGACGCACACTGAGCAGGAGCACTGCCATAAAAAAGGCACAGGGGAGATCCATTCAAAAGGAGCTTGAAGCAAAGGGGATTTTTGTACAGGCCGGCGGTAAACATACCCTCAAGGAAGAGATGCCCGAGGCATATAAAGACGTTTCGCAGGTCGTTGAGGCTGTTCATCAGGCAGGGCTTGCCAGAAAGGTTGCACGGTTGAGACCGATTGGGGTAATCAAGGGGTAGGTTTACCTGCAGACATTATCAAGATATCCGCAAAACCGGCATTCCGAACCTTGTTTTTTAACTGTTTCGAGGTCCATCAGCCATCCGCTGTTTTTCTCGAACTCATCCATTTTTAATGAGATGCAGGAGAAAATATCCAGAGGATCGCCCTGCCAGTTGCACTCCATTAAGGCCCCCCGGCTTAAAAAGTAGATATACTGCTTATCCACTCTTTCATGCAGTATTTTTTCAATGGCCCATTTATAAAAGGCAAGCTGGATATCATAGCCGTTTTCTATAATTACCTGATCAGGGTCCTTTTCTCCTATGGTATTGCTTTTCCAGTCGATGATAGACCAGAGGCCCGTTTCAGAGGTCTTGAATATCCTGTCCATTACCCCCCTGAACTCTACACCAGGGAGGGCGCTTGTCAGGAAAGGTATCTCGGCATATCCTCTTTTGCCTGCTATCAGTTCTAATAATTTTTTATCATTGACCGTTTGCCTGAGCAGTGTTTCAGCCCTTTCCAGGCAGAAATCTATATTGCAGTCTGAAGGATTTATTCTCTTTTTTACATACTCAAATAAGCTGTTATCAAAAGGGTTACCGAATTTGTGTTTTTCCAGGTACTTGTGAATAAAATTACCTGTAAACAGTGCATCCTTTGAATCATATTCCCCGGCATCCTGCCGGTTTTCTGCATTATCCTCATTGTAATCTTCATCCGCATCACTTGACGAATACCCCCCCTCCTTCAGTTTTAACACAGAGTTATAATAGAATCGAACAGGGCATTTCATGAAAATATGAACAGATGTGAAACTTAGCTGGAAATAAGGGGTTGATTCTACAGGATCGGTCATATCCAGTTTTTTAATATCATCATCATAAATGCCAAAGGAATCCCTGTCCGGTTTTTCAGGGGCATAATCAATGCCGTGAAAGGGACTGACCTTTACCGGGCATCTTTTGAAAACAGGACAAAACTTTTCATTGCTTTTTCTGTGCCCTTCCCCGCCTTCTTCATCCGCATCATAAATATCCGACAGGAGCTGATTAATATCTGCACGTTCTCTGTAGTCATCGGAAGTAAGGAAAGTTTTTTTATCACCTGTTTTTTTCTCATCACCTGCACCAATAAGGACAAGATGGTTTTCCGCCCTTGTACATCCTACATAAAACACCCTTCTGTTTTCGGCCATATCTTCGAGCCTGTTCCTGTCCATAAGGAGGTGCCCGATGGGGCTCCACTTTTTCCGGTATTCAAAAGCGGGTATCTCGACAGGCCATACAGGAATTTCACCTTCTTTCCTGTTCCATTCAAAGGGTTCAGCCCTCTCAGACATGAAAAGTCTAATGGGTTTTCCGGACCCGGGATTCAGAGGAATCCTCCGGTCCAGTTGAGGCAGGATTACCATGGGGAATTCAAGTCCCTTTGCTGCGTGTATTGTCATCAGTGAAATAGAACTGCTCTCCCCGGAAGCAAGAACTGCTTCTCCCTCATCTTCATCCCTGTCTGCCATTTCAAGGCAGTACCCCACAAACTCCCGCAAAGAGCCGTTTTCTTCATTCTGGAATTTTCTGGCTATATCTATCAGTTTTTCCATATTCAACAGGCTCTGGCCCCCCCTGGGTTGAGCCGAGTAGGAGGCTATCAGGGAACGTTGCGAGATTATTGTTCGTATCAGCTCGGTTATGGGAAGCCTGGTCGATAAAAGCCGCCATGATTCCAGCTGGCGGCTGACTTTCCTTATATAGGGATTCTCGGAAGTTTTCAGTCCAAAGGACGGATTTTTTTTATTATAGAAAAGATCAAATATTTCCGGGTCACTCAACCCGAATATCTGTCCTCTTAAGCATCCGAGCAAGGAAATTCCCTGTCTTTCATCCGTAAGAAATTTAAGCAGCTGAAGCATCTCTATTACCTCGCTGCTCTTGTAGAATCCCTTGCCCCTGTGCAGGACAAAAGGAATCCCCGCCTCTCTCAACACATTTTCATATGTCTTGATATGGGTAAAGGCATAAAAAAGGATACCTATTGCCCGCTCCCTGTTTTCAAGCCTCTTTCGGATATCGCAATAGGTTGAATATTCATAACAGTCTGTCCCGTGCCTGCCAAGGATGGATTCGATCAAATCGGTTATCACTGCGGCCTCGACCTCAGCCTGATTTCCTTTGCCGGATATCCCGGATGGGATTAATATGGTAACAGATCCTTTACCCTCGGCATTTTTTTTATCATCAGGCATATGGATATCTCTTGGAGCAGTCTCATAATTTTTTATTTCACCTGCATGTTTATTACTGAATATCTCATCAAAGGTCCTGTTGAAAAAGGCAATGGGATTGGCATCACTCCTGAAATTATGGGGCAGGTATATATCTCCTTTAAGGATTTTTTCCTGTTCGGTATTTGAAAGGAATTCAAATCGTTTCCTCTGGATACCGGGATCAAATTCCCCGTCAATTTCCTTTATCCTGCCGGACAGTCTTTCTGACTGCCAGAACAGCGGTACAGGATCAGCGTTTGAATCCTTTATCTCTTTGTTGACCCTTTCAAACACTGTTACGTCTCCGCCGCGGAACCTGTAGATCGCCTGTCTTTTGTCTCCCACAACAAATATCTTGCCCGGGAGAAGTGAATTGCACTCGGCCTTACCCGTATCAAGGCAGAGAGATCTGATGATATCCCACTGTATCCTGTTTGTATCCTGGAATTCATCCACCATTATATATCTGTATCTGTTCTGAATCTTTTTAAGATGAGAAAAATCCCTGCCTGCCAGCATCTTATTTAGAAACATAAGGGCCTTTGTTTCAAGGTCGGAAAAATCCAGGCTGTTTATTTTTTCTTTTTCTTTTGTATATCTTTCTATCGAAACCTTTACTGCATTAATAAAAAATCCCAGTTCTTTCTCGAATATTGAATCGGGATTATCCTCAAGAAAAATATCAGGGAAATGTTCTTCGATCATGTCAATATATGACAGTGTCCTAAGCCCCATGTTTACACTGCATATCTTCCTTGTCCTATTGCTTTTTTCTGACAGTGTCCTTAATTCCCTGAACAGCGCCGGAATGTCATAAAATTCATCCTCTTCCTCACAGGAAGAATGCCATCTGTTAAAAAGATTATTCAGACCTTCCACAGTGTCATTTTTATTATCGAGATCTTTAATCCCTTTCATATAAGGGAAGACAATCCTGTCCTTTATATACAGGCAATAATCAAGGAAGACCTGGCGCTTCCAGTTTTTTATATTGAAAAGGCGGTTTGAGGTTCCGGTCACCATTTCAAATGCCGATGAATTTTCAGTCAGGCCCCGAACAGCCCTGAACAGATTGTTTTTCCCGCCAAAGGAGCGCAGCAGAGGGATCAGTCTGTTATTATTTTCCTCCCAGATTGCTGCCATGGCATTCTCAATGGCATTATCCAGCAGCGCTTTCTGACGGAAACCCTGGACAATTCTGAAGTGAGGGTCGATGCCCGATTCAACGGGGTGTTCCTTCAGAAGATTCGCACAGAATGAATGTATTGTTGATATCCTGTTTTTATCGAACTGGTCCTTTGCTTTTCTTATCCTGTGTCTCAGTTCTTCATCATCCCGCTCACTGAGTCTTCTGTCCAGCCGGATGAGCATATCATATATACGGCCCTTCATTTCTTCCGCCGCCTTTTCAGTAAACGTCAGGGTCAGGATCTGTGGAAGAGACACTGTATCATCGGTAAGCAATATAAAACAAAACCGGTAGCTCAAGATTCGGGTTTTGCCTGCACCCGGTCCCGAGGTGACAACCATGTTCCGGTTGTAATCGAGCGCGCATAACTGCTGTATGGTCAGTTCGTTAAACATAATAATCCATGAATTTACATTTTATATAAATGATTGTAAACTGGCTATCATCTAAATTTTGCAACAGGTGTCAGAGAGACGGGTTTTAAACCCGTCTCTCTGACATAACATAATTCAATAACAAGGAGAATCAAATTTGGATAACAACAGGAAGATTGCATCACTGGTATTCGCAGCAGGAAAAGGCAGCAGGATGAAGGACTATGACGGCAATAAGACTTTACTTCCGCTTGAACCGGACGGAGATGATGCTTATCAGGGGAATAAACCCATATTACTCAATATTCTTGATAAACTTCCTTCCGGGCCAAGAGCCCTTGTGGTTAACCACAGGAAGGATGATGTGATAAAGGCAACAAATGCATATGGTATTTCATATTATGAACAACCGGAACTGAACGGCACAGGCGGGGCAGTGCTGGCTGCAATGGATTTTATAAAGAACGGGCAGTATGATTACCTGCTTGTCACAATGGGTGATACCCCCCTTGTGAAGAAATCGACATTCATGGAACTGGTAAACGCATTATCTGACTGCCATCTGAGCGTTCTGGGATTTTGTCCGGAGGATAAAAAAAAATATGGCGTACTTGATATACAGGACAATAATGTTAAAAAAATCATAGAGTGGAAATACTGGAGCCGGTTTTCGGCTGATGAGCAGAAAAGACTCAATATATGTAACGGCGGCATATATGCCATTAAAAAGGACGCCCTGCTGAAATATCTCGAACTCTTGAGCGCAAAACCCCACATAGTTTTAAAGGAAAGAGATGGTAAGCAGGTTGAGATAAAAGAATACTTTATTACCGATATGATAGAAATGATGTATAACGACGGCCTTAAAACAGGATATGTAATTGCCAGAGATGAAAATGAAGTAATGGGCGTGGATGATTGCGATTCTTTGAAAAAAGCACAAGAGCTATTCCGGAAAGGTTCGAATAAGTAATCAGCCGAGTATCTCCCTGACCTTTGATGCAATCTCGCTGATAACGATCGGTTTCATTATAAACTCTTTGATACCAATGGATTTGGCCTCCTCCTCGGAGATAACGTCGCTGAATCCGGTACAGAGGATAATAGGTATATCAGGTCTTATGGCAATGAATTCTTTTGCCAGTTGAGCCCCTGTCATCTTGGGCATGGTCTGGTCGGTAATAACGATATCATATTGATCCGGATTTGACTTGAAGGCCTCCAGTGCATCGATGCTGCTTGAACGTGTTTCGACCCTGTATCCGAGCCTTTCAAATATTTTCCTCTGGGCAACGAGGAGTCCTTCCTCATCATCGATTAAAAGCATTACCTCGGTACCGCCGGGTATAGGCCGTGTTTCGACAATATCCGCTTTAACCGGCCTCTGTATCCTTGGAAAGAGGATAAAAAAATCCGTGCCTCTGTTTTTTTCACTTTCAACCCTGATCGCGCCCTTGAGTTCCTTGATAATTCCGTAAACTACTGCAAGGCCGAGACCTGTCCCCTCGCCACGTTCTTTTGTCGTAAAGAAAGGATCAAATATCCGGTCTATTGTATTCCTGTCCATTCCATGACCGGTATCCTGAACACTCACCCGAAGATAGGGGCCCGGATTTAATTCCGGGTAGATATTTACCGATTCGGCCTGTATCTCCATTGGTTCGAGAACTACAGTTAACGTTCCGCCCTTTTCACGCATGGCATGGGACGCGTTCGTGCAAAGATTCATTATAACCTGATGTATCTGGGTAGGATCGGCCAGAACAAGATCATCTTCCTTGCATATATTCGTGATTATCTCTATCGTTGTGGGCAGAGAAGACCTGAGCATCTTTAAGGCCTCTTTTATAACCAGACCTATCCTGAGGGGCTTTAACTCGAGTTCACTCTGTCTGCTGAAGGTCAGGATCTGTTTAACCAGGTCGGTTGCCCTTTTTGAGGCCTTAAGCACCTCGCCCATCCTGTGAAGAACCACGGTATTATCGCTGTTTTCAAACTGCGCCAGCTCGGTATTAAGCATTATGGACTGCAGGATATTGTTAAAATCGTGGGCGATCCCGCCTGCAAGGGTTCCGATGGATTCCATTTTCTGGGCCTGCTGCAGCAGGACCTCGACCTGTTTTTTCTTTTCTTCAACATTAAGTCTTTCTATCTCTGCGGATGTCCTGGCTGCCAGAATCTTCATGACATCTTCAGCTCTGTTCGGAATAACCAGCCTTTCTTTTGACATTGCAGTGAGAATTCCTATGGCGTCTCCTTCCTTATCGAGAAGACGAATACCGACATAACCGGAAATATCCATATCCTTTACATGTGCGGATTCCGGAAAAAGTCCCTTTATTCCGACGGGATGATAGACATAACCGTCTCTGATAACATCAAAGCACGGAGAGCCGTCAAGGGAGTAGGAGAAATCCCGTAAGAGCTGTCCATCCCTGATAATGGATATCGACTCAATTGTATTGTTAACTATCTTTCCAATCATCGCCATCTCACAATCCAGCCACAGGGACAGTTCCTTTACAATCTTATCAAAAAAATCCTGACCTATTGCCCATGCAGTCCCCTCAAGGATTGCATGAAATGCCTTTTCAGACTGCTTTTTTTCTGTAACATCTTCAAAGACACCGACAATACGGTATGGCATGCCTTTTTCATTATAAACGGGATACCCGCGCGCTGAAATCCAGCGAATCGACCAGTCAGTATGAATTATCCTGTATTCCGGGAAAATAATCTCAGACAGATCACCTGAAGCTTTTTCATTTAAATAGCTCATCACAGCATTTTTATCTTCCGCGACGATTGGATCTGCCCACGACATTGGATCTTTATACAGGCTTTCACACGGCAGGCCCCATACTGTTTCATAGGCCGGACTGATATAGTGCACCTGCTTCCAGTCAGGAGAGACTACCCAGAAGACTTCCTGGATATTTTCAGCCAGTTGCCTGAAACGCTCCTCGCTCTCAGTTAGGGCCATTTCAGCAATCTTGTGTTTTGTCTCATCCGTGTATATGGCAACTATTTCTTTTGAAGGAAGCCGATAAACATGATTCTCACGCCAACTGACAATGCGTGAATTCTTATACAGAGAGACAGGATGCCGCTCGGGGATGCCGGTCTTCCATACTCTTCTGAATACCTTTAGTAACCCGCGGGCCTCCACTCCCGGAAAAACCTCTGTTACTTTTTTGCCTATCAGGTCTTCACGTTTGATATTCTCTATTCTTTCGGCTGTACTGTTAAACTCAACAAAGACAAAGTCATCACCATCCTCAACAGCCCTGTATACTGATATGGCGTTTCCGGTTTTTTCAAAAATGCCTGCATGTCTTTCTTTAAATTTAATCAGATCCTCCAAGCTTTCCATTTTACGACCCTTTAAATTGAAATTAACATAAAATATCTATTCAAATTATTTCAAGATTAATATTATTCCGGGATGGCCAGTTAAGAGGACTTTAAATATACAGTCTTATCCTTGTTTGATTTCAAACAATTATACATCATACAATAAATAAAGCACCTTTTTTTTATAAACTATACTCCATTTTTTAACTGGGCATTTTGTGTTCAAATGTATATTATTTACCCTTTAAAAAGGTACTACTGAATACAAAGTATACACAAGAAGAAAATTAATGGATTATTATACTTACCTTTTTTATATTAGATTTGCCTTGCACCATCATTAATCTGTTGGAACGGTTGTTGCTACTATGTTTGATATGTCAAATAACTTTCAAAATACTGCAAAAGAAAAATTCAGGCCCATATTATGGATAATTGCAGGTTGTATTATGATCCTCCTGCCCATCTTCATTTTCTGGACCTCAGATAATATTGCCAGACAAAAAAAGGCTATTGACCGGCTCCTCATTGAAAAGGGAGAAGTATTTATAAGAAACATGGAAATATGGCTCAGGGTTGGTATGATAAGGCCGATGGAAAATCAGTTCCCAGGGCAGGGCTGGTATCCCGAGAACTATAATCAGGACCCGTTACAGGCAATGGTAGAAGCCTCCGCCAGGATACCGGACATTTCCTACATAATATTAACCGATCTTGATGGTACAATTACCAATTCCAGTGAAGCTGATCAAATAGGCAAAAAATATGGCAATGGTCTGGATCTGCATGCACTGGTCCAATCCGGTGAAACCGATAATCGGGAAATGTACGATAAAGATGGTAATAAAGTATTTGAAGTATACAGGGTATTTTTAAAGAAAATAACACCGGGTCGATCGCCGGGCGGACAGATGCGCCCGCAAAACAGAAACAGGAGATATCAAAGGCAAAGGAATTTTGATTATCCCGAAGAAGAAAGCCGCATAATCTTTATCGGACTTGATATGAAACATATTGAAGCCCAGAGCAAAGAGGATACCAGGGAGCTCTTCAAGAAAGGTTTTTACCTGCTGTTAATCGGATTTGCAGGTATCTCGCTGCTCATTCTCGTGCAGGCCTACAGGTCGGCACAAACATCACTTTCAAGAATAAAGGCCCTTTCGGATAATATCGTTGAAAACATGCCTATCGGACTTATCGTGCTGGATACGGCTTCCAATATCGCATCATTCAACTTTACAGCCGAATCATTGCTTCATATATCGGGAAAAGACATCGTGGGAAAACCTGTTGAAGAAAAATTACCTGCGCGGTTTATCGAACTGATAAATGACCTGCGGCAAAATAAAAGAAACATAATTAAAGAGATTGAAATAGACCTTGGCGAACATGGTAAAGCATATCTGGATATCAACATGTCGATCCTGGAAGACAATTCGGGAATCCTGCTCGGATACATAATACTGTTTCGCGACCTGTCCGAAGTGCAGGCATTAAAGAATGAAGTCGAACGAAGCACCAGGCTTGCATCAATAGGAAGGCTTGCTGCCGGAGTCGCACATGAAATCAGAAATCCCTTAAGCTCAATAAAAGGTTTTGCCACTTACTTTGGCGAAAGGTACAAAGACATTCCCGAGGATAAAAATACTGCCCAGATTATGGTAAACGAGGTTGAAAGGCTCAACCGCGTAATCACCCAGCTCCTTGAATTCGCAAGACCGGTTGATATTAAAAAGAAAATACTCAATATCAAAACTGTAATCAACCACTCAACCAAAATGATAGAAAGAAATGCGGGTGAGCATGACATCAAGATACAGATTGATATCCCTCCGGGTATTCCTCATGTTGCCTTTGATTCGGATCGAATAAATCAGGTATTTCTGAATCTCTTTCTGAACAGCATCGAGGCGATGGAAAACGGCGGAAAGTTGTCCATAAAGGCTGATTATGAGGCTGGCAGTGATGCAGTAAAAATTATCGTAAGCGATACGGGCAATGGTATTTCACCCGATGCCATAGGAAACATCTTCGACCCCTACTATACTACAAAACAGTCAGGAACAGGGCTGGGCCTGGCCATCGTTCACCGCATTATCGAATCACATGACGGGGAAATAAAGGTTGAGAGTAATCCCGGGGCAGGAACCAGCGTTATTATTACCCTGCCACTGGATTAACAGCCAGGATTTATTGCTTACAGTGCAAATTTGCAACATTAGGAAATCGGGGGACTTAAATGACTATAAATAAAAAATATACCATACTTGTTGTTGATGATGACACTGCTCATCGTACCATGCTGAAAACACTTCTTTCAGGCTGGGGATACCTCATAGAAGAAGCAGACGACGGCTCCACTGCCATTCTTAAGGTGGAAGAGCAGGCATATGACCTGATACTCATGGACATCCGCATGATAAAGGTGTCCGGAATCGAAGCGCTCAAGGAGATAAAAACAATAAACCCTGCCATACCGATTATTATAATGACTGCCTATTCCTCTGTTGAGACGGCAGTTGATGCACTTAAAAACGGGGCATATGATTACCTCACGAAACCCCTGGACTTTGATGAACTGAGGATCGCAATATCAAGGGCAATGGATCACACCGGATTAAAGGAGGAAAACCGCCTGTTGAAGGAAAGCATAGGAAGCCACTTTGACAGGAGAAATATAATAGGCAGAAGCCCTGTTATGGTAAAGCTGCTTGAAACAGTAGCGCAGGTATCCCCGTCAGAAGCCACAGTATTGATTACAGGTGATTCGGGTACTGGAAAGGAAATAATTGCCGGTGCCATACATTATAACAGTCCCAGGAAAGATGCCCCTTTCATAAAGATCAACTGTGCTGCCATAACAGAAACCCTTCTTGAATCGGAACTCTTCGGCCATGAAAAAGGCGCCTTTACCGGTGCCCAGAGAAGAAAGGAAGGCAAGTTTCGGCTTGCGCACGGAGGGAGTATCTTTCTGGACGAAATTGGTGAAATGCCCATGTCCATGCAGGTCAAACTGCTGAGGGTCTTGCAGGAACGTGAGATAACAAGGGTAGGCGGTGAAGAAGTGATCAAGGTAGATGTGCGCGTAATTGCCGCGTCCAACAGGGATCTATTGAGGGATATAGAGCTGAACAGATTCAGGGAAGATCTTTATTACAGGCTTAATGTCGTGGAGATCAAGATGCCTTTGCTGAAAGACCGGAAGGAAGATATTCCGCTCCTTGCCCAGCATTACCTGGAGATGTTTTCCGAAAAAAACCGCAAACAGGCCAAAGGCTTTACACCTCGCGCAATGGATGCGCTTCTCAAATATGAATGGCCCGGAAATGTAAGAGAACTTATGAATGTAATTGAAAGATGTGTTGTCCTGTCTACCGGCGACTACATAGACCAAAAGGACCTTCCCTTTTTTAACAGAGATAATGAAGAATTAATTATGCCTGATTCATCATCGATTATTACCGGGGACTTTCCGCTTGAAGAAGTGGAGAAGGCCACTATCCTGAACACCCTTGAATCCACGAACGGGAATAAAAGCGAGGCCGCCAGGAGACTTGGGATCACCCGAAAGACCCTCCATAAAAAATTAAAAAAATACGGTGTAATGCCCTAAATGTTATGAAAAAAGGGATTGTTCATTCTTTCGTGCCCTATGGTTGATGCCGGTCCGTGCCCGGGATAGACCCTTAACTCATCACCAAGAGGAAAAATCCTGGTAACAACCCCGTTGATCAGACTGTTATAATCACCGCCTGGAAAATCAGTGCGTCCTATGGAGCCTGCAAAAAGGGTATCACCGGTAAAGACAGCGCCCGGGGCGCAAAGGCATACACTCCCTAAAGAATGGCCCGGGGTATGAATAACCGATATCCGGTATGTACCGATATCAAATATTTGACCATCCTCAATATGCCCGTCAGGATCAAATCCGATGGTTTGGGCATCACCCGGGTGAATATATACCGGGGCCTTTGTCGCATTCCTTAGTTCAACCGCCCCGCCAGTGTGATCAAAATGCCCATGGGTAAGGACAATCCTTACAATCTTAAGACCTGCCTTTGTTATTTCTTTAACTATGCTCAGGGCATCTCCGCCTGGATCTATAACCATGCCTTCCCTGCTTTCATTACAGCCCAGGATATAACAATTTGCCTGTAACTGCCCAACAGCCATTTTTTTTAACACTTTAAAACCTCCCGGTTATTCTAGATTAAATAATAAAAATAATATCTTAATGGTTTAAGTCAAGGGTTGGAAAATGACTATAACCAAACATTGATCGACACATTTATCTATGCTAAGATCCTTTGAAAAGTTTTTAACCTGTTAAAATTATGGAGTTTTCAAATGGAAAAGGAACTGCTGTTCATAACTGTAATTGGCGGTGATAAAAAAGGAATTGTAGCCAGGATATCAAACCTTTTGTACGAGTGCGATATTAACATAGAAGATATAAACCAGAGAATAATGGGGACCTATTTCGTCATGACAATGCTTGTTGACATGAAGGAATCAAAGTTAAGTCTGGAAAAGGTAAGGGAAGAGCTGGAAAAGATCGGAGAAGATCTGAAACTGAAGGTCCAGATACAGCATGAAAACATCTTTAAGATGATGCACAGGATATAAAAAAATGCCTATATCCGTAGAAGAAATCTTTGAAACTGCAAGCATGATCCTGTATCAGAACCTTGATATCAGGACCACCACACTGGGAATAAACCTTAAGGACTGTATCGACAACGACTTTAATCGTTTTACAGAAAAGGTCCATGAAAAAATCCGCTCAAATGCGATCAGACTCGTGAAGCAGGCAAAAGCCCTTGAAATAAAATACGGCGTCCCCATTGTCAACAAGAGGATATCAATTACTCCGGTCAGCCTTATCATGGAAACCCATTGTGAAAAGGAAAAATTCATCGAGATGGCAAAGACAATGGACAGGGCGGTTGAGGAGGCCGGAATAGATTTTATCGGCGGGTTTGGTGCGATCGTGCATAAAGGTCTTACCAGGTCGGACAGGATGCTGATAGATTCGCTTCCTGATGTCTTTTCTGAGACAGAAAGGGTCTGCTCGTTTCTTAATGTCGGGACAAACACTGCAGGGCTGAACCTGGACGCCATCAATCTGATCGGCCCTATGCTCAAGGAAACCGCACGAAAGACAAAGGATGCAATCGGCTGTGCCAAATTTGTAGTCTTCGCAAATGCACCTGAGGATAATCCCTTCATGGCCGGTGCATTCCATGGCATAGGAGAGCCGGATATGACCCTTAATATAGGTATCAGCGGGCCTGGTGTTGTCAACAGTGTGGTCGAAAAAAACCGGGATTGCAATCTGACCCAGCTTTCCGAAATAATAAAGCGCACAGTGTTTAAAATAACCCGGGGAGGTGAACTGATCGGCAGGGAACTGGCCGAAAACCTTGGCATTCCATTTGGTATCGTAGATATATCGCTTGCGCCCACGACCGCTGCAGGGGATTCGGTTGCCAATATCATCGAGGCATTCGGGATTGAATCGGTAGGCGCCCACGGATCTACTCTCGCAGTAGCATTGCTCATGGATGCAGTCAAAAAAGGCGGAGCCATGGCAAGCGGAAATGTAGGAGGCCTAAGCGGAACATTCATCCCCATCAGCGAAGATACGGGAATGATCAATGCCGTCAAAAATGGGTTCCTGAGTCTCGATAAACTTGAGGCGCTTACATCCGTATGCTCGGTCGGCCTGGACATGTTTGCCATACCCGGGGATACGCCTGACAGTACAATAAATGCCATTATAGCCGATGAACTCGCGATCGGTGTAATTAATAACAAGACAACAGCAGTCAGGGTAATACCGGTCCCGGGCATGAAGGCAGGTGAATCAGTAGACTTTGGCGGCCTTCTTGGACAGGCTCCTATTATGGAAGTAAACAAAGGCTCGGCAGCCGCGTTTATGAAAAGGGGAGGGAGAATGCCTGCCCCTGTTACCAGTATGAGAAACTAGTGCGGTTTCAACTATTGCTCACATAAAATTTTCTTTAGTTTTTAATCAGTTATGCTGATTACGGAGTAATCTCCATCACATTTACAACCAAAGGGATCATTTTATATGCATGAAAATCCGATAGACCCGCCCAATAAGGATGTATCGACTGCCAATGATTTTGATATCGATAAGTTTAAAGGTTTCATTCTCAGCAATGAAGAATGGCTGATGAAAAGGATATTGACCTACGCCAAACAACAGGGTTATTCAAAATATACTGCAACACTTACCGAGGCATGGCGTTTATCTATTTCAGGGCTATCCAGGTCACTGGTATCAACAATTGCAAATGATCTCAAAGATCTTGAATTATCACCGGATGAAGATTACTCCGTTGATCCGGCTGCATCTTTCGGTGTTCTCGAGGCAAAACGTCACCGTGAGCGCGGAATTAACCTCGCCATGTTCCTTGGACTTATGAAGTATTATAAACAGTCCTACCTGGACCTGATCGATAGTGCAGGTTTACCAGTATCCTGCAGGGATACATGTAAAATAAAAATAGAGAGATTCTTTGACCGGATCGAACTGGGTTTCTGTACGGAATGGTGTGCTCTTAAAGAGGAGGATAAAGTAAAGGAACTCCAGAATAAAAATAGAGACATTACCAATGAAAAGAATCGATACCTGACTATTTTTGAAACAATTCATTCGCCTGTAGTGTTGATAGATGAAGAGAACAGGGTAGAAAATTATAACCAGGCGTGGACCGATCTTTTTGAAGAATCCTCTGTTCCCGGCTCCATATACTATAATAAAAACTCAATGCCCGAGAAAAAAGTCCCGTGGTTTGTTGACGAAATAATCCCGTACATAAGAGGCAGCATTTCTGATTACACGCTTGAAAAGACACTGGTGACAAAAAAGGGGCCGAAATATTTCCATATAAAAATAAGAAGAATGCTCGATATCAGTAATAAATACAGTGGAATGCTTATCATACTGGATGACTTGACCGAGGTGAAAAAGGCTGAAAAAGAAAAGATACAAAAGGAAAAACTTGAAGGCGTGCTGGAGATGGCTGGCGCTGTGTGCCATGAAATAAATCAGCCTTTGCAGGTTATATTAGGCCAGACAGAGATACTCAAAATCGGGGCATCAAAAGAAATACCTATCTCTGAAAATCTTGAGATAATCGCTTCTCAGATATCAAAGATGGGTGGGATCACGAGAAAACTGATGAATATTGCAAAATATGAAACCAAATCCTATCTTAAAAGGACTATTATCGATATTGAAAAGGCCTCACACAAAAAAGATAATCCTTAAACTGCACAATTCGCATCTACCTGAATGGACATGGGTCAATAAAACCAAAACCTTTACTTTGGTACTTGAGATACAATTAATTATTGCCTGAAAGGCATGGATTTATCTAATCACCGAGTATGCTTTCTATTTCTGTTTCATTGATAAATTCCATAGCAAGTAAAATTTCCCCGAGCCGTCTATGCGGCATGTCTCTGAGGTCTTCCTCCATTTGTTGCGATACTGCTCTACCAAGCTGACCTTCAGTGATATAGCCTTTCTCTAAAGCTAACATTCCAAATTTAATACAGTCATCATCAGATCGCATCGTTGTAAACATCCTCCATTTGAATGTATTCTGCTCTTCACTTTCACTGTTGTTTAACATCCGGGAAATCTTTTTAAGTACAGGTTAGTTAGCAAATGTTATTTCAGGGTCTTAATGCATTGATTTTCATTGAAGGTGCAAGCGCCCTGCTTACTTCTTTTACCATGATGTCATGTTCCAGCTTGAAGTCGGCCGACTGCCTTATGTCTCTTGAGGATGCACCCACCTGAACCTTATACTCCCCTGCTTCAGCAACCCATGAAGATGAAGCTGTATCAAAACTTGCAAGGCTTTGCCGGTCAAGGGTAAAAGTCATTGTCTCTGATTCACCCGGTTTTAAAAGCCCTGTCTTTTTAAACGCCTTCAATTCTTTAGCTGGTTTGTTTATTTTTCCTGCAGGGGCCGAAAGATAAACCTGAACGACCTCACGCCCCGGGACATCACCGGAATTTTTCACATCTACTGATATTGAAACAGAATCCTTGAAATCAGTGCCTCCAAGCCTGATATTACTGTATTCAAACGTGGTGTAAGACAGGCCGTATCCGAACTCATATGCAACCGGAACATTGAATGAATCATAATACCTGTAACCTACATATATATCATCCTCATACACCACCCGCGCGGGTACCTTTCTTAAAAATGGGGCTACCGCTTCATTTGCCTTTTTTTCTTCTTCTGTGATGGGAAGCTCAATACCCGGAAAGCTGCGGGCCGAAGGCACATCATCATAGGATATGGGAAATGTTTGAGCCAGTCTTCCGGAAGGATCTATCCTGCCGCTCAATACATCCGCTATGGAGTTACCGGCCTCCTGTCCGGGCTGCCAGACAAGAAGAATTCCATCAGGATAATCTCTCCAGCTCGCAACTCCGATTACACCGCCGATATTAAGGATAACCACTGTCTTTTTATTTTTTGTCTTGAATTCTGCGCTGACATTTTTAATAAGTGCCTTTTCATCTTCAGTCAGATAAAAATCACCTGGTTCCGGCTTTCTGTCACCCCCCTCACCGCTGTTGCGGCCTATTGTTACCAGGGCAAAATCCATAGTATTTGCTAGCTTTTTTATGACATCAGTATCCAGTTTCATCTCGGGAATCATTGGTGCACCAAAGAATGACATTGCAGGTTTCTGATTAGCTTCCGCATCCTTCATATATTCAAGGTATAAATCCATTAAACTTTCATCAACCGAATATCCTGCATTCTTGAGTCCATCTATCAGTGATACGCTATAACCCTCATTGACATCACCGCTTCCAGTGCCGCCGGTTATCACCTTATAGGATGACTTGCCAAAGACAGCTATCTTTTTGATATCATTTGAAAGGGGAAGCGCCCTGTTATTGTTTTTTAATAGAACCATGCCCTCTGAAGCCGCCCTCCTGGCCACCAGGGCATCTGCCTTGAGGTCGGGATTGTCCGAATATTTAAAGCCGTTGAACCTCGGGGTTTTGACAATGATATTCAGGATTCTTTCCACGTTCCTGTCCAGGATCCTTTCATCAAGCCTGCCTTGTTTTACTGCATTTACTATCTCCTTTGACTGGTCCCTGTTTCCTGGCATCAACAGGTCATTGCCTGCCTTCATCTGGGATACGACATCACTTCCTCCTCCCCAGTCTGTCATTACATAGCCTTTAAAACCCCAGTCATCCCTGAGAATCTTTGTCAGCAGGTCATAGCTCTCCGACGTGTAAGTCCCGTTTATCTTGTTATATGAGGACATGACCGTCCATGGTTTTGCTTCCTGGACAGCTATCCTGAATCCCTTCAGATAAAGTTCACGCAGGGCCCTTTCACTTACAACAGTATCAACACTGTTCCGGTTCGTTTCCTGGTTATTTGCGGCAAAGTGTTTTATAGATGTACCAACACCCCTTGACTGTATACCGGTTACCATGGCAGCAGCCATCTTGCCTGTAATGAGCGGGTCTTCCGAATAATATTCAAAGTTCCTTCCGCACAGAGGATTTCTTTGCAGGTTCATACCCGGGCCAAGTATGGCATCAACACCATATTCGAGAACCTCGCTGCCCATTGCTTTACCCACTTTTTTAACAAGATCAGTGTCCCATGAGGAGGCAAGAAGCGTCGCAATAGGGAATGCAGTACAATAATACTTACGGGTTTCTCCCTTCCTCTCAGGATTGATCCTCAGACCCGCAGGGCCATCTGCCACAACCATTGTCGTAATACCAAGTCTCGGGATCTCGGCAGTCCTTCCGGCAGCCCCCGGGACGAATTTTTTTATTCTTTCGACCATGGCATCATATTCAGGGTCCGGTTCTTTCTTTTCTCCGGTCAATGCACCAAAGGGGTTGTCCCCCTCAGGCAGGTTCGCCAGCAGAGAGGGGGGGATGTCCATACCCGTACCGCAAATCATCAGGGCTTTATCTTCAAGTGTCATTGCGGCGACAACATCGGTAATGCTGAGCTTGCTCAATTTTGGTGTATCCTCCGCTTTCTTCCTGCATGAACACATTAAAATGCCTGCGGTTATTAAAACAGATACGACTGATGCTTTCCATATATTTATGTTCATCATCCCCCCCTTAAATAAGGGGACCTCATGATATTTGCTGGCTTTCTGCCTGTATATTCCAAATTAAAACTATTCCCAACCGGTTGTAAGTCCGGTACCTGCCGAAAAATATCCTATCGCCTCGATTTCATATATCTTTCCGTTTCGAATCTTGAAGATATGGGCAGCCGGCAGTTCAAAAGGTCCCCACGTGTTGGCGAACTCGGTAATACCGGGCACTCCGGTAATTTTCATAACCTTTGGTTCTCCGCTGTGACGGAAAATGGAAAAGGCAAATACAAGGCCTTTCTCTTCGTCAACAGCAAAGACGCGCCTGTCCGTGATATTCGTGATATAACTCAAACGTCCTGTATCGAGCTGATCCGAGCATTTCAATGTGCTGAATATATCCACTCCGGGTTTTCCTGTCTGATCATTGGCGGCAATACTGCCGTTCTCCCTGCGCTGGCATTCATCGGCAAAGGGTGCAACTTTACCATTGTCCTGGATAATGGCATCATAATAGGAGTTGGCGATTTCTATCATCCGTTCACGGGGAACGCGCTCCATCTTAAGTTCACGTTCGAGCAGTGCAGGGCGAACCTTTGACATATTGGGATTCAAGGGAGCACCATCTTCATTATGAACCACAAGATGATCTATCTTCTTTATTTCATGGTTGACCACGTTGAGCCTTATTGCGGCTATGGTGGGTTTGTTATTTTCTTCAATCACACCCATGAATGCGACTTCACCCTTGTCGGGGTCGGCTACAACTATCTTAAAATCAGTTGGGCCGCCGGACGCGGTCCTCCACAGGCCTTCTCCTATCGGTATCTTTTTATTGTTTTCCACAAGCACTGCATCCCTGGCAAATGGCACCACAGTAGGATCGTTCACTGCCAGGGCATTGAGGTATTGATCCATAATATTCATCAAATCCTGCCGGGCGTATTCGTTTGATGCCTTAACTGCAGGGGTAGAGACTTCATTTTTAGTTGAATCTGATGGTGAATCCGAAGATGATGAACATGCGGAAATTAATAAACCAAAAATAATTAAAAGGCTTAATAAAACAGATAATTTTCTCATGGAATGCCTCCCTCTGTCTGAGCTCAATACAAATTCGTGCATTTATCCCATGCATCCCTTAAAATACACTTGGGAAACACCAATTTGTAAAGGCTTTAAATCGTTTATATCCGGTCGGTCAACTGATTAGAAATATAATTATAGTGAAGAAATATAGAAATTTACAGCTTCAGTGTCAAGGCAAATAGGGTAGAAGAGGAACAGCTATGAAAGGCAGTTGGATTGGATCAAGCAGGATTAAAAACACCCTGAATAATTATTCGCTGCTGATATAGAAATCCTGTCTGCCTTTTAACTGATCAGTTTTTTATCCTGACAGTCTTTTTCGGTACAACCTCAATTCTATATACATGGCCAGGGCTCTGACCGCCCTGTCTGCTGACCTGAATATGATCATGTTCTTCTTTTTTAATTCGTCAACCATCGGGTCGAACAGCTTTCCGGCATCAACCACGCCTATAACCGGTTTACCCAGTTCATCCACCAGCCCAGGCAGCTCCATTACCATGCTTCCGGGTCTGTTAAAATCATATTGCTCATCATCCGGTTCAGGGAGCGTCCCTGTCGCAGGAGACAAAGGGTCCAGCCCCACAACAACAGCATCCACATTTTCATCCTCTGCAAGATATTTGACAGCAAGGATGTGGGCTTCATCATCAGCGCTCGGATTCAGATCCATGGGATTTTTTACCTCTGTAAGACTCTTCAACCCCTTTTCTTTCAGGAGAGAGGAAAGACGTTCTATTGTTTTATTCGAAAGTCTGGCTAAAGTTAAATTATATTCATCAGTATCAATGTTGTCTGCCATACCAACGGCCTCAAAACCGGCCCCGCTCAATGCCGCAATACGATTACCCCCGATTGTTTTTTTGTTGAGCCCCTTCGCTAGCATAAGCAGATCTTCGAACTGGGTGAAGGTTAAAGCTACAATACCTCCAGCCTGCCTGACGCATGACTCAAACACATGGTAATCGCCCGCAATAGATGCAGTATGACTGCCGGCAGCACTCTTTCCCTCGGATGTTTTTCCTGCCTTGTAGACTATAACATCCTTTCCATTTGCTACAGCCTCTCTCAATGACCGGATAAAATTGAGGCCGTCAAGATCCTTGAACCCTTCAGCATAAACAGCGATCACATCAATGTCATGCCTGTCCTTAAAGTACGATACCATATCTCCAAGTGTAAGATCAGTCTGATTTCCTACTGAGATCATATATGCAGGGTCCAGGTCAGGCATTCTGCTGAGCCTTGTTATCATGAATGCCCCGCTCTGGCTTATAAAAGCAACATTTCTGCTGTGCATTCCCCTTTGCTTGGGGTGCTTTTCTTCCGGGATAAAGAGAGTGTCATATCGTCCGGGTTGTGATACTACGCCAAGGCAGTTCGCCCCTAAAAAAACCGGCCCTCCATCCTCACGCAGACGCCCCCTCCTGATATTTGCTTCTATTTCTATGGCCAGCTCAATGCTTTCATTTGTCTCGCCGATTCCTCCGGGTATAAGCATTACTGATTCGCATATCTGTTTTTCCGTGACCTTTTCAACAATAGGAGAGACCTGCCCCGCTCCCACTGCCACCACAAGGAGATCAAATTTTATATCAGAATTCTCCAGGTCAGAGATGCATCTTACGCCATTGAAAGAATCCATGCCCGGTTTTATTATCCGTATATTTTCTTTCTCGTATCCGTTTGCGATGATGTTATTTAAGATAATCTGTCCGAAGTTTGTCCTTGTTGTTGAAACACCTATTATTCCGATTGATTCTGGATGCAGCAGATAATCAATCTTCTGCCATGGCCTTTTCTCAGTGATCTTTTCATGGCGTCTGAACCTGCATAATCCGTCCAGCGGGACAAGACAGGTATCTGAAAATACAAAGGGATTTATTTCCAGTTCATCGATCACAAAGGAAGCCACCGGGTTGGAAGAGGAAAAGTAATTTGCAAGTGAAATAAAATAAGAAAAATAGTCCCTGAGTTGATCATCAACAGAAACGGCCTTCTGCCCCCTGGTAAGCCCGGCAAGCTTTTTATAGCTGACAGTGTTCTTGAACAAATCCAGAAATTCACGCCCCGTGGTCATGGCAGTGGATGCCGAAACAAAGGCCTGCCCCTTTCGGAATGTTTCGGCAAACAGTTCTGTATCTGTTCCCCCAATGCCTGCGGTTATAATCATGCCGAATTCGCGCGTGTTCTTTATCCCAATAATCAGTTCACTGCCAAAACTCTTTAAATCATACTTGATATTCTGAACCAGCAAAACGCCTTTAATATCATGAGCAACAGATCTCTTTAGTTTCTCACCTGAAAGTCCGCTGTATGACCCGGTATCATTGACAGTCCCACTTTCAAGTGAACGTGCGTACTTATCAGGCACATCCGACATCATCTGCCTGATCGCATCTCTTATTTTCTCAGCTTTATTTTCAACAATCTCTACGCCACCCGCCTCGGTTTTGTGCGTTATCATCCGGGAGACAATCTTGAGGATAACCATGTCGCCCGGGATGGACATTAATTCTGTATCTGAACACTCGATATCTTTTTCCAGAAACAATGCCACAGGCGGTGTAATGCCGCCCATACCCTTTAGAAAGGAATAGATTTCATGCTCATAAAGTATATTTCTCTCTTCAGTCTCAGCTCTTTTAAACAAACCGGCGATATTATCAAAATGTCCCTGCATTTTCTTCCCCGATAATTAGTTGGCAGTGCATTGCCTCTCAAGGTTTTTAAAATATTAATCGATCGGTGATATCACTACAAGGATAAAAAAATCCACAGGATATTATTCAAATAATATACTGTGGATATTAAAAACCGGCCAAACATTATTTAATGTATAACCAAAGGAAATGGTTTAAAATATTTCAACCTTATTAATGCGTTTTACCGATCGACCTCCCGTACTGTCTTCTCTTACCACAGACATTGCAAACCCGTCTTTCGCTTCAAGCGGCTTATCATTCTTCTCATAAGCAATTACGATATTGTTGCTCAGGCGTGAATTGAATATCTCGCCCAGTGAAAATGTTGCACAGAAGCCGTCCTCGCTTGATATGAGAACATAACGACTGTAATCAAAGTGACATCCCTTAATCCCGAATTTTTCAAGAAGATCCCTTAATGGCGCTCCCCTGAATGAATATATTCCGCCGAACCCCTCACAGTCTCCTGCCATGAGAGCATGGGGTATATAGGTCACTGGCAGGGCTTTCAGATCATTGTTTGTGATCTTTTTGTTTTCGCCGCTTTTATGGTCAGCAATGGTGAACTCAGCAGATGAAGGTCTTTCAATTCCCTTTTTCTTATCTTCATAGGCCTTTAATTCGACGGATACCCTTTCAACCTCTATTTCACGAATATCGTTTATGCATCTTCCTGACCTCAAATCAGTCTGTATGATAAGCTGCCCGCACCCGGACCCGAACTTCATCGACCTTCCCTTTTTTTCATAGGCAACGATTATGCTTCTTCCGATGCTGGAATAGAATATCTCGCCAAATGAAAATACTGCCTCGCCATCTGCACCTTTGACCCGTATGAGTACACCGGGCTCCCATTTGCGTTTATATTTCATACCTGCATCCAGAAGGATGTCACGTAAAAGTACGCCCCTGTAACTTGCAAGTGAACCGAGCTTTTCTTCATCATTGCAGTCTTTTTTTTCATTTATCAGGTACACATCCTTCAAAAACATGGAAGGCATTTTTTTCAGGTCTTTTACAGTATAGGTCTTTGATTTCTTAACAGCGCCCTTTACTGAAAAGCTCTTATCCGCTGCAACCGAATCAAAGGCCGATAGAAATAATACTGATAAAACAATAAGAGAGATTAAAATATATCGTTGCATAAAAGATGCTGAACAAAAACGTCTCATTGTATAGACCTCCTATTAAAAATCATGTAGATGCGGATTCCCGCCTGGGCTGGAATGAAGACAACTTTAGATTTCACCTTTAATGTTTTAAATATGACTCCAATTTATTTTCGACAGTAATGAAAGAAAATAATATTGGATGGAGCGTTAATGTCAAACTGGAGTTACCTATCTATATTCATCGTTCCATAGGTATCGCCTATTTATTTATAAAATGGGAGACAAACAGGCTGAAGCTTTTTACCTTTATCCAAAAGGAAAAGCACGGTAATGGGAGGGATAATGTATTATTAAGTTCCATGAGGCGGCTTTTTTGTAAATTTAATACCTTAGCAGATTCAAATAAACTGATTCAGGGGCCGCCTTCTAATTATTTTATTTATATTTTCAGAATATTACACCCCTCTTTTTGCAATAAAATTTTACTGCGAAACTTTAAACAATAATTGCATAAAATGATCAAAATTTTCTAATCATCGGTTTGCCCGACCATAATATCAATAAATATCGGAAATTCCAGTTTGACAAAACGGACACTCCAAAATAGTTTACCTCAGTCAGGAAAGGCTTTTAAAGGCAGGGCTAAAGATGTTGTATGAATATTGTATTATACTGTGACTATAAAGGATAGATAATGCTTTTGGTGCAAAAGATTTCATTTGCCGGAATGTCCAAAAAATATTAGCCCAACGCACTGGCTGTTAACAAATTCACATCCGTGTTTTAAAAAAATAAAATTATTTTTCGAATAAATAAATAATTGCAGAGGACTGCCCATGGATCTGACTGTAAAAGAAAAAATAGATGAAGTTAAGACGGATTTTGCTCAGCAGCTTGAGATGGCAAAGGACGAAGGAAAGAAGGTTGTCGGCTCGCTCTGTTCCTATTTCCCCAGAGAAATAGCATGGGCCGCCGGAGCAGTAACCGTAGGACTGTGTGGTACCACTGCAGGTCCTATAGAGGCGGCAGAGCAGGTCCTTCCCACGGATCAATGCCCGATGGTAAAGGCTACATATGGAAGGGCGATTAATAATTCCTGTCCGATTTTTCCTCTTGCGGACTGCATAGTGGGTGAAACTACATGCGATGGCAGAAAAAAAATGTATGAACTGCTTGCCAGGCATAAACCCATGCACGTCATGGACCTTCCTCAGAAACCGGATGATCCTGAAGCGCAGGCACACTGGCGGGGTGAAGTCGAAAAAATGAAAGATTTCATTGAGTACCAGCTGGAGACAAAAATAACCAATGATTCCCTTTCGAAAGCAATTGAACAGGGAAACAGAGAAAGACTGCTCCTTACAGAAATCCATAAGTGCAGGAGATCGTCACCTCCACCCATCATGGGGCTCGATCTGGTTTCCATATCTACAAAGATGGGTTACTCGGTGGACCGCGGTGTATATTTAAACCAGATGGAATCCGTTCTGACGGAGCTTAAACACCGGATTGAAAACAGAACATTTGCCTGTGAAAAAGAGAGGCCGAGAATACTGTGGACGGGGCTTGGTAACAGTCTCGGATGTGACAAGGTCCTGAGGCTTGTTGAAGAACTGGGCGGCGTGGTTGTGTGCCAGGAAGGGTGCGGCGGGTATACAAGATTAATGGACCCCATTGATGTTGATAAAGACCCTCTGGATGCGATCGCTGAAAGATATCTGAGGGTAACCTGTTCGTGTATGACACCTAATAACCAGCGGTTTGATGATATAGACTACCTTATCAGGGAATTCGCCATAGACGGAGTAATAGATCTTACCTGGCAGTCATGCCATACATTCAATATTGAATCATACCGGGTGGGAGAACTCGTAAAGAATAAATACGGGTTGCCGTTTTTACATATTGTTACGGATTACTCACAGTCCGATGTTGGGCAGCTAAGGCTTAGAATAGAAGGTTTCATGGAGCAGTTAAGGTCACAGGGAGATAACTAGAGCTTTGATTGAAGCCAGAAGGGTCTCAAAGGAATTTAACAAGAGGAAAAAGGTTGTCGCTCTGGAAAACCTTGATCTTAAGGTTGGTAATAATGAGTTTGTATCTATCATAGGACCCAGCGGATGCGGAAAATCGACTTTCCTTCTAATTATTGCAGGACTCGAAAGCCTTACATCCGGAGAGATCCTATGTGAAAGAGAAGCTGTAACCGGTCCTGATCCGAAGAGGGCTATTGTCTTTCAGGAGTATCTGCTTTTTCCCTGGCAGACAGTGAGAAAAAATATTGAATTCGGACCCCGTGTAAACGGTGTCCCTGCTGATGAACGAAAAAAAATCAGTGATCATTATATCAGTCTCGTGGGACTGGATGGTTTTGAAAATCAGTACCCTCATGAACTGAGCGGTGGAATGAAACAGCGGGTGGCCATTGCAAGGGCGCTTGCAAATAATCCGGCTGTTCTGCTTATGGACGAACCGTTCGGTGCGCTGGATGCCCTTACAAGAGAAATGTTGCAGACAGAGCTTTTACGCATTTGGCAGAAAGCCAGATGTACGGTGTTGTTTGTGACGCACAGTATCTCGGAGGCGGTCTTCCTGTCGGACAGGGTAGTAATAATGAGTTCAAGGCCCGGCAGGATAATATCGGATATCAGGATAGATATGCCTAGACCGAGATCACGGGAAACTCTTTTTTCCAATAAATTCAAAGAGTATGAAAAGGCAATGCGGGAAATTATCTGGAATGAAGTCAATATAGACGCTTACTGATTTCGAGAAAAAATGAAACGATATTATAAATTTATATCTCCCATAGGGCTCCTGGTCATTTTCGAGATTATAGGCCGCAGCGGACTTATTGATCCGTTCTTTTTTCCGGCGCCAAGCGCAATGCTTAAATCTCTATGGGAGATGACCGTATCGGGTGAAATTTTTCCCCATCTTGGTATCAGCATATTCCGCGCTGTAATTGGTTATTTAGTAGCCGCGTTCCTCGGTCTATCCTTCGGGCTGCTTATAGCGTGGTCGAAATGGTGTGAAATGATCTTTGACCCGCTTATTGAACTGATTCGGCCCATATCGACATTTGCCCTCGTACCGATAATGTTTGTCTGGTTCGGGATAGGCAACGGATCCAAAACAGCTATCATTGTAAAGGCATGCTTTTTCCCGATTGTGCTCAATACCATCGCGGGTATTAAAGGGGTTGATTTACGCCTTATACAGGCAGCAAGGTCTCTCGGCGCCAAAGGCAGACAAATATGGACCATGATCCTTATCCCTTCTGCCCTACCAATGATAATAACAGGTATGAGGGTTTCTACCGCCATGTCCATGCTGGCAATAGTCGGAGTGGAAATGCTTGCTGCTGATTCCGGCATCGGATTTCTTGTTATAGATGCCCAGAGGGTATTTGCAACCGACAGAATGTTTGCAGGAATTATTGTTATCTCCCTCATGGGGTTTGGACTGGACCGAATAGCAAGGTGGGTCCAGAAAAAAGTGCTTTCCTGGCATGCCGATGCATCATTTGCTGAAACATCGTCATAGAACAGTGTATCAGTCTTCGCCAAGGCTGCGTCGGGACAAGCGGGATGCGGTTTATGGTTTGAGGTAAAGGACAAAAAATGAAAAAAGATAAATGGCACTGTATGTTGAATATTGCTTTAGTGATCTCAATTCTATTCCTTTCGAACCTGTCCGGTGCGGAAGAAGTTATGAAGGTAACCTACGGTAGAAGCATTGACGATCTGCCTCTTTATGTAGCACTGGAAGAAGGGTTGTGGGAAAAGGAAGGGCTCAAGGTGGAACTGGTCAGGCTGGTGGGTTCACACAATATCATTGCAGCCGCGCTCCATGGAGATATTGATGCCGGACATCTTGAACTTGGCGGAGCATTTCATGCAGGCCTGAGGAATATTCCTATCAAGGTTGTCGTCTGGCTTGGACACGCCCACAAGGGCACCAGATGCGGTCTTCATGTTGACCAGCAAAGTAATATTCAGAGTATATACGACCTTAAGGGTAAAAGGGTTGCCGAGTCGGGTTCCATTACAACAGCCATGATACTCTCGGAAACCCTGAAAAAGGCCGGACTGAAAAAGGATGACATCCGGGCTATCAAAGGAATCAAGCTCGATGACTCCATGAAGCATGAAGCAGCCTTAAGGTCAAAGGGTGTTGACGTAATAGTTGCCTGAGACCCCACTGCGACCATGCTGGAGCTGCATGGTGCGAGCAGGTTGCTGACATCGTTTAACGATGCAATACCGGGGTATGTTTTCAGTGGTTTGTTTTTTACTGAAAAATACCTGAATGAAAATCCGGAAAGGGTGAGAGCGTTTTTAAGGGGTCTTGTAAAGGCCTTTGATTATATCCAGGCCAATGAAAAAAAGGCAAGAAAATGGATACCCAAATATACGGGTGTTGAAATGACAGTTGCCATGAAATCCGCCCTCAGGGAGTACAATGACGGCAGGGAACCTGAAGAAAGTCTTTATCGTCAGCAGGCCATAATGCGGAAGATAGGATACCTGCCTGAAAAGGTATTGATTAATAAAATTGTCGATTACAGCTTTCTGCCGAAGGCTGACAAAAATGATGTACTGAAAAATAATGAGTCCCAAGAATAGATATAGGATTGTTTATTCGGCAGCAGAATATTTATTTGACCGCCAGCGGCGGATAAAAAAGAAAGGAGATATATTTTTATGTCTTGTATGAGGCAGCAGTTGCTATTCTTTTGTGTTTTGCTATTCCTGATATGTCCTTTTGCCTATGGGGTGTTTGATGATGAAGAATGTCAGGATAGGGATTGCCCAAAGGATGAAGACTATACACTCGAAGAAGTTGTTGTTACCGCCTTTCACGGCGGAGCCGTAAAAATTACACCTACAAAAACTGTTATTGATGTTGAGGCATTCGATAAGACCGGGGCTGTCGAACGCGTTGAAGACATATTGATGCATCTTACGGGCATTGACGTTCTGAGAGGCACATCCGGTGCAGATCCTCAGCAGCTTGTACTGATGAGAGGTTTTGATGACAGCCGGTTCACAATAGCAATTGACGGAAGGACAATAACTGCTCCTACCGCAGGTGCTGATACATATGTGGACTGGTCAAGTCTAAGCAGTGCGGATATAGAAAAAATTGAAATAATCCGTGGTGCTGCCTCGGCCCAGTATGAGAATTCCCAGGGGGGGATAATCAACATCATTACAAAAAAAGGTAAATCAAGGGATAATCTGAAACCTGAGATCACACTGACAAACGATTATTCTAAATTCCAGACATTCACTACAAGGGTTGCTCTGGATGGCGGTATTAAAAACTTTGGTTATTTCTTTAACTATGGATATAAAAGATCAGACGGATACCTCCTGAACAACGATTATAACGGCTACGATTATTCCGCCAGGGTCTCCTATCTTTTTCCCTCTAAAGGATATCTTAACCTGGGAATAAAGTATTCCCATATAAATGTTGGCTATGCAGTGGTAAATGATCCCGACAGTATGTACACGGATATTTACTATCCGGACTATCCAATCGTTCCTGAAGATGCCGATACCATCCGAAGGTATCGCGTAATATCATTTCCCGGCGGTGATAACTACAAGGATAAAAATGCACAGCATCTCGATCTGTCCTTTGAGCAGCCGTTCGACAAATCGATTTTAAAGTTTCAGTTATTTCAGACATCGGGTGATGAAAACAGCTACTATTACACTGTAAGCGGCGGAGAGCTGAAACAGCTGTTCAGTGGTGGTGATACCAGAAAAGAAAGGCAGATCGGAGGCAGGCTTCAGTGGGAACTGGATTACTGGAAGAATCATTCTATTCTTACAGGCTACGATCAGAGAAGAATGGAGGCAAAATCAACTCCGGATGTATGGCGCATGCAGGCCCTCTATGCAGAGGATACCTGGGCGGTTACCAGTAATTTTACCGCATTTCTGGGTATGAGATATACCTATGTCAGGGAAAAAACCTATTCGTACGCTGATCTCGGAACAACAGAAAAATACAGGCATTTGATTTATACAAAGCTTTTTCTTCCTAAATCTACATTTACATACAGGTTTACTGAAGACACACAGGTCTATGTGTCTGTAAACAGGGATTATCATGTCCCGGGTTGTTGAGACCGTCCGGCATGGGCCAGTTTCGGCTCAACGGAAAAGGGATCTGAAATACAGAATGAAACAAGCTGGCATTATGATCTAGGAATATTTCATCGCCCCATGAAATATATGGATACAAAACTCGTATTTTATTACATTGATGTTAAAAATTATATTGTAGCCAATTCAAGTGACTCTTTTCACAACGCGAACACCTATGGTTACAATCTTGATAATATATCCTTTTATGGAACAGAGTTTGAATTCAACGCTGTTGTCTCTGATAAACTGACGCTTTTCGGCAATTATACCTACCGGGAGACCGATTATGACCCGTCAAAAATCCTTGCCGAGGCAATTCTCCTCAATATTGCTCCCAAGCATAAGGCCAATCTTGGAATAAGGTACAGTTTATTTGACCGAACTCTTCTCACATCCGATATCCGGTTTGTTGGCGAAAGAAAGACCGAAAGCAACATCATGAATCTTGATTCCTTTACAACCGTTGATGTGGGATTTCAGCAGATCTATTCGAAAAATATAGTTCTGAGAGTGTATGCCGCCAATATTCTTGGTGAGGATTATCAGGAAGTATACGGGTTTCCGATGCCGGGTTTAACATTCGGTGTTAATTTAAGGATGGAATTTTAAATGGAAGGTAATCCAGGGATTTTCAAAATTCATCGAAATCCCTGGGTCCCGTAAAGCCTGTGGATTTTTATTTCAGCCTGCTATACCAATGAAACGTGTTTATCTTACGCAGTTCATCCTCCACCTCTTGTCTCATATGTACTTCTTTTTCCAGCTGCAACATCTTTTGCTCGAGTTTTCTCACCAGTCTTTCGTTGTATAGCTTGAGCATTTCCTCTTCATGCACCGGAGTCGGCTTTGAATCCGTATTCAGGCTTTTGGCTGATGTCATCACTTCCTGAACCGCTTCCATAAACAGATCCGGCTCGCAGGGTTTGATAATGAAGCGGTCTGCGCCGATTTTAATAGCAAACTCCTCGTCTTGAGGACCGGTGTAAGTTGCTGTGTAAACAATGAATGGGATACGTCGAAGATCCTCATCGGATTTCACTTTCCGGCATAATTGAAAACCGTCCATGACAGGCATCAGAATATCACTGATAATCAAATCTATTCTTCCGGCCCTGAGTTTTTCAAAGGCCTCTGCGCCGTCTGCTGCCGTTTCGACATCATGGCCGTTTCCCCTGAGGAGAACCTCAAGCAGATAGCGACTGTCTTCTCTGTCATCAACAATAAGTGCTTTCATGCTGAACCTCCGGCTCCTATTGGAAATTGAATGGTAAAGGTGCTTCCCTGCCCCCATTGGCTGTAAACATTAATGGATCCGCCCATCATATTCATCAGTTTCATGCATATGGAAAGGCCGAGACCAGTGCCCTCGTGTTTGCGAGTGAGCCCTGTATCGATCTGGTGGAAAGGCTGGAAAAGTCCCGGCAGTTCTTCTTCACGAATTCCTACGCCGGTATCTGTAACAGATAGAATGTACTGGCCATTTTCCCGTTTGCATGAAACACTTACATTTCCTGCTTCAGTGAACTTTACAGCATTGTTTAAAAGGTTCAGTATAACCTGTTCCATGCGGCGCTGATCGGTCGTCACTTTTTCAACATCATTTGCAATTTCAACCTTCAAATCCAGTCCTTTTTTTTCAGCCAGCGGAGAAACCAGGCTGACCATTCCTTCTATTGATCGTCTTAATTCAAAAGACGAAAAAGATAAATCCAGTTGCCCAGCCTCTATTTTGGAAATATCAAGGACATCGTTAATGAGAGCCAGGAGATGGCGGGAGCTGTTCTGAACCATGCCTAACTGTTTATGCTGTTCTTGATTAAGTGGACCGGCCAGTTCCTTAAGCAGGATGCCTGTAAAGCCGATAATTGAGTTTAGAGGTGTACGCAATTCATGGGACATAGTGGCCAGGAACGAAGATTTAAGGCGATCGGCCGACTCTGCCTGCTCTTTGGCAATAGCCAACTCTGCGGTGCGTTCTTGCACACGCTTTTCCAGATTCTCAGCATGGCGCTGCAAATCATCATGAAGCCGGTGAATCTGCTCCTCAGCCTGTTTGCGATCGGTAATATCCGAGCCGATGCTCAAAATTTCTTTTATCTGATGCTGCTCATCAAATACAATTTTATTCGTCCAGTCGATCCAGACCAGTTCACCATTACGACGCATATTCTCGTTGATATTACGCTCAATCTTTTTCGGATTGGCTAATATCTCTTCCATCAACGGGCCTAAGTCCCGTCCTGTGCTTTCCTTCTCCGGGACTATTGTTCCGACCACATGCCGTCCATGTATCTCTTCTTCCGTATAGCCAAAAAACCTTTGTCCAAATTCATTCAGGAAAGTGATTCGCCCATCGCGCGTCCAGCGCAGAATAATACTATTGGCAGTCATCACAAGTTCCCTGTATCTTTTCTCGCTTGCACGCAACACTTCGTTCATCTCGTTTATTACCCGAGTACGCCTGTTCACCTGATGCTTTAAAAAGAGACTCCCTGCCAGACTCATAAAAAGGACAATCCCTGTGACCAGGCCGAGAATTTTTACCCATGCGGGTAATTCAAACTGAACTTTTTCCGAAGTCCATCTCTTTAAAGACTCATAATATATCGATTTAGGATTTTTTTTCAAATTTGTCAGGTGGGAATCAATAGCGATCAGTAATCTTTCACTGGAACCTTTAGGGGCTGCGAAATAAAGCTCGGATGGATAAAAGATTATCCCTGTATCATCCAATCCGTATTTTTTTACATGTATCAGCCCGTAGAAACGGTTGGTAATAGCTGCATCTGCTTCATTCCGTGCAACCTTTTCAAAAATGGTCCGGTAATCTGGCAATGGAATGATGGTGCTCTTCAAATCAAAGCTGTCAGCCAGCCGGGCAAAAGCCTCTTGTTGAACGGAACGCTCAAGGACGACTACGCGTTTCCCATTGAGATCTAGAATAGATTTTATTCCGCTGCCTTTTCGGGTATACACCTGAAACCATGAGGATAGAACAGGCACCTTGTGAAATGAGAATATTTTCTCTCTGTCCGCAGTATATACAACGTCGGGCATGAGATCTATCTCTCCTTTTTTAAGCCTGTCCAATCCCTCGCCCCAGGTACCGGGTATATATTGAAGGTGCCATCCCTCGCATTTTGCAATGTATTGGATGATATCAATGAAAATACCCGATGGTTTACCGGATTTGGAGATAAAAACCTTCGGTGCATTTTCATAAACTCCAACCTTTACAATCGTATCATCAGCTTGTGCAAACGAGATTACAAAACATTGAATTAGGAAGACGATAGCAGATAAGTATAAAAAAAAACCTGGATGATGATTTTTATTCCAATCGGCTGTCATCATACTATTCCTTTTATAATGAAAACTCTGGAATTCGTACTTTACGGAAAATGATTCGTTCAGATTAAATTCAGACACTGATTAACATAGACGTCTGGATATTAAAATAAAAAGGGGTTAATTTCAAGATATTGTATATTAATGGAAAACAATCTATTTTACGATCATAGGCATTTTAAAGTCATACCCAGGACTTAGGATTCCTGATTTTTAAGAATATACTTATTGTTTCTCCAGCACTTTTATGATCTTCAGGGGCCTGCCTTCATCGTTGGTACCAGTATATGTCTGTCTCATAGTCATACCGTCCCTGCTGATTATTTTATGATACAGAGCAACTTGTTTGCCATTCAGGGTGATTGAGGCATACCAGTGCCCGGGTTCAACAAAACCTTCAACATAAAGCAATCCCTCGGCAAGAGGCTTTGAAATACATTTGGCAACTCCTCCTTCTTTCGGCCATGTCCATGTACCGGAATCAGTAGAGCCATCTTCAAAAACAGTGGAAATATTCAGTTCTATTAAACCACCTTCTATTTCACGATAGGTGTTAATATCTTCTTTTATCTTTTTTTGATCAGCAGGAAAACTTGATTTTTTCAGATTGGTCTTCCATGTACCTATAATTGGGTCGGCGGCCCAAAGGGTGTTAGGTAAAGCAAAAAGAACGAAAAGAAGAAAGATGATTTTTCGCATATTATATATCCTCCGAAAGTATTCATAGTTAATGCGATCAGAATGCCTCATAAAATCTTTTTATCATGGTGTTCATTATTCCCTGAATCCTGACTAATAATCAACTCTAAAAGCTTATGGGACAATAATCACACAAGCGGGATCAATCCCAAAATACCAAAGGGTCTATCTATCACACGCCAAAAGAAAAGGATGTCCCATTTTTCATTTGCATGAGTCAAGAGTAGCTTGCCCCTAAGCCGTGGCGAGAGCCTGCCTTTCGAGCAGCAACCACATACCTGCCGGTAACACCCAGTATCCTTTTTTTCTCCATTTCAATGGATCTGTAAGCCGGGAAGGACATCCCATCAGCCACATTGATCTCTATTCTATTCAAGATTCAAAACACAACCTCTGCTTTTTTTACACAAGAGCTAATAGGGGATCCCTTCTCTACACCCCTCTCTAGCTGATTAGCTTTAGGCCTATTTTATTTTATCAAGGACATCTCGAATTGTATTAACAATTTCATTTCTAATAATGGGTTTCATGATGAAGGCATCGATATCTATTTTTTTTGCCTTTGTTTCATCGATCTGATCACTGAACCCGGTACAAAGAATTATTGGTATTTCCGGTTTTACTTTTTTTATTTCACTTGCTAATTCTTTACCCGTCATATTAGGCATTGTCATATCGGTAATTATAAGGTCAAATGCTTCCGGATTTTTACGAAAAGTTTCCAGGGTTTCCAAACTGTTTGTGCTGCTTGTTACACTGTATCCAACTCTCTCAAGCATTTTCTGTGCTGCACGAACTGCTGATTCCTCATCATCAACAAAGAGGATTCGTTCATTTCCTCCTGGAAGTTCAGTATCTCCCATTTTAAGTATTGTGGTTTTTCTTTCTGTCATGGGGAGATAAACATGAAAAGTTGTACCCTTGCCAATTTTACTCTCAACTTTTATATCTCCGCCATAATTCTTAACTATACCATGGACAGTCGCAAGGCCCAGGCCGGTTCCTTCTCCGGGTCTTTTCGTTGTGTAGTATGGCTCAAAAATTCTGTCTATATCATCCGGAGAAATGCCTGATCCAGTATCACTTACAGTAAGCTTTAGATATGTCCCGGGTTTCAAACCTGAAATTCCTTCTATTTCATCATCGAGAATTTCTTCGTTATCCAGGGTTACTTCCAGCAGACCTCCTTTTTTATTCATGGCATGGGCTGCATTTGCGCAAAGATTCATTACTATTTGATTTAGCTGTGTCGGATCTGCCAGAACCGTGTCCTGGGCTGCCTGACCATTAAACCGGATATCGATCGTGGACGGTATGGTTGAGCGGATGAAATTTATAGCATCTTTGATTATTGGAGATGCATTCACCATGATTTTTTCCTCTGAACGCTTGCGGGCGAAGGTAAGAATCTGTTTTACAAGATCCCTTGCCCTTTCACCTGCTTTGTATATTTCCTGCATACTGAGTAGAAGAGGATCATCAGGCTCAAGGTCATCCATAGCCATTTCAGCATGAATCATGATAGGAGAGAGAATATTATTAAAATCATGGGCTATTCCACCGGCCAGTGTGCCTATACTTTCCATTTTCTGGGCCTGTTTGAGCTGCTCTTCTATTTTTTTTCTCTCAGTAATATCGAATGCATAGTGCAAATATAAATCTTTATCAATGGGTATCCAGTGAGCATCCCAATAAACTCCACCCCCTTTAAATTCCTTCTCCTGTGGCTCATTCTTCTTCCATAATTCAGGAGCCAGACACCAGCTGCACGGTTCTGTGCTTTGTCCCCAGGTTTCATAACATGTTTTTCCCGGAACAGCACCTGCATCTCTTCCGGCCTTATTGCATGCTACAACTTCACGGCTGCCAGGGCGTAGTAAAAGGGCTATACATGGAAGGGCATCAAGCAGAGTCTGGTTTAACTCTGTTCTCCATTTCAGCTCCTGCTCAGCTTTTTTGCTTTCAGTAATATCTCTGGCGATACCATTTACCCCCAGGATATTTTCATTTTTGTCATAATGGAAATTGCTGGCCCAAAGCATATGGAAAACTTCCCCTGTTGTTTTGTTAACCTGACGATTTTCTAATCTTCCACTGGTCTTTTTGGATTTTATTTTGTCGTAAAACCACTGCATTGTACGACTTCTGTCATCAGGATGAACAAAATCAAACGCTGACAAACCCACACAATCTTTCGACGATAATCCGAATATCTCTTCAGACATATGATTTGAAAAAAGTATATCTCCATTCCCGTCAACCCTTGTGATTAGATCACTGGTTCCCTCCACAAACTCTTTATACCGGCTTTCGCTCTCACTCAGAGCTGCTTTTGCCTTTGCTTGTTCTGTTATATCGCGGAATACAAGGATGACACCAAATATCTCGCCCTGATCATTCTTGATAGGGGCTCCGCTGTCAGCGATAGTGTATTCAATGCCGCTTTTTGAAATCAACGCAGTATGATTTGCAAGTCCAACAATGACGCCCTCCCGTATCACCTTTTCGACAGGGCTTTCCACCTTTTCTCGAGTATTTTCATTTATAATATTAAATACTTCAGTAATTGGCCGGCCTTTTGCGTCAGATAATTTCCAGCCCGTAAGCTCTTCTGCTACCGGATTCATGCGCGTAACTTTACTTTCTACATCGGTTGCTATAAAAGCATCACCTATTGAATTCAAAGTTATGGATAGATTTTCTTCGCTCGCTTTCAGATCTCTGTTCAACTTATTTAACATCAGTAGATTTTTTATCCGCTGATTGTCGAAATGCCCGAAAAATATCCCAATCGCCAGGAATAATAAGATTGATGTGATAAGCAGAACTATATTGCTATTCCTAAACCTGAGTAAATTTTTCACCATTACCTGATGAAGCCTGCTTTCAACGTCATCTGTCTTTTTAAGCAGGTTTGAATATATCCGGTCATACTGTTTATCTATATTTGAACCAGGCTTTGAAACATCCCTGTTTGCCAGTCTTTTTTGTGCAATGTTTTTGAATGCTCTCAGAGCCGTCTGGACTTCTATAATATTTTTACGCATCTCAGCATCATCGAGAGGGATAAAGGTCCCTTTTGCGTTTTGACCACCCTCAAGCATGGCTTCTGCATACCATTCAGCCTGCTTCTGATGCTCCCAGATTCTCCTAACGTCCATAGTGCTATCACCACCTAACAATTCCTCAAGCCATAGGTGAGTATTTGAAACCTCAATTTTAATCTCCATACAGGCATCTACCAGTGGTGCGTATGTTCTCACTAAACGATCACCATTGAAAAAACCATATCCCATGAGGCCCGTGATTGTTACTCCAATCACACATATGATTAAATACATGAGCCACGGGGTTTTTTTTACCTGGTTATTCGGTTCCGGATATTTACAGGTTTGTATATCAGGCATGATATGCTCCAATCTTTTTCGAGATGATTTTCAAATGCGCAGGCCAAAAATTGGGGGCATATTACATTAAAAAGACTGCAAAACCAATATCTTTTTATCTAGATAATATGTAACGGGCTGCTCCGGGGTGTGATATAACACGAAACCAACACCCCTAAAAGGAAGAGCAGCCCATGAAAAAGATAGCCTATGTTGGAATAGATTATCACTTAAATTCTTTAACCATTGCAGTAATAATTGAAGGCGAAGCTGATTTTTACAACATGAAGCATTGAAGGCTCTTTAGAAATTTAACTGAAAATAAGTTATTAAATTTCTAAAGAGCGCTTCAACAGCATCTATAAGGACTAAACTGTTACAATTTCCGTATGAAAAAAATCTTGCAACTTTTACTTTGCATTGAAATAGCAGCTTCTATCAATGACAGTTTTTGAATCTAATGAACATATTTCTTCGAGTTTCATCCCTTTTTCAATACATGCTTCAATGATTCGATAACCGATATAGTAAGCAGTTTTTTGGACGAATCCTTTCGGCGGGGTGGCGAGATTCCCATCGGAAATATATTTTATCTCCGCTGGCATCCAAATCATCTTTTATGGTAGCTTTGATTAATTGTTCATTTTTGATACACCAATTGACTGAACTTTCCGGCATAAAAGGAATTGCATTTTTTAAATCCAACTTTTTATCAATTAATGTTGTTAAATATACAGCAACCCCTTCAGAAACTACTTCTCTTCTTAGGGTTAGCGGCTCTTCAGGACCTCTCTGAAAATGCAGACAATGAGCATATTCATGAGCAATTATTTTTTGAACTTCGCTTGGGTTTATATACAGTGAAATAAAAATAGTATTTTTAGTTTTCCCTGAATCTACAAAGCAGCTGCCATATGGTAAAAACAGGCACAAATCGACTGGTTTATTTGAAACAGGAGTTAATATTCTGTTTTCTTTATTAATAACAGAATTGTACAACATATTGAGATCTTCTTCAGTATATTGATTCATTGCTGTCCAAAATAAAATAAATCCAAAAATTAAACATTGATATATCAACGTGTTAAGTTTTCAAAAATAAGATTTTAAAATCAGGTTACCCTCCGGTGATTAGCTAAATTTTATTCGCCTGTCCAAAACCTGGCAATGTTAATTGGACAAAGGGTGTTACAGGCGGGACACCGAATGGATTATGCAGCCAATCAGTTAAATCCCTGTAAGTAAACAGATTCAGCCTTAACATTGTAGCCAGATTTGATAGCGACCAATTGGCCTTTGAAAGATAGTGTAAAAATTTAAAAAGAAGAAGTGAGATTAAGGCTGTCCAAATCTGGATACGTAATGCATTCTCACTGGTTCCTACAAAAGTTTTAACTTTCAGATGTTGTTTTAATGTTTTAAAAAATACTTCGATTTCCCAACGGTCTTTATAGATTGAAGCTATTGTGGTGGAACCAAAAATTAAATGGTTTGTAAGCAAAACGATTTCACGATCATTCTCTTTGTCCCACACGATTATTTTTCTCAGAAGATAAGGGCACTTTTCTTTTGCTTTAGGTCCGGTAAGGCGGATAAGCTGATCAGAGAGTATTGAGCGATTCAAGGGGACATCATATTCCTCAACGACGTCATAAACAGCATTATCTTTGAGACGGGTGACAAAAAACACTTCATTCTCCGTCCATTGACCGAAGAGGTTGTAGTCGTTATAAGCTCTATCAAAAGCTACGATAGATCCTTTATTAAGGGAAAGCCATTTCGCAACCGTTCGATCATGGCGTTTAGCCGGGCTAATGTGTACAAAAGAAGGCATATAATCATCATGATCTAATAGCACATGGACTTTAACTCCCCCTTTGGCACGTCGGAACTTCGCCCATGGAAAAAGATTCAAGCAAAGAGATATAGTCGTTGAATCAAGGCTGAGTAATTTATTCTTGAACCGAAATTTCTTTTTTCTTGCGCCGAGGTGGCCATTTTCTCGAAACCTCTTCATCATCGTCCAGAACAGATCTTCATAAAGCGAAGAAGGTCGATTTTGATTTGCATAAGAAAGTGTGGATTTATTTGGACCCCTGGCAACCCCAAGATGTTTTAATTTTCCAAGACAGCATGCCAGGCCTCCGCAGATCTCACGAAGAGAATCAGCATGGGCAATATGGCAGAAAAGCATCGATACCAATTGTGTCCAGCAGGAAAATCCTTTGGCATGACGTTCTGCATTATGTTTGGATACTAAATGCATAAATTCTGTTTTGGGAAAATGTTTTAGTAATTGACTAAATAAGCTGGCTACCTTTATCATAGCTTCGGCCCTCCTTTTTGATTGTATCTTTTGTTTTTGTTGGTACTTAAACTTAAAACACAATCCAGGAGGGCTGTCACCCTAATTTCCGTTTAGATTTCCTATTTTGGACAAGAGTGATATTGATTAAAGAAATGTTCAAAATCCTTTCTATTATAATTTTTAAGATCTTCAGGAAACTTGGCTGGATCTATGGCTCCCCACTTAAGTTGTCTGCCATGGACTATTTGCATCTCAGGATATGCTTTTAGCAATATGTTCTGATAATTTTTCCAGCTCCTGTCTGACTTCAGGAAATCATCAAAAGCCTTGTATACTAAAATAATATGCTCATTCTGTTTTGGGATTATATAATCCCGTGTTTTCTTATTAATATATTGATCAACACAATTTGGTAAAAAAACAACGAAAGCTATAACAATAAAAATATTTGTTTTTTTATCATAAAAATGCTCCTTCGTATTTTCATTGGATAATCTTCTTAATATTGTTTGCATATGATAGATAAAAATCATTTGGCAACCAGTTGTTCAAAGACAGTGACCAGTTCCGGAAAAAACTCAGGGAAAGTTGGATATTTTTCCCGTGCTGATGAGTATTCCTCAAGCTTTAGATACAATTTCCCAACATAAGGGTAGCCCGATTTTATCCCCCTCTCCAGCTCATCATCACCGGCCTTTTTACCTAACACTGTATAAGCGAAGTATGTGGTAACTGCCCGAACAATGTGTTCACTCACCCATTCATGCGCATAGATATCAAATTTGATTTGACCTGAAGAGGTGATTTTTTCTTTCATTCCGGGATTAAGGGCATCTACCGCAATGGAAAGCCTGTGTATATACCGATCAGTCAGGTGATTTATATAAGAATGGCTGAATTCGTGCCAGACTATCCTGCGAAATTCGTTTTCGTCACCAAAATTAAATCTGCCGTTTGTATATCCCCATGGTCCGCATAAATTGTAAATATCATATTTCCCCTCTTCGTAAATAATCCTGGGACCAAAACCTCCGGGATGAAAGAATGGAGCAACAATAATCCTATAACTATGTTGCGGGTATCCATAAAATTTTTCTAAATCATGGACATAATCGTGATTACCCATGATTGAATTGTAATCGGTAAGTATCGCATTATATTGAGCCTCATGTGCATGAAAAAAAGTCATAAAATCCGTATCATGTGCAAAATCCGAAAGTAATCCGACAAACATATCCAGGCGTTCTCTGCCACCGGCCCTCTCGACAATAAAGGCAGAGACCGGACGAATCTGTTTCAACTCAGGAGGGTCGGAATAGGAAAGTATTGCTTCGGGCGGTTGGCCGTACCAGAAACCCTCAGCACTCATTTTATCAAATAATTTTATTGCAGGATGATTCCTGTATCGTGAGAAATATTTTACAGCCTCCTGCTTATATGGGAATTCATACCTTGTAAGAATTGGTGTACCATTGAAGCCGGTATAATCACTAAGATACATGACAACCGAAAGAAGTTCGATACGTGGATCAACTTTTACTGTGATCCTGTCGGTCGGAATCTTTTCCTGTGCACAAAGATTAATTGAATTTGAAATTATCAGCGACAGTACAACGAACAGGGAAAATGCATATTTTGTCAATTCAGGTCTCCTTTATAGGTTTTCAGTGATGTTTCCTGTCGGTCAATAAGGATTACCTCCGGGAGGTTTAACATGACCTTGCCAAAAGCCTTTCTATCAGTAACCAGCGGATTTTATTTTTGCTGGGAACTTCTGTGTATAGGCATTTTCTGTGCCAATAATTCAGAGAAGATATAATACTCAATTAAATCAGAAGGTTGTTTGATTGCAGATGATAACTGGTGCGATATGTCTTTAGGAATTGAAGCTAATAGTTGGTCTGTTAAACCATTTTTCATTCATTTTTTCATGGAGGTCCCATCAGCCACTACATCTATCAACTGAGTAGGCCTGACATCATTGGTTTCTTATTTGTTTTTACATGCTTCCAGGAATTCCTCAGGAGAAATCCCCGCCTGTTTTATTGCGCTTCGAAGTGTTCCAGTAGCGAGTTCTTTGTGCCTTGGTATGACACATCCTTTATGTTCCAGGCGCACCACAGCATGACTGCCTTTGTTTTGCCTCATAGAAAAAATCAAAAAAAAATAAATTTTATGGAACCTTTTCAAGTTTTGAAGCGCTTATTTATTCAAAGGGTAATAATATATCAGATGAAAAGAAATAACCGAAAATGAAGATTTATTACTTGCTGCCCAGGAGGCATCCAAAACAGGCGAGGGAAAAGATAATTCAGAGATCAATCCGGAAGCCGACCAAGCTATAACTTTTCTTAACATCTAAAAAGAGGAGAAAAATATGTTTAGAAAATCTGCAATTTTATCCATTATGTTTTTCATGATAACATGCCTGGTGCCCGTAGATTCCCGCTCAGAACCCGTTATTAACCTCAATAAACCGGGTGTTCTAAAGATGATACAAAACGAAAATCCTGAGCTTTACCAGAAAATCCGGGAAATTTTAGATGTTATATATAAACAACCAGAATCAAAAGTCACTTACTGGCTCCAAACGAAATTTAATGCACGTGATGTTTTATATGGACCTGCCTTATTAACAAGTCTGCCGCCGAAGAAGCATATTTCATTTACGCTTGAAAACACACATTACGAGGCGCTTTTAACTCTAACGGAGTTTGGACCACAAATCATTTAGTAATTAAGGGTATTACTGTCTCCACAGAGGTTCGGCCTCATTATCGATGCAGACTCAGCCTAACAAAGTCCATAACAGCATGCGCAATTAATAAAATATCCAAATGAAATTCCTGTAACGAATATAAACTCAGATTTAAGTGATAGCCCTTTAATTATTTCTTTCATATGATTTTAAGCCGAACAAGTTATTCTATGGATCCGGAAGCCGGGAGGGACACCCCATCAAGACACAACACCTACTTTTTTCAAACAAGAGCTAACAGGAGATCTGACCCTTCTTATAGCGGCAATCCTGACCTCTTCTGAGGTGTCCATCAAAATTTAGAGGTCATTTTCGTAAAATGATCGCCATTTCAATAACTTGGGTAGATTTTTGAAGATTTTTCCAACACGTCCCATAAATTTATGGGACGTTTGCCTGTTAATATCTCTGCTTGTATAATTTCTTTCTTCAGCACGCCTTAATGTATCCATTTTTCCTAAAAGCTTTCTGACTCGATCCAGCGAATTATTCCCCATAAGTTTATATTCGTCATCGTCGCACAGTGCCATTGAACGGGACAATCTCTCTTTTAAAATTTAATAACTTATTTTCAATTCAATTCCTAAAGAGCGTTCCGCTCCACCAGCCCTCGGTCGGTTTATTAGATGTTGGCAGCTCCCAGGGTTCAACTTTAATTTGAGGCCATCGTTCCAGAAAGCTTGCAGCCATTTTTTTATAGTTTTTTAAACTCATTATTTTTTTATTCGGCCGAATATACATGTTCATAGTATCCTGCAGGCCGAATGGCGCAAAAACTTTATATTTATTTTCTTCTTTTCGAATACCTAAAGCAAATGCCGGAATCCATGTCAAAAAAGCCTCTTCTACATTTTTATATGGTGCGATCTTATTGCCAAATTTTTTAGGATACCATTCATGAACGAATGCCTGATTTTTTACATCAATTGGAATGCTATGCTTTACTCGATTGTTTATTGTTGCTTCGTGTATTTCTTCCTGATGTCTTCCTTCTGTCCCCCTTGTCATGTCTGCTTTATATGGAAATTCTTCCTGATTCCTGATATCTTCCTGTACCCATAAGGACTAAACTGTTACTTTAAAATGTCCCATATCGGCCCCGTACTTTATGCGATTTTTTAACATGTCGAATATTGAATCTTGAATTTTGCATAAAAAAATCCTAAAAATTAACAATAAGATTATTAATGGCATAACATAATACTATCTAAAATTTTTTTAGTTAAATATAACCTGTTTAAACTTATTAACTTATAGACATTCTACTTATCATAATGAAGACCTCTAATACTCTCCCATTCTTACGATGGGCTGGTGGAAAACGTTGGCTTAGCCAAAAAATAGCACCTATTTTGAAAACAAGATTGGAAGGTAGGTATTTTGAACCTTTCTTAGGAGCTGGAGCCATGTTTTTTGCTATATCACCCAAGAAAGCTCTTTTAAGTGATCTGAACTCGGAGTTAATAAACGCATATAATGTTGTTATAGAAAATCCGATTAGATTATTAAATGAGATAAGAAAGATACCGGTTAATAATAAAACTTACTATATTATCCGATCGAATAATCCACGTAGTGATATTCAAAAAGCAGTTCGTTTTATCTATTTAAATCGCACTTGTTATGGTGGGTTGTATCGTGAAAATCAACAAGGTATATTTAACACACCATATGGTGGAGGGAGTAGAACTCCAGCACCGTTATGGGAGCACAATCTAATCACTAACGCAAATAAATCACTCAAAAAAAAATCGATAAAACTTAGAGTACAAGATTTTGAAGAAAGTATAAAAATTGCCAAGAGAGGTGATGTGATTTACTGTGACCCGACATACAGATCGGTAACCAGAAATCAATTTGACAGATATGGTTCAAACATTTTTAGTTGGAAGGATCAGGAACGTCTTGCTAAAATAGCATTTCTTGCCGCCAATCGTGGCGCTCTTGTCATAATAAGTAACACATTTTGTGAAGAGATAAACACGTTATATAATGGTGCTATACGCATACTTCTTAATAAAAAAAAGTCTATTGGGAATAAATCCAATAATCCAAACAATCATAATGAATATTTAATCATTCTAGATCCTGAGGGAAAAATTAATGAATGGAAATTATAATAACTCAAATCTCTTTAAATATAATCACCGTACGAATATTCGGTCCAAAGCAAAAAAAATCACATCCAAAGATCTGGAATTTCTGCATCTTTAAAATATTCTAGAAATTTCAACATTGCTTTACTTGATTGCGATAAATTGATCACTTTATATTCTAATCCAAGTGACTTATCTGCAACAATCTGAGCATACGTTTTACCTTGTGATTTTCCACTTTCATCATCTGGCTTGAAAATAGTATCCCAATAAAACTGTCTACCTCCGAAAGGTTCTGAAGCAAGCGTTCCCCAAGTCTCCCCTACAAATGTTCTGACACTCATGCCATCGCAATATGCAATAACTGCTCTAGCAATAGCTCTACGACCAGCAGAATGAGTTTCCTGGATAAAATGATCCTGTAAAGCATTCCACATTGGTTTAGTCAACCCCCCTGGGTATGAATATTTTTTATATTCTTCAAATATTAATCCTGCATGTTCAACAACGCAGGGTACACGAATTTGGCTATATGCTTGAGTAACTTCAGCTTGGACCATTAGTGATAGATCCACTTCTAGCATTTCTTTTATATGAACTTCTCTTATCTCAAATGTAAATAAATCTGAAACTTTTGTGCCATCAGAAAGCTTGGCTTCTTTTTGGAAGATTTTATTCTCTTCTTTCTTGAAATTACTAGCTGTAACATAAACCACTTTCTTTTTTTGCATAAAGCTAACTCCTTAGTTCGTCTAAATAGTCACCAATATCTTCTGTCATTCTTTGACCATTGATTGGAATAACCTCCATCTTACGAGCAGCAAAAAGTTGTTTTTCAAAATCAGATGGATCGGGAACAAAAATGTATGCTCGGATACCAGTTGGGCTAGATGGAAGTTCTCTTAATTCATCATTGACTCGGCGAAACAAATACGCCACATTTGGATCTCTAAAACTATATCCAATAAATAACATTGCTCTTCCTAGTATATCGGCACGTAAACGCAAATCCATAGGGGAGTGAAACGAAAGACGATGTTCATATTGATGTTCAGATATGACCATCTCTTCTGGATGGTCTAAATCACCATGAAATTTGACAACCTCACAAGTATTATTATTCGCGCGTCCCATATCGTTTTCGATTGCCAAAACCCTGCACTGTCTACTTAAGAGATCAAAACTACGTTCCAAAAAATTATCGAAGTTTGTTGTATAAAATATATTACTTTTTGACAGATTTCTCAATGCAATATGAATTACAGATGACTTAAGTGCTTCATCTGTAGGCATCATATTTGTTACCAACCAATTGTTAAGAGGGGCAAATGATTTCATTTTCAATCTAAAATATTCTAAGATCTGAAGGTCAGTACCACGAACTCTCAGTAATTCTGGCATATTAAAGCCTAGTTTATTGGCTGCAGTATCAACCATTTCTTTCCAAGAAGGACCATGTTTCTTTTTCCCATCTACTTCCCATTCTACTGACTGTGAAACACCTGCTCCAATAAATGGAATAAGTCGTCCTTGATTATAAAGGTTTTTAAGTTCGTTTGATACAGCCATTTTAATAATCCTTTTTAGCAATTATTCTTGTCATAGAATGCATATGCTTAATCTTATTATGTGGGTGAACTTCCCACAAATCGGAATCAGTATTTTCGAGAATGTTCCACGATTCATAAAATTTAAGGTACCGTTTATGAGAAAGTAGTGTGGGTTTAAAACCAGGATGAGCTGATAAATCTTGCTCCCTATCATTAAAAGCACATATAACATGGTATCCGCCAGTATTTGTTACTCCCCTCAGTCTTTCAATAGTTTTAGAAATCTCTTCCTGACTTTGAAAACAATGTAATAGACCGTACATTATTATTAAATCAAATGTTCTAGCATGTAATTCATATTCTCTTATATCTGCTGTTCGCCATTCTATTTTGGGAATAGCTAACCACTCGGCAGAAATATTTTTTAATGCTGATTTAGAAATATCAATTGCTAATACGTTTGCACCAAGTTGTGCCAAGTAGACAGCATTTTTCCCTTCCCCACAACCGGCATCTAGAACATTTAATTCGTTTAAGGATTCAATTTTATTAACAGCTTTCTGCACAAAACTTCCCGGCGTTGTGCCCCAAAAACAAGAACATGCCTCATAGCCTTCATCATAATAACTAGTCATTTTGATTTTCTCTTTTTTATCCCTAATTCTCGCATTAAGTTATTAATAAGTAACCTATAGTGATTGCGACCTTTCCAATTATACAAAACGATATCCGCTACTGAGATCATTCCATCTGCTTCTTGTTCTACTGGATGGCTTCTTACTCGAAGAAAGTCATAAATTTCTTTGCGTTTTCCTGATCTTTGCATGTAAAAATCAAATGCAATGTGTGCTGGAGTGTGTACAAAGATAACTCCAATATTTTTCCCTTTTAATAATTCCTTTAATATTTCAAGCGTCTTTCTTTGCCTTATACCTTCAATTAGAATTCGATCGGATGAAGATTCAGAAATTTCCTTATAAATTGCATCTGCTAACTTAATAGTGCCATTTTTACTATTAATAAAACTAAACGCAACATTTTGGAACGATTCTCTGGTATTTTCTGAAACAGGAGGAAGAGATAATTGATTTGCGAGAACTTTCCCGCTGTTTATTTCTTGATAGGCAAACTCAGTTTTTAATATATGAGTAGTTTCGGATTTTCCACTTCCAAGTGGACCCAATACAATGATTATATTCGGCAACGTGAAAGGTCGCTTTCGTCTGATTACATAGGTTGGTTCAGTTATTTTTCCTTTTTGATAAAATTTTAAGAGACATAATTGTGACCAGTATTCAAAATCCCACAAACTTTGCGGAGATAAATTTGGGTCAATCCATCTGAGTTGGGTTATAGATTTTTCATTTCTTATCGGTGTATTCCATGCTTGATCATCTGATACTTCATAACTAAATAAAATTGCGAAGTGTCTTTGGCCGTTTTTCGAGGAATCATCATTCAGTAGGCCAACAATCTTTAATTCTTTATCATTGAATATACGCTGTTTATCAATTTCAGGTAATTTTAGTTCTTCCACTAATTCTCGTGCAGCCGAATAGTGAATTCCATAATCATTTTTATGAAATAGATTAAAATCTGATGTGACTACATGACCTCCAAACCCTATACAATGAGCACCTCTAAGGAATTCTTCAGCACGGTTATAGTTTCCTCTTCTAAACGCGAGAACCTTCTCTCCTTTTGTTATCATAACATATGTAATGATCTGTTTTTTAGTATCATCAAGTTCGGCATCACGCCTGTCCATATATTTTAACAATTTTGATTTCATCAATTTTGAGAAAATATTTTTCCAACTTGTTCTAATCCCTTGAAAACGCCCCATTTTATCAATCCAAGTCACAGGGAATGTTAGCACATGCTCGTTAGGTGGGGGAGGTGTGATGGGTTTAGCATAAAAAATATTAGATGAATTTTCTAGGAGACGCCGTAGATAAAAGTGTCCTGGTGAAGTCCTAATAAACTTTGAGTTAGCGCCTTCTCTTCGGACGTGGACACTTAGTTTAGCTTTCATCGTTTGATGTGGGGTCTTCCCTGCAATATTATCACTAAAAAGCTTTTTTTTATAAGCTAAGTCCACTATTTCCTTAGGCCTCATAGGTCTAAGCTCTATTTCCATTAGTTTTTCTGCGATTATTAGGAACTCACTTGTCACTTTTATCAATCCGCAAATAAAAAAAATAACTCTCACCACTAAACATTGTTGTGTTTGGAATGAGACGCTCTTTCATAATTTAATAACTTTTACCAAAGCATTATAGAATGTCCAGCTCCCAAATATAAAATGGTTATTAAAATTTGCCTTTGCTACGCTCCCCTTCTTCTATAAATTTTTAAGCGGCCTCTTTTACACTCTTTTCTATTTTAATAATACTTACAATTCTGGTTTTTCCTCCAGCAGGAATCTCTACTTCCTCATTTATTTCCGCATCAATAAGAGCTTGAGCAAGAGGTTGATCATATCTGATTATCATCATGTCGGGATCATGTTCGTCTTTACTGATCTTAATTGTGTACTGTAGGGTAGGTTCATCATTGTAAGAGATAAGGACTCTGTCACCCACCTCAACAACTGAGTCATTAAGTTCTTCATATGCCTCACTACCTGAGTATTCCGGGGTCTCAATTCTTACCTCATAAGTATTAGACTTTTTATCATCAGGTAAAAAAGTAGTTTGGGAGTCTTCTTCCTTTATTTGTACATCGATTTCATTATCAGCGTCTTCATCAGGTTCAACACGCTCTGGTGCATATACTCTGTGCTCTGTAAAGATATTAGAATACTTATCAGGTGGGATCGGAAAGATTTGCATGGAATTAAGTGTGTAAATAAGATCCTGCATGCAGTCTTCCGGGTCTAAGGCAAAACTTGAGCCCCAGCAACGCCAGAATCTCCATCCAACACGTTCAAGGACCCGCTGTCTTTTCAAGTCATCCGCCCATCGCTCAGGTGTATGGTACTGATCACCATCTAATTCAATAGCCAGGCGTCTGTCTTCATTTCCTTCCACTACCAGATCGATCGAATATGGACCTACTTTTACCTGGGGAATCACTCTATACCCAAGCTCATTTAATCTCGTAAACACTTCTCTCTCAAAATCCGAATCGCAAAGTTCAATTAAATCATCAATTTCATGATTTTTTACTGGCATGGGATTTTTAAAATGCCGGATCACCTTTGCTTTCAGATCCTGAGGATTCAGCATTTCTTCTTCTACCGACCGATAGAGGTACATCCTGTCCCTGGCACGGGAAAGAGCTACATTGTATCTTTGCTGAAAGAGAAGTGCCGTTTTAGTTGACCTGGTATCGGGGCATTCCACCATGCTTAAAAACATGATGTCTCTTTCTTTGCCCTGAAAAATTGCTGAATCACCACAGGCAATGTTATGTTTTAAAAATGCCTCTTCACCAATCCTTGATAAAAGCAGTTTCTGAATGTATTGAGCCTGCTTTGCACCAATCAGAGATATTATACCCATGCTTCTGCTGAAAAATGCGGGGTCATTAACCAGTTTTTCAATCTCATCAACAATAGCCTCAGCTTCAGCCACATTTATTTGTCGCCTGTCTTTTCTGCCGTGAGGAACATGGACATCAATAAGCGGAGGATCTAATCGTTCAGAAGCTTTTGGGATTCTTAAAGGTGAGAGTTCCTCATCATAAAATTGAAAGCTGAATCTGATTATTGGTTCCACACATCTGAAGTGTTCCCGTAATAGAATCCTTTCAGCCGGGTATACGGCTCTGGCGAGATCATAAAGAGAAGCACCAGGAAGCATTACCTGCGCAAATGGCTGGCCAGTGAGGTAATTGTGTTTAAGCTGCAGGAGTTTTTTCTCTTCAACAAATGCTGCAGTTGGGCTTACCTGTTTATCATCTCCAACAACCAGGACTTTCTTTCCCCTTAAAAGAGCAGGCAGGGCACTTATATCGGATTGTGAAGCTTCATCAACTATAACAACATCAAAGGAACCTAATTCGGCCGGCAGACTTTCTGATATTCGCCAGGTTGGCATAATCCAGCATGGAACGGCAGCGTATGAGTGCTCCATGGCGTTTTTGGCGTCTCTTCTAAAGCGCTGAGCACGGATGCCGGTCCCTTTACCTATCCTTCTGATAGCAGTGGTAAACAAAACTAATGAACTCTGAACAAGCTGGGTCATATTATTTTTAAGCCCAAGAAAAGTCCTTAGTTTTATGACATTCTGAAACCTTTTCTGTAATTCTTCTTCCGATTTCAACCGTATTTTTGATAACTCACCAATTCGGTCCCGACCATCTATCTGTTTGAGATAACTTTCCTGTTGAGCCCAAACCCAGCTCTTGTGCCAATCCCCTGGTGTCCACTGATCATCCGAACTCAGAACAGGTTGAGTCTCTAGAGCTCCAGCCCATTTTTTACCGCCTGAATCTCTTATAAGCCCGGCGACTCTTTTTACTGTTTCAAAATATGACCTGAGGTTATGAAGTCTATTCAGTTCCCGACAGATTTCCTGCCACTTATCAATTATCTCTGTGTCTCTGTATTTAACTTTCCCGACCTTTTCAGTCAGGAATTCTTTCATCGTATTGATTATCGGCCCGGCACAATTGGATAAATGATCCAGCAAGTCTGTTATTTTTTTCCTGGAATTTGATAACCTGATTTTTGCCAGATTTAATTTTATTGCGTCGGCCGCTTCATTTGCCCCTTCTTTAGATTTTATAATCATGGAAGAATCAAGGCCATAGGGGAATATCCTTGGCAACTCTGATTCCAGAATCGGCAAATGATCGTCAATAATAAATTTTATCTTTGATATTAAGTTAATAGTAGAAGAAATAAATTTGGCAGTATTTTCTCCTTCATCAGTAATTTCCGGAAGATCAAATTCTTTAGATATGTTATTCCATTTGGCTGTATAAGAGGTAATATCCTTTCGCCACTTCGTATAGTTAAATATTTTTTTCCAGTCTTCTATTGATTCCGGTAGACGGCCTTCAATTTTAATCTGCTGGAATAGATTTCGTGCTTCTGATTTTCCAAGAGGAATGAAGCCAAAAGGTTTCTGCCCATTCTGTGCGCGTTCTATTGCATTGTAAACATCCTGATTTTGCAGAATATCGGGTTCAAAACCAATTGCGTATCCGACCATTTCAGTTCTAAGTGCTGCAATATTTTCCATAGTAGGGACAATGTTATTGAATAATGCACATTGTTCACCACAATACCCTTCTTTTTTCCAGATATTAAAAATATTTTTTATCCAGGGGAATTCAGTAGTTGTGTTGAAATAATCAATAACGACACTAACCGAGGCAAAAACTTTTTCCGCCCGTTCAACAACATCAGGAACAGATACTGAAAGCAGTGGGATATTTTGAATAACTCGCTTTTCTTCAAGCTCTTCAGCGCTCAGGAGATCCCTGTGGACAGCGCCAAGATTTGCAGTATCGGGTAGATCGCCCAAACTGGGTAATTTCTTATTTAAATAAATCAGATCGCCGCCAATTTCTTTTCTGGCTCTTCGAACTGAGGTAATATCTTCGTCTGTAAATTTTGGATTATATTCTTTCCCTGCACCCGGACGATCCGGGAGCCACGAATGTTGCTCTTTGTCTTCTATTACCCTTTTAGCAAGGTCGATCGGATAGATCCCCTGATCACTGTTCTTAACCTTTATTTTTCTTAAGTGTTTGTCAGCCCAGCTATACAGTTCTTCATCAATTTTCCGGTTTTTGTTTCTTAACTCTAAAATTCTTTCCTGTTCAGTTATGATATCTCTTTCGAGGTCGCTTGGTTTTAGTTCTGTCGCTGCTCTGGCAAGTATATTGACGGCGCTTTCAAGTTGTTTAAGACCCATTCTCTCATTAGTTAGGAGGCTTATAGCCAACTCTCGTATTTCTTCCGGAATATGATTCCGAAGCACACTTAAAGCTGCCTCAGTTTTGGCGGTGACTAGAACTCTCTTTCCAGTGGCAAGACAATGACAAATTATGTTTGCGATAGTATGCGTTTTACCTGTGCCTGGAGGACCCTGGACAACTACACCGTCAGCTTGTTCAAGTTTTTTAATAATGGATATCTGTTCTTTATTAAATGGTTTTGGAAAGAAAAAGTCATGCGTTTGAGTTGCATCAACTCGGGTTTCCGGTGTAGCATCAACACTTCTCTCGTTCCCTGGTGTATTTAAGGATGATATTCCAAGATCTATAAGGCCATTGTGAATATTCCTTTCATTACTCGGTATGGTTACCAATTTTGCTGATGGCCCGGGAAGTTCATCTGCTGACTTGACAGCATCCTTCAAGTTTTCAAGGTCATTCAGGAAAAAATTATCAGACCTTTGTCTTGCATATACTGCCCATGTATCAGTTACATTTAAGTTGTTGCACGGTTGAGGAAGACTTCTATCAGTGATATCAGTAAGATCATCTGGATAATAGCGACCGTTTTTATCTAATTGAGAAGTTGCCTGACGTAGAATAGGAGTAAATGTCGTTGACTCAAAAGGCGATAATTCCTGGTCCTCTGAAAACCCTGAAAAAAAATCACGCGAATATTTTAATACAGTTTCGGCCCCGGGGTTATCTAATGCAAAGTATGGCTTCAACGCAACCTGTGGCTCTGTACCTCTGGGTCTAAGGAGTATAGAACCATTATCAGTATCTATTTCCAGTTCTATTAACTGCTCAATCAGGGGATGATCAATTAACCTTTCATTGGTGTTCCATCTGGCGATTCCTATACCCCAAACAATCTCTGATGGATATTCAACTCCTTGCGTCTGGATTACCTGCAGTAGATTAAAAAAATCTTCATAAATTTTAATTGTTTCACGGCGGGGTTTTTCCTCTGAAAACCATTCATTCCATGGGCCTTGTAAATACTCATCAATTCGCATCTTGATATCAGGCTGTTTATCTAACCGCAGAATAACATCATAATGACTTTCATCTTCGGATTTAAGTGAAGGCTGGATATCTGCTTCATCAACGATTCCTTTTTCCAGGTAAGAATCGACATCTTTTTTTGTCAAAGTCTCTGTCAGGACCGAATGGATTTTTGGTTGGGTATATGGATTACGGCTGATTGTGATCCAATTTTTTATTTCTTCAGGGACTTCGGGTGGATTTATTCTTTTTAACCGTTTTATTTTTAACCAGATTGGCCCATTATCATCAGATATGTCATGCTCAATACCCAACCTGTTTTTAAAATTATCCTCGTGATAAAGTAATTGATGATAATCAGCCAGGGTAAAAATGGGCTTTTCATCCAGCTTGATCATATGGCTCACATAATCAATGAGATCAATTAATTTTTTCTGAGTTGAATTCATGAATGATGCCTATACCGACTACTCGATATTCTTTTGCGAAACATGGAGTGTCAAAAAATCACAAGGTTTAAAGACTTTGATTTATTAATAAGAATACTTTAACGCAGTAAATCATTATACCCTTAAAGATATAATGGGTTAGGTTTAAGCCTTTTTTAAAAAAAATTCAAGATTCAATATTATGAAAACACGGCTTAAATTCATCCTCGACATTCTGGGGGAATACCTTTTCCGCACAAACACGGCCTTTTTTATCCTTTGAAAGAGAATATATTACAGGCAGGCCCTGCCTGGGCCGCTGATGTTTTTTTTGTCGTAATCATTGATGTGAACAAATACTGATCTTCCGCCGCTTTTAGGGGTTATAAAACCAAATCCCTTTTCATCATCCCATTTTGTGATTGTTCCGAGTTTAGAAGGCATTTCTTTCCGCGATTAATGGTGAACCATGTTAAATTCTGCTTCGCAGCCCGCTGTACGGATTTCACATGGTGAATATAAAAGCAACTGGATTCCCGCCTGCGCGGGAATGACGTTCGGTTTCTGGATTCCCCTATCTCCCTGGAATGTTACTTTATAAAATAAAAGAAAATATTTGCCTATCAGGAAATTCCTGATTTTTTGCCTGGAATGTAAAAAACTGCAACATTTACATGTCGTAATACCTAAATCAGTAAAGATTTGCATATCGTTAAGGAGACTTCAGTAGAGTCGGGATTTACTCCCGACCGGTATATTATTTTATAAAACAGCACGTTAAAACTGGTGGGGTATAAAACCCCACCCTACGAAAAAACCAATCTATCGCCTTAAAACGACATTACGACACAATCTGTACGCGGGAATTACGTTCAGCGTCTGGATTCTCCTATCCCCGAAAACAGCGTCGGGACAGGTAAACCTCGTCCTGTTAAATGATGCTCCGCATCCCACTATACGGATTAAACAGGATACACCCTGTTAAATAAGATTTGAGCTTCCAAATCATTCCTTGAGATCCTCAAGGACTTAACATGGCAAAAAAAAACAACTGGATTCCAGCCTACGCGGGAATGACAACAAAAATACTATTAATAAAGATTATATGATGATGCACCTGGGCGCTTTATGGCGGTAATACATTGTTCCAAAATGTAGATTCAACATTAAAGATTCAAGGTTGGGAAAGCAAGAATAAAAAGCCAGGGGTCAGCCGGGCCGCTTGCCGGGAGGCTGGCAAGATTGATCAGGCACAAAACTAAGGGAAGTACCATACAAAATTTTTATGAAAAGCAAAGAATCGGACACGGATTAACACGGATTTTCAGGATTTAAAAATTAAAAAAAGAAAGATCTGTGTGCATCCGTGTAAATCCGTGTCCTGTAATATTAAATGAAGTTTCACGCGAGATACCAGAGGTCGAAGACCAGAAGCAAAGCGCATAGGGCAAAGAGCAAAGTGAAATACCAGAGGTCAGTGCAAAAAATGGCGAAAGCAAATTGAGCCTATTTATAGACATCACCTCTTGGTCCAATGTGATCAACGTAAACAATATCCATTTCCGAATCATACTAAAATATTATGAAAAGCAATGAATCGGACACGGATGAACACTGATTTACAGGATTTTAAAATAAAAAAAAGATCCGTGTTTATCCGTGCAATCCGTGTCCTGTATTGTGGTGAAGGTTCATGGCACAGGGCTCAAGGAGTAAAATCAGTCTGCCGCCTTCGCTGAAGCTTCTTCGTGCCATGGAAGCGTTTTCGGCTGAAGGCTATAGAAAAGCCGGATTCCCTGGTCAAACCGCAGAATGACAGGAAAGAGTAATCGGCTTCGTTTTCTACGCCGCTCCACTGAGGTCATCCTCCTCCGCTGTACCTCGGAGATCAGGGGAAGAAACCAGCTGAAGCGTTTAATATTCCTATAAAAAATGACCTGAATGGTATTATTTTTGCAGTGTTTAAATATCGGTATTTATATATTTTAATGGATATTTTTTACATGGGATTTTTCCAATTCGATCTGGAAAATTAAACTATACCCACTGTGGAGGAGAAATGCCGAAAAAACCCACATATGAGGAGTTAGAGCAGCGGGTCCGAGTTCTGGAACAGGCTGAATCAACATTCAAGAGGATGAATGAAGGCCTGGATGACAGCGAATTATGGTTCATGTCTATTCTGGAAACAATTAATGAAGGCGTCATATTACAGGCGGCATCGGGCGAAATATTGGCATTGAATAAAAGAGCTGAATATTATTTCGGGCGTACAGGCATTGAAACATCCGGTAATAATCCCTCAGACAGGAATTTACCCCTGATTCGTGAAGACGGCGCAATATGCGGGGTTAAAGATCATCCTTTCTCTCAGACTATAAAAACTGCAAAACCATGTGTCGATCGGATTATGGGAGTCTATAGAACTCCTGATGATCTTCGATGGATTTCTATCAATACAAGCCCGTTATTTAGAAAAAATGAAAAAAAACCCTATGCTGCGGTCATCTCATTTTCCGATATTACAGAACTGAAGATAGAAAGGGATATATCCCAGACCTATCTTGATGTGGCAGGAGTCATTATCCTTGCCCTGGACCTGGAAGGAAAGATCACCCTTATCAACCGAAAGGGCTGTGAAATCCTTGGCGGAACCGAGAATGATATCATGGGCAAAAACTGGCTGGAGCTCTTTACACCCGAAGATAAAATTAAAGAAGCTAAAAGACTTTTCAGGGGCTTTGTAGAAGGCCGGCTTCCACCTGTTGAATATACAGAGTACAATATTATCACTCTGGCGGGTGAGGAGAAGATAATCGCGTGGCATCATACTGTACTGAAAAGCAGGGATGGGAAAACTGTTGGTTCTCTCAGTTCAGGCGAAGATATAACTGATAAAAAAAGGTCTGAAGAAAGTTTAAGGGAAAGTGAAAGACAGCACAGAATGATTATCCAGACAGCAATGGACGGCTTTATGCTTCTTGACCTGCAGGACCGTTTACTTGAAGTGAATGATGCTTACTGCAAAATGAGCGGTTACACTCGGGAAGAGCTTTTAAAAATGAAAATAACCGATCTGGATGTAAGTGGAGAAAGTGAGGAGCTTTTCAGAAAAAGGCAATTTCTTATTGATAATGGAGAAAGTCGATTTTTGGCAAGGCATCGACGAAAGGATGGTAAGGCTTTTTATGTGGAGGTAAGCGCCCAGTATCGGACCGATGAAAAAAAGGTTATCTCCTTTATTCGTGATATTACTGAACAAAAGGAGGCCGAAGAGGCATTGCATGAAAGGGAGGAACTGTTAAACAGATCCCAGGAAATGGCCTCTGTAGGAAGCTTTGTATGGGATTTACGCAATGGCTCCCTAAGCTGGTCCCGTAACATGTATGCACTTCACGGCACGAGTGAGGACGTTTTTAATGGTGATTTGATTGATTTGTCCAGGCAGATCATGCATCCGGATGATATTAAACGGGTCCAGGATGAGATATATCAGATGGTTAAAACCCGCAATGAATGGGACGTGGAATTTCGTCTTAGACTTCCGGATGGAGATGTAAAAAATATCCGCTCCATGGGTAAGCAGGAATATGACGATGAAGGTACCGCTTCAAAGTGTTATGGCGTCTATCAGGATATAACAGAAAGAAGACAGGGCGAGAAAATGCAGGAAAAGCTGCAGGCTCAACTGGCTAATGCCATTGAAATTGCAGGTCTTGGTCCATGGGAATATGATATCGCCAGTTCAACTTTTATACTCAATGACTATTTTTACAAAATTTTTGGCACCACGGCTGAGGAAGTCGGAGGGTATGAAATACCAGCGAGTGAGTTTGTAAATCGATTTGTTCATAAAGATGATATATCCTATATGAATAAAGAGATCCAGAAGGCTGTTGTCTCAAAAGATCCCGACTACCAGATGCAGATGGAGCACCGAATCAATTATGCCGACGGCTCAATCGGTTACAATAATGTACGGTATTATGTTGTAAGGGATAACAGCGGAATAGCAATCAAGGCAATAGGAGTAAATCAGGATATCACGAAACGCAAACTGGCAGAAGCAAAGCTTAGAGAGAGCGAAGAAAAGCTCATGAGATCAAAAAAGATGGAATCTCTGGGACTCCTGGCCGGCGGAGTTGCCCATGATCTTAATAATGTTTTATCCGGCATTGTAAGTTATCCCGAACTGCTTCTCTTAAATCTGCCTGAAGACAGCAAGTACAGAAAATCCATACAGACAATACATGACTCCGGAATAAAGGCGGTTGCTATTGTCCATGACCTGCTGACAATAGCCAGAGGTGTAGCTACTCAAAAAGAGAGTATTAATATTAATAATATTATCGTGGAATATAAAACATCTCCCGAATTTGCCAAACTTAAACAGTTTCATCCCGGTGTGGTGATAGAGACTGATCTGGATAAAGATCTAATGAATATAAACTGTTCCCCGATTCACATGAGTAAATTAATCATGAATCTGGTTTCCAATGCATCCGAGGCAATCGCGGATACCGGTACAGTTACTGTTTCGACAATTAACCGGTATGTGGACAAACCAATAAGAGGCTATGAGGATGTAAAGACAGGAGAGTATGTCGTCCTCACTGTTTCAGATGACGGGACAGGTATATCACCGGAGCACCTCGAAAAGATATTCGAGCCGTTTTTTACAAAAAAGGTAATGGGTAAAAGCGGAACAGGTTTGGGTCTCGCTGTAGTATGGAATATTGTTCAGGATCACAATGGATATATAGATGTATTGAGCAATGAGAACGGCACCACCTTTGAACTGTACTTTCCGATTGTAAGAGGCGAGGTATCTGTAAAGTCCTTACCCTTGTCCATAAAAGATATCAAAGGAAATGGAGAAAGCGTGCTTGTTATTGATGATGAGGAGAGCCAGAGGGAGATAACCTGCAATATACTTGAGGAACTTGGTTACAAAGCTGAGGCTGTATCCGGCGGTGAGGAGGCCGTGGCATATTTGCAGGATCATAGCGCAGACCTTCTCCTCCTGGATATGATCATGATTCCGGGCATAGGCGGTCGTGAAACCTATGAGCAGATAATTAAAATTAATCCCGGACAAAAGGCTTTGATTGTCAGCGGGTATGCTGACACAAATGATGTAAGGGCGATACAAAGACTGGGAGCAGGTAAATATATCAGGAAGCCATTGACTCTGCAAAAAATAGGGCCTGCTATCAGAGAGGAATTAAGTAAATAAGGAGAGGATCGTTAAATCCTCTCCTGCTCCACATAACAAATGCTTTGTCTACCGGCTCATCGGGAAAAAGCCCGGGGTTTTCCGGTTTCCGTGCGCCGGCAGATTTTAATACATTCCGCAGGACCGTCTGTGTTACCAGACCCGTTTCCCGTCAGGCCCTTTAATCAATTTCCACTCACTGCGGATGAGTTTGACAACAGAATCCGGCATGGGAATGTAGTCCAGTTGCGAAGCCATACTGTCACCATTGTCATAGGCCCAGTTGAAGAATTCCAGGACACGTTTGGCTGCTTTCGGGTCCTTTTGAACCTTGTGCATCAGGATAAATGTGGCTCCGGTAATGGGCCAGCTCTCTCTTCCGGGCTCGTCTGTCAGGATCATATAAAAACCGGGAGCGTGCTTCCAGTCAGCTCCTGCTGCTGCGGCCTGAAAATTTCTGGCTTCGGGTTTCACGAAAATACCATCCCGGTTTTGCAACAGGGCATAGGACATTTTATTCTGCAGTGCATAGGCATACTCTACATACCCGATGGAGCCCGGAATCCGCTGCACGTATGAGGCCACGCCTTCATTACCCTTGCCGCCCACGCCAACTGGCCATGCTACCGAGGCATCGTTTCCGACTTTTTCCTTCCAGTCAGCACTGACCTTGGACAGATAATTGGTATAAATAAAGGTCGTACCGGAACCGTCCGATCGATGTACTACTGTAATATCGCTTGATGGAAGGTTTACACCGGGATTGAGTCTGGCTAATTCAGGGGCATTCCATCTGGTTATTTCACCCAGATAGATTTTTGCCAGCGCCTGACCGCTCAGTTTGATCCCGCCCGGTTCGATACCTTTAACATTAAATACAGGTACTACTCCGCCCATAACCGTCGGAAACTGAAGTAAACCGGCCTCTTTAAGCTCTTCAGGCTTTAAGGGCTTGTCGCTGGCACCGAAGTCCACGGTTTTGGATTTTATCTGTTTGATGCCGCCGCCGGAGCCTATGGATTGATAGTTCATACCCACATCGGTATTGGCCTTATATGCCGCAGCCCATTTGGCGTAAACCGGGTAGGGAAAAGTGGCCCCGGCACCCGTAATGTCCGCTGCGATGGCGACAGTGGAAAAGGTGAACATGGCCACGGTGATCATGATTAAATGAGATGCAAATCGTTTCATAGTAAATTTTCCTCCTTCTCTATATCTATAATGTTGAATACTTCTAAATCGTAGTACAGAATGACATTGAAATACCAAGGTCATCCGCGCACCTGAATTTCCAAACGAAAACAGAAGGCATTTTTATAGAGTTCAATGTAAATAGTGTTAGGGTATTATTAGATTTGCATTAGGCACGTTTTACTAATTCAGAGTAAAGGAGCACTCGTATTTAATCAAACTTATGGCAGTTCGGGGTCAAAGGGCTTAATAATTATCAACCTGTCCCTGTTTACTCATCCTTCCACTCAGGTCTTCTCTTTTCCAGAAAGGCGGTAAGTCCCTCATGTGCATCATGGCTTTTCATTAATTCATTGAGGTAGATATCTTCTATTGCTTTGAGTGCCGGTTCAAGATCATCCCTCAATCCTGCGTTTAGGGCCTTTTTAGTAAGGCGCAGGACCTTTGCACTCATTTCCAGGTAGGGCTTTATAAACTCAATTGTTTCGGGCTCAAGATCTTCCTCCTTTACCACGCTGTTAATAAGACCTATTTCAAGGCTCTCAGACGCGCTTATGGTTTTTCCGGATAGAATAAGCTCACAGGCTATCTTCCTCCCCAGTATCCTGGGCATGAGATATGCGGCTATTGGAGGAAATACTCCCACCTTGATTTCGGGCTGGCCGAATGTGGCACTCTCCGATGCTACTACCATGTCGCAGAAGATTGCAAGCTCACACCCTCCGCCAAGGCATGAACCGTACACCGATGCAACAGTCAATGCCCCCAGTTTTTCTATCCGCCTGAAGATGCCGTGGAACATATCTATCATTCCGGATGCAAGGTCACCCATGTGTTCTCCGACGTCGACACCTGCGGAAAAGCATTTTCCTTTTGAATTGAAGAGTACAACCTTCAGCTCCTTCATGCCCATCCATGAATCGAGGGCACGGTTTATCTCCTCCATCATTGCTATATTCAGCACGTTTACAGGGGGCCTGTTGAGGGTAATCGTTCCAAGGCCATCTCCATAGGTAACTTCTATATGTTCATAGGACATAGGATTTGCTCCTTTTTGGATTGTGTTGAGCAATGCTCAGGGGCAATATTCGAGTTTTCTTTTTCTTTTGATTGACGATATACGAATAGCGATATACGAATGACGAATGAAAAACCTCATAATATCATACTTGGATAATCGTTCGTAATTCGTCAATCGTCACTCGTCAATCGATTGTTAACAGCGTAGCAAAAAAGGCAGACAGACCATCCAACCCTGCCTGCCTGATTATTCCGGTTATAAATCTTTTACTCCTTCGGTTTGCCCATGACCTCTGCAAACATTTCCATATCCCATCCCTTTGCCTCCGCGATGTTCTGCCTGAACCTGACAAAGTCGATGGTGTCCATGCCGGTGATCTTCTTGGTGTTGAAGGCACCGAAGCCAAGGAAAGCCTCGCCGCATCATGTTGGCTGCCAGCCAGTATCTGTGATCATTCTTCATTGATCCCAGAAGAATTTCTTTTTCTGCCGGATGCCGTCGATGGACTTCTATCAGGCAGCCCGGGAAGAGGTTTGCGAATGTCCAGATGATTTTTCCGACTTCCCTGTCGAGAAGTTCGAAATCGGCGTTGTTTTGGTGTTCCTTTACACATGCCCTGGCTTCTTTTGCTTCCTCGCCGGACTTGTATTCGCCATAGACGATCTCGCCGTCTTTAACGTACCTGTCGGTGATTATCTGAGGGTTACGTACCCACACGCCATTCATCTTTCAGTACAGGGACAACCTTGCAGATGAGATTTTTCGCCTTCATCTTGTATGCCGACCACATCTCGCATGAGATACCAGTTCCACATGGCATCCTCCATGCTGAGAAACCAGGGGAGGAAATCGGATGACCCGCCCACAGGGGCGGAGCCGTGCCTGGGACCTGCCTGTCCGAAAATGGCAAGGTCAGAGGAGATGGCGATGTCGCATGCAAGGCCGATTTCCTGGCCGCCGGCAACCCTCATGCCGTTCACCCGGCAGATCACCGGCTTTTTGCACATAAGATGGAATCAACCATGTCTGTTGAACAAGTTCCATATATGGCCGTATTCATCGGGGCGTCTGCTGTAATACTCACTGTACTCTTTTGTGTTGCCGCCCGGTGCAGAAGGCGTAGGGGCCAGTTCCTGTAAACACGACTGCCACAACGCTTCTGTCGAGAGAGGCGTTCTGAAACCGGCAATAACGCCCTTGACCATTTCCGTGGTGTAGGAATTATACTGTGTCGGATTATTGAGACTTATCCAGGCACTGTAAAGGCCTGCTACTACATTGCCCGTCTGGTCAATGAAGGGTTTCTTTTCATACACCACACACGGGGCTTCCGTTCCCCAGTGCATATCGCTGTGTGCCAGATGATCTTTTTTTCCATTTTCTCTTGGCATCCATTCTAATGCCATATTTACCTCCTTTAAGTATTAATAGTATCAAGATTTAGAAATCAGGTGTCAGTACAATCCTCTTTGTCGGCGGAACCCTGTGTGCCTCGTCAAAGGTCTCCGCAATAGTGCTCATGGGCCTTGTTTCAACAAACTGATTGATGTTGATCTTCCCGTTCAAAACCATGTCAAGGACAGCGGGATAATATTCGGGCAGACATCCCCATGTGCCTATGATTTCCGCGTCAAAGGCCATCAGGCGGCCAATGGCGTATTCGATTTTCGTCATCCCGAAACCCACCACTATGAGTTTACCCGTAAAACTGAACAGGGTCGAGTGCAATATCCTGGCCCGCCTTTACCCCGGTCACCTCAAATATCTTCCAGCCCGTATTGGCTAGGCCGTTTTCTTTGCATATGGTCTTGTATTCCGCAGAAACAGCCTTTGCATCCTTGTCCGAGGAATTGATAACATAATCGGCACCAAACTTAAGGGCCCTGTTCGAGTTTTTCCTGGTTTCTTGCAATACCGATTACATTGGCTGCGCCAAGGGCCTTTGCCATCTGGCCCATATACTGCCCGACACCTCCGGTAATACCTATGACAATAACATTGTCTCCAGGCCTGAGATCCGCTCTCCTTGCGGCCTGGAAAGGAGTGGTGGCCGCATCAGCTACTACAGCCAGATTGGAAAGCGGCACATCTCCCCTGCCCTTTACCTCACAGAGATCTATGCTCGGGACAGGGATGTGGCTTGAAAAACCTCCGTATATGCCAAAGCTGTTTCCGGGCATCTTCTGAGCAAGGCACCTGTTGCCCCTGCCTGTCTTGCATAATATGCACTTTCTGCACGGCATTACCGCAGGGATTATAACCTCTTTACCTATCCATGCCTCGTCTCCTGCCACTACTGTCCCGGATATTTCATGGCCAAGGGTCAACGGGGGAGTGGACACAGTCGGAGTCCCGTCATAGAAATATCCAAGGTCCGTATGACATACTCCGCATCCCGCGACTTCGACAAGAACCTCACCCTCCTTTAGCCCTGGGACAGGGATTTCTGTTTTCTCCAGCCTTCCCGGTGTTGATTCTCCCGTCTCCCTGTTGAAGATCGTTGGCTGTACCATCTGCCAGGTCTGTATTTTATCAGGTATATACGCCATAAATATCCTCCCCGTGAAAAAATTTGATCAAACCATACCATAACCGCCATCAACGCAGAGAAGTTGACCGGTTATGTAATTGCTGTCATCCGATGCAAGGAAAATGAATGCAGGAGAGATGTCCTCTGTTTCTGCAAATCTGCCCAGTAATATGCGATTCATATAGATTTCTTTGAGTTTTTCGTCTGTGCGGATCTTAAGGGTCATGTCCGTGGCAACCACTCCAAGAGAAACAGCATTTACGCATATGTTATATCTTGCAAGCTCCCGTGCCAGCGACTTTGTCAGGCTCAATATCCCACCTTTTGCGGCACTGTAATTGACCTGCCCCACGGTCCCCATTATACCGGCTACGGATGTTACATTGATTATTCTGCCGTTCTTCTGTTCCTTCATGACACGCGCAACAGCCTGAGAACATAGAAACGGGGCCTTCAGATGGATATCGACTACCTGGTCCCATTCATCCTCAGTCATCTTCAACATCATGGCCGGACGTGTAAAACCTGCGTTGTTGACCAGCACATCTACCCGTCCGAACTTCTCAACAGCCGCACTGACAAGGTTTTCAACCTCGGCTTTAATTACAACATCGGCTTCGACTGCTATTGCCTCGCTTCCTGAGGCCTTTATGTTTTCCACTACTTCACAGGCCTCTTTTCTGAAGATATCATTCTGATTCGACGGATAATTGACAACAACCAGGGCCCCGGCCTTTGCAAATGCCTCGGCCAGGCCCCTTCCTATGCCGCGATTGCTGCCCGTCACTATTGCCACCTTATTATTCAGATTCATAAATTCCTTTTCCGATCAGTTGGGGGACTGTCTTTTATGGTATTCCACCTGCATCTGAAAATTTTTTAAAAAAACCTGTTTAAGTGGAATACGTAATCACATTATAGTTACATTATAATTATAAACCCTCTTGTTCTGTCAAGAAAATTTAAATAAAGGTATATGGTTTAAGGTTTTAGGTTTTTTTAACCGCAAACCGTGGACCTCTACAATAATTGTAAAAAGAAATGCAAAACAACCCGGATCGCAAAATGCACATAAATCAGCGAGGAGAATCGGATATTTATATTGATATAACCGCCCCAACTGTTATATTAGAATACAGTTGAGATTCATTTACGGGATGAATCGTTTCATCCAAACGCTTTTATACATATTTTTAAGTACGCCCTTGGTTCAGGTGATTTATTTTTTTCTTTAAAATGAAAAGTAAGACCCTCATTTATATCCTGTTATGTCTTTTATTTTCCTCGTGTTCGGTAAAAAGCCCCTATGTCAGGATTGAACACCCATCCTCCGGGAAAAGTGCCCCTGAAAATAAAGACGGTTCATATGTAATAAACGGAGAACGCTACTACCCGATTACCAGCTCTGAAGGCTTCATTCAGATAGGAAGAGCATCATGGTATGGACCTGATTTTCATGGCCTGAAAACAGCGAACGGTGAAGTTTATGACATGAATCAGAAAAGCGCGGCCCATAAGATATTACCCTTTAACACCTATGTGAAGGTAATAAACCTGAGCAACAATAAGTATACCATTGTCAGAATCAATGACCGCGGCCCTTTTGTAAGGGGCAGAATAATCGATCTGTCATACGCGGCAGCAAAGGAAATAGGTCTCGTAGGGCCGGGTGTGGGGGAGGTCAAGATTATAGCGCTGCGAAGGGACCAGGTTGATCCGGGGATACGGGAAGGAATCTTCACTGTGCAGATAGGTGCGTTCAGCAAACACGAAAATGCGGTAAGACTGGCTGACAGGCTGAGAGTAATATATAATTATGTGCAAATATCCGAATACATAGATGGAAAAAACAATAAATTCTTCAGACTTCACGTCTCAAAAACGCATACCCTCGATAGTGCTCAAAACGCAGAAAAGAAACTGGAAGATATGGGATTTACAGAAGCATTTATTGTAAGGTTGTAGCTCAGGGATTTATCTTGTCTCTCAACACGCCTGATGTCTTGAATACAACAACTTTCCTGGGTTCAAGTATCAGATCCTCCGACGTCTGAGGGTTACGCCCCCGTCTTTCGGCCTTGTCCTTTACGGACAATTTGCCAAACCCGCTTATTAAAACATCATCGCCGTCTGAAAGAGTTGATTTTATAAGTTCGAAGAGTTTCTCCACTACAGAGCGTGACTTTGTTTTGCTTAAACCGACATTGTCATAGATGTCATTGATTATTTGTTCTTTAGTTAAAGCCATCTCATATCCTCCAGAATGTTATCCAGTGAATTAATAAATGCGCTTATTTTGCAAAACCAAATTTCTTTTTCAGGCTTTCGCATACAATGGCGGGCACAAGACCTTTGATATCACCTCCATAAAGGGCCGCCTCTTTTACTATTGTTGAGCTGATATAGAACCATTTATAATCTGTCATCAAAAAAACAGATTGTATGTCCCTGTTCAGTTTTCTGTTCATCAGGGCCATCTGAAACTCATATTCAAAATCGGATAAAGCCCTGATCCCCCTGACTATAATATTTGATTTTTTCTTTACGGCATAATCGATAAGAAGCCCGTTAAATGAATCGACCTCCACATTCACCTCATCTTTGAAGATCTCATTTAACATCAAAATCCTTTCCTCAAGTGTAAACAGAGGTGTTTTATTGGGGTTGATAAGGATTGCAATAACAAGTTTATCAAATATTTTAAGTGCCCGTTTTATTATACTCAAATGTCCGTTGGTCAACGGATCGAATGTACCAGGATATATCGCCACTTTTGGGTTCATTAACTTTCCTTTTTATAAATCTATCTATTTCCTATAGAGACGTCCTGCCGGATGACTCTGCTTTGCTATATATATCTATTTTTGTCTCACCATAATGCCTGGTTTTTACCTGATAAAAATCCCCTACCCTCTCCGGAAGCCGATCAAATTTAATGGATTCTGTGATTATTTTTGCATTATCCGCCATTATCTCACTTTTAACAATATCCTCCAGAACACCCGGAATTAGATCTTTACCATAAGGCGGGTCAATAAAAGCCAGGTCAACATTTCCCTTTTTCAGTTTATTATGCCTGATAACGCCCTTTTCTACATCACCTTTTATGATATACCCTCTATCAGCTAACCCGCATATTTCAAGGTTTTTTTTAATCAGGTCAACAGAACTGCCTGAACTGTCAAAAAACAGGGCCCACTCTCCTCCCCTGCTCAATGCCTCTATCCCCATTATTCCGGTTCCGGCAAAAATGTCAATTATATGGAACCCGGAAATATCATTTCCTATGATATTAAAAACCGCCTGTCTGACCTTACTTGATGTCGGACGGATACTCCGGCCTTGTACTGCCCTCAATATACGCCCGTTTAACTCGCCCCCTGTTATTCTCATTGCAATCAGCTCAACGAAAGCTTCCTGAATTACTCGTTTACTGTTCTATTTTCACTGTCTTTTTCGGTATGCCTGCAAACGAATTAACAATATTACGCTTTTTATAATGCCGAATTATTGTTATTGCCGGCCCGGAGCAGACATATGTAAGGAGAATAAGAAACAGGAGTATCTTCGGTTTATAGGCAATCATCAGAAGGACCAGAATCGATGTAACCAGCACATTAAAGGGTTTCTGATGTTTTAAATGAAATTCTTTGAAGCTGGGATATTTAAGAGAACTTACCATTAAAAATGAAAGGCTGTATATCATTACTATGATAATTACATCACGCCTTTCGGCAAAATCCGGAAAACTGCTGGAAAAAAGTATTAGAGAGGCTATAAAACAGGCGGCAGCGGGAATAGGCAATCCTTTGAAAAAGGTGCTCTTTATCTTGGTTTTTTCAACATTGAATCTGGCAAGCCGCAGTGCCCCGCAGATTGCAAACATGAATGCCGCGAGCCAGCCAAGGCGACCGAAAGGTTTTAATGCCCACAGATAGGATAGAACAGCCGGGGCAACTCCAAAGGCGACAAGATCTGAAAGCGAGTCGTACTCTGTTCCGAAATCACTGGTTGTCCCGGTAAACCGGGCCACCCTCCCGTCCAGCCCGTCACATATGGCAGACAGTATGATTGCCGTGGCTGCCGCCTCAAAGCGGCCCTGTATCGATGCAATTATTGAATAGAATCCTCCGAAGAGACTTGCCGAGGTAATAAGATTGGGTAAGATATAAATACCTTTTATGCCGTGATGGCCGTCTTTATTTATATGTCTTCTCATCTCAGATACCCCAAAGTAGTTTCTCCGGCCTTTACTTTTTCACCGGATCTTACCCGAACTTTACTCCCCGCAGGTAAATACACATCAAGCCTTGAACCGAACCTTATCATACCAACGCGCTGGCCTGTTTTCACATAATCATGAATATTAACCCAGCATACTATCCTTCTGGCTATAAGCCCGGCGATCTGAACAAATACTATCTTCCTGCCACTTTCGGTTTTAAGAGTAATCCGGTTATTTTCATTCTCTTCGGAGGCCTTGTCAAGATTAGCCGAGAAAAATTTACCTGGATTATAATCGATAGCCAGTATCTCACCTGAGACCGGGGCACGATTAACATGAACATTAAAGATAGACATGAAAATACTTATTTTAATACATCCTTCGCCAAGGGGATTCTGATCATTATCCAGGTTCCATACATCGATTACAGTGCCGTCCGCCGGAGATAATATCTCATTTTCTTCAGCTTCCTTTTTCCTTTCCGGGTCTCTGAAAAACCAGATAATAAAAATTGTAAGCAGTGTGAATAAATATCCCGGATATTGAAATTTAAAAAAAAGAAATATAAGCGTAAGAACCAGGCTGGACAGTATAAAAGGGATACCCTCCCTTGCCACGGGTAATTTATTATTCACTCTTGTTTTTTCCACATGCTCTTTATTCATATTTAAAAAGTCCGATATTAAGACAGGTATTTTTTAAACAACATTTGTTCGTCAAAAGAAAGTTTTATATATTTTTTAATATATTCTTGTCAACTGGTTATAATTGCTGGCAAATTTATCTGAAAGAAGATTATTTGCCGGGACGGATATCAGGCGGCTGTAAATAATTAGGGACAACATCCCTGACATCATCAAAATCATTATTATGAAAACGCTTAAGGCCAAGAATGCCCACAGAAGATGCCCTCAGATTCCAGTGGTTTTGACCGGCATAGATTATCCTGTTATTGCCTGATTCAACGAGAAGCCTTTTCTGCTTCTCAAAATCGTTACCCACTATTATTGTCGGCTCCTGAATAAGCTGGCCTATCTCCCTTATCTTCATACTCTTATCATTAGATTGCCTGACAATATCTTCTTTCTCCCATCTGAAAAAGGCATAAAACGCTTCGTTTCTTCTTGAGGCTACCAGGCCGCAGATTCTCATCTCCGTATATGGAATGGATGATGCAATGGCTTCTGTACCTGATATTCCTATCAGAGGAATATTCATACTGTAGGCAATACCTTTTGCTGCGGCCAGCCCCACCCTCAGACCGGTAAAGCTTCCGGGGCCGGTAGCAACTGCTACAACGCCTATTTTACTTATATCCGTACCTGTGGAATCGAGAAGCAGGTCAATAGCCGGAATGAATCCGGTAAAGGTATTTCCTTTCGGAATCACCATATATTCGGCAACGATAACCCCATCCAATGTCATCAATGCAATACTGTATTGAAACGTCGAGCTGTTGATGGCTAATATCATCTGTCTATTCGGTAAAGAGTCTCAGGATATCATTATAAAAAACCACTACCATCAAAAGTAAGATGAGAGAGAGTCCGATTTTCATGGCGATTTCACGTTTTTTTATATTGAGCGGGCGACCAAGTACCAGTTCAAACAGGAGAAAAAGAATAACTCCGCCGTCAAGTATAGGTATGGGAAACAGGTTCAATATTCCCAGGTTAATACTTATGACCGCCATAAAAGGAATTAACTCACCTATATTCTCCTTGACAATTTGACCTGTCATCTGTCCGATCATGATCGGTCCGCCTACTGTTTTGATAGAAATAGCTCCTTCAAACAGCTTTACAACAACGAGGCCTGTCAGCTTTATAATTTTCCAGGTATCGGCGATTGATTCTTTAAACGCATCCGGGGGATTCAATTTTATGTATTTAATTTTAACTGCATTAGCTATACTGACGCCTATAAGGGCTGTTTTTACCTCTTCTCCTGATTCATTTTTTATCGTGGATTCCTTAGGAATAACGGAAAAAGTGAGATGTTGATCTCCTCGCAAAACGGTTATTTTAACCGGTATCCCGGCCTTTTTCTTTATGACTGAATTTACATCTTCCAGTTTTTCTATATTCTTTTCTCCAACGGATATAAGCACATCTCCCTTTTTCAAACCCGCCCTTTCAGCAGGGGAATTGCTGTTGACCGCTTGTATTTCGGGGGTAAATGGGGCATTGGGATCAGGTCCTGGCTTCCCGGGAAACATGTAAAAACCAAAGAATAGTAAAAAGGCAAGTATCAGATTAAAGGTCGGCCCAGCGACGACTATAGCTATTCTCTTGAAGGGATGCTGAACATTAAAGGCCCTGTCTGCATCTTTTGCATCAACGGGTTCATCATCCTCGTCAAAATCATTCTCGCCAAGCATTTTTACAAAACCGCCAAGGGGAAGGTACCTGATTGAATACTCCGTTTCACCATATTCTCTGGCAATTATTTTAGGGCCAAAGCCCAGGGCGAACTTTAAAACCTTGACATTAAATAATTTAGCTACAAGAAAATGGCCGAGTTCATGGAAGAAAATCATTATCCCCAGCACTATTATCAGCGGAATTATATTATCTAATAAGATATGTCCTGTGTTCTGAAAAAAATTTATTAAGATGTCCATCTTTTACTCGTCTTTTATATGAGGTTTTATTATCCAATTTAAGGAATAAAAAACCATATTAAAGGGTTGAAATGCAATTTATTTTTAAAGTCTGGCGATTTCTTCCCCTGCTTTGGACCTTGCCCATATATCCGCTTCAATTACACCCTGTATTGAGTCAACGGAATATACATTATGGGCAGACATTGTCTTTTCTATTATTTCAGGGATCTTGAGAAACGGAATTTTACTCTCCAGGAATGCTTCAACAACCTTTTCATTGGCACCGTTCAACACCGCAGGCATGCTCTTTCCTTCATCCAGTGCATCCAAAGCAAGCTGAAGACATCTAAATTTATCATGATCAGGATCAAAGAAGCTAAGTTGACCTATAGTTTCAAGCCTTAATTGTGGCAGGCTGGTTTTAATATGCTCAGGATATGACATGGCATAGGAAATAGGTGTTATCATATCCGGTACACCCATTTGTGCTATAACCGATCCGTCGTTATACTCAACCATTGAATGGATAATGCTTTCAGGGTGTATAAGGACATCGATCTGCTCAGGGTCAAGATTGAAAAGCCACTTTGCCTCGATGATCTCAAGACCTTTATTCATTAACGTAGCGGAATCAATGGTTATTTTTCTGCCCATTTCCCAGTTTGGATGCTTAAGTGCCATGGCTGGTGTTATTTTTTCAAGCTGCGTCATGGAATATTCCCTGAAGGGGCCTCCGGAGGCAGTCAGGATAATACGTTTGAGATCCTGCCGGTTATGTCCCTGCAGGGACTGGAATATGGCACTGTGCTCACTGTCCACAGGAAATATTGATACTCCTTTTTCTTCCGCAAGATCCATTATAATTGATCCTGCCATTACCATGGTTTCCTTGTTTGCTAAAGCAATATCCTTCCCCGCACATATGGCTTCATAGGTCGGAACAAGGCCGGCAGCACCGCTTATGGCGGATACTACCAGATCAGCTTCATCCATGACGGCAATCTTTCTGAAACCTTCTTCTCCCCAGTATATTCGGATATTTTTATCCCCGGCCAGCCGATTCTTCAATATCGCCGCCTGGTTCTCATGTGACACTGCGACCGCAAGAGGTGAGTATTCCCTGATCTGTTTAAAAAGAAGATCAATATTGTTTCCTGCAGAAAGGCCAATCACCTCATATCTGTCAGGATTGGCTTCGATAACCTTGAGAGTGCTTGTTCCTATTGAACCGGTTGAACCGAGTATTGTTATTTTTTTCATTATATTCCGATGCGTTCCCTGAAATATGCTACTGTCTTTTTCAGGCCTTCTTCGACCCTGATGCGAGGCTCCCAATCGAGTTTTTCCCTGGCCAGTCCTATATCAGGCTGTCGTCTTCTGGGATCATCCATTGGCAAAGGATGGTAATCTATCCGGGAATTTGAACCTGTAAGGCCGATGATCATCTCTGCCAGATCCTTTACCCGATATTCGGCAGGATTGCCAAGATTGACAGGTCCGGTAAATCCTTTTGGGCTGTTCATCATCTTTATCATCCCTGCTATCATATCGTCCACGTAACAGAATGACCTTGTCTGGTTCCCGTCCCCGTATACTGTCAGAGTTTCTCCCTTTAAGGCCTGAACTATAAAATTGCTGACTACCCTTCCATCGTCAGGATGCATACGGGGACCGTATGTATTGAAGATCCTGATCACCTTTATATCAACGTTATTCTGCCTGTAATAATCAAAGAACAGGGTTTCGGCACAGCGCTTTCCCTCGTCATAGCAGGCCCTGATTCCTGTGGCATTCACATTTCCCCAGTAGTCCTCCCTCTGCGGATGCACGGCAGGGTCTCCATAGACTTCGCTTGTAGAAGCCTGCATTATCCTTGCCTTTACTCTTTTTGCAAGGCCGAGCATATTGATGGCGCCCATTACACTGGTTTTGGTCGTCTTTACGGGATTATACTGATAATGCACAGGAGAGGCCGGGCATGCCAGGTTGTATATCTGGTCTACCTCGAGGAGAATTGGATTGACTATATCATGCCTTATAATCTCCAGATATTTGTTATCCATCAGATGCAGTATGTTTCTTTTTTCTCCGGTAAAAAAATTATCGAGGCATATGACATTGTTGCCTTCATCGAGGAGTCTTTCACAAAGATGGGAACCCAGAAATCCTGCTCCGCCCGTAACCAGTATTCTTGATCTGTCATATTTATATGAAACCATCAGTATCTCCTGCCATAATATACAAACACTCTCAGCGATGTCATATCGTCAATACCAGAAAAACATATAAAACCGGCGCTGCAAATAAAAGGCTGTCGATCCTGTCGAGGACTCCTCCATGCCCGGGAAGAATATCCCCTGAATCCTTTACGTTATAATTTCGTTTAAGCATGGATTCTGCCAGGTCGCCGACCTGTCCTGCGACTGACAATAGAAATATCAATATAATAACCGGAAGATCAACCGGATGCAGTCTGAATATCTTAAGGAATGCTATGGCTATAAAAAAGGCAAATAATATCCCCCCTACAGAGCCTTCCCAGGTTTTCTTAGGGCTTACAGACTCATACAGCTTGTGTCTTCCGAACAGTTTACCGCTGTAAAATGCACCTGTATCATTTGCGAATGTAACGACCAAAAGAAAAAAGATCCAGATTCCCCTGACGCTGTCAGAAAAAAAGTAAAGCCTGTCTATATGAATCAGCATGGCAAGGGGCATACAGACATAAATAAAGCCTGTTACAATCTTGCCGACCTCCGAAAGATATCGGTCACCTCGCATGGGATCAAGAAAAAGGAAATAAAGCATCGGCGCTATTACAAGAAAGCTGAAGATACCCATTAAAACAAGCAGATAACCCCTGAACATGATAAAAAACAGCGACACTGTAAGGAGAAAGGGAACAGCTTTAACAACCGGGGACAGATCCGGCAGGGTCATCCTGTAGAATTCATTAAGGCCGGCAAGGCTGATCAAAAGTACGAAAAGGTAAAAAACCCATCTGGGGCCGAACCCTATAAGATAGATCAGTATTGGAATTGCAACAATTGCTGTTAGCCATCTTTTTAAATGCATAGTCTCAAACGAAAAAAATTCTTGCTACTATCCTGTAGCACCATATCGTCTCTCCCTGTTCTGGAAATCCAGGAGAGCCGCCATGTACTCATCTTCTCTGAAATCAGGCCATAATGTAGGCGTGATATAAAATTCAGTATAGGCAATCTGCCACAGAAGAAAATTGCTTATCCTGTATTCTCCGCTTGTCCTGATAAGCAGATCAGGATCAGGAATGCCTGAAGTATATAAATAATCGTTTATAATCTCTTCATTGATATTATCGGGATCAAGGCTGCCGGACCTGACCTTCATGGCAATTTCCTTTACCGCCCGGGTTATCTCCTGCCTGCTTCCATAGCTCAGGGCCAGAGAAAGCAGCATATCATTATTTGAAGAGGTTTTTTCAATGGTATCCATAAGCACTTTTTTTGCATCGTCAGGAAGTTTTTCAATACTTCCTATTGCCCTCAACCTGATCCCATTATTCATCATTTCAGGTAACTCACTTTTTAGAAACCTTTTCAGGATTCCCATCAGGGCAGTGATTTCATGCCTTGGCCTCTTCCAGTTTTCTTCGGAAAATGCATACAGGGTCAAATATTTTATACCAAGTTTTCGGCTTGTCCTGACAATGACACGGACCGACTCCGTCCCTTCCTCATGACCTTTTACCCTGTTCATCAACCTTTTTTTCGCCCACCGGCCATTACCATCCATAATGGCTGCAACATGTTTTGGTAGTTTTTCGGGTTCCAGATTAGTCATAGTGTTTTCTTTAGTATTTATAATTTTCAAGGGCAATAAAAAATGAATGCTGTTTGGCCGTTGAAATCAGAGATAAACCGCTGCTGAGGATTATAAGATAACTCCGCCCTGATATTATTCAGGGCGGAGTTAGTAGTATTGATACAGACAGGAATCAAAACTCAATAATTTCTTTTTCTTTTTCTGCTGTTACCTTATCAACCCTGGCAATATAATCGTCAGTTATCTTCTGCACCTCATCCTGAGCCTTGAACATCTCATCCTCAGACATCTTCTTTTCATTCTTCAATTCCTTGAAAATGTCGTTAGCATCCCGCCTGTGGTTTCTGACGGCTATCTTGGCCTCTTCAGCCATTTTTTTTGCCATTTTTGCAAGTTCTTTTCTTCTTTCCTCGGTAAGGGGAGGAATGGATATCCTGATAATCTTGCCGTCATTCATGGGTGTAAGGCCCAGTTCAGACTTCAGAATACTTTTTTCTAACTCTTTGATAACCGACTGGTCCCATGGTTTGATGGTGATCAGCCTGCTCTCAGGCACGGAAATCGAAGCCACCTGATCAATAGGCATTTGAGATTCATAGCAATTGACTTTAATACCATCAAGTAAAGAGGGCGTTGCCCTTCCCGTTCGAAGCCTGACAAATTCCTTTTTTAACGCCTCAATAGAATTGTTCATCTTGTCATGTAATTCGGAAAGTATCTTATCTTTCATATTAGTCCCCTGATATTAAAGTGCCCACATCATTTCCAGTGACGACCTTGTGAATATTTCCCCTTTTCCTGAGACTGAACACCAGAATAGGCAGGTTCTGTCCCATAGCCAGGGTAACAGCCGTCATGTCCATTACACCCAAACCCTTTTCTATGTATTCTTTATATGTCAGATTTTTAAACGGTTTTAATGATGGATCCTTTTCGGGATCACTTTCATATACACCATCGACCTTGGTTGCCTTTAACAATACCTCTGCATCGATCTCTATTGCCCTCAGGGCAGCGGCAGTATCGGTGCTGAAGAAGGGATTGCCTGTTCCTCCGCCAAAAAGGACAACCCTTCCCTTATTCAGGTGGCTGATTGCCCTCTTTCTGATAAATGGTTCCGCGACTTTATTCATATCGATTGCCGACATTATACGTGTTTGAAGCCCTGCGTTATTCAATGCCTCTCCAAGGGCGAGTGCATTGATAATCGTTGCAAGCATACCCATATGATCGGCAGGGGCACGTTTCATTCCATATTCGGAGGAGTTGAGCCCTCTGAATATATTTCCCCCTCCTATCACCACTGCTACCTGGATACCTTCGTCATGGACGTCCCGGATCTCCTCGGCTACATTCTTCAAGGTTTCCGAATCAATGCCATAGCTGCTCTTGCCCATAAGGGCCTCGCCGCTTATCTTGAGCAGTATACGTTTAAAGCGAACGGAATTATTATTCATTATTCTCACCAAGCTGGAAACGGACAAAACGATTGATTATGACGTTTTCACCAGTCTTGGCAATCATTTCATTTACAAGATCCTGAATAGTAATATCGGGATTCTTGACATACGGCTGCCCCAGAAGAGTGTTATCTGCAAAGAATTTATTGATCTTACCTTCTACGATCTTCTGGATTACATTTTCCGGCTTCCCCGATTCCTTTGCCTGGGTTTCATAGATGTCCTTCTCCTTTGCAAGGATATCCTCAGGTATACCATCACGATCGACGGCGATCGGGCTGCTTGCAGCAATATGCATCGCGACATTCTTTACAAACTCGGTAAACTCCTCATTTTTGCCGGTAAAATCAGTCTCGCAGTTGATCTCGACAAGAACACCTATCTTGCCACCGGCATGGATATATGACTGAATCTGACCTTCGGATGTCGACCTGCCGCCCCTTTTCTGGGCTGTGGCTATGCCTTTTTTCCTAAGGTATTCGATTGATTTTTCTATATCACCATTGCACTCCTGGAGGGCCTTCTTACAGTCCATCATGCCGACTCCGGTCCTCTCCCTCAATTCCTTTACTATTGATGCTGTAATTTCCAATTTTTTACTCCTCTGTACCATCATCTTCGTCATCGACGATTTCCTGGTTGTCTTTTTTATTTACTATGATCACTTCAGGGCCGTCTTTCTTTTCTCCTGAACTTTGAGAAACCGCGACTTCAGGCATTTCTCCTTCATCTTTTTTCACTTCGGTTTCGGCCCTCAGCCTTTCCTCTGCCAGATTATGCCCTGCAATACAGGCGTCTGCGATTTTGGAGCATATAAGCCTGATAGACCTGATAGCATCATCATTTCCGGGGATTATATAATCAATATCATCGGGATCACAGTTTGTATCGGTAATTGCGATAACAGGTATTCCCATCTTTTTTACTTCCTTAACCGCAATATGTTCTCTCTTGGGGTCAACTATAAATACAGCGCCTGGAAGTTCGTCCATATTCTTTATTCCGCCCAGGTTTTTATCCAGTTTTACGCGTTCCTTTTCCATTTTAAGGGCTTCTTTTTTGGTGTATCGATTGATTGAACCGTCTTCAATCATTCTTTCCAGCTCTTTCAGACGATTAATACTCTTTCTGATGGTTTGAAAATTGGTTAAGGTCCCGCCAAGCCAGCGGTTTACAATAGAAAACATTCCGCAACGCTCGCTTTCCTCTACTATCGCGTCGTGTGCCTGTTTTTTTGTTCCAACAAACATTACCGGATAGCCTTCGGATACTGTACGAACGACAAAATCATGGATTCCGTTAAAAAGTTTCACTGTCTTTTGCAGATCTATAATATGGATACCGTTTCTGGAACCAAAAATGTAGGGCTTCATCTTTGGATTCCAGCGCCTTGTCTGATGTCCGAAATGCACTCCGGATTCTAATAATTCTTTCATATTAAGTATTACGCCCATTAAATCCTCCTCATAATAGGGGACTTTTTCATAGTCCCGTTCCCACGGTTTAACCTCCGCCCGGGATCTGGCGTTCTCCCATATGGTGGGGCACCGGGGCTAGTCCCGAACGTGTGAATTTTACACATCGGATTGACTGGAACAATCAACCCATTAGAAATACTTTTAAAAACAAGAACTGGTCATATTAACAATCATTGAGATTTTTTTGCAAGAAAAAAATATTTTATGAAATAAGAAATTATTATGATATAAAAGCGGTAACGCTGCAATAACAAGGAGCTTTAAGATTGAACAACTCTGAAAATCTATACCGAATCAAAAGGCAACTGGATGAAGCGGAAGAAAAGAATCTTTCACAATACGCTTGCCTGAGTAAAAATGCCGTAAGGCGCATTGAAGAAGATAATATCTTCAAGGGGCACAGACAGAATTTTTCTCTGGACACCGACAGGATTCTTCACTCCCTGGCCTATTCCAGATATATTGACAAGACCCAGGTGTTCTATCTGGTAAAAAACGACCACATAACACATCGGGTCCTGCATGTCCAGCTCGTTTCTAAAATATCCCGTACTATCGGCAGGTTACTCCGACTCAACGAAGACCTTATAGAGGCGATTGCCCTTGGTCATGATATAGGACATGCCCCTTTCGGCCATGATGGCGAAAGATTCCTTTCCAGGCTTTCACATACATACGGGATAGGTAATTTTCTTCATAATGTGCAGAGTGTAAGGTTTCTGGAAAAGATTGAAAGGAAAGGACGCGGCTGGAATCTTACCCTCCAGGTTCTTGATGGAATTCTATGTCATGACGGTGAGATACATAATAAAAAACTCTGTCCGAAAAGGGAGAAAAACTTTGATGCTTTAGCAGAGGAAATACTGGGAAAAGAGAAAAACCCTTCCTTCGATATCCTCCCGATGACGCTTGAGGGATGTGTTGTGCGTATGGCGGATACCATAAGCTACATAGGCAGGGATATAGAGGATGCAATCAGGCTGGGGCTGATCAGAAGGACCGATATTCCGGAGGCCTGCAGGCAGGTCCTCGGAGATACAAACGGAACTATCGTGTATTCACTGGTGGAGGACCTTGTCACCAACAGTCTTGAAAAGCCCTACATATGCTTCAGCGATGAGATCAGCAGTGCATTGAAGGAGCTGAAAGATTTCAACAGGGACAAGATATACCTGAGTGAAACGGTCTGGAAACAGACCTCAAAACTGGAACTTATGTTCAAACTCATGTTCGAAAGATATTACGAAGACCTGGAAACCAGGAACGACAAATCGGAAATCTACGGGGAATTTCTTAAAGGAATGTCAGAGGAATACAGGGAAACAAGTTCGAAGGTTGAGATCATAAGAGATTTTATTGCAGGAATGACAGACGAATATTTCCTTTCCCAGTGCCGAAAGTATCTTTTCCCTGAGATAAAAACCGCTCCTTTGCAGGCTCACGGGTATATGGACTGATTTATCTATGGATATCATCAAATCCATCTCTATCATCATGCGGGTCACGGATTTCGGTGAATCGGACCTGCTTATTACCTTTTTCACTCCAAATGAAGGGAAAATCAAAGGTATTGCCAAGGGGGCAAGGCGAAGCAGGGCCCGATTTGTCAACTGCCTGGATATCTTTTCTCTGGTGAACCTGGAATACAGCCTGAAAAAGAAAGACGGCCTTTATTTCATACACTCGGGGAAGCTCCTGGACGCTTTTCCCGGTCTGAGGAAAAATTACGGGACACTTATAAAGGCCAGTTTCATGATCGAACTGACAGAGATACTGTTTCCGTGGCAGCTTCCTGACAGGGGCATGTTTGATGTACTCAGAAACTCCTTTGAGATTCTTGATAAAGGCGGCAGTGTCGATATCATTCCTGTTTTTTTTGAACTGGCGGCCATGACACTTGGAGGATACAGTATCAAAATAGATAAATGCTGCATATGCGGAAGAGAATATAAAGGCAACGGCACAGCGGTATTCAGACCTGATACGGGCGGGATAGCCTGCATGAAATGTCAGGATATTACAAAAATGACACCCGGCATGTGCCCTGAAACAGTCAGGACCATAAATACCATACAGACCGGCCTGCTAAAAGAATTTCAAGAAAATTGCAGTTTATCCGCGTTTCTGGATGAAATAAAACCTGTATTGAAGCTTCACAGGGAATATCGCCTGGAACGAAAGCCGATAAGTTCAAATTATATAGAATAATAGACTTTTTTATGAAATTGATTTTAGTGGTAAAAATAGCCGGCAAGTTTTTTTGCTAAATTGTCTGTTAATGGCAACCTGTTCCATAAATTTATGGAACAGATGAAAAAACACCTTTAAAAACCGGCCTAAGACCTTGAGATATTGCTCATTTTAAAAAAAATGGATTAATCGAAGCTGGCCAATTAATCCGTTTTTCTTCCGATTCTATGCCTTAATAACAGGAACCTTGTATTTCATAATATTCTCATCACGGGTTATGAGTGTAAAACGTTCCACTATTGCTTGCGCAATTAGAATTCTATCAAATGGGTCCCTGTGATAGTTTTCAAGCAAGGCGATTTTGTGGGCATGTTCAACAGCAATATCCAAATTCTCAAATGGCTGGCCTTCAAGCACTTCTCTAAAATTCTTTGGGATTTTAAGTTTACCAAGGGATTGTTTGATTCGAATTTCCCAAATTACGGCCGCGCTGATAAAAACAATATTTGTCGCTTCAGAGATAGCAGATCGAGCTGCTTTTGAAAGGGTCGGATTATCATCCAGCCACCACAGAAGTACGTGTGTATCAAGTAAGAGATTCATCAGTCTTCCATCCCGAAGGCTTTGGCGATATCAGGCGGCAGTTCATCAAAATCTTCCTTTATTTTTATCTTTCCTTTGAGTGCACCCGGTTTTCTTTTCACTTCTTTTAATTCATATTTTACCAGTCTCGCTACAGGCTTTCCAGCTTTACCGATTATTACATCCTCACCTGCTTTAACCTTTTCAATAAGAGCTGACAATTGGGCTTTAGCTTCTGAAATATTGGTTATTAGCATGATTTTAAAACCTCCTCATGCCATATAGTCTGGCCAGACCAGGTTAAAATGTCAACTTATTTTTAGACCGGATCAGAAGTTTGATGGCAGGATGCTGTTTTGCTGTCTGTCCGCCATAGATTCCTGATCACCATAGATTTAGAGACGTGGTTAGCGACTGCGGGATATCCTGCCACTTGCTTTTACTTATTCCGAAAAGCCTCGTTAAACCAGTCTCACGGGTTTATGTATACAAGTTTTTTTACAATATCAGGGTTGACAATCTAACAGTGTTATATATGGAATATAATGGTATGATTTCCTGTTGACATACAACAGGCAACTCCATAAAATCATTCCTTAAAAAGAGAATTCTTATCAACCAAACTATTTCCTGATTTTTTGTCTTACAGTATCGAACCTGATGTCGCGATTGAGAGGCGGTTGCCATGGTTGGAAAAACGCTCGCGCATTATGAAATCACCGCTCTGCTGGGCAAAGGCGGCATGGGAGAAGTGTATCAGGCAAAGGATGGCAAGCTCGGAAGAGATGTAGCAATCAAGGTCCTGCCGGAGGAGTTTGCTAAAGATGCGGATCGTGTTGCCCGCTTCCAAAGGGAAGCCAAACTGCTTGCATCACTCAACCATCCGAACATTGCCGGGATATACGGCCTCGAAGAATCAGATGGAACAAATTTCCTTGTGATGGAACTCATTGAAGGGCAGACCCTGGCTGACCGGATAAAAACAGGACCTATCCCGGTAGAAGAAGCCCTGAAACTGGCCCTCCAAATTGCCGAAGCACTTGAGGCTGCCCATGAGAAGGGTGTGATCCACAGAGACCTGAAACCTGCAAATATCAAGGTTACATCTGAAGGAAAAATAAAGGTGCTGGACTTCGGACTGGCAAAGGCATTTACCGAGGATCAGGGGGAAGAGAAGCCCCAGGACTCACCTACGCTTAGTGCAGCGGCAACCAGGCAGGGTATTATTCTCGGAACCGCCGCCTACATGAGTCCGGAGCAGGCGCGGGGGAAGCTTGTTGACAGGCGGGCGGATATTTGGGCATTCGGTGTGGTTCTTTATGAAATGCTTTCGGGGAAAATGGCTTTTTCCGGAGGTGACCAGGCCGACACGCTCGCGGCAGTGATTCGTTCAGAACCTGAGTGGAAAAGCCTGCCAGCAAACCTGCATTGGAGGTTGAGAGAGGTCCTGGGGAGGTGTCTGGAGAAGAAACCCAGGGATAGATACAGCGGCATCAGCGATGCCAGGGTGGATATTCAGAAGGTTCTCGCGGACCCCAACGGGGTGTTTGCGCAGCCGGTCGCTGGCGTTGAGGCTAAGCCGAAGCTGCGACAAATACTGCCATGGATTGCGGCGGCCGTGGTTCTGAGCGCGATCATCGCCAGCGTAGCCGTCTGGAGACTGAAGCCGCCCGAACCGAAGCGGGTTGTGCGTTTTGAATACGAATTACCGGCAAGCCGGCAATTCAATCTAGGTCCAACCGGATCGCTCAAATATCTGTTCGCAGTTTCACCCGACGGAAGCAAATTCGTTTACAGCACAACCGACGGGCTTTACCTGCGCTCCGTGGATGCGCTGGATGCCAGGCTCATTCCAGGAACCGATAAAGACTCAAGTCAACCTTTCTTCTCCCCCGATGGTCAGTGGCTGGGCTACTGGTCTCAATCCGAAACCCCTCGCAAGCTGAAAAAGGTCGCGATCAGCGGAGGCTCGCCGGTAGTGTTGTGTGATACCGGTCTAGCACTTTACGGTGCGAGTTGGGATTCAGAGGAAACGATTGTCTATTCCGACCTACTCAGCGGCGGCGTCATGCTGGTGTCTGCTAATGGCGGGACGCCGGAAACTCTCGTTAAGGGGCGCCTTCCAAATGCTGCGAAAAAGGGCTTTCCTGTAGACCCTCAAATGCTTCCGGATGGAAAAACCTTGCTGTTCACAAACGCAAACGTCGGGAGCATCGCCGATTATCAAATCGTGGTTCAGTCCCTTAAAGCCGGAGAGCGGAAGGTATTGTTCAAAGGTGGGGTAGCTGCCAGGTATCTTCCCACGGGACACATTGTTTATATACTGCCGAACAATAACATCAATAATCTCTTTGCCGTTCCATTTGATCTCGACAAACTTGAGGTTACCGGCAGCCCTGTCTCTATACTTGAAGGTATTAGAGGTATTGCTTTCTCCGACTCGGGAATGCTGGTTTATGCTCCACAGCCGGCGGTTGCCTCAGGAGCCACGGACGGAGCTTCATTCGGCAACACCCTGGTATGGGTGGACAGGCAGGGAAAAGAGGAACCTCTTGGAGCCGCGCCCGACGGCTACACTGATCTTAAAATATCCCCCGATGGCACAAGGGTGGCCTTGAGTATAACAGGCGGCAATCAGGACATCTGGGTCTGGGACATCCCTCACAAAACCGCAACCAGGCTGACATTTGACAACGCTAATGACGAGGTGCCCATATGGACTCCTGACGGCAAACGGATCGTTTTTTATTCATATCGCGGTGGAGGGCTTGGGGGGACCTACTGGAAATCGGCTGATGGCATCGGGGAAGCTGAAATGCTTGGTTCGAAGCCGGATAAACTGGTTATTCCAGGGTCTTTTTCCCGCGACGGAAAAATGCTGGCTACGACTGAGATTTCTCTCAACCCTTTGGAGGTTGATATTGGAATGATGTCCATGGAAGGCACGCGGGAAATGAAGGAGTTGCTCCAGGAAAAGCACTTTGAGTATGAGCCGCAGATATCACCCGATGGACGATATATGGCGTACCGATCGCTTGAATCCGGGAAGGCCGAAATCTTTGTGCGTTCATTCCCCAATATGAATAAGGGGAAATGGCAAGTCTCGAGCGGTGGGGGAGGAAGCCCGTTATGGTCGCCGGACGGGCGGGAGCTGTTTTACCGCAGCGGCGATGCGACCATGGCTGTCGAGGTAGAAACAGAGCCAGCCTTTAAACGGGGAAATCCCAAAACCCTTTTCCAGGGAACGTATTTTTCTACTACCGAACCAAAGGCTCCAAGAACTCCATGGGATATCAGCCCGGACGGCAAGAAGTTCCTGATGATAAAGCCTGCCGCTTCTAAAGCAGCCGCTCCCACGGCGGCCGGCCCGCAGCCAAAGATCATCGTTGTCCTCAACTGGTTTGAAGAACTGAAGCGGCGGGTGCCGGTGAAATGAAAGCACCAGAAATCGGAGGTCTGCCTTCGCCAGGTGAAGTGTAAAAGATGGAAAGTCTATAAATTGATTTCAAGTTGAATATTATATAGACTCCTGTAATGCACGGGCAACCATGATTAAATATTCCGATGCTTTGCTCAATATTATTAGTCGGGGTATTTATTGAACAGTTCAATGGAAACGTCATTGAGAGGTGCTGAAGCCAGACGTTTGTCACAGGTGAAAAGGGGTGCAGGTAAAGCCTCAGCCAATGCAACGTAGGCAGCATCGTAAGCCGTTATATTGTTCCGGAGTTCCCATATTCGAGATAAAAAAATATCGTGAGGATATCGGGTGATAGGCATGTCTTTAAGATCGTCCAGGGCATTTTGTCCGCGTTCAGGCGACATATCCCCGGATGCGCAATACCGTCGCAGGACCTGAGCAATTTCAAGGTCAAGAAGGTGGGGAGCACACAGGTTTTCAAATGGTGATAAAATACGCTCTTCTATCTCCATCCCGATTTGGCTTCTGAGAAGGACTTCGATGACTGCTGAGGAATCAATCACAATCAACGCAAATCCCGCTCAAGTCGTACTGCTTCAGCCGGTGGGATCTTTGGAGATACCGACGATCTTTGGCTCAACCGTTCCCGAAGTTTCTTCAGAGACGGACGCTCCGCACAGCGTCGAATTTCGATCATCAGATAATCTGAAAGAGACATTCCCTCCAGGGCGGCTCTTGCCTTCAACTGTTGATGTAACGAATCAGGCACATTTCTTATTTGAATCATCTTTGACATGCAAATATTATATTTTCATGTGCAGAACATGTCAATAAAAAATAGATTCCACCCAATAATGAAATATGTTTACGAAACACACGGGCTCATGTTTAATGTATTCTATTTCCTTCATTCTCTTTTATTGGGCTCTTATTCAGGGAGATTAACAAGTAATGTCCCCGGGAGTAGAAAAAAGGAATAATGACGGGATGATTTCCTGTTGACCTTGTAGTTACATTGGAACGGACCATGAGATGGGCCTAAAAGCCTTGTGAACCCACTCTCCCCCCTTCTTATTAACAGGCCTTTCTAAAAACAACATGGTTGACATGCAACAGGTAACTCCATAAAATCATTTCTCAAAAAGAGAATTCTTATTAACCAATCCATTTCCTTATTTTTTTGACTTACTGTATTTAACAGGATGTCGCGATTGAAAGGCCGTTGCCATGATCGGAAAAACACTCGCGCATTACGAAATCACCTCCCTGCTGGGCAAAGGCGGGATGGGAGAAGTATATCAGGCAAAGGACACGAAGCTCGGGCGTGATGTTGCAATCAAAGTCCTGCCGGCGGAGTTTGCGATGGATGCCGATCGCGTTGCCCGCTTCCAGAGGGAAGCTAAACTCCTGGCTTCTCTCAATCATCCTAACATTGCCGCCATATATGGTCTTGAAGAATCAGATAGAACAAACTTCCTTGTGATGGAGCTTATAGAAGGTTACACTCTTGCTGATCGAATAAAGTCCGGTCCGATACCTGTTGAAGAAGCCCTGAAACTGGCTTTGCAGGTTACAGAGGCTTTGGAGGCTGCACATGAGAAGGGCGTGATCCACAGGGACCTGAAACCGGCAAATATCAAGGTCACGCCTGAAGGTAAAGTAAAGATCCTGGACTTCGGGCTGGCAAAGGCCTTTGTTGAGGATCAGGTAGAAATGAAGCCATTGGATTCTCCGACAATAAGTGCTGCTGCTACGCAGAAAGGTGTAATCCTTGGTACAGCGGCGTATATGTCTCCAGAGCAGGCTAAAGGTAAGAATGTCGATAAACGAGCGGATATCTGGGCATTCGGCTGTGTACTTTATGAGATGTTGACAGGCAAAGCAGCCTTTCATGGTGAGGATGTCAGCGAGATTCTCGCGTCGGTTATTAAAGGGGATATGAAACTGGATTTGCTGCCCGAGAATATCCATCCCAGAGTATGTGAAACAATCAGCCGCTGTCTGAAAAAAGATTTGAACAGGCGATATCAGGATATCCGCGATGCGCAGTACGAGATTGAACAGGTTCTGGCTGATCCCGGCGGTATTTTTGTGGAAACAACTGCAGGCAGCGAACCTCGACCGAAGATACGAACCATCCTTCCGTGGGTCGCGGCGGCGCTCATCCTCGGAGCGTTCATCGCAGGAGTAGCTGTCTGGAAACTCAATCCGCCCGAACCGAAGCAGGTCATGCGTTTCACATATGAACTGCCTGACGGCCAGCAATTCCAGCAAGATCCGCTTAGCGGAAAGGACATCCAGCTTGCAGTTTCACCCGATGGCAATCAATTTGTCTACGCTACTATTGAAGGACTTTACCTGCGCTCCGTCGACGCATTGGAAGCCAGACTCATTGCCGGAACCGATAAGAACTCAGCTATGCCTTTCTTCTCACCCGATGGGCAGTGGATTGGCTACATTTCCCGATCCGATCATAAACTGAAGAAGATCGCCTTATCTGGAGGGGCGCCGGTAATTTTATGTGATGACATGGTGGCCATCGGTGCGAGTTGGCATTCAGATAACACTATTGTGTTTAGCGCTGCGCTAAGAGGCATCATGCGGGTTTCCGCCGATGGCGGAGTCCCGGAACTGCTTATTAAAGGGGACATGGTTGATTTCAATAGGGAAGGCCTTCCTGTATTTCCTCAAATGCTTCCCAACGGGAAAGCATTGCTCTTTACAAACTCTACCGGTTCGAATGCAGACGATTGGCAAGTTGTGATTCAGTCGCTCAAAACCGGGGAGCGGGAGGTCTTGTTCAAAGGGATCGCTAGGCGGTATCTCCCGACAGGACACCTTGTTTATAGTTTGGAAAATAGTCTTCTCGCCGTTCCCTTTGATCCCGGCAGCCTGAAGATAACGGGCGGATCGGTTCCCGTACTCGAAGGAGTTAACGCTGCTGCCATCTCCAACTCGGGAACCTTGATTTACGTTTCACAACCTGGAATTGCCGCCGAATTCAAGGGTGCAGCCGCGGGTACGGCCGGAGCCTCGTCTGATAGCACTCTTGTATGGGCGGACAAACAGGGAAAGGAAGAACCACTTACGGCTGCGCCCGGGCAGTATAGCGATTTCGAGATTTCTCCCGACGGGACCCGGGTGGCTTTGGCCGTTGCCACTGGTGGGAATGAAGATATCTGGATCTGGGACCTGGCTCGTAAAACCATGACCCGCCTGACCTTTGATGAAGAAGGTGACTTTACTCCTATTTGGACCCCTGACAGCAAACGAATCGTCTACCTTTCTTACCGTGAAAATGCGGTTGGCGGCATTTTCTGGAAGGCGGCGGATGGCACCGGAGATGTCGAAAAGCTTGCGTCAGAACCAAGCCGGCGAACAGTTCCATCATCTTGGTCCAAAGACGGAAAAACCTTGGCGCTGGTGGAGTTGACCGCTGATCCTGCAGTAAATGTTGACATTGGGATATTGTCGATGGATGGGGATCATGCAAGGAAAACGCTGCTTCAGGGGAAGCATAATGATCTATATCCGAAGATTTCACCCGACGGACGCTGGATGGCGTATCAATCCGATGAGTCAGGCAAGGTTGAGGTTTACGTGCGTCCATTCCCCGAGGTGGACAAAGGCAAATGGCAAGTCTCAACTGACGGCGGAGACAGCCCGCTGTGGTCACCCGATGGCCGGGAGTTGTTTTATCACAATGGGGATTCCTTCATGACCGTTGGAGTGGAAACAGATCCAACATTTAAACCGGGAAATCCGAAAATCCTTTTTAAAGGAAAGTATCTTTTTAGTAGCAATGGATATGTTTTTTGGGATATTAGCCCGGATGGCAAGCGATTCCTGTTGTTAAAACCCAGCGCATCGGCCGGCACCGCGCCCGCAGAAGCGGGCCATCGTCCCAAAATCAACATTGTCCTGAACTGGTTTGAGGAGCTTAAGGGGCGTGTGCCGGTGGGGCAATAAACCTTTTTATCGGTAACAATCAATATAAAACGTACTTTTTGGTATTCGAAGACAAGGAATTATTTCACCACGAAGAGCACGAAGGACACGAAGAATGGAATTTGATGAATTATCTAATAAAGTTATCGGATGTGCAATTGAGGTCCATCGTATTCTCGGCCCTGGTTTGCTTGAATCGACCTACGAGCAGTGCCTGGCACATGAGTTGACTGAAGCTTGTATACCATTCAAATTGCAGCATCCATTGCCTGTCGAATACAAAGGTATAAAGCTGGACTGTGGTTATCGAGTTGATGTGCTCATAGACGAAAAATTGATACTGGAACTTAAATCCGTCGAGAATATTAAAAGAATTCACGAAGCTCAGTTGCTTACATATATGAAGTTGGCGGCGATTGATACAGGATTGCTGATCAATTTCAATGTTAAAAAGCTCAGAGAAGGGCTAAAACGTTATGTGATTTAATTATTATCTTCGTGCTCTTCGTGTTCTTCGTGGTAAAAATTGGAGATTAAAAAATGATCGGAAAAACGCTAGCACATTACGAAATCACCTCCCTCTTAGGCAAAGGCGGGATGGGAGAGGTTTATCAGGCGAAGGATTTGAAGCTTGGCCGGGATGTAGCAATCAAGATCCTGCCTGATGAGTTTGCTCTGGATGCAGACCGTGTTGCCCGCTTTCAGCGTGAGGCTAAGCTGCTTGCATCACTTAACCATCCGAACATTGCCGCCATATATGGTCTTGAAGAATCTGAGGGTACAAATTTCCTTGTGATGGAGCTTGTCGAAGGGGAGACGCTTGCAGATCGGATAAAACGCGGTCCAATCCCTGTGGAGGAAGCCCTGAAACTGGCATTACAGATTACCGAAGCCCTGGAAGCTGCTCACGAGAAGGGAGTCATCCACCGGGACCTGAAACCGGCAAACATCAAGGTCACACCCGATGGAAAAGTGAAGGTTCTGGACTTCGGACTGGCAAAGGCATTTGCCGAGGATCAGGGAGAAATGAAACCATTGGATTCTCCTACAATAAGTGATGCTGCTACACAGAAAGGTGTAATCCTTGGTACAGCAGCGTATATGTCTCCTGAACAGGCCAAAGGAAAGAGTGTTGATAAACGGGCAGATATCTGGGCTTTCGGAGTAGTATTGTTCGAGATGCTGACTGGAAAGCCTTTGTTTCAAGGAGAAGATACCACTTCGACTCTGGCAAGGGTGCTGGAACGGGAACCGGATTATTCCTCATTAAATCCGAACCTGCATCCAAGAATCCGCTTTCTTCTTGAACGATGCCTGGAAAAAAATCCTAAGAACCGATACCACGATATTGCGGATGCGCGTGTGGATATTCAGAAGGTTCTCTCGGACCCCAACGGCGTGTTCGAGCAGCCGGTCACTGCTGTTGAGGCTAAGCCGAAGCTGCGACAAACGCTGGCGTGGGCGGCAATGACCTTGGTCCTCATTGTAATCGCTGGCTTGGCCGTATGGATGCTGAAGCCGACACCCCCGCCCGAACCGAAGAGAGTCATGCGCTTTGAATACGAATTACCGGCCGGCCAGCTATTTAACAGAGATCTGACTGGTGCGGCACAATACCAGATCGCTGTCTCACCCGATGGCAGCCAGTTTGTCTACAGCACTACCGACGGGCTTTATTTGCGCTCCATGAATGAATTGAATGCCGAGACTCATTGCCGGAACGGATAAAGACTCACTTCAACCTTTCTTCTCTCCCGATGGTAAATGGATAGGCTACTGGTCTCAATCCGATATGAAGCTGAAGAAGGTCGGCACAAGCGGAGGCGCGCCGATAGTTTTGTGTGATATTGGTGTGGAAATGGATGGTGCAAGTTGGGATACGGATGACACGATTGTGTTTTCCGAAGCAATAAGTGGTGTTATGCGGGTTTCCGCCAATGGCGGGACTCCGGAAACTCTCATTAAGGCAAGCTTTGCGGATTTAGCGAAAGATGGCTTTCCTATAGCTCCCCAAATGCTCCCGGATGGAGATACCTTGCTGTTCACAAGTGCGGTCGGTACCGGTGATGCCGATTATCAAATTGTTATTCAGTCGCTCCGATCGGGAAAGCGGGAGGTATTATTCAAAGGCATTGCATGCAAGGTACCTTCCCACGGGCCACATTGTTTATGCACTGGTCAATAATAAAATAGGCAATCTTTTCGCTGTTCCGTTTGACCTCGACAAGCTGAAGGTTACCGGCGGTCATGTCTCTGTGCTCGAAGGGTCAGAAAAATATGCTTTCTCCGACTCGGGAACGTTGGTTTACATTCCGCAACCGGCGGATGCGGCAGGAACTGCGGGCGCAGCTTCGTCCGGAAACACACTGGTGTGGGTGGACATGAGAAGGGAAAGAGGAACCCCTCGTGGAGCCGAGCCTAAAAATTATCAGGGTCTTAAAATATCCCCCGATGGCAATAAAGTAGCTTTAACCATCACCACGGACGGGAATCAGGACATCTGGATCTGGGACATCCCTCACAAAACCCCTACAAAGCTTACTTTTGATAAAGCCGCGGATAACTGGTCCTCTTTGGACTCCCGATGGCAACCGGATTGTTTTTTATTCAGGACGCGGTGGAACACTTGGCGGTGTCTACTGGAAGTCAGCGGATGATGTTGGAGAGGCCGAGCTGCTTGGTTCCAAGCCGGACCGGGGATTATTCCATCCTCTTTTTCCCCTGACGGAAAATTCCTGGTGACAACTGATTTTACTTTAACCCCTCTGGGAAGTAATATTGGAATGATGTCCATGGAAGGCGACCGGGAAATGAAGGAACTGCTTCAGGAAGAATATTGGGAATTGGAGCCGCAGATTTCGCCCGATGGACGATATATGGCGTATCAATCCGATGAGTCGGGCAAGGGAAATATTTATGTGCGTCCATTCCCTGATGTGAATGGAGGGAAGGTGGCAGGTCTCAAGCAGTGGTGGAAACAGCCCGCTATGGTCTCCGGATGGCAAGGAGCTGTTTTATCGCAATGGTGATGCGACCATGGCTGTTGAGGTAGAAACAGAGCCGACGTTCAAATCATGGAAATCCCAAAACTCTTTTCCAGGGACGTATTTATCTACACAATATCCTAAAGATTACAGTAACCCCATGGGACATCCACCCCAACGGCAAGAAGTTCCTGATGATAAAGCCACCCGCAACAGCTCAGGTGAATCCACAACGGGAGAAAGCGCAGCTGCAGCCCCACAGCCAAAGATCATCATCGTCACAAACTGGTTTGAAGAACTGAAGCAACAGGTGCCGGTGAAATGAAAGCACCAGAGATCAGAGGTCTGAAGTCGGAGGTCGGAAAAAGCGGAAAGCCGAAGAGCGGGTTGACGGCGAAAGCGGTGGGTAAAATTAAACGGCTTACAGGCAAAATGGCCACCAACGCACATAGACACACAGAGAAAAAAGATTGAAATAAAGCAGTTATCTTCGTGCTCTTCGTGTTCTTCGTGGTAAAATTTGGAGCTTATAAAATGATCGGAAAAACATTAGCACATTACGAAATCACCTCCCTGCTCGGCAAGGGCGGGATGGGAGAGGTATATCAGGCGAAGGACAGCAAACTCGGAAGAGATGTGGCGATCAAGGTACTGCCGGAGGAGTTCGCCCGGGATGCCGATCGCGTTGCCCGCTTCCAGAGGGAAGCAAAACTCCTCGCCTCTCTCAATCATCCGAACATTGCCGCCATATACGGTCTTGAGGAATCGGACGGAACAAACTTCCTTGTGATGGAGCTTATTGAAGGGAATACACTGGCTGATCGGATAAAGTCCGGCCCTATTCCTGTCGAGGAAGCACTGAAACTAGCCCTCCAGATTGCAGAAGCCCTCGAAGCCGCCCATGAGAAGGGAGTGATCCACCGGGACCTCAAACCGGCAAATATCAAGGTCACTCCTGAAGGGAAAGTCAAGGTGCTGGACTTCGGCCTGGCAAAGGCCTTTGCCGAGGAACAGGCGAGAACTGAAGCTGCCGAACTCCCCCACCTTAGCGTTGCAGCAACCAGCAGGGAGTGATTCTCGGGACGGCTGCCTATATGTCGCCGGAGCAGGCCCGGGGCAAGCCAGTGGACAAGAGGGCGGATATTTGGGCGTTCGGTGTGGTTCTGTATGAGATGCTGACAGGCCAGGCTGCCTTTCAGGGTGAGGATGTAACTGAAACGCTTGCTGCGGTAGTGAAAAGTGAAGTAAATCTGGATCTGCTTCCGGCGAACATTCACCCCCGGGTGCAGGAAGCGATCACTCGGTGTCTGCAGAAAAACCCGAGGAAAAGATACTCCGGAATTAGTGATGTTCAGTACGATATGGAGCAGGTTTTGCCGGGTCCCTATGGTGTGTTTGTTCAGCCGCTGGCCGGATTCGAAACGCAGAAGAGGACCGGATTACCCCCATCTGGGTTGCCATCATACTGACAGCTGTTATCGTTGGAGCTGCTATCTGGAAACTCAAACCAACCGAACCCCATCAGGTGATGCGATTTGAATATGAACTGCCGGAAAGCCAACAATTCAGCAATCTCGACTGGCAGGCGTCCTCTTGCCATATCACCCGATGGCAGGCAAATCGTCTACAGCACGCCTAAAGGGCTTTACCTGCGTTCTGTGGCGAATTGAATGCCATACTCGTTGCAGGAACCGAAGGGGATACCCGGCAGCCTTTCTTCTCTCCGGACGGCAAATGGATTGGATACTTTTCTCCCGCCGAGGGCCAGTTGAAAAAAATTGCCGTTACCGGAGGCTCACCTATAACAATTTGCTCTATTTCAGCGCCATATATATTCGGAGCAGTTGGAGTGCGGACAACACAATTGTATACGGCCAAGCGACATCGGGTAACATCATGCAAATTTCCGCCAGCGGAGGAACTCCGAAATCCAGGTAAAATAAAATCCGGTGCCTCCCTGTTTCCTCATCTGCTGCCGGATGGTAAATCATTGCTTTATACTTATAGCGTTACCGGGGGTAAGGGGAATGTCATGGTACAGCAGCTCGACTCAGGCCAGGCAAAGGAATTATTTCCAGGATTTGTTGTCGGATATCTCCCGACCGGACACATAGCCTATGGTCTGCCGAACGATGACAATCTCTACGTCATTCCTTTTGACCCCGATGCCCTGCAGGTTAAAGGAGACCCCGTTCCAATAGTAAAAGGCGTTATGGGTCATGGATTACAATGCGCCATCTCAGATTCAGGAACTCTGGTTTATATACCGGGCACAGCGGCCACTTCATCCATTCAACGCACTCTTGCATGGGTGGATCGTCAGGGTAAAGAAGAATCGCTTTCAGCCCAACCAAACAATTATCGTATGCCTAGAATATCGCCTGATGGAAAGCGGGTGGCTTTAATCATAAATGCCGACGAAGGTAGCGATGTCTGGATCTGGGACTTCCTGCGAGAATTTATGATGCGTCTGACTCGTGATTCAGCTTCTGACGTTAGCCCGGTTTGGACGCCTGATGGAAAAAGCATTGTCTTTGCTTCTAACCGGGAAACACGCTTTAAAATCTACCGGAAAGCGGCGAATGACACAGGAAAGGTAGAAGCGTTTGCTTCTTTACCAGACCTGCATATCTTTCCGGGCTCCTGGTCCAGAGACGGAAATTCTTTGACCCTGAATACGACGCAGATCGTGGGTAACACCGGTCATACCGATATCTGGACACTATCCATAAAAGGTGAAAAAGCTTTGAAACCACTTTTACAGGAAGACTACTCAGAGATGCAGCCCGAGCTTTCTCCAGATGGGCGGTGGATGGCATACGTATCCAATGAATCGGGCCGAAGAGAGATCTATGTGCGTCCATTCCCCGAAGTCAGCAAGGGCAAATGGCCTGTTTCCACAAGCGGCGGAGACAATCCCCTGTGGTCGCCGGACGGGAAGGAGATTTATTATAGAAACAATGATTCCGTTATGGCAGTTTCTGTAAAAACCGAACCCACATTCACGCCAGGGAAACCTCACAAGCTCTTCAGTGGAAGATATGTCAGGGCATTGGGCGCCGGAGATATTCCGCCCTGGGACATCAGCAGGGATGGCAAACGCTTCCTGATGATCAAGCAGGCTGCCTCTACGGGCGAGGTGGCAACACCCCAGGTATCCAGAAAAATCAACATTGTCGTCAATTGGTTCGAGGAACTGAAGGAAAAGGTGCCGGTGAAGTGATAACAGGCTGAAGCATTTTAGACTATAGGCTGGTAGGAAAAGATAGAATCTAAAAAACATAGATCAGAGTTCGGCTTGTCAGGGCGTAGTTCGAAACATATTTGGCAGGTAGTGGCGAGGGATTGCCCGGCTTCGTCAAGAGACTGCGCCGTGGCAGACTCGTTCTTCACTGTGTTGCGAACGAAGCCTGGAAGTCAGATAAACTACTGAAAGGTCCGTGTACGTTTGTGTGTGTCTGTGGCTGATAATTTACCTTTGCCCCATCATGCATGTCTGTGAAGAAAAGTAATGATATAATCTTGTCAATTCGTTGGAATTTCTGCTAATATAATTTAATAATATTAAGAGAGTACAAAGTTATGCCAACATTAAATATCGAAATGCCGGATAAAGTATTCGCGGCCCTGAGGATTGGGCCGGACGACTTTTCCAGAGAAATGAGACTAGCGGCAGCCGCCTCATGGTATGAACAGGGCAAGGTAAGCCAGGAAGTTGCCGCAAAAATAGCAGGAGTGTCCCGGACCGATTTCCTATTGGCCCTTGCAAAAATGGGAAAAGATTCATTCCATGTAGATTTTGAGGATCTTGACAGAGAGCTTGCCCGTGGATAATTCTTCTGTCATCAATGCTTCTCCTCTCATCTTTTTCAGCCGCGCGCAAAAGATGGAACTATTACATCAATTTGCGGGACGCGTTTTTGTCCCGGAACCAGTTGTAAATGAAATATATATAAAAGGAAGTCAGGACATTACCACTAAGGCGGTAAAGAGTGCCTCCTGGATTCAAATCGTTTCTCCACCCCCGACTCCTGAAATCATCTCGGATTGGGCGCTGGGGCAAGGTGAATCTTCAGTGCTTGCCTATGCTTATGCTAATCCCGGTGTGGAAGCCATCATTGATGATCTGAATGGACGAAGATGTGCTGCGCTGTTAAAGATTCCCTTGCGAGGCACACTGGGAATAATATTAGTTTCAAAAAAACGGGGATTGATAACAGAAGCGAGACCAGTTATCGAAGAATTTATCAAAACCGGTTTATACTTATCGCGACAAATAGTTGATGAAGCTTTAAAGAGAGTAGGCGAATAATAACTGCTCAGCTCGAACTCTTACCTGTCTCAGCCTCGCTCATTTTTGATTTTGTGACTGCTAAATAGACCTGCATTTAATGGTGTGATTTATTATTGACATACAACAGGCAACTCCATAAAATTATTCCTCAAAAAAAGAATTCTTATCAACCAAACCATTTCCTGATTTTTTGTCTTACAGTATCGAACCTGATGTCGCGATTGAGAGGCAGTTGCCATGATTGGAAAAACGCTCGCGCATTATGAGATCGCTTCCCTGCTGGGTAAAGGCGGGATGGGAGAGGTTTATCAGGCAAAGGACACGAAGCTCGGGCGGGATGTGGCGATCAAGGTGCTGCCCGAAGAGTTTGCAAGAGATGCAGACCGTGTTGCCCGGTTCCAGCGGGAAGCTAAACTGCTTGCCTCGCTTAACCATCCCAATATTGCGGCCATATACGGCATTGGAAGAATCCGGATGGAACAAACTTCCTTGTCATGGAACTCATAGAAGGACAAACGCTGGCGGATCGCATAAAGACCGGACCAATCCCTGTTGAAGAAGCTCTGAAACTGGCATTCCAGATTGCCGAAGCCCTCGAAGCGGCCCATGAGAAGGGCGTGATACACCGGGACCTGAAACCGGCAAATATCAAGGTTACATCTGAAGGCAAAATAAAGGTGCTGGACTTCGGACTGGCAAAGGCATTTGCCGAGGATCAGGGAGAAGAAAAACCCCAGGACTCTCCTACACTGAGCGCGGCTGCAACCAGACAGGGATACATTCTCGGAACTGCCGCCTACATGAGCCCTGAGCAGGCCAGAGGGAAGCCGGTAGACAGGCGGACCGATATCTGGGCATTCGGCTGTGTGCTTTACGAAATGCTGACAGGACAGGTTGCCTTTCAAGGTGAGGATGTTAGCGAAACTCTCGCTTCGGTTATCAAGGGTGACGCGAATCTCACTCTGCTTCCTCCAGGATATTCATCCGAGAGTGCGGGAAATACTCACCCGATGTCTGCAAAAGGAGCAAAAAAAAAGATACTCCGGTATTAGTGATGTTCAGTACGAGATAGAGCAGGTTCTGGCTGATCCCAGCGGTGTTTTTGCGCAACCAGTCACGGCGGCGAACCTCGAATGAACCTGCGGATGTCCTGCCATGGGTCGCAGCAGCCGTTGTCATGACCGCGATCCTGGTTGCAGCGGCAGTCTGGTATTTGAAACCGGCGCCGCCATCGGAACCGCGTCACGTCACCCGCTTCTACTACGATCTGCCGAAAGACCAGCAATTCGTCGAATCCCTATGAGAGCATTCTCGCAGTTTCGCCTGACGGCACCCAATTTGTCTACAGTACCCCTAAAGGGCTTTATCTGCGTTCCCTGGACGAATTGGATGCCCGGCTGATTCCCGGAACCGGGGGAAACCCTCGGCAGCCCTTCTTCTCGCCCGATGCCAAATGGGTAGGCTACTCCGGGGGACAACCAATTGAAGAAGATCGCGGTTACCGGCGGTGCCCCGGTAGCTCTTGCGAGTATTCCCGGCAGCTTGGGCTCTTTCAGCTGGGGGCGCGACGACACGATTGTGTTCGGGACGTTGGGCGTAGGCATCATGCGGGTTTCGGCCAACGGAGGGATACCGGAAGTGATTCTGAAGGCGGGATCGGAAGGGTTCATCAACCCGCAGATTCTGCCGGATGGAAATTCCGTTCTGTTTACCAACATCTCTTCCCAGCCTCATACAATCATGGTGGAGTCGCTGAAATCGGGGCAGCGCAAGACCCTGTTTCCCGGCGACACAGCCCGGTATCTCCCGACCGGGCACGTGGTTTATGGGGTTGGAAGTAATATCTTCGCCATCCCATTCGACGCTGACAGACTCGAAGTAACAGGTGGACCGGTTCCCATGGTCGAAGGTGTTTTTCGTATGGGGGGTGCTTTCCAATACGCCGTCTCCGAATCGGGGACGTTGGTTTATATTCCGGGGACAGAGCTGACTGCCGCAACACCTTCTCAGCGCACTCTTGTGTGGGTGGATCGGACCGGCAAGGAGGAATCGCTTGGTGCTCCGACGAATGCTTACGCTTTTCCGAGAATATCTCCCGATGGAACACGAGTGGCTCTGGCTATCAGCACTGGCGGGAATGAGGATATCTGGATATGGGACCTGCGTCGCAAGACCCTCACGCGTTTGACCTTCGATCCCGGTATAGATACTATGCCGCTCTGGACTCCTGACAGCAGGCGGATTGCTTATTTTTCGCTCCCGGCGGAGGGGAAACCTCAGATCTGCTGGAAAGCCGCCGACGGCACGGGAAAGGTCGAGCTTCTCGGCTCGTTGCCAAACACATACTCCCTTCCCTCCTCCTGGGCTGACAACGGAAAAACGCTGATTGCAACAGTATTTGGATACTCCAATCTTGGATCGGATTTCTCTACTCGTTCAATACCCTTCGATGTCGGGGCATTGACAATGGAAGGGGATCACAAAGGGAAAATGCTGCTTCAGGAAAAGTACACTGAATCTCAGCCAGGATTTCGCCGGACAGCCGATGGATGGCGTATACATCCGATGAGTCGGGCCGGAACCAGGTCTATGTACGTCCGTATCCCGATATGGAAGGCGGACGCTGGCAAATCTCTACGACCGGAGGAGACAGCCCGTTATGGTCAGGAGACGGCAAGGAGCTGTTTTATCGCAACGGAAACGAGGTTATGGCAGTCTCGGTGAAAACTGGGACGACCTTCAATTTTGAAACCCCCGGAATCCTTTTCCACGGAGACTATGTTTTTGCAGATTTTGGTCTCCTAAACCTTTCACTCAATCCTTGGGACATCAGCCCGGACGGCAAGCGGTTCCTGATGATGAAGGAAGTTCAACCGGCCGGAGGAACATCCGCCACCGGAAATCCCAAGGTGAATCGACATCGTCCTTAATTGGTTTGAAGAACTTAAGGGAAAGGTGCCGGTGGAGTGATAACAGGCTGAAGCATTTCACCCTGTTAAATGCTGCTTTGCAGCCCGCCATGCGGATTTAACAGGGTAAAGACTATAGCCTGTTAGGAAAAGATAGAATCTAAAAAACAGAGAGCAGAGGTCGGCTTGTCAGGGCGTAGTTCGAAACATATTTGGCAGGTAGTGGCGAGGGATTGCCCGGCTTCGTCAAGAGACTACGCCGTGGCAGGCTCGTTCTTCACTGTGTTGCGAACGAAGCCTGAAAGTCAGAAGTCAGGTAAGCTACTGAGAGGCGAGTAACAACATCAAAACGCATAAAGCAGGCAGGTTAAGCAAGTAATAAGAGGACATCCGCTTTGCTGCGGATAAAAAATCTGCCTGTAAAACCGGATTCGATCAGGAACAGCAGGGATAGAAGCTCAAAAGTATCGGATGAGTCAAACCGGTTGTCCCATAAATTTATGGGACAGGTGGAAAATATTTTTAAAAAACTGCTTAACCACTTGAAATAATAGTCATTTTACAAAAATAACCTTCCGATTCTGATGGACACTTAAGAGGATGTACAGATTGCCGCAATTGATCACAATCTGAACTGGTCACAGGTAAAGGCACTGGAAGGACTTAAACGGGCATCTCCTTATGAATTTAAAAGGGTTACGGGAAAAGGCAGGGAGAATTGTGGACCTGAAATAAGCGAATTAAATGCACAGGCTGAATTCCTGATGCAAACTTTTCCGGATCATTGAGCCATAGTCAACGGCAGTTTTGGACCGGGTAATGCAGTAACCGGATGTATCTGAAATGATTTTTCAATCCGGTTTATACATTCTGGCCTTGGTAACATACCTGTTAAAACACACCTTGAAAATCGGCATGCCAACTACTGATTTTTAAGGTATATTTTTATGGGTCGGAAGGAAATCAGGGGGGATAGCTATCCACTACAGTCCGAAAACACGCAATTCGCCACTGCGTCCTCTAACAGGCACCTTCCCCAGGTCATCCACATCAAGACTGCCACGGACGAGGCTGGCTGTATTTGCACACATAATGATCTTCCTGTCCAGCTCTTTATTTGCCATTCCGGATAAACGAAAGGCGAGATTGGTGCAGTCACCCACCAGAGCCAGATCCGAAGCTCTGGAGCCATAATGTGACAACGTAACCGAACCTGTAGTAATGCCCCATCCCATTTTCAGGCGTTCAGCAGCCGGATTTACTGGCCTGAGTTCATCTCTGATGCCATCGAGAGCCTCCGCCTGCGCCAGGGCGTTTTGACATGCAAGCACGGCCTGCTCCCCGGACGGACTCACACCATGCTCCCAGAAAGCGTAAATTGCATCACCGACGTAATCCTTGATTGTGCCCCTATGTTCGTTCACAATGCCACTGAACCTGTTAAATATCTCCTTCATCAGCGCATAAACCTGATAGGAATTTTCCCTCTGGGACATGCTGGTAAAATCCCCGGATATCAGCAACCACGTTGGTTACAGTCACCTCTTTTGGAGTGATGTTCGTGCTCAGCGCTGACCGACTATCATCTTGCCCAAAAGGCAGGTTGCCCGCATACTGTACCAGGATTGATGTTTCGCCTACCCTGATTACGTCTCCATCTCCCAGATATTCAGCCGCCCCACCAGCAAGGCGGACTCCATTTACCCAGGTACCATTCTTGCTTAAGTCTTTGATCTTTAACCTGGAACTACTCAAAATAATCTCAGCATGATCACGTGACACCATTGGATGATTTACGATTATCCTTCTTTTCTCGTCAATTCCCTTACACAGACGTCCGATGAAAACCTTGTCAATAATTGCAAGTTGACAAGATTTCAAATTTTCATCCAGCCATTCCAAATATGGGTTCGACCATTCTTTCATTTTTACCATGCATTTAAATTATTAAAGATAGCAGCGCCGGACTTAAAATATCTGATTTAATTATCTATTTGCAATATTTTGACGATATCTACCATTAATTCGTCATCGTCAAAGGAAAATGACACCACTCCCCTCTGCACACTGAAGGAGAGCAGATTGCAACCGTACTGGTCGGCCACTTCAGCAAGTAATTCCCTAAAGCTCTCTGCTACCGGATGTTGCGGATCATCTACATCCTGGAGAACATGTCTACTTCAATAATTCCCATAGATACTGTTCACTTTCCTTTTTCTTTATAAGAAGTAGAAGATTATCAGATACATTAAACGAATACAAGTGTGCTGGATATAAAAGTTAATATTGACAATTCAATCGGTTATGTTAATTTTACGCGTTGCAATAAAAAAAATTCTGCAAACCGGAAAGAGGTCTTCACCTTTCGGTTCGTATCTATTTGAAATTTTTTTAAACCGAAAGATCTGCATGATGCAGATCTCAGGCATAAGCTGGAATAAGGAGATATTTAAGATGAAGGTTTTAGTCAGTGATGCACTTTCAGAAGTAGGGGTAAAAATATTCGAGGAAACATCGGGCATTGAAGTCGATGTTAAAACAGGCCTTGCACCTGAGGAGCTAAAGGAAATAATCGGAGAATATGATGGTCTTGCCATTAGAAGTGCGACAAAGGTAACGGCCGATATAATAGAAGCGGCAGTAAACCTGAAGGTAATCGGCAGAGCAGGGATAGGTCTTGACAACGTGGATATTCCGGCAGCAAGCCGCAAGGGAATAGTAGTGATGAATACGCCTGATGGAAACACGATCACCACTGCAGAGCACACTATATCAATGATAATGTCTCTCTCCAGAAACATACCGCAGGCCACAGCATCCCTGAAGGCCGGTAAATGGGAAAAAAGAAACTGGGAGGAAGAGAGCTGTTCAATAAAACACTCGGGGTGCTCGGCGCAGGCCACATAGGCCAGATCGTTGCAAACAGGGCACAGGGGATGAAAATGAAGGTCATCGTTTTCGACCCTTTTCTTAAACCTGAGATTGTTGAAAAACTGTCCATCGAACCAGTAACACTTGATGAACTTCTGAGCAGGGCGGATATCATAACGATCCACACCCCTAAAACCGAGGATACTATAAACCTTATAAATAAAGATACCATTGCCAAAATGAAAAAAGGAGCCATGGTTATAAACTGCGCCAGGGGCGGGATTGTCAATGAAAACGATCTCTATGAGGCGCTGAAATCAGGTCATTTGGCAGGGGCAGCCGTTGACGTATTCGAAAAAGAACCCCCCGGAATGATCCCGCTTATGGAACTGCCCAATTTCATCTGCACACCGCATCTGGGCGCTTCCACAGTTGAGGCGCAGGAGAATGTCGCAAAGGATGTTGCAGACCAGATCACTGACTTTCTGCTCAACGGCACAGTAAAGAACGCAGTCAATGTGCCGAGTGTGAGCGCTGAGCTTATGACAATACTGAAACCCTATGCAACCCTTGCTGAAAAAATGGGAGAAATCCAGACACAGCTTGCAGACAGCGGGATTGAAGAGGTCCGCATCAACTATTCCGGAAAAGTGACAGAATATGACCTGAAACCGCTTACTTCTGCGGTGCTGAAGGGCTTGCTCACACCTATCCTCAAAGATGACGTCAATTTTATAAACGCATCATTTATTGCTGAGAGCAGAGGGATCAAGGTAGTTGAATCAAAGACAGCAACTTCCGATGACTTCACAAGCCTGATCTCCCTCAGGGTAAAATACCCTGAGGGTGAAAACATCATATCAGGTACGGTTTTCGACAATACGATGCCGAGAATTCTAAGGATTAATAACTTCTTCCTCGAAGCTGTACCCGAAGGCCATAACCTGCTGCTCCACAACCTTGATGTGCCAGGCATGATCGGCAGGATAGCAATGACAATGGGAGATAATGGAATAAACATAGAAAGAATGGCTGTCGGACAGGATAAGGGGAACAAGAGGAATATTATCCTCCTGACAACGGATGTTTCTATTGATGACAATGTTATGAAAAAACTTCAGAAACTTGAAAACGTTTTCTCAGTAAGAAAAATCGAATTGTAAAGGAGTAATCGTATGGAAACAGATGGCAAGGGATTTACAGTAAAAGACAGACGATCCTTTGATGAAGATGGCGGTTTAAAAGAAGAAAAGGAAGCCAAAGAAGACGTCAGGGAATCCGCTCCAAAGCAGGAGGAAGGGAAAAAACATAAAGAGACACAAGATGCGCCTCCTCTGCCTGAAGTGAACTTCAGCTCCCTGATTTTCAGTTTGAGTTCATCAGCACTTCTGCACATCGGAGAAATCGCCGATCCTCAGACAGGAGAAAAAAGGGTAGACCTTCCCATGGCAAAGCATTCGATAGATATCATTTCAATGCTGAAGGAAAAAACAAAAGGGAACCTTGATGATGAGGAGCAGAAATTCATTGATAGCATCCTGACTGACCTGAGATTGAGATACGTTAAGGCAGTACACAATAAAAAATAATTTCATATAAATCAGGCAATATATAATTTAATTCTGGTTAGTGTTTGCTAATTTCGTCTCCTGATAGTCGTTACTGTGCACACCCGGAGGAGACATGTTTCATACCGGAAAAACTGCTTGAGCCGGACAGAGCGGACTCATTCTTCTCTGTCCGGTTTTAATAGCACATTTCTTTGTACTTAAAATTAACCCTGTCGATATGGAGATAAACATAATTGGCAAATCCAGTTATTCAAATCAAAGCCCCTGCAAAGGTAAATGTGCGGCTGGAGATTACAGGAAAAAGACTTGATGGTTACCATGATCTTTTTTCCATTATGGTACCTGTTGAACTTTTTGACAATCTTGAGATCAGGCAGAGTGATACAGGTCAAATAGGGTTCAGTACCAAAGGATTTGACGTACCTGAAGATCCTTCAAACCTGGTTTGCAAGGCCGCAAAATCATTTTATGAAAAAACCCGTATCGAAAATAAAGGGGTTGATATAGGGCTTGAAAAAAATATCCCTGTGGCAGCAGGTCTTGGCGGCGGGAGCAGTGATGCGGCCTCAACCCTTTTGGCACTTAACGAATTGCATGGATGCCTCCTTAATGAACCGGATCTGCATGGGCTCGCAGTAAAGCTCGGGGCGGATGTTCCTTTTTTCCTTAACGCGGTTCCATCCATTGCAACAGGCATAGGAGAAAAGCTGGAGATGATCCCTAACTGGCCTGAATTATGGTATTTAATCGTTACTCCGGATATTGAAATATCAACTGCGTGGGTCTACCGGAACTATAAAATGGAGTTGACATCAAACGAATATGACTATATAAGGAAAATCTTAAAAAATGAGGAGATTATTGTCTCTAAAATATTAAAAAATGATCTTGAAAAGGTAACTTCCACCAGCTTTCCTGTTATAAACACTCTGAAGAGGAAAATAATGGATGCAGGTGCTGAAGGGGCCATGATGTCGGGCAGTGGGCCGAGTGTTTTTGGTATATTTTTATCCCGCGATAAGGCCGTTTCAGCCCGGGATATATTAATGTCCTACAATCTGAGACATATTAGTGTGGTAAAAGGAAAAGGAATAAAAAAGGCTGTTTAGATAACTTATTAGTTGGGGCGTCGTCAAGCGGTAAGACACGGGTTTTTGGAGCCCGCATTCGGAGGTTCGAATCCTCCCGCCCCAGCCATTCTTAAGCAGGTTTATTTCTTTTTTATACTAATAGATAAAAAGGAGCTTTTTAAATTATCATGAAATTATTTGGTGGAACATCAAATCCGGTATTGACTCAGGAAGTATGTAGTTATCTGGGAATTGAGCCTGGGAAAATAACGGCAAAGACATTCAGCGACGGCGAGACACAGATTGAAATACATGAAAACATCAGAAACAGGGATGTGTTCGTGCTTCAGTCTACCTGCACACCGGTAAATGATAACCTCATGCAGCTCCTGATCATCATGGATGCATTAAAACGGGCCTCTGCAAAGCGAATCACTGCAATTATCCCCTATTACGGATATGGACGTCAGGACCGCAAGGTAAAACCCAGGGTTCCAATCTCCGCGAAGCTGGTTGCCGATCTGATAACTACCGCAGGAGCAGACCGCGTTGTATCACTTGATCTTCATGCAGGACAAATACAGGGTTACTTCAATATACCGGTGGACAATCTTTTTGCGGCGCCGCTGTTGCTGAAATTCATGAAAAATCATTACAATAACAACCTGGTAGTCGTATCTCCGGACGCGGGCGGCGTGGAAAGGGCCAGGGCCTTTGCGAAGAGACTGTCTGCGTCTCTTGCCATTATCGATAAAAGAAGAGATGCCCCAAATGTCTCCGAGGCAATGAATATCATTGGAGAAGTTGAAGGCAAAACAGCAATTATACTGGATGACATGGTTGATACTGCCGGCACACTTACACAGGGTGCGGCCGCCATTAAAAAAAGAGGCGCAAAAAAGATTTTTGCATGCTGTACACACCCTGTTTTGTCAGGCCCGGCAATAGAGAGACTCAATAACTCGGAAATAGATCAACTGGTTGTTACAAACACAATACCCCTGAACGGAGCATCAAAAAAATGCTCAAAGGTGGTAACATTATCAGTGGCCGAACTTATCGGGGAAGCAGTAAGGAGAATTTATTATTCGCATTCAGTAAGCACATTATTTATATAATACAAAAAAACGCCGATATAAAAACGGCGTTTTTTGTATTTGTGAAATATTTCGTTTAGTCATTAATTTTTTGTGAGAAACCCTGATTAATACAGGATATTAAATATTTGCGGGGCAGAAAGTATAACATGCCCTATTTCAGGAGGATAAAATGGCACAATATCAGTTAGCTGCAAAGGTAAGAGAAAACAAGGGAAAAGAAGCGGCTAAAAAAATGAGAAGAGACAAAAACATTCCGGGAATTTTTTACGGACCGGACAGTGAACCGATCATGTTGAGCTTCAAGGATGGCGACCTGAGAAAGATACTAAAAAGCGCTGCCAGTGAAAACATAATAATGGGCCTTGATTTGCAGTCTGATAAGGGTGTTGAAAACAAAATGGTTATACTCAAGGAACTTCAGTCTGATCCGCTGAAAGATTTATATATCCATGCTGATTTCTATGAAGTTTCAATGGATAAGGAACTGATCCTTGATATTCCTATAGTATTTGTAAATACACCTGTTGGAGTTACAAACGGCGGAATACTTCAGCATGTAAGGCGTGAATTGACCATTAAATGCCTGCCTGACAAGCTGATAGAAAAGATTGAGATCGATGTATCTGGACTGGGTATAGGAGAATCCATACATATCAAAGATGTGGTTTTCCCCGAAGGGATAACCTCTCCTCAGGAAGCCCATCTCACCCTGGCAGTTGTCAACGCTCCTTCTGTATCTGAGGCAGCGGAATCTGATGAGGGCGATGAGGAAGAAGAAGCAGAAGGGTCATCAGAGGAATAAGATTACTGAAAAGTGGACTTGATTGTAGGTTGGGTAATCCCGGTAGAAAATATTCAGGGACCAGGCATAACATAGGGTTTATGGTGATAAATTCTCTGTGCCGGGAGATGAAGGTAGCTTTAACGGGTAAACGGTTCCACTCAAGGAAACGCAAGGGTGGAACGAAACGGAAACGAATTAATACTGCTGCAGCCTGCAACATACATGAATTTAAGCGGTAAATCAGTGAAGGAATGTGCGGATTATTACCATATTGATAATAGCCGCATATTGATTATACATGACGATCTGGATCTACCCTTTGGTAAGATAAAGCTGGTAAGCAGGGGCGGGGCCGGCGGCCACAGGGGCATTCAGTCAATATTTGAACATTTCGAAAGTACATCCTTTTCAAGGATAAAAATAGGAATCGGGAGACCTGAATATGGTGAGAAAATAGAAGACTACGTGCTCTCACCTTTTTATGACTCCCAGTTAGCGGCTCTGAAGGGTATCATCGATTTTTCGGTTCGTGCGTGCAATCTTTATTTATCAGAGAAAACTGAGATTGCCATGAACCACATTAATGGTAAAAAAATTGAAATAAAAAAAGGAGGAAATTAACGAATGCTGGAATTAACTAAGTTTGCCCCCATCATTGGTGTCGTGAGTTTGATAATCGCATTTTTTATCTATGCATATGTCAAAAAACAACCGAATGGGAATGCAGTAATGAAGGAGCTGGAAGAAATGATCCATGAGGGAGCCATGGCATTTCTGAAAAAGGAATATTCTATTTTAGTCTTATTCATTGTATTGGTTTTTGTTCTTTTGGGTGTTTTTCTTAAGGAATGGAGAACTCCTACATGTTTTGTAACCGGTGCAATATGCTCAATGCTCGCAGGTTTTTCAGGCATGACCGCTGCAACAAGAGGCAACTCTCGTACAGCGGAAGCGGCTAATAAATCGGGTCAGGCAAAGGCACTGAATGTATCCTATTTTTCAGGATCAGTAATGGGTCTTGCTGTTGCAGGCCTGGGTATGCTCGGTGTGGGCATATGGTTTTACGTTTATGGCGGAGACCCCGAAACTGCAAAATACATCAACGGGTTTGCCATGGGTGCAAGTTCCATAGCCCTTTTTGCCCGTGTTGGCGGCGGTATCTATACCAAGGCGGCTGATGTCGGAGCTGACCTTGTTGGTAAAGTAGAAGCAGGCATACCCGAAGATGATCCAAGAAATCCGGGGGTTATTGCCGATAACGTTGGCGACAACGTCGGTGATATTGCCGGTATGGGAGCTGATATATTTGAGTCTTTCGTCGGTTCTATAATTGCAACAATTGCTATTGGTGCTACACTGAATGTTACAGGCTTTTTTAATGAATTTCCCTCATTTAAAGCAATGGTTGACAGCGGCCTCACACCTGAGGCAATAACAGCAATCAAACTGAAATTTATGGCATTACCTGTTCTTGTAGTTATGGCAGGTCTTTTAAGCTCATTTTTCGGTGTTTTTTCGATAAAGATTTTTCAGAAGGGTAATCCTGCCGGAGCTCTCAGGTACACGACATTCGTAGCTGCAATTATTTTTATGGTTCTTACATATGTCGTTGTAAAAGGTCTGGGTATGCCAATAGGGCCGTTCTGGGCCATACTTTCAGGACTTGTAATCGGTATCATTATCGGTCTTCTGGCTGAGTACTACACGTCAGGACCTCCTGTTAAATATATTGCCGACCAGTCAAAGACTGGAGCTGCTACAGTTATTATTTCAGGTCTTGCCGTCGGAATGCAGTCTACTTATCTGCCTATTCTCGGAATCTGCGTTGCTATTTTCGTTGGTTTTCATACAGCTGGCATTTATGGTATAGGTCTCTCAGCAGTTGGCATGCTCGCTACGGTAGGTGCAACTATGACTGTTGACGCATATGGCCCGATTGCTGACAATGCAGGCGGTATCTCGGAAATGGCAGGTCTTGGCCCTGAAACAAGGAAGATTACAGACAGTCTTGATTCTCTTGGAAATACCACAGCAGCAATAGGTAAAGGTTTTGCTATCGGTTCCGCAGCACTCACAGGTCTGGCCCTCTTTGTTGCATACACCCAGGCTGCCGGACTTACACTTATTGACATTAAAAATCCTATGGTTGTTATCGGCTGCTTTATTGGTGGGATGGTTCCCATGGTATGTGCTGCTCTTACAATGACATCGGTTGGCAAAGCCGCGTTCGCCATAGTTGAAGAAATCAGACGTCAGTTCAGGGAAATCCCCGGTCTGCTTGAAGGTAAAGAAGGCGTAAAAGGTGATCCTAAAACATGTGTTTCTATTGCAACCGCTTCAGCCCTGAAAGAAATGATCGTACCGGGTATTGTAGCTGTTGTAACACCTGTTGCGGTAGGCTTTCTGCTTGGCAAAGACGCCCTTGGCGGCATGCTCCTTGGCTCTACAGTAATGGGGGCTTTCCTTGCTCTTTTCATGGCAAATGCCGGTGGAGCATGGGATAATGCGAAAAAATACATCGAAGCAGGCAATGTCGGCGGAAAAGGCTCCGAGAATCATAAAGCAGCAGTAGTTGGTGATACTGTAGGCGACCCATTCAAGGATACCTCAGGTCCAGCGATGAACATTCTGATAAAACTTATGGCGGTTGTTTCGCTTGTTATCGCACCGATACTTCCCGCTGTTGGCAAATTATTAGGATTATTTTAATTATTAATAACATTAAACTTCAATATTCCCCGTTGCTCCAAGGAGCAACGGGGAATATTATTATCATACCGACGTGATTTAACCTGTTATGACTAATAAATTCAGTTTTCTTAATTCGGAACTCGACATTTTTCTTAATTTATGATATACATATGAAGTTTGTGATAATTGTATTCATTAAAAGATGTACTCATAATAAATATTTAGCTCAACTTGGAGTAATTGATGTTTAAAGAAGGCGATTTGGCAGTATATCCTGCACACGGTGTAGGCATAATTGAGACAATTGAAAGTAAAGAGATCTCAGGCTGTCGGCAGGATTTTTATACCATCAGAATTCTTGATAATAACATGAAAATAATGGTTCCGACACAGAATGTAGATAATGTTGGATTAAGAGAAATAATCGGGCAGAAGGAAATCCCCAGATTATATTCCATATTGAAAAAAAGGGATGTCGTTATAGACAACCAGACATGGAACCGAAGATACCGTGAATATATGGATAAAATAAAAACGGGTTCGGTCTTTGAAGTAGCAGAAGTTTACCGCGACCTGCTTATGCTCAAAGAAGAAAAGGATTTGTCATTCGGAGAAAGGAAGATGCTTGACACTGCCAGGAGTCTTCTCGTCAAGGAAATATCACTGGCAAAAAAAGTTGCCGAAAAACAGATCGAAAAGGATCTGGACAAGATGTTTCCGGCAACTGTCTAGTTGATCTTTTTTAAGGACACTGCGGCAAAAGCAAGTCTGTTTAAAATATGTACTAATCCCTGTTGTTTCCTGAAATTTACTTTAAGCATATCTAATTATTATTCAGAATAATATCGTGGAAAATGAATCAGGAAGAACAATTTCTTTTTTAGCCCGAACGGAGGACACAGACACCCGTGTTGACCTTTATCTTGCATTTAATTTAAAGGAGTTAACAAGATCAAGGATTCAGGGACTGATAAAAGGGGGAAGTGTAAAGGTAAATAACAGTGCGGTTAAAGCCGGTTGTCGTTTGAAAGCAGGCGATGAAATCATCATTTATATTCCGCCTTCTTCACCATACCCGCTCAAGCCGGAACCCCTGGATTTTTCGATTATTTATGAAGATTCTTCTATCATTGTACTCAATAAACCTCCCGGGCTTGTAATTCACCCGGCACCGGGCCACGATAGCGGAACCCTCGTCCATGGCCTGCTTTATCACTGTGATGATCTCTCCGGAATCGGCGGCATACTGAGACCGGGGATTGTTCACCGGCTTGACAAGGATACATCCGGGCTGCTTGTAGTTGCAAAAAATGACAACGCACATAATTTTTTGAGCAGCCAGTTTAAAAACGGCAGCATCAGTAAAAGATATATAGCCCTGGTGCATGGCATACCTGAAGAGAGGGAGGGGGTAATTGATCTGCCAATATCCCGCCATCCGGTAAAAAGAAAGGTAATGGCCGTTTCGACAGCAAAAGGCAAAAATGCATTTACGATGTGGAAAGTAAAGGAAATCCTGGGTAATAAGTTTGCGTTATTATCCGTGATCATAAAAACCGGAAGGACGCATCAGATAAGGGTGCATATGTCGCATATAGGACACCCTGTTGTAGGGGACCCTGTTTACGGATATAAAGACACATGGTGGAGGAAAAACACCGGTTACCCAGAGGAAATAGTGGACAGCATTAAGCGGCAGATGCTCCATTCGGAATATCTGGGGTTTTTACACCCTGACACAAAGGAATACATTGAATTTAATTCACCGATTCCCGGTGATATGGGCCTGGTTTTAAAAAATTTGTCATCTGTAAAATAAAATAGAGAAATAATCTTGACATGACCGGCATTTATGCTTATAGGTGTATAACTTCTTACCTTTTGGAGGATTCGGTATAGCCCGGACATCTTATTTTACTACGCGGGAAGTTTTCTTGTTCTTTCTTCACAATAAACTCACAAAAAGGGAACCTTTTAAATACCGAGGTACAATCAGTGTGAGTTTTATGGGACCTGTAACAGACACATCCCGAAAAAAGATTCCGGTTAAAATTTGTAATATTTGTGAAAAATATTTATCGATGGTTAGTAACTCCCGTTTGGCAAGGTCTCTGCAGTTCATTAATTAATGGTTAGAGTCAAATCTGTAACCTGAAACAGCAGCAATTAATAACCACCCCGGCGAGACCGACATCTCAAGACAATACCCTGAAAGGTATAGCTGGATTCAATTTGGGATCAGCAAAAATTTAAGGGAGTTTCCCTTTTACAAGTTAAAATAAAGAATAATAAATCAAGAATATTTATAAAATTTATTAAAAATTAAAAAAAAAGCGTATATGGAGATCTAATTATGAATCTTGTTGAATTAAAAAAGATGAAAATCAGCGAATTAACAACAATGGCGAAGGATTTTGATATCGAAGGCGCCTCGGGAATGCCGAAACAGGAGTTGATATTCTCGCTGCTGCAGGCCCATTCGGAGCAGAATGGCCTGATTTATGGTGAAGGAGTTCTCGAAACCCTGCCTGACGGTTTTGGTTTTTTAAGGGCCCCGGACGCCAATTATTTGCCGGGTCCCGACGATATTTATATATCACCTTCCCAGATTCGTCGTTTTAATCTCAGGACAGGTGATACTGTTACGGGCCAGATTCGACCGCCAAAGGATACGGAAAGATATTTCGCATTGTTAAAGGTCGAACAGGTTAATCACGAAGACCCTGAAATATCCCGTGAAAAAATACTTTTTGACAACCTCACCCCGCTCTATCCAAACGAACGTATCAACCTTGAAACAGTTGCTGATAATTATTCATCAAGAATCATGGACCTGCTCACACCGATAGGAAAGGGGCAGCGCGGACTGATAGTTGCTCCCCCCCGGACAGGTAAAACCATGCTTCTCCAGAATATAGCCAACAGTGTTACCTCAAATGACAAAAATATACACAAAATTGTGCTCCTGATAGATGAAAGACCGGAGGAAGTTACGGACATGCAGAGATCGGTTGATGCGGAGGTAATAAGCTCCACATTTGACGAACCTCAGCAAAGACATGTTCAGGTTGCCGAGATGGTTATTGAAAAGGCAAAAAGACTTGTGGAACATAAACGCGATGTGCTTATTCTTCTGGACAGTATTACAAGGCTCGCAAGGGCATATAATGCCACTGTCCCGCCAAGCGGTAAAATACTGTCAGGCGGTCTGGATTCAAACGCTCTGCATAAACCAAAGAGATTTTTTGGTGCGGCAAGAAATATTGAAGAAGGCGGAAGCCTCACTATTATAGCAACCGCCCTTATCGACACAGGAAGCAGAATGGATGAAGTAATATTTGAAGAGTTCAAGGGAACAGGAAACATGGAGATCATCCTTGACCGCAAACTTACCGACCGAAGGATCTTCCCGTCGATCGATATCAACAGGTCAGGGACAAGAAAAGAAGAACTGCTAATCAAGGAAGCCGACCTCAACAGGATCTGGATCTTAAGAAAACTCCTTGCTCCCCTTACCCAGGTTGACAGTATGGATTTTTTACTGGACAAAATTAGAGGAACAAAGAATAATATAGCCTTTTTAAAATCAATGAGTCAATAAAGAGAGGACGAAAATGAAAAAAGATATACACCCTGAATACCATAAAGCCCTGGTTCATTGCGCCTGCGGCCATGAATTTGAGACAGGTTCCACACTCAAGGAAATCAAAGTGGAAATATGTTCACAATGCCATCCTTTTTATACGGGCAAGCAGAAACTGGTTGACACTGCCGGCCGTGTTGAAAGATTCAAGAATAAATATGCACAGTTTGAAAAGGATAAAAAAGCGGCTGCATCAAAAAATTAACTTGAATAAATATATTCTTTTTTAAATTTTGGGGAAATCTATTGATAATGGAATGCCGGAGAAACCGGTATTCCATTTTTCCTTTTTGTAAAACACCTGTTGCTGTTTCTTACATAGAGGACTCTCTATTTGCATGAGCTTGCATTATGTTTGATAAAGTCAATGAAATTGAAGACCGGTTCAGTCTGCTCGAAAGCGAACTTTCCCGACCTGATATAGTCAGGGACCAGAAAACCTACCAGAAATACACAAAGGAGCACAGCCAGCTTGCACCGATAATCATGGCTTACAGGGAACTGAAGTCTATAGAAGAAGAAATCGATGGCAACAGGTCACTCCTGAATGATTCCGACCCTGAAATGAGAAAGCTTGCACGGGAAGAGATGGAAGCCCTTAATTCCCGCAAGAAAGACCTTGAAAAAGAACTGAAAATTCTTCTTTTACCAAAGGATCCGAAAGATGAAAAGAATATTATTCTTGAAATAAGGGCCGGGACAGGCGGTGATGAAGCTGGGCTTTTTGCCGCAGATCTATTGAGGAGTTATCTGAAATACGCGGAGATGAACAGGTGGAAAACAGAGGTACTCAGCCAGAGCATGACCGGGATCGGCGGATACAAGGAAATAATCATACTGATCGAAGGTGATGCTGTATACAGCAGGCTGAAATATGAAAGCGGGGTTCACAGGGTACAGCGTGTTCCTGAAACGGAAACCCAGGGTAGGATCCATACATCTGCCATTACTGTCGCTGTTCTTCCAGAGGCCGAGGAGGTTGACGTTGAGATAGACCCTGATGACCTGCGGATAGATACATACAGGTCCTCCGGCAAAGGAGGCCAGCATGTAAACACAACGGATTCGGCCGTAAGGATAACCCATTTGCCCACCGGAATTGTGGTAGCCTGCCAGGATGAAAGATCACAGCATAAGAACAAGGCAAAGGCAATGAAAGTCCTGCGTTCCAGGCTTCTTGACGCTCAGGAGACCGAGCAGCATTCAAAAATATCACAGGAAAGAAAAAGCATGGTCGGCTCAGGCGACAGAAGCGAAAGAATACGCACCTACAATTACCCCCAGGGCCGCGTTACAGACCACAGGATAGGCCTTACCCTCTATAAACTTGAGAATATACTTCAGGGAGAACTCGACCTTGTCATCAATCCCCTGATAACCCATTTTCAAACTGAGGCACTTAAAGGGGAAGCGTGACAGTAAAAACATGGATTATCAAGGATCTCCTATCTGTTTCCATTGATTTTTTAAAAGAAAAAAATATTGAATCTCCCAGACTTTGTGCCGAGGTCCTTCTTGCTCATCAGTTAAACACCGAACGCCTTAAACTCTATCTTGAATATGATCAACCCGTCTGTGGAAAAGACCTGAGTCAATACCGTGCAATGATAAAAAGACTCATAGATGGAGAGCCTGTCCAGTACATAACCGGGATACAGGAATTCTGGTCTATGGAATTCATTGTAAACAGAAGTGTCCTCATACCGAGGCCTGAGACTGAAATACTGTTGGAACAGGCCATTAAAGTCTACAGCGAAAAATATATGGATAATAACCATGATGTATCGGTACTCGACATGGGAACCGGCAGCGGAGCTATCGCAATTGCCATAGCTTCGGAGCTTCAAAGTGCAAAAATAAACGCAGTGGATATTTCCGGGCAGGCCCTTGATACTGCAAAACTGAACGCGGCTAAACATGGCATGGAAAGCAGGATCGGCTTTTTTCAGGGAAACCTGTTTGAACCGTTTGAGATTGATCACCAATATTTTGACATTATTCTCTCAAACCCTCCCTATGTAACAAAAAAAGACTACGAGCTTCTTCCTAAAAAAATAAAAAATTTCGAGCCGAAGATTGCCCTTGAAAGCGGAGATGACGGCCTTTCTCACATACGTATCATACTGGAAAAGGCCCCGGATTTTTTAAAGCCCGGCGGATGGATCATGGTTGAAATGGACCCTCTCCAGACATGTACTGCCCTTCAGATTATCAGCAGCAATCCGGATTATACGGCTGGGCAGGTAATCAAGGACTACAGTAACAGAGACCGTGTGGTAATTGCGCGAAAAAAGACAGCTAAAAATACTTGATTAGCAGGTTGACAGCAGACAGTATTGATATTAAGTATATGGGAATTTTTTTACTGTAAATTACACTTTTTTTAATAAATGAGGCTCATAACTCTTGTAAATTCTTTTAAAAATAATGTAAATATACTGTTCACGCAAATTATATGAGACCGGGGAATTACTAATATGAACTCTAATAATTCGGATAAATATGATGTCATAATCTTTGGCGGCGGGATAGCAGGAATGCAATCTGCCCTTGATCTTGCTGACCAGGATTACAAAGTGGCTATAATTGAAAAGGATGCCTCCATAGGCGGGAAAATGATCAGGCTCGACAAGGTCTTTCCTACCCTTGACTGTGCTTCATGTATTACCACCCCCAAAATGGCTTCAGTAGCCCATCACAGGAATATTGATATTTTTACCCTTTGTGAGCTTAAGAAGCTTGACAGGATAGGCACTGATTTCAAGGCACGGATCATTAAAAAACCCAGATACGTAGATCAGGAAGCCTGTATCGGCTGCAGACAGTGCGAATACGGGTGTCCTGTCATGACCCCGGATAATGACCAGAGGGGCTTGTCTGCTCGCAAAGCAATATACATACCCTTTTCAAACGCCATACCGCAGATTGCCCTGCTTGATGTCGAAAGCTGTGTCATGTGTGGAAAATGTGAAAAGATATGCCCGACAAACGCGGTAAATTACTATGAAAAGGAAGAGGTCCTGGAACTTGAAGCAAGGGCATGCATCCTGGCCTCGGGTTATCAGCTCCTTGAGGATTTCCCCACACGGGTATATGGAGAGCCAGCCGAAAATCCCAATGTAATAGATTCCCTTCAGCTCGAAAGAATCCTGGCGCCGACAGGCCCCTATATGGAAATGCTCCGTCCCGGTGACGGCAAGGAGCCTGAGAGTGTGGCATTTATACAGTGTGCAGGAAGCAGGGACGAGACAAACGGCGTAAGGTACTGTTCAAGAGTATGCTGCATGTATGCTATTAAAAACTCATTGCTCATTCAGCAGGACCTCCCTGAAACCAAAATCACTATATTCTATATCGATATGAGGGCCTTTGGCAAAAACTATGAGCAGTTCTACCAGAACGCCAAGAAGAAGGGAATAAGGTTTGTAAAGGCAAGGCCGATAATAGACAGCAAAGGCGAGGATGACAGCGTAGTTCTGCTGTATGAGGACCAGGAAGGTGATGGCAGCAAAGTATATGAGGAATTCGACATGGTAGTCATGTCGCTTGCAATATTACCTGCATGGAATCCTAAAGAATTAACAGATGTATCAATCTCGGATGACAACTTTGTTAAGGCCCCCTACCCCAAAATGGCACCCACCCTTACTGACAGAGAGGGTATTTTTGTAGCGGGGATAGCATCAGGTCCAAAGGATATAGTAGATACCATAGTAGAGGCAGGTTCAGCAGCTATGGAGACATCGAATTACCTGAAATCGCTGAATTCGGAAAAGGCCGCGGCTTAAACCGTTTACTGATGATACTGAGACCAAATAAATAATTCAATCGGAGTATTGTTAACAAATGGAAGAAATGGAAATAGAAAAAAACAGCACCCCGGAGGCAAAAGTCGGTGTTTATGTTTGTCACTGCGGCGGCAATATTTCAAATACTGTCGATGTCGAAAAGGTAGTGGAAGCTGCCTCAAAAATGCCGGGGGTAACAGTTGCCACGCGCAATATGTTCATGTGTTCGGATCCGGGACAGGATAACGTTATAAACGACCTCAAGGAAGGGAAGATAGACAGGGTTGTTGTTGCGGCCTGTGCACCCAGCCTTCATGAACTTACCTTCAGGAGTGCGATACTTCGCGCAGGAAAGAATCCCTATCTGTATGTCCATGCTAACATCAGAGAACAGGTAAGTTTTGTTCACGAGGGTGATGATGCCACTAAAAAGGCCATAGCAATTGTTGCAGCTGCTGTCGGGAAAGTAAAGGAAGTAGCACCGCTTGAGACAACAAGTGTCTCTGTAAACGGTCACGCAACGGTTGTAGGTGCAGGTGTTGCCGGTTTAAAGTCCGCTCTTGACATGGCCAGAGGGGGTCTCAAGGTTGCAATCATTGAAAAATCCCCGTTTCTGGGAGGGCGGACATCCCTTCTTGACAAGCTTTATCCATACGGGGACAGGGCCGGAGATATTATAACAACCCTCACAAAAGAAGTTGCAGCACACCCTAACATTGAGATACATACCTGTTCGGAAGTTGTCAAACAGGAGGGCTATATTGGTAATTTCAAACTTACAATCGCCAAAAGACCCCCTGCGGAGGAAAAGGACCTTGCCAATCTGGATAAGGTCGCCACCGGTTCGGCAGGAAGTAACGAGTTTATACCTTTCGTGGGAATATTTAATGCTTCTCCACCCGAAGGCAAGGAAGAATTCGAGATCGAAACCGGAGCGATAGTTATTGCCACAGGTTTTTCCGCCTATGTACCTAAAGACGGAGAATACGGCTATAATGAATTTCCGGAAGTTATAACCCTGAGAGATCTTATCAGGGAGCTGGCAGAGAATAAAGGAAGCGGTGAGTTCCTGACGATAAACGGCCGAACAATCAAAAGCATGGCAATGATACATTGCGTGGGTTCGCGCCAGGTTGAAGGAATTCATGAACCAGATGAAAAGGGTTACCTCAATCCAAACTGTTCAAGAACATGCTGTACCGGTCTCCTGTATTCAGCCCTGGAAATATTGAACAGGCACCCCGGGACCGCGATATTCGATGTTTACCGCGATATCAGGACATACGGCAGGTCACATGAAGAGCTTTATGCCGAAGCCTCCGGGAAAGGCGTGAGATTTGTTCGCTTCGATGTAGAAAATCAACCGACAGTAAAGAAGAGTAATGAAGGCTATGCTCTGTCAGTATGGGCAAAGGATAACCTTCTACAGAACGAAGAACTGGAAATACCTGCAGATCTGGTTGTGCTCGCAGCAGGCATGCACCCTGGTGAAATCGAACCCTTAATAGATCTATTAAAAATTCACTGCGGCGCGGACGGTTTCCTGCTTGAGGTTCACCCCAAACTCAGACCGGTTGAAGTATTTACTGCAGGTATATATCTTGCGGGAAGCTGTCAGGCACCCATGGATGTTACAGAGGCCACTGCAGCAGCCTCGGCGGCGGCGGCAAAGGCATCTATCCTACTGGGGAAGGGTGAGGTAAACCTGGAGCCTTTCGTATCAACAGTTGATAAAGAGGCCTGCGCTAGATGCCTTACATGCGTAAGGGCATGTCCCTTTGATGTACCAATTATTGAAGAAGACGGCGCATACATCAACCCTGCCGCGTGCTATGGCTGCGGAGCCTGCGTATCGGCATGCCCGGGCGGGGCAATATCTCTTGCCCAGTATGATAACAGGGAAATCGGCGCACAGGTAAAAGGCGCTATTGATTCAGGCATGGTAAGCGCCGGATAACATAAAAACACAGGAGGTTAGGATTTGTCAGACTTCGAACCTAAAATAATAGTATACTGCTGTCAGTTTTGAGGCTATACAGCCGCGGACCTGGCAGGTTCATTACGTTTAAAATATCCCCCCAGTGTAAGGGTTGTCAAACTGCCCTGTACCGGAAGAATAACCCCGAAACTCCTTTTAAGGGCTATTGAGGAAGGAGCAGACGGAGTCTATGCAGTGGGGTGCATGGAAGGAGACTGCCATTATATTGATGGCAATATCAAGGCGAGGAGAATTATTAACTATACAAAGAAGATCCTCGAGTCCGTCGGCGTGGAGCCTGAAAGAATGGCAATGTATAATCTCAGCGCTTCTGACGGCCCCCTCTTTGCCAAATATGCAAATGAATTTACTGAAATCATTAAAGGCCTTGGCCCGACCTACAAGCCACAGGATACTAAAGAGGCAGCAAATGGCTAAAGACAGTTCTGAAAAATCAGCAAATGACAGCAAGGAAAAACTTAAAGCTCTCAGAGAAGAGCGCAGCACCCTGATCGAGCGGAACAAGGAACTGTTAAAGAAACAGAACAGCGATACCGGATTGATCAAAAAAGGCCTGAAGGATGGCAGTAAGACCATTCCGGAACTTGCAAAAATAACAGGCCTTAAAAGCGATCTGATACTCTACTATGTTTCAACCATGAAAAAGTTTGGTGAAGTAACGGATTCGGGACATTCAGACGGATATTTTAAATATTCCCTGGTAGAAAAAAAGAAGGCCGCTTCAAAAAAATAACCTGCAGCCACTTACTTAGTGCCCATCCGGAAACGATATTTTCTGGATGGACACTATCTTTCGATAAGCTGGCATTCCTGTGTACATTCCCCTTCATTCGGTTCAACCTGAAGGGTAGTATGTTCGATACCGAATTTTTCTTTTAAAAGTTTATTGGCATCACTTAGGCAATTCTGCCAGTGGGTCGTATCCGAACAGCAGGAAGCAAGACCAATGTGTGCAGATAACACCGGCATCCCGGAGGTTATCGTCCATATATGAAGGTCATGTACAGCATCAATATGCTCCATGTCTTCAAGACTTTTCTTTACTTCCATATAATCAATATTTTCCGGGGTTGCTTCAAGCAGAATATTAAGTGTCTGTTTGAGAAACCCCCAACTGCTCCATAGTATAAGCAGGCCTATTACCACACTGGCGATTGCATCTATGGGAAACCATCCTGTGGTCATGATTATCAGACCGGCAATAATCGCACCTACGGAACCAAGGGCATCGGCTATCATGTGCAGGAATGCCCCCCTGATATTTACGTTCTCTTCATGACCCTTTGCCAATATTACAGCACTTGCTATATTGGCTAAAAGACCTAACACGGCAATAATGATCATGACAGGCCCGTCAATGGTCTGAATATTGCCGATTCTTTTCCATGCTTCATAGAAGATAAACCCGACAATAAGAACAAGTGTTCCCCCATTGAGAAAAGCTCCGAGCACCTCGGCCCTGAGCAGACCGAAGGTTCTGTTGGGAGTTGCAGGCCTTCTGGCGAGATGGGCAACAAATATAGCAAGGGCAAGGGCACCCACATCTGTCAGCATATGCCCGGCGTCCGCGAGAAGGGCGAGTGAATTCACTATCAGGCCACCAACAAATTCTATTACCAGAAAAACCAGATTGATAGCAAAGGCCCACCATAACCTGTCGTAGGATGTATGTTTAAGATCATGGCTATGATCATGCCCCTCATGACTGTGATCATGTTCCTCGTGGCTATGGATATGTTCAATATTTTCGGACATAGAGTATCTCCTGATATATCTTTAAGCTATTCATCACATCCGGTTATTATCTAATATAACTATAAAATTTTAAATAACTATAAAATTTTAAAAAATGATAAAGGTTATAATCCTTAAAAATCAAAACCATAGCAGGGCGAGGTTCGGATATGTTTTTGGGAAAAGGGGCATCGCCGGAACTACATCGCATAACAAATAACCTGCTTAAAGACATAAGCAGATAGACGCAGGAGGTGTTGATCCGGTAAAGGCATCGTTTTTAAAATGTAATTTTTAAAATCTGTCCCAGTATTTCTCTTGGTTCAGACGCTGTCCAGTCCAGAACCTCGCCTCCCCTGTCTCCATTAAAATATTCACACAGTTGTTCAAAGGGGGATCGTACAGGATCCGAGATAAAGACCTGTTTAACCCCTGCCCTTTTCGCCTTCAGGACAAGATTCTTCAGAAGTCCGGTCATATCATCCCAGAAACAGATATCTGCCCCGAGGATAATATCATAATTCCCCAGGTCTTTTTTGCTAAGTTGTTCAAAACTCTTTTGAATAAAGCTCACATTTACATTATTGATTTCAGCGTGAAAAATCCCGTAGGGAAGTACATTTCGGTCTATGTCTGCACCGGTTACCACCGCCTTATGTTTTTTTGCACAATATATGCCTGCAAGCCCCCATCCGCATCCCACCTCAAGGATGCGGCTTTTCTCAGGCAGACCATTGTGTTTAAAATAATCCATTAAAAGCCAGCTCGACCACCAGAACCTGTTTCCATGGCTGCTAGGGTTAAACTGCCGTTTGAGGCGTCTTATAGCCGGATGCGGTGAAAGAAGGACCTTAATACCATATGCATCAATTTCTTTTTTTATTTTTTTTTGCATTTTTTTTTGTATATATTTAAAGATTTGAGGATTATGTTATTTGTTTTTTCAATAAATACTGATTACATTGCATCAGTATTCAACTGTCGGCGAGAGAATATATATAACATATGCAATTCTTCCGTCAACAGGTACCTAGTAAATTACTTTATTGCAGGAGTTAATATACATGGAAAAGGTTGTAATTGATGGTATTGAACTTTCACTCTCCCAACCCGTAGAAATACCCATGGTATGGGTAGGCCAGGAAGAACTTGTTACACAATTACTTGCTGCCTGGCTTGTACTTGGGGAGGAGGACTTTCCCCTCAATCCCAGGCTGCTAGGGAAACCTGGTGTCGGCAAGACAACACTTGCATACCATGCTGGAAAATTACTGAATAAACCTGTCTATCTTTTTCAGGCCACCATGGATACACGCCCTGAAGATCTGATAGTGACACCGGTTATATCGGAGAATGGCAAGATAAAATATATCGCGAGTTCCATCGTATCTGCCATGATAACAGGAGGCGTGGCTGTAATTGATGAGGGAAACAGGATGAGTGAAAAAAGCTGGGCATCTCTTGCGCCGCTTATGGACAACAGGAGGTATGTGGAATCCATAATAGCTGGCATAAAGATAAAGGCCCATGCTGATTTTCGTCTGTGCGTGACAATGAATGATGATGCAAGCACCTTTGATCTTCCCGATTACATATACTCCAGACTTCAGCCCGGCATCGTCCTGGATTTTCCAGAGCGTGACGATGAACTTCTGATATTAAAAAAGAACCTGCCGTTTGCGGATGATGAGATACTTGAATATGTCGTTGACTTTCTTCAGGCTGCTCATATCGCAAATGAACGTTACAGTGTGCGTGACGGTATCAATATTGCCCGTTATGCACTTAAAAGATTATCAGAATATGGAGACAGGAATGAACCCGGGACCGATACGCTTGACCTTGAATATCTCAGGGAATCGGCAAGAATGATCCTTGATCCGACGGCAGCGGAATATTTTGATGATATGATGGAATTTGAGGATGAAGAATAAATACCTGGAATGGAATAATATACGCTTTGTACCAATGGTCCATGGGAAAATGGAGTTTGCGCTTGAGGTGCGCAGACAATTTAAAGAGTACCGGCCTGATACAATAGCTGTTGAATATCCGTCAACACTTAAGGAAAAGATCATCCAGGGTATAAAGCGGCTCCCTTTTTTATCAGTCGTGCACTATGAGGAATCCGATGGGATCTTTACCTATCTAATAATTGAGCCGACTGATGCACTTGTTGAGGCTGTAAGGCTCGGGGTCGAGTCAGACATACCAGTACACTTTATCGACCGTGATACTGAAGACTATCCTGTTGATTATACGCCAATGCCCGATGCCTATTCAGTTACCAGGATAGGCCATTACAGATACTGTAACGAATATATGCGTGAACATGCGGATGATGAGAGCGCCAGGGAAGACACATTGCGGGAAAAGAACATGGCCTATAATCTGCAAAAGATCAACGAAACCGGGCAGAAGATTCTATTTGTCGGAGGTGTTTACCACACTACCGGTATTCTCGGCCTCCTTGACCGGCCCCTGACCGAGGTGATAGGGATAAGAAAGAGGTCCGGTGTCGGATTATCTCACCTTTACAGTGATTCAAGCAGAGAGATTCTTTCGGAAATGCCGTTTCTAATGGCGGCATATGAAAATCATCGAGCTATGCCTGAAACTCAAGAACCCGACAGGATGAAGGTAAACAACCTGCTGATCGAGGAGGCGAGAAGGCAGTTGTGGAAAAATGACAAGGAAGAACTGTCCCCTGTCCAGATAGAAATACTTAACAGGTTTGCCAGAAACTATGCCCTGTCCACAGGAAATCTTGTTCCTGATTTTTACCAGCTCCTGGTAGCCGCAAGAGGTGTAGCGGATGATAATTTTGCATGGGAAGTATGGGACAGGGGCAGCACATATCCATGGCAGACTGACAGCCCTGACCTTCCGATTATTGAACTCTCGGGTGATGACCTGTTCCTTGACCACAGGAAGATCAGGTTTCATAGAAGGATAAAAGGCAGCCGGAAACGGCTTATATCCGTCCCTGTGAAAAAACGGCGAAGGGAAAAAACAAAAGGGGAATGGAAGGACAAATTCCGGGGTGAATACATATGTTCCTACCCTCCTGAAGATATCGTTATTGAAGGCTATGGTCATCATCTGAAAAAAAGGGCAATAGAGATAAAATCCGAAGAAAACAGCAGGATCGTTCCATTTGAAAGCTCTATGCTGGACGGACTTGATCTGCGTGAAACTATAAAAAACCTTAATGAAGAAAAGATTTATGTAAAGGAAAACCGCCCTCTGAGGGGAAAGGTAGGCTCTGTTGTAGTTATATTCGACCCGGATACAGCAGATAGGGACGGCAATGAAGCATTCCCGTGGAAGGTTACATGGCTGGGGGAGCATGACCAGGAGTCCGACATGGCCTTTTACAGCACACCTGCCGGAGAGGTCATGGACGGGCCGGGGATCAGCAGGTGCCAGTATGGCGGGTTTATGCTGTCCTATCCTCCCATGCGGGTATATGATGTCTGGAAAGACAGCTTTTTCAGCGGAGCGAGAAACAAACCCGAAAGGCTTTTAATGGCGGCTATTGACTACTGTCTTGAAAAACACATCGTGTACGTGGCGGCAACACCGCCAACAGGATGGTGCAGGAGCATTGCGGAAAGATACGGTAAAAATATTATCTATATACCGATAGGCACTATTCCACCGGCAACATTAAAAAAAATACGAAAATTCCATGTTCTTGACGGACATCAGGTGAGGGACTATGCGGCCCAGTATATTTAACCCGGATTTTGCAGCAGCCATCTACTGCAAAATCCGGGTTAAATCCCGTCTGTTTATTTTGTGGTCAGTCCCTTCTTTACATTTGTTTATCACTGTCTGATAGGCAATCTGTCTTGAAAGCTCCGGCTCCAGGTCAAGGCATCGTTCCAGTTCTTCCAACGCCCTGGCATAGTTCCCCTTGTTCATGTAGATAACCCCGAGCGAACTTCTTGCCTTTACCTCGGTCTGCGCATTGTCACTCTCATTCAGTATCCGCTGAAAAATGGCAACAGCCCGGTCCGAATCACCCATTTGCCAGTAAACACGCCCGATGCAGTTTAAAATCATCGGATTTGAAGGATAATATTCAAGTACCTTATTATACTCATCAGGGGCTTTACTGAGGTCTCCTTTTCTATGTAATTCAGTGGCATTGAAGAAATGATTTATGAATTTTTTATCAGGCTTTACGTATGTTATCTCTTTATCATTTATACCTGTTGAAAGGCATATGGATGGGCATCCGCACAATAACAGAAAACTGATAATCAGGAATTTTCCCACCCTGCATATATCTTTTTTATTTTTTATACCATTACATTCCATTAAGAAACCCGTAAAACAAACCCTTTTCGATAAACAACAAAAAAAGCCAGTAGAGAAGTTACTGCGCCCTCTCTCCACGGCTCAATTCTGATATATTCACTTAAATATGAAACCCTGTCAAATATGGTTAAACTGGATTATGCATGAATAACCCGTATGTCTTTAAACAACATAACATATTTATTTAATTAGATTTTTATCCCAAAGAAAAGTCAACTGCCTGTAAATATAAAAAAAATGCAAAACCGGATATTCATCATTAAATCAAAGACTTTTCCCTGCCGGAGAAAATAGTGCGCATTCTTCTAATATCCGATCTGAACTATTCTTTGTTTTTTTTGGTTTTTCTCTGATTTACTCTTTTGCTCGAAGGTAAAGGTTCTTTTGATTTGGGGCAGTGCCTTTTCTTTCTTCTGTAATGAAGAGATCTTTCTTTGCCTTAACAAGATCGGAGAGCTTTTTATAACCGTATAGCCTGGAGTCAAAATCGGGTTGTAACTTGGTAAGGTAGCTCCCGAAAGTGCCAAGTTGTGCCCATCCCTCATCGTCAGTTGACTGTTCAAGTGCTCTGAGCAAAAATTCTTTTGGAAACTCATGAGGTTGATCGGGTATGTTTGAAGCAGAAGGTACCGACTTCTTCTCAATATTCGCTTTTGATGTTTGTCTAACAGAGTTTGTTTCATTATTTTGACGAAGGACTTCAGTAAATACAAACTTGTGGCAGGCATTGCGAAATGCCTCGGGTGTTTTCTTTTCACCAAATCCAAGCACCATAAGGCCCTCTTCGCGCAGCCGCATGGCAAGGCCTGTGAAATCACTGTCGCTTGTGACGAGGCAAAATCCATCAAAATTTCGCGTATACATCAAATCCATCGCATCAATGATAAGAGTACTGTCTGTAGCATTTTTCCCTGTTGTATATGCAAACTGTTGAACCGGTTTTATAGCATAACGCTGCAGTACCTTTCTCCATGACGCGCTGGTTGGAGCGGTAAAATCTCCGTATACTCGTTTAACAGTTGCTTCTCCAAATCTTGCTATTTCTGCAAGAAGACTTTCTATTACAGCAGCCTGGGCATTGTCAGCATCAATAAGAACGGCCAATCTGAGGGCAGTTTCTTCCGATTCATTCTTTTCAACCAATCGTTTGTGTGCCATTGTGACTCCATTTTATAAGGTTTGACTCGTTATTATTTCCCCTCTTATTCTCTTTGTATAACGTCAATGTCAATAGCCTGGTCACTCAGAATTATTAAATCATAAAACATCATCCCCATCTTCAGCTATTGTTTGT
>CAWFFS010000005.1:0-326456 GCA_963815145.1 uncultured delta proteobacterium
GATAAACAATGCAGGTGGGCGACCAAGGAGACCGTAAGCAAGAAAAGCAGAAATTTCTGCTAATGGTGAAGTATTTTTTCTTGACTCACTTTCTCATAGGTGCTTGTTGCATAAATCACGGCGGGGCTGGTAAGCTCCGCGTTGTGTTTCTAAATAAAGGAGGAAATGAGCCTCATGGACGCCAACATGCCAGAAGAAATGCAGAAGAAAGTTCAATCTATTGAGAAGGAACTAAATGATAAAATTTGGTTTAATAACAAATTAGCGTTGTGGGTTTCTCTGATAGGTATTTTATTAGGTATTACATTTACTTATTTGTATGTATTTATTACCAACAGAACAGGCTTTTATCCTATGATAATATTTATTTTGGCATTCATCTTAGCTGGTAATAGCATCACACGTTACTTTGAACATAAAAAATTCTCAAAACTATTAACAAATGCATCTGAAGTCATTGATTATTATAGCCATAGAGGATCAATTTAAAACACAACAATTTAATAAACGCAGACCTGGCAAAAAGCTCGCCAGGCTGGTTATCAAAACGTTAATTGCGACACGATGTCGCATAATCATATGTGCTGTTATGAGGTTACACCATACATGGCAGCACCTGGAGTGTCCCCTCCAGTCCCCTACACGGGCATGCTACTGTTGCGCTGATGACAGGGTGTGAAGCCCCGTGGACAAAGTACCGAAACGGGTTCAAATGGTAACAGGCGAACCCATCCCGGAGCTCTACCGGGTTAAGGGCGAGGGCTGGATAATATGGTGAGATTAAACAAAGACCTTAAGCGTCGTCATAAAAGTCTAGACCTACGAGAGCTAATTTCCGAGATATCGGATAAAGGTTGAAGATCTATCTCCTTGGGCGGATAGGTGTGGTGTGGTCATGGGTTTCTAACGTGCCTATGCGGGAACACAAGCCACCGGCGTACAGGTACCACCTAAGTTATTCAATAAGATGATTATGCGGAACGTGGAAAAGTCGACAGTCCGCCATGTCACGCAATGCATGGCAAGCTAACCGTAAGGCAAGCCCATGGAGGGTCGGCAATGAGAGGTCGGAAAAAGCAAATGCCTTCCTGTAACGGGAGGGATACTGCCTGAAACATGGCAGCCCTAAAAGGTAGAAGGAGTCAAAGGAATACCGAAACAGGGGCAGACATCCGACAGGTGTTTCCTTGCGAGATAATTTGGAGAACCGTTGTAGATGGGAAAGCAAAAGACAGCCTCGGCTGGTGCACTCAAAAGCCCCGATACCACATGCTGGAACAGTGTGAACTGGAAAGCTATGCGGAAAGAGGTTAGACGGCTACAGATGCGTATCGCAAAAGCTACGCAGGAAGGTAGGTGGAACAGGGTTAAATCCTTGCAATATCTACTCACACGCTCAAGATCTGCCAAACTTCTGGCAGTCAAAAGAGTGACTACTAACAAGGGTAAGAACACACCCGGCGTTGACGGCATTGTATGGAAAAGTGCCCGAACCAAATGGCAGGTTGTTAACAGTCTGCATAAAAGAGGTTATAGACCTCAGCCACTTAGAAGGACGTATATCTCTAAAAAGAAAAGTAATAAGAAACGCCCATTAAGTATCCCAACAATGTATGACAGGGCAATGCAGGCATTGTATAAACTTGCTTTAGCTCCGGTTGCAGAAACAACCGCAGACCGAAACTCCTATGGATTTAGAGAAGGTCGAAGTTGCGCAGATGCGACAGGAGCGGCATTCAATGCCCTTAACAAGCCCAATTCTGCAACGTGGGTACTGGAAGCCGACATTGAGGGCTGTTTTGACAATATCTCACATAAGTGGATGTTAGAGAATATCCCAATGGATAAAGAAGTACTGGCCAAGTGGTTGAAGGCAGGGTATGTGGAGAAAGGGATAAGATATCCAACCCGAAGAGGAACACCACAGGGAGGTATTATAAGCCCTACGCTAATGAATATGGTTCTGGACGGACTGGAAGAAGCTGTACGTAAATCAGTTCCTCGCAGATCCAGAGTAAACTTCATTCGTTATGCGGATGATTTTATCATAACAGGGAAATCCCGAAGGCTTTTAGAAAAACAGGTAAAGCCGGCAGTAGTAGAGTTCTTAAGAGAAAGAGGATTAAATCTCTCTGAGGAAAAGACTGCCATCACACATATCCGGGACAGTTTTATGTTTCTGGGCCAGACTTTCCGGAAACACGGCAAGGTATTGCACATAAGACCATCAAAAGAGGGCGTAGAATCATTGATACAACGCCTCAGCGGAATAATCCGCAAATATGTCAGCGCACCTATGCCAGCTATGATAAAGAAACTGAACTCTATGCTTCGAGGTTGGGGTAACTATCATCGTCATGTAGTAGCCGGAGCATCATTTTATCGTATTGACGGTTATGTCCATGACCAGTTATGGAGAATGCTCAGGAAACGCCATCCAAGGAAGTCAAAGAAATGGCTTGTTAAGAAATACTGGATGGCAAGTGGTAAAGACTGGGTGTTTTCCACTACAGGAAAAACAAAACTGGGAAAGAAAGTCTATAGTGTATTACGTTTAGGCAGACTGGGCATAAAAAGGCATATTAAGATCAAGGCAGACGCCAATCCTTACCTGAAGGTGTTCGCCGGATATTTTTGGCAACGCAGGCACAATAAGGACAAACGATTATTACCAGCCTTGACGGCCAAAGCCAATCGTACGATTTTATACTCTTATTAGTGGAAAACGTAGCTGGGATGTTCCAGATGAACGTCCTTGTGAAAAATGCTTGAGCCGTATGATGGGAAACTATCACGTACGGTTCTTAGGGGGGAAAGGGGCTGAGAGGCCCTTGCCCTACCCGGTCATTTGGTATGAGCAAAAATGGTAATTAATAAATTCAATCAGAGTGAGATTAAAAATGTAACTAAAATATTTTTAAATGTGTATGTCGGACCACCATGGAATGAGGAATGGGATCAGGCCAGAGCTGAAGCTTATTTGAAAGGATTTATCAATAACCCATCATCTATCAACTATCTCGCATATGATAATGATCAAATAATAGGGGCTTGTATTGGAGAAAGGAAATACTGGTGGCAAGGCGATGAATATTATATTAACGAAATTTTCATTGATAAACCATTCCAGGGAAAGGGACTTGGCTCATCTTTCTTAAGTCTGATTCAAAATGATTTAAAACAAAAAGGAATTACAACAATTACTCTATTAACAACTAAAGGGACATCATCCGATAATTTTTATTATAAAAATGACTTCAAAGAAAAAGAGGCATTAACTTTCAAATATAAAAATCTATAAAAAAAATGCTAACATCACAATTAAGCGCGACTGGCTACTATCTTGCCGGGCGGAATTCAAAGCCTTCGGGGCATTTCTACCTGCATGACATTGGTAGCCATAAATTCGCCAGCCCCTTATTGTGGGCGTTAAGTGCTGGATATTTTACAGCTAAAGGTATTTGAATGATAACTAAAACAATCCATAATTTTTTTACAATCAATGCAGGTCTTTATATCGGTTCTCAAAAATATTTCATATATGCTCCATCAAAAAATTTATTCAAAGAGTTTAATTTTCAAAATAATCAGCAATCACAAAATGGTGTCCGTGAAAAAATGGTTGAGAGCATCTCACAAGCTTCATCACTATTACGTAGATATTTCAAAAAATGGCCTTTATTAAGACTCATTTTTTGTAATGCTTATGATGACCCATCCTCTAAAGTTGTACTCTTTCAAGATATTATTGATAAATATAATCTCGAACTCTATCTACCCGATATCCGAATATGTTTTGCTGTTGGATTAGGTTTGCCAATAAGTGATGAAAAAAAATATATTATTCTTATTGTCGCAAATAATTTTGTGCATGGATTTATTGAATTCTGTGGAGGGGTTTATTTTGAAACCAAAATTGATAGAAATCAAAAAGAAAATCTAAATGATATAATCGGAACAACAATAACAAAATTAGTAGTGAATGTAAGTCATCAAATCCCAGAACATTTTAATAAGCTGCGCATATCAAAGGAAGAAATAGCAAAAATCAAGGTTGGGTGGGAAAGTGATTTCGATAAAAATGTTAGCCTTATTTTTTCGGATAACACTAAGCAAACAACCATAAATCAGGTAATAAATGGGTATAAAATTAATGTATTCAACAATGAGTATGAGTGTTTAAAAAATGGTTTATTAGAAATCACAGACAATATGGGAACACTAAGTCATCACCAATAACAGACATAAAACTTAACAATTTAATAAACGCAGACCGGTCGATAAAACGCCGCCCGGCTGGTTATCAAAATGTTGGCTGTCAATAGAATAGAGCAAAAAAGAATTCAGGGGCAGAAGAAATGAAGTTGCAAATAACACGTAACTCAAAGGCGCGAGAATTGATCTGGAGATAAAAAGGTAACAAAAAACAAAGGAAATCCATTCCCCGGAAATTCCTTTGAAATTAAAATAAAAACACTTGTCCGCCTTTGGTGGAATATAGTAAAAAGAAGCAGCCAGAAACATAGTATTCAAAAAGCATCAAGTCTTTAAAAGTCAGTAATAGAAAGTAAGCAGTTAAAAACAAACTAAACAGGTTGGCGGCAGCCAACAAGTCACTAAACAAGGACAGGCTGGTTTTTCTTGCCGAATCGAACCGCAAAGATTCGCGAAGTTATATAATGCAACAAGCTTCAAAGGTACGCCCCGCCTGCCTGTTAGTGTCGTCGTTATGACAGCCCATATTTTTAAAGTAAGGAGAATTTCATTTTATGATAATTAATATTGGTGGCGAACAATATGGCATTGGCCTCCCAGAATTTTTCATTATTTTAGTTATGCTTGCGATAATAGTAGCTATACCTCTCACAGTAACTCTTTTACTTAGAAAATATTATCCCCAAAAACTTTGGGTTGCCTTATTATTAGGTTTTATACTCTGCCCATTTGGTCAATTTTATTTCAAAAAAGCATGGCTATATTTCATTCCACTACTAGTTTTAGATATAATAATAACTGTTAAACTGGTTAACTATGGGTTGCTTGTACTGTCATTAATTTCAACAGGAATTATGTACTTGCGTTTTATTAAAATAAAAAATCAAACGTCTTTAGAAATATAGAAGTTAAAAGTCATAACATCACAATTAAGTGCGACTAGCTGGTTTTTCTTGCCGATTGAAATCCAGCAGTATCAATGGTCTTCAAACTTTAACGACCGTCAGTACCATTAACCCGCTAGCCCCTTATTGTGGGCGTTGGCGTGCTGGAAAAGCAGAATAAAAAAAAGGCCATAGTGACAGAGGGAAGTCAGTTACCAATAACATGTAATCCAAGGGCGCGAGAATTGATCTGGAAATAAAAAGGTAACAAAACAAAGGAAATCCATTCCCCGGAAATTCCTTTGAAAATTAAATCAAAACAATATAAAAAGATTCAAAAACATAGTTTTCAAAAAGCATCAAATCTTTAAAAACCTGTAATTGAAGGTAAGCAGTCAAAAACAAACTAAACAGGTTGGCGGCAGCCAACAAGTCACTAAACAAGGACAGGCTGGTTTTTCTTGCCGAATCGAACCGCAAAGATTCGCGAAGTTATATAATGCAACAAGCTTCAAATGTACGCCCCGCCTGCCTGTTAGTGTCGTCGTTAGCCAATTAAACAATAAACAAGTAATGGAGGATAATTATGAAATATATTATTAGAGGGGGAAGGCGGAATGGGGAGCAGATTGAAGCCGATTGGAAGGAAATAAACAAACTTTTCAGAACAGGTTTTACTACTAAACATGATGTTGCCTCTGATGGCTCTGTCATGATCTCAAAAGTTCCTAAACCAGAACTGATATTTGTGGCAGAAAGAGGTGAAGAAATAGAGGAGCTTAAATAAGGCAGAGGTGAAAGGAATTATGGACAAGATCGAAACCACAAAAAAACTGACAATCCGCCAATGTTGCCATGATGAATACTGGCTTCGGGATAGGATATTTGAAGACCCCGCAATCCTAGGTTTAGGGGATCTTCAAGCGGTTATGAAAGAAAAAATTCAATCTCAGGGAGGCAGGCTTGATTTACTCTTAAAAAATCCCGAAGACGACTCAATGTTCGAGGTTGAACTGCAACTTGGTGCCACTGATGAATCGCATATTATAAGAACCATTGAATATTGGGATAATGAAAAACGAAGATGGCCAAATCGAAGTCATACTGCCGTATTAGTTGCAGAGGAAATCACAAATAGATTTTTCAACGTGGTTCATCTACTAAGTATGGCGGTCCCAATGATTGGAATTCAGGCGAATATTATACAAGTTGGGGAAGTCCAAGGGCTTAACTTCACCAAGATTATCGATTCTTATCAAGAACCGGAAGAAGAAGAGCCATCCCAACAAGCCTACGATGAGAAGCATTGGATTGACAATTACCCTGGCACACTTGACTGCGCCCGATGGTACAAGGCGTTGTTGGAAAAACTTTATAGTGATATTCCAACAAAATACTTCGAATCCTATATTTCTCTTTCTGTGGGTGGTACTGCTCGAGTGTGGATTACAAAGAGAAAAAATGACCGTGCATTTATTGAGTTGAAGCATGGAGAAGAAAACTTTCAGGAGGCAGTTGACTATTTAAATAAGGAAGGTGTCTCATTTAATATGCGAAGTGGAAAGTATCTTACATTCAACGTAAATGTACAACAACTCAAGGACAGAACTGCAATACATGAATGGCTAGCAGCAAGGTTGTCACCGGAGAATTTAATCAAAACTGGCTAACATCGGCTTTCACCGGAAAGCCTGATGAGACGTCGGCTTCCAGTGAAGCCAAGCGTTAAAAGCTGAAATGGGGTAATAAAAAAGGCGTCATTTTTGGTATTTGGCCAGAATGCTGATATTGGCAAAATGGCCAAATGGCAGAATTAAAAATAAAAATCCGGGCTGTATTAATTCCTATTTACCGAAAATGCCAATCGTGGCAAATCCGGTAAATAGAAAATAAAAATCAAAATATTGTTGTAATAATAACTGGTTATCAAAATTTAATAGTCGGTAAATAGCAGGCAAAATCGGCTTTTAACCTAGCGTTCAAGGGGACCCGGCTACTATATCGCCGGGCGAGCAGAGTCAATATTAACAACTATCTTAGGAGCATGAGGCCTGTCGCCATTAAACCGCCGGGCTCCTTAACTTGTCGTTGTGTTTCAAAAAAGGAGGAGAATCTCATGAATGATAATATCCCTGAAGAAATACAAGAGAAATTAAAAATCATTGAAAAAGAAGCTATCTTTTCTAGAAAAATTAAACCCACCTCTACACGATTTATTTTATTAGTTTTATATATACTTGGTTTTGCTGGAGGTGCAGCAGTCGCGATACATGAAAAGGATTTTTATCAAGCAGGGTTCTTTGTTTTACTCGGTTTTGTATTCATGGCTTCGGAAATTCAAAATAAAGAAATATATAAGCTTCATTCAAATGCATGCGACATCATTGATTATTACCGGAGTAAAGAGGCCAAATAAAACACAACAAGAGCATCTACTACGACCGTGCTATTTTTTGCTTCTTTTAAACTTATCTGCCAACTCTAAGCCTTCAAGCATTTAACATAGTAAGTTGGTATGCACCGCACGGCCTGTAATGCTTTACGTTGGGCGTAGGAATAGAAGATGAGGTATTCAAATGAATGAACCAGCACTTGAGACGCTGCTTTGCGAATATCGTGAGATTCGGCAGGAACTTCGAAACCATTCCTCAGCTATTGACAAAATCATTGCTACTGGCCTGACAGTCTTTGGCATTATCGCCAGCATAGGAGTAGGCCTTCATGACGCGCGGGTGCTTTATCTGATCCCAAGCCTATCCTTCATGCTTATCATGATTATAATGACGAAATCGGCGATCGTCGGTATCCTCGCAACATATTGTTTTACTATTGAGACCAAATTGCGAAATAATTTCCAACCAGGCGAGATCGGTATGGAATGGGAGGGAGGAACCCTCGGCTCCAAGTCTCGTGGCATTTTCTCTCTCGTAGGCTTCGGTGTATTCTTGGTGCTTCTCCCAGTCCTATGTGGAATCGTTGTTCTATCCGTCATGTGCTATGATTTTTGGAAACCGAGCGCTGTTATCCATATTGGAGAAGCCGTGTTATTGATTGTTTATGCATGTGCATACGTTCGGTGGAACAATGCCCAATACCGAAAAAGGGTAACAACAATGTGCTGCGAAACAGCCCAACCTGTAAATTCAGCGGACCCAAAGAGCCGGGCCGCTGATTAAAGCGTTATAAATCGAAAAAGGGAATAGGCATGACTTTAATAAAAACTGTGGCACTTGCTATTGTGATGTTGACTATGGGTACAAATGCCTATGGTGGCAACTCTTCTGCGAACGAAATATTGAAGAAAGTTGCAGCCACATACAAAACAATGAAAACATACAAGTGCGAAGGAACGAGGACCTCAGTCACAAAATCCAGTATCGGAATAGGGACGGGTGGAGGCTCATTCACGATTCTCTTAAAGAAGCCCAATATGTACCTCATTACCTGGACCTCAGCTACTTTGCCACAGGGTCATTATATCGTGCTGTGGAGTGACGGGAGCCAACCTTATCTATTTAATGGGATGCATACTTTCGGTAAAATGACGAGTGACGACATGGCCTTAAGGAAGGCTTCAATGTTTGGTGGGCCTGTCTACAGAATCCCATTACTCTTTCTGTCAGACTTAAAGGAGCATAATGTTCCGTTTTCCGAGTTTATAAATCCAAAGATTGAAAATGTAGAAAAGATCGGAGAAGAAGACTGTTATGTCATAAGTGGATCATCGGCGGTTTCGAAAAAGGTAACCATATGGATCTCAAAGACTAGTTACTTGATCAGAAAATATGAGCGTTCTATTGAACCTCCTGAAGGAGGCAAACGAAGACCGAGAATGACTGATGAAGAGAAAGAGAAAGCAAAACGTAATGTAGAGGAGTTCAAGCGTAGAAAGATGTCCGGCTATTACCGTGAGGTATATACAGAAATCTCATCCCCCGAATTGAAAAAGGAGGATTTCAACTTTGCTTTGCCGGAAGGTTCGGTTTTCAGGGATAACTGGCCTAGGGATTAGAGGGGTAATTTCCGCTAGGAGGAAAGCATAACCAAAAATATTTATAACCTTTGCATTAAGCCGACTTGCAGAAAAACTCGCAAGCCGCTTATGCAAGCAGTTAGTTGCTTAAACCAAGCACTGAAGTATCTTATGAATGAAATTGATATCTTAATAAAATTAGCTTCAAATCTTACTGAGCGAAAGAGTGTTGCAGCATTAAGTAACTATGAAGTTCTATGTAATAATATTTCCTTCTCACATGATTTGCTGGAGAAAGGCATAAGTTACCTAGAGCATATTGTCTCTGTCCTAAAATATACCTTAGACAAAAATAACTCTCTACGCCCAGAGTACCAGAACGGTAAAAAACTTAACCCTTTCATAGCTCTTGTACCTAGCTTGCTTTCCAATGACTTGGAGGTCATTAATAAGCTATCGTTACACACAGCACCAGATAATCGCAATGATATAGACGTCGATAATGTTGGAAAGTTACATAGAGGGTTTGTTGAATATAACAATTTAGTTACAGTCACCAGGCAATTCATTGATAGCTTAGTCACCGATGCATATCAAATACAACTTCTTGATCCAAAAGAGTTTAATTACCATGCACTTTTGTCACTAAATAGCTTTGAAAAATATGCAACGAAATCTATTCGCCAAGGGCTGTTCAATGATGACATTGAAGATGCATTAGCTGAGTTTAGAAAATTAAGTTTTCGTGATTGGAAAAATTCAGCAATAACAAAATGCCAGCATATAAGTTTTGCTAATAAAATTGATTATTTATTTTCTGAATTACATCTGAGTACACCGGAAGATGATACTTTTAGAGATGAAATAAAAAACTTATTCAAGTTTTCATCTGAATTTACACACATTGGATATATTTCGACCTTCTTCACATCCCAACCAGGTTCTCAACCAATTTTTGGTGGTGATAAAAGTCCCTATTTGCCCAGTACTGAAAATTTTAGTGAACTAAAATATCAAATAATGGAATCATGCATCAATTTTATATTCAAGGTGTATGCGCCAAGTATAAAGCTGTGTACAGATAAAATGATCTTGGATGACATTGCAAAGTCAATAACAGTCAACTTAGATAATCTTATTTCTATGCTATCACATGGTATAAAAACAAGGAACAACAACTACTATTTCTTTGTTTGTTCATCCTTGATAGGTTCGCAAAACACAATAGAACTCCCTTGTATCTGTGGCTATGTTAACTGTTGGAAGCCGCCACATAATAATAGCGACCTTTTTTGCATGGGTTGTGGTAGTTCATACGATATAATGGCGATGGATGGAGATCCCGGCTATATAATTACAAGCAATGGACCAGTAAAGGTAATTGGCTCATCTGTCCCTGATTTTCAAGACTTACCTTTTGAAAAGCAAAAAGAACTTATGGAAAAAGTATCTGAGTGTATCGCAGGTAAAAACAGCAACTAACAATTTAATAAACCGGAATTGGCGAAAAACCTGCCAATCCGGTTATCAACACGAGCTTATTGTGAAATATGAAAAATAAATCGCGGTTACACAAACATATAGATAAGCCCTTTTTCAAGGGGGATGTAATGTCTCCTTCTTGGGCATATAAAGCGGGACGCTCTTCATTATTACAGTTGACAGACTGATTGTATAAGATTAAATTGACCTCATGCCAAGAACAGCGAGATTAGACGCCCCAGGGGTATTACATCATGTAATGATCCGCGGGATAGAAGGACGAAACATCTTTCGTAACAATAAAGATCGTAAAGATTTTATTGGAAGACTTCCTAAGCTCTGCCCCGAGATGAATATAAAATGCTATGCATGGGTATTTATGTCAAACCACGCCCATTTTCTTATCCGAACAGGCGGATACCCATTATCTAGATTTATGAGGCGCCTTCTTACAGGGTATGTCATAGGGTTTAACCTCAGACATAAGAGACGAGGGCAGTTATTCCAGAACCGATACAAATCCATAGTATGCCAGGAAGATTTATATCTACTTGAACTGGTTAGGTATGTTCATCTGAACCCTGTTCGAGCTGGAATTAATACCCTTGATGAATTAAAGTTGTACAAATATTGCGGTCATGGGGCGATAATGGATAGCTCGAAATATGATTGGCAGGATATTGAATATGTCCTGGGACATTTTGGAAAGAATAAAAGAAGAGCCAGAGAAGGATATGAATCCTATGTTAAAAAGGGATTAAATCAGGGCCGAAATAGTGAGTTGACCGGTGGTGGTCTTATACGAAGTCTTGGAGGCTGGATAGAAGCAAAAGAAAAACTAAAAGCCGGTGCTCATATTATGAGCGACGAAAGGATACTGGGAGATTCTGATTTTGTTGATTTAATGATCTCACAATCTGAAGAAAGCTATGAAAGAAAACACAGACTGAAACGGCAGGGGTATGATCTGGAACGTATAGCGGAAAGGGTTGAAGAAGTATTAGGTATTGAACAGGATGAGGTGTTTTCCAGGGGGAGGCAGGAGAGGAAAGTAAAGGCAAGAAGTCTATTATGCTATTGGGCATCAAGGGAGTTGGGCATATCCCATACCACACTGGCTAAAAGACTGGAGATGAGTATATCCAATATAGGGTTATCAGTAGAGCGTGGGGAGTTAATAGCCAGGGAAGGTAATTATGCTCTTGAAAAGCCAGTTTAAGATAATGAAATAATGAAGAGCGTCCCGATTTATTAAAAATAAAAAGAGGGATCTCCTTTGAGGAGGTTGCTCTTTTAATTGAATCAGGTCACATATTAGGAATTGAGGAAAACCCAAATAGAGCAGATCAAAAAATATATATTCTGGAAATAAATGACTATGCTTTCATTGTACCTTTCGTAGAAAATGAAAAAGAAATATTTTTAAAAACGATATTTCCGAGTCGTAAATACACCAAACTCTATGATTTAAAGGGGGAGTAATGGATAAAATAAATAAAAAGGCATTTGAGCCAATTGACAAAGAAGAAAGTGAATTGATGGAATCTATCGATAATGATGAATGGCGTTCAGTTAAAAACTTCAAAAAGGAAAAAGAAAAGGCTGAATTAGCTGCTCGTAATACTTTGATAAAAGATAAACGCATCAATCTCCGGTTGACCCAAAAGGATTATCATCAGATTCAGGTAAAGGCCATTGAAGAAGGCATTCCGTATCAAACGCTTATTTCAAGTATTATACATAAATATCTAAATGGGTCCTTAACTCCAAAATCATCTGAACAGAACAAAGGCATTAACTAAGTGCGACAAGAAGTCGCCTTTATATATTGTTGGACGAAGATCCAACCTGCTGTATCACCAGCAGTTTTATACTTCGGCGTGCATTATCAGTAATGATTTTGTGCGAAGCCCGAAGGACAATGTAGCCCTTGGCATTATGCCTGGAGAGGGAATCATGAGAAAAGGGGTCAAATCTGCCGTTGACTCAAGTATAAAAATATACTAAAAAATACAATGTCCAGACCATTAAGAATCCAATATTCAAAAGCATGGTATCACGTTATGAATCGAGGTAGACGTGGTGAAAATGTATTTTTGACTGAAGAAGATTACCTGTCTTTTATAAAACTTCTTGAAGAACTGGATGAAGTATTTAATATCAAAGTCGCAGCATATTGTCTGATGCCGAATCATTATCATCTTCTTGTACAAACACCGGATGCAAATCTTTCGCGGTCAATGAAGCATTTAAATGGAATCTACACCCAGCGTTATAACAGGAGGCACTGTTATGACGGCCCTCTTTTTAAAGGCAGGTATAAATCAATACTTGTTGAAACGGACAGTTATGCGTTAGAACTTGTCAGATATATTCATAGAAATCCATTAAAAGCAGGTATTGTTGAAAGTTTGGAAAAATATCAATGGAGTACACACAAATCGTACCTTTCTAATGCTGAAAAATGGAAATGGCTTTATAAAGACTATATTTTAAGATTATTTTCGGAATCCGGACAGGAAAGTATTCGCTTATACAAACAATTCGTTCTTAAGGAGTCCCCGGAATATATAAATAATATATTCGCAAGGAAAAATCTCCCATCGGTGATAGGAAGCAAAACCTTTATTGATAGAATAAAGGAGAAGTATTTTAACGCTGATAACTTTGAAGAGGTTCCCGAGGTAAAGAGCCTTGCGCCAGATATTGATAGGATAAAAAGGTATGTTTGCAAAGAGTATAATATAAAGAACGAAGACCTGGAGATTTCGAGAAGAGGCTATTTTAATGAACCCCGATATGTCTCGATGTACCTTATAAGAAATTTGCGGAATGATACGTTAAAGCAGGTAGGCGAACAATTCGGTATTGATAAATATAGTACTGTGAGTAGTATTGTAGCGAGAGTAAAATTTGAGATGAATTCCAACAAGATTTTTAAAAAAAGAGTGGAAGCATTAAAAGAAAGGATCACCAAGAGTCAAGGGCAGACCCTTTTTTAGTTTAATACTCAGATGTTCTTACTTGTGAAACCCTTTAATGGGTGACCCCTTTTCCCCTTTTTGTGCAAGGGTTGCACCCAAAGCACCTGGATAGAAAAGATGGAAATCTGTAAACCCTGTGATGTATTTAAGGCTCATATAGGAATTGGGGATTCATAAACCTTTCCATAAACGTATATTGTGACTCAGGCGTTTAATTATAATCAGGCATTAACATTTGTTATGTGAAACTCTTTAAAGCACCCTAAAAGGGTTTATAACGATAAGTGAAAGAAACTTGGTGCATCAGATCCCTATCTCAATTCAAGTATACTTGCATTATGTATAAATCTTAAATTATTAAAGATTAGAAGCAGTATGCTGAAATATTTTGAAACATTCAAAAGCACGGACTACTTGCCACAATCTTTAAAATGAAAAAAGATCAGATTTTGAGTATAAATAAAAATTAAATATAGCAAGTTATTTAGTTATTTAGATTATATGGATTGTCCCCCTCTACAAAAGAAATGTTTCAGATTCCTGATGATTATATTATAATAACACTCGTTGCACTGGGTTATCCGGGAGTTGATACATCATTAAACGAAAAGCACAGGGAACTTGAGTACAGCCAGCGTGATAGAAAACCGGAGTCATAGCTGATTTGCTACAATACCTGGAGCCCGGAAGAACCGGAATAAAAAAATCAATATCTCAAATGGAGTAAGTATAAATGGCAAAAGACAATCAGGGGGGGGGCAGCTATGAACCATGACACCTTAAAAATTGCGTCAATCCAGGCATCTCCGATTTATTTGGATCGAAAGGCATCTGTTGAGAAGGCCTGCAGGTTGATTGCGGAAGCAGGCAATAATGGTGCTCAACTTGTTGTTCTTCCTGAAGCGTTCATACCAGCCTACCCGGATTGGATATGGTTTGTGCCTCCGGGCCAAATCACGTTAAATCAGAGACTGTATGGCGAACTGGTAGAGCAGTCTGTAAGTATACCCGGGCCGGAGATAGATATTTTATGTAACGCTGCCATGAATGCCGGCACTTATGTTGCGATCGGTGTTAATGAACGCAATGTGGGCGCGAGCGGTGGTACTTTATACAACACGCTTGTCTATATTGATCCACGGGGAAATCTGATGGGTAAACATCAAAAACTGATCCCCACTGCACCGGAACGTACTATATGGGCATATGGAGATCCAAGCACACTTGATGTTTATGACACTAATCTGGGAAAATTAGCTGGCCTGATTTGTCATGAAAACTATATGCCTCTTGTTCGTTATTGTCTCTATGGCATGGGTGTCGAGATTTATGTCGCCCCGACGTATGATGAGGGCGATGCATGGCATGCCACTCTCAGGCATATCGGCAGGGAAGGGCGTGTATTTGTAATTGGATGCTGTATGGTACTTCGTAAAGAGGACATACTTTCCCATTCACCAGAGCTTGAACCTTATTATAAAGATGCAGATGAATGGATAAACAGTGGTAACAGTGTCATCACAGACCCTAACGGCAATATCATTGCAGGCCCTCTTAATAAACAGGAAGGGATTATTTATGCCGAAATCGACCTTAAAATGTCTTTGGGTACAAAATGGAATCTTGATGTGGCCGGTCATTATGCCAGACCCGATGCATTCAAGTTAATATTTAATAAAACACCTAGCCCCATCCTGTCTATAAAGGAGAAAACGTCTGACTCAAATGATCTTGAGGATAATGAAGAAGTGTTTTCCTTCAGTGATTCATAAGAAATGAAGGAATAATAAACGCAACGGGGCAGACCCCGAATAGTGAAGGGGGACGCTCGTTAATAATTTAATTGTCAAACTTAGAGGAGAAGTATAAATACCTGCCATGCCAAGAACAGCCAGATTAGATGCCCCCGGAGTGTTGCATCATGTAATGATCCGGGGGATAGAAAAAACAAAGATATTTAGAAGCAATAAAGATCGGGAAAACTTTATTGAAAGGCTGGCAAATTTATGCCCGGCAATGGGTATAAAATGTTATGCATTGTCATTTATGCACAACCATGCCCACTTTTTTTTCCACACAGTGTAGAGTGTAACGCTCTTCATTATTCGATTATCTTATTTTTCAAGAGAGTAACTGCCATCTTTTACTATCGATTCTCCGCGCTCAACTGATAATCCTATGTTTGACAAGCTCATCTCCAGTTTTTTAGCAAGCGAGGTATGAGACATGCCCAATTCCCTCGAAGCCCAAAAACATAATAGACTCCTTGCTTTTACTTTCCTTTCCTGCCGTCCCTTGGAAATAACCTCAATCAGCACGTGGAATCGTTTGAATAAAAACCTCCCTTTTACCTCTGATTTTACACTGTCTATCGTTGCATTGTTCCCATTCATCAGTTTAAAATTATATCTATATACCAAGCATCAGCCTGGCCGTCGTGAAATAGATCAGCAAACCTGTGATGTCCACGATGGTTGTAAGCGCCGGGCTCGCCACCACCGCAGGGTCCCATTTCATCTTGGATGCGCCGAGCGGTAACAGGGCGCCAACCAGGGTGGACGTCACCACCTGCATCCCCAGGGCAAGAGAGACCGCAAAGGCAATGCGAACCAGGGATATGCTGTTATGGGCATTCATTCCGCCGCTAAAGAAGAATACCCTTCCGAAGGCGATTATTCCCAGCATTACTGCAAGCAGCATGGATACCCTGAATTCCTTGGCCAGAATTGCCAGGATATCCTTTGCCGAAATTTCTTTGAGTGCAAGCGCCCGGACTACGAGTGTTGCGGACTGGCTGCCCGTGTTCCCGCCCGTGTCGGCAAGCATAGGCATAAAGGCGGCCAGGATGGTAAACTGCATCAATAACCCCTCAAAACTCTGCACAATATATCCTGAAACCAGGCCCAGAATTGCCAGGACAAATACCCAGGGAAAACGATTTCTGAAATGCTCCCATACCGGTGTTTTCATATAAGCGGCGTTTTCATGCGAACCCATAATGGCCATGAATTTTTCCATGTCCTCGGTCTGCTCCTGGCTGATGATATCCATAGCATCATCATAGGTAACTATGCCGACCAGGGCATCTCCTCCGTTTATGACCGGAAGCGCCAGCAGGTCAAGTTTCTGTATTTTTCTTACAACATCCTCCTGGTCGTCCCCGACTCTGGCAAAGACGACATCCGTATTCATGATTTTCTCGACCCTTGTGTCCCTGCGGGCCACTATAAGATCTCTCAGGGATATAAGCCCCAGGAGCCTGCGTTTTTCGTCCACGACATAGGCGTAATATATGGTCTCTTTGTCAGGCGCAACCTCTCTTAACCGGTCGATCGCCTGGGATGCTGTCAGATTAATCGGCAATGAAACATATTCAGATGTCATGGCCGCACCGGCTGTCCCTTCGCTGTAGGAAGACAGGCGTCTTATATCTTCCCGCTCAGCCTGCGCAAGTGCAGGCAGCACATTTTCGCGGAGTTCTTCAGGTAGTTCTTTGAACAGGTCCGCCCTGTCATCCGAATACATGTCGGATAATAGAGCAGCTATTTCCCTGCGGTTCAGCATTCCGACTATTTCGACCTGGATATCAATATCCAGATGGCTGTAAATCTCGGAGCGAAGTGATGATCCCGCATTAAGAAGCACCTTCCATGCTTCCTCGCTGGAAAGAGCGGAAATCATCTCTGCAATTATTGCAGGATGTCCGGATTCACAGAAATCTCGAAGTGCTTCGGTATTCCCGGCCTGCAGCATTTCACGCAGTTCCGGGACAAGAAGCGGATTCTTTTTATTCATGGTTCACCTCCTATTTCACAGGTCGCAACAGGTTTTAAACGCGACCGGAGGAGAACCGGAGGGCTAGACGCAGGAGGAGGAGAGCCGACCGTTCAATTCACGGGTCGCGTGACGTAAGAGTCGCGATCCAGGGTCTTCAGGGTTTTTCTTGAGTTAATTCATGGATTATATTGTGGCAACTATGACTGCCATCCGAGCCACCCATAAAATTCTCCTGTAAAAATGGTTAATATCCCCCGTCTTAAAGACGGGAACAATCTTAAAACTGATAGTTTTAATATGACTCTCTAAGCCTATTGGGTAGAAAAATCAAGAGGAAAATCGCAGGAACTATGTAAAAACCCTGTCCGGTGAGTTTAGCTTTGCTTAAATATATTTCCCTAATCCTAGATGCCTGTGCAACTCAAGGAACTCTCTTCTGCCATATCTAAAAAGCATCCCCAGGTATGTAAACCCTTCAAATGGCAGGGCATATCGTTCAAGGCCCGGCTCCGTGCATTCCATGCACTCGGGAAAATCACCGACATTTTTTCTAAACTCTCTCGCCTCGCTGGAACCAAACAGAGATTCCACGGGTTCATTTTTTATATTGCCTATGCCCCTGCTGATAAGCGGGCACAAAAAAACCTCTCCGCTGCTCCTTATGAAAAAATAATTAAATCCGCAGGAACATGGTTTTCTTACAAATCCTGTTTCAAGGTACCTTACAAGGCTTTCCGCATGAAAGCTCCACCTGAAACCGCTTCCTTTGAAAAACCTGATCATCTTCTCTTTATCTTTATCTGAAAAGACAAGGTTATTTTCCTTTTCCTTATTTAAATACCTTCCGCCGGTTATTATGCACGGTGATATTATGCTAAACAATCCCCGCTCTGCGGCATATCTTGAGATATTATCCAGTTCATCGATGTTGACGGGAAGTATTGTTGTTTTAAGGCCTGTAACAAGATTCGGATATCTGTCCCTGAGCGCGGCAAGCCCGTTTATTGTATTATTTACCCTGTCAAATGCATCACTGACATTTCTTATCCGCTCATGGATTTCTCCGACGGCATCCAATGCGCACACCATCACAAGGTCAATCTCTTTCTTTTCAAACTCCCTGAGGATTATTTCTGTCTTTTCAAGAACTCTTTCTGTTAAAAAACCGTTTGTTGTAACAGCAACAGACCTGAGCTTCTTCAGATTGTTATCCCTGAGCCTGCCTATCCCCGATAAAAGGGTATCTATATCATCCAGCAGAAAGGGTTCTCCCCCTGTTATATCCAGCTCCCTTACATCTGACATAAAATCGGCAGAAAGCAGTTCCAGCCAGTCATTTGTGGATAGCTCCGGTTCATCCCTTGGTATCTTCCAGATATTGCACATAATACACCTTGCAATGCAGTTATGCGTTACCTCAAGGCTCAGGGCCTGGGGCCTTCCCGGCCTCCCTGTCCTTTTTTGATACCTGTAATTCAACCCGTTTAAAAAAAGCCTTGCAGACGTTTTTAACAGTGGCAGGCTCATTATGATTTCCACCTGGTTATCCTGGGGTTTACCGGATTAAAAGCAAGATGCCTGAAGCACCCGTACCAGGCACCTGCCTGGTAGGCCAGCTGATCGATGCTGAAGAAATATATATAGGAGAAGATATTTAATGACGGCCTTTTCAGGAAAAACTCGCAAAGGGATACAATAAAATGATTTATAAAAAGTATAAGGCATATTACCGGCGCGACCGGAAAAAGCAAAAAGGCTGTTATCAGGTAATACCTTGAATAAAATGCACACCAGTAATAGACAGATACAAAGTATCCCCTGAAAACCGCAGACAATACCTGGCTGTACCTTATTGGCAGATCCTTTTTTTTAACCTGCTGCCATTTTGTATGTGTATCAGTAATTAGAATAATAACGCACAGACCGAACAGAGGATACCAGCCTGTTAACAGGGCCAGAAGCACTATTCCCCATAAAAGCACTGTCAGGGGCATATAAAACATCTTTTTTACACGATCGGGATGTTTTTTCTGCAGGAATGGCTCGGACGTGCCGTATTGAAACCTTCGCGTGAAAAATGCCTTTAACTTATTTCGATGTTTATGGAATATAACACCGGCAGGGCAATATTCTATCTCAAATCCGCTGTCTTTTAATCTCCAGCAGAAATCCACATCCTCTCCCACCTGCATGTTAATATTAAATCCTCCAAGCCTCAGAAAGATATCCTTTTTTATCAGGAGATTGCAGGTCGGTAGATAAAAAAAATCTCCATCTTCCCGTGAGCTTTTTGGGCGGCTTCCCATATTTAGCGAGGATGATACCTTTTCATACCGGTCCAGGGCCTTTTTATCAAACCAGGAGTCCACCTTTCCTCCCGCTGCACCGTTCACAGGATCATTAAAAGCAGGAACAAGTGTCCTGAGCCACAGGGGGTCAGCAGTACAGTCGGAGTCAATAAAGGCCAGGATATCACCCCTTGCCTCCGCTGCAGCAAGGTTTCTGGAGTATGATGCCTGCATCCTTTTGCTGTTTTTTATAAGTTTAACCGGAAACCGGGAAATAACCTCCGGGGTGTTATCGTTGGAGGCATCATCAACCACTATTATTTCCATTTTATTCGAAGGATAATCGAGATTTACAAGGGATTTCAGACAAGCCCCTATTTCCTCCGGCCTGTTTCGCACAGGTATAATGATGGTTACCTGTGGGTATTCTTCAAGGTCTCTGTACCCGTGGCTCTCCATAAATCCCTTTCGCACAAGGCTGTTGAGATACAGCTCTGTTTTTTCAGGATCAGTATCTACCAGGGCATATATTTCTTTGGAGGGAATTGATTCGCCCATGTTTAATAAATCAAATGCAGGCTTCCATATGGGATTTAATATAATTGTTGCAAGTGGATTTTTGCGTATCAGATAAAGGGAAGATTCTTTTTCGGCAAGGGTTATACCTCCGGGAAGTTTGTAGGAGAGATGATCGGCGTTTTCACTTTTTTTCAAGTGTTCATTCATACCAGGCCTTAAAAAGTCAGTTGCTATTGAACATCCAACATCCAGCGTTGAATAAAAAAACGCAATAATAAAACAGATTAAATTATGGAAATTTCGTGAAACCGCTTTTGTTTTTCATTGAAAGTTGAACGTTGGACGTTGGATGTTCATCATTCATGTTTTTTATCAAAATAGTATACTTCCCTCCTCAACTCACACCTGTCCTCAACCGACATTGCATCTCCACTTACCGCCCAGGCCCTTCCCATGCACCCGCCCCTGCAATGTTCTCTGCCGGCGCACTCCTGACATTCAGCCAGTATTCCACTTCGTTTTTTGTCGATTTCGGGCAGCCGGGACCATTTGTCAATCCCTTTTATAATTACGTTATTTAAACCTTCTTCATGAACATTATCAACTGCAAGGTCATCGCTGAGATTCATTACGCAGGGATACATTTTGCCGAAAGCGTCTATAAACGGCGTACTTATACAATTACACACATGATCGGCCGGAATATTTCGTCCTTTATACCATTCAATTACTGATATATTCCCCAGTTTATCATACAATTCCCTGAATTTATGATCGGTCTCATACAGTTTTATCAATTCCCTTACCTGGGCCCTGTCCGGCAGTTCAATCCATTCTGCATTTTCGGCCCTTCCGCCCTTCACCAGAGTACCGGCTGTAAAAAGGCCGGCACCAAGATCATCGGTAAGCTTGAGCATTGCAGGGATTTCATTATAGTTATGCCTCATTTCAGTAAAGGCTATTTTTATTCTTTCCCCCATCCCGGCACCGACAAAGCCCCTGACGGCATTGACAGCAGCCTCAAAACCACCCTTCCCCCTTATGAGGTCGTTTGTTTCGGGGGTTGCACCATCGAGACTTATCTGTATCGTAATTTTTTCTCGGCTCAGTGTTTTTATTTTTTTTATGTCTTCAGCTCTAACCATTGCCCCGTTGGTCTGAAGAACAACCTCTAAAAGACCTTTAGAATGACAGGCATGGCAAAGGATTTCATACCAGTCAGGGTGCAATAATGGTTCACCACCTGTGACAAGGAGTGTATCACCGCCGAGATCCCGGAATTCATCGATAATATCCAGGATAGTATCTTTCCTGACAGGATCTGCATCTGCATTTTTACAGTTCAGTAGACAGTGGGGACATTTCAGATTACATGCCTCTGTAATCATCAGGGTGAGGACCTTTGGCAGCCTGAGACCGGCCTTTTTGATTTCATCCTTCATATTTCTGGTGTCTGTTTCCATGGTTTCAGACCTGTTTATTCCCGGGGCGGATTTTCCGTGTTTAAAAATCCTTTTTCAATGAGATATGAAATAATCCCCTGCACCTGTGATTCCGGGTTTCCGGTCAGTACAGTCCCCTTTTTCTCTACACCGCTGCCCGCCAGTAACTGATTTATCCTGTCAAAGGCAGGCAGGCTGCTGTCAGGTGTTAATACCTTTTTGGGCCTTGGTCTTGGAGGAGATGTTTTTTTATGAAGGAGTTTTTTTTCGGCATTACCGGCTTTTATGTCCAGTATTCTAAAAGGGCTTATCATGGCCTTCTGCTTCTGCTCATAGGAAGGAAGGCGCGCAGCAATAACAGGTTGAGATATGCTGAAAACAGCGGGCAACTGGCATTTTATCTCTTGCCTTACCCCTTTGCCTGCATTCCGGACAGCCTTTGCTTTAAATTCATCCTCAGAGACGGGCTTAAAACCCGTCTCTACCTGCGTAACATCCGAAACAAATGGCAGATTGAGATGACAGGCAATAAATGCCCCGACCTGTCCGTTCTGTTTATCAACAGATTCTTTGCCGCAAAATATCAGATCGGCCTTTAATGCCTCTATGCCCCGGGCAAGAAGAATCGACTTTGACCATGAATCATGCTCCTCTTCGGTATTGATCCTGCATATCTCATCCGCGCCGATTGCTATACATCTTCTCAGTTCCTTTTCTGCTACAACAGGTCCGAGGGTGAGAACAATCACTTCAATGGAATTGTCCGTTTCCTTCAGTTTAAGGGCTATGTCAAGGGCAGACTCATCCCACGGATTGATACAAAATATATTATCTTCAGGGGCAATATAGTTTTTTACAGGGTCACGACCTGTCCTGGCGTAAGTGAATTTTACCTGTTTGGCACAAACTACGATTTTCATTTGTTACCCTCTTCAAGGTTCATAAGTCAAATAGACAAAAGTAATATCTCACTGATTCCCGGTGGCATATAAAATGCCACCCTACTAAAATAAAAAACACAAAATCTTCTAAAATACTTCATCAGTTGTTGAAAATGTCTCGTAGGTTCGGGGTCTATCCCCGACCAATTTGTTTGCGGCATGTAAACCATCTAAGTAACATGATAACGCCACCTTAGCCTTACACCTTAAACCGCAAACCTTATACCTCTCTTTCATCTCACCGCCCTCTCCACCATCTCAATCACATCCAGCACATCAGGCGGATTATCCAGCTCCAACCCGTTTATGCCGTCACTGATCATTGTCTGGCAATATGGGCACGCCGTGCATACCACATCAACATTTTTTTCCACAATCTCTTCGGACCTTATGACATTCAGTCTTTTCCCGATGTGTTCATGCAGCCACATCCCTCCCCCGCCGGCCCCGCAGCAGAACCCGTTTTCACGGGATCTGTCGAGCTCTGTCAGGCTGGTTCCGGGAATGTTTTTTATTATACTCCTCAATGGCTCATATATCTTATTGCCCCTCCCCAGATAGCATGGATCATGCAGCGTAACACTTTTTTCAACAGGGAATTCAGGGACAATAAGTTTTTTGGCTATGAGTTCCATTACATACTGTGCCGCATGGACCACTTCAAACTCGTGGCCCTCTGCTTTTTCCAGCTTCGGGTATTCATTTTTAAGCGTGTTATAGCAGTGCGGGCACAGTGTTATAACCCTGTTCACATTGTGCTCCCTGAATGTCCTTAAATTCCTTTCAGCAAGATCGAGAAATAGTGCTTCCTCACCAAGTCTCCTTGCCGGATCACCGCAGCACAGTTCATTGCTGCCGAGTATCCTGAAGTTTATTCCCGCTTTCTCAAGTATGTTCACCAGGGCCCTTGAGACATCCTGGTAACGGGGATGAAACGCGCCTGAACAGCCTGTCCATATTACTATCTCCACGTTCCTTTCATCAGGCCTGGTCACTCTGACTCCCCGGTTCATTGCCCAGTCCGCCCTGATGGCAATGCCTTTACCGTTTACATCACCATATATCTCAAGGTTTCTTATCATTGTGACAGCCTCAGGCGGCAACGCACCTCTTCCCATGGTAAGGTACCTTCTCATATCCACTATCTTGTCAAGAGGTGCCACAAACACGGGGCAGGCTTCCACGCATGCCATGCAGGTAGTACAGGACCATATCTCATCTGCCGATATGCAGGAATCAAATGATGTATCCAGGTCACCCGAATGGGAGATATCCTGAATCTGCCGCACTATTTTTCTGGGAGACAGCGGTTTTCCTGAAATAAAGGCAGGGCAGTTCTCTTCACAACGGCCGCATGACACACAGGCCTCAGTGTCCAGTATCTGCTTCCACGTGAAGTCGTTAATACGATTAGCACCGGGCAGAGCCTTTCCGGATGGCATAATCCTGAATTCGCCCGCGTTCCCCTTCCTTTTATGAACGATATTCAGGGGGGCAATGGCAAGATGGCGAAAAGAAGTAAACGGGATACTTGCAAGGAGCAGCAGTATCGAGAAAAAATGTATCCTTATCATCAACTGCATCATGACAGGTGATGAAGGCAAAAAGGATGAGACAACATATCCTATCGGAGCAGACCAGATGTTTCCGGGCACTGTTATGCTCAGCCTGAAACCTTCGGCAAGGAAACCGGTAACGAGAATAACTATCAGTATCAGAAGGGGGAAAAGGCTGTTTTCAGGGCCAGGGTCATCTTTGGATATCAGCCTTCCGATAAAAAATATAATCGTGGCAGCAAGGAGAATAAGGCCTGTAATATCAAGCAAAAGGGAAAGCAGTGATGCTGAAAGATCCGGCAGAGTCAGGCATGTCTGGGCAAATATTATCACTGCAAGAGGAAGCACACATCCCCAGAACACGGTAAGATGCAAGGTGCCCCGAAAAGGATTCTTTAATATTTTTTTATGCCCCAGGATATATTTGAGAAGAAACCACCTGTCCCCCGGGAACCTTTCCGGCAGGCCCGACCTTAACAGTCTGACTGTTTTTGATAATCCCAGGAGCATTATCAGTACGGCAAGGCATATGAGAAAAAGGTCTAAAGACGTAAGCACCTGATCATTCCCTCCCTTTTCCTGATCTTCCCAGGGGTTTAAATATGAATCTCACTAATATAAACAATACTGCCAGGAGCATTATTTGAGTAATTATTGAAAGACCCGTAATCAAGTCCCCCGAATTATCTGCCGCATGAAATCGTCCCATCAGGGCGCTCTTTCCATCTTTCATATGGCATTTTGAACAATCACTGTGGGTTACTTTTTCTATCTTTTTGTGTATCTCTATTTTTCCATGACATCCGGCACAGTTTGTCGCGTCGTAATTTTTACTGAAATCCTCTTTTTTATGTGACCGGATCCTGAAGGATGTAAACCATTTTAAATAACCTGTTTCACCCCATTGTGTCTTATGGCACTTGATGCAGAGTTTTTTAAAACGGGTTTTATTCACGGAGGAATCTTTCACATAGGCGGGAAGGATGTCATGTTTCGTATGACAGGAATAACATTCTATCTTTTTTCCTGATGCTGCCCCGTGTAGATTTTTCTGGGCGTGACAATTACTGCAGTTAACCTTTCCCTCTACTTTCCCTTTTTCATGCCCTTCTTCGATATCGGTATGACACTCTTCACATGCCATCATGGTTCCGTGAATGGATGACCGGTATTCCTTAATGGATATCTGGGGAATGTTCTTCCCCGGATTATCGCAATGGCATGCAATACAGTCGTCCATTTCATAGGCGGAAATACTGCACGGGAACAGGCATATGAAAATTACAAGCAGATAATATATTTTTTGTCTAAATAGCTTCATATTATATTAAAATGTTTCAGCTTTTCGCAGGGTCCTGTCCTGTCTCAAATGTTTGACTTACACAATTCTTCATATAAGAAACTCCCCTCCCCTTTGTGGGAGGGGTCAGGGGGAGGGGGAGAATGTGCTAATCTTTAAAGAGCAAATTTGCATTGTCTCTCTTTTTCACCCCCACCCAACCTCCCCCATCAAGGGGGAGGAGTTATAGCGTAATGCTCAAATCAACAACATTGAGGTCTATCCACGACCTAAAACCCGGTTGCACATAAAGAATACATTTTAGCGTTACTTCCAGAACTATGAATCTGTATTTCGTCATTCCCGCGAAGGCGGGAATCCAATTGAGGTATCTAATAACCAAAACCAATGGATTCCCGCCTTCGCGGGAATGACTGCTTATAAAGTTTTTATATCTAAGGCATTAAATCATAAACATAATTTATTTTGAACACTAATGAGAATAATAAACAATCACTCCTCTTTTTTCTTAATTTCCTTTATTCTCTCTATCAGAAGAGGAACAATCTCCCTTATATCTCCCACCACGCCAAGGTCCGAAAATCGGAATATCCTTGCTCTTGGATCTTTATTTATCGAAATCACGTTCTTTGATTTTTCCATACCGGCGCTGTATTCATTCGCGCCCGAGATCCCGCAGTTTATTATAAGCCCCGGAGAAACAGTCTTCCCTGTCTGGCCTATCTGACGTTCAAAGGGGAGAAGCCGGTTGTCAATTACCGGTCTTGTGCCGCCAACCGACGCTCCTATTTCTCCGGCCAGTTCATGGATAATATCAAATGCATCCCCTTTTCCCGCACCCCGTCCGCCGGCAACAACCATATCCGCATCCTCTATGGAGAGGTCCCCCGGGTCTGCATTGATAATATTGACGATCTTTGTGTTCAGAAGGGTTTCATCTATATCGGGGAAAATCTCGTCAACAGTTATATTTATATTGTCCTTATGATCACCAATATCGCTTAAAACCGATGGAAGAAAAACCACGACCGGCGGATTGGCCGTGTCGACCATAATTTCATCAAAGAGATAACCGTTTGACACGGGCCGGAGGGCAAGACCCCTGCCCTTTTCATCAAACCTGAAATCCATTGCCCGTGTAACCAGCGCAGTATTCATCATGGCCGCAAGTCGAGGGGCAAAATCTGATGCGCCATCCTTCTGTGAAAGAATGATACAGGATATATCGTTACCCTTAACCGCTTCATAAAATACCCTGGCAAAGACTTCTCCATGATAGTTTCCGAGCAGTTCATGTTTTATATGGATGATCCTGTCCGCACTGCTGTTCTTAATGGAGGTAACAGCATCATGCCCCAGCGGACCCATAATAACAGCGGTTACAGACCCTTCTCCGCCGGCATCACTTATGATACGCCCTGCCTCGGCGATCAGGCCGAATGTTGTCTCATCAACCGTGTCTCCGGTGTGATCAACAAGTATCCATATATCTTTTTTACCCTTGTTCAAAGTTTTCTGCCCACCCTGTGGCCTTCAACAATGGCCATGTCTGTTTTTCTCGGGGCGACACAATCCCCGACCCTGTAAAGCTCTTTTACCCTGCCCTTCAGTTCAAAATACAACTGGTCGCAGGACACATTGCCCGCTGCCAGGACGATCGTATCGTACCCTTCAAAATCGATCATTTCATTGGAATATACATGCAGCCCCTTCACCGTGGTTCCCTGTATCTCGAGCACCGCGATATCCGGTGTAAATGTAACGCCCTTTTGCGCAAGCCTTTTTCTTGTGAGATACAGGTCCTGCACAGGCCCAAGGTTCCCCCCTATAAAGAGGGATGAGGTTATTATATGGACCTCTTTCTCCCTGTCGGCAAGGAATTCCGCAGTACCTGTTGCCTGATGATGGCCGTCATTGTCAATGAGCAGCACTTTTTTACCGACATCGACTTCTTCCTTTAGTACCTGCACTGTACTTACCACCTGTGGTGCAGAGTATTCACCCGGAAAGGGATTTTTCTTTGGTACTGATCCGGCAGCGATTATGACTGCGTCAGGATTTTCTGCCAGTACAATATCGGCAGTTGCTTCAACACCGGGTCTGAAATCAATATCAAGTTTATTGACCTGGCTGAGCAGCCACCTTGTAACACCTGTTATCTCCTGTCTTCCTGCGGCCTTGCCTGCGATGATGTTCTGCCCGCCGAGTTCTTCATTTTTTTCGAAAAGAACAACCTTGTGCCTTCTGAGGGCGGCAGTCCTTGAGGCCTCAAGCCCGGCCGGCCCTCCTCCTACTATCACGATCTTTTTCTGAACCCTGCACGGTTCCAGCGTATTGATGCCAAGATGCTCTTCGCGGCCAACCGCCGGATTCTGGATACACCCGAGGCGGTATCCAAGGCCCATACGTGCAATGCACCCCTGATTGCATGCTATACACTGCCTGATATCTTCAAACCTTCCTTCCATTGCCTTGTTCGGAAGTTCAGGATCACAGATAAGTGCCCTCACCATTCCGATCATATCGGCCTGACCTTCTTCAAGTATTTTCTCCGCAAGGTGCGGATCGTTTATCCTGTTGGTACAGAATACAGGAAGGTCTATTACCGAACGTATCCCGGACGCAAGGGGCACGGTGTAGGCAAGAGGCGTGTGCATGGAACCTTCAACAAGAAAGAGATTATAAAATGTACCGATACTGAGGTCCATGAAATCCAGGTGTCCTGTTTTCTCAACGCGCGCGGCTATTTTTTTTGCATCTTCAAGGGTGATCCCGCCTTTCGGGTGCATCTCATCGGCATTGAGCCTGATTCCCAGCGGAAAATCATTGCCCACCGCCCTTCTTACCGAATCGATCACTTCAAGACAGAATCGCATGCGGTTTTCAAAGCTTCCTCCATACTCATCTTCCCTGTGATTAGTGGCAGGTGAAAGAAACTGCCTTACAAGTGAGCTGTGCCCGAGCTGAAGTTCAATCCCGTCAAAGCCCCCTTCAACCGCATAAACTGCGCTCCGGGCATAATATTCACAGCATTCTTTAATATCCTCTATCTCCATCTCCTTGCATATTTCACGAAAGATGGGATCGGATCCGGCTGAGGGCCCCCATACGGGAAGCCTCGATATTGTGCCGTCGGCCTGCATTCCGTTGTGGTTGAGCTGGGCGAATATCTTTGTGTCATACCCGTGCACGGAGTAGGTAAGCTTTTTATACCCGTGAACGCATTCAGGTTCAAAGGCGTCTACAAGTTTGTCATAGGCATGGTCCGAGGGATGAACTGTCAGTTCTTCGGTTGTGATGAGACCGCATCCGCCCCTTGCCCTTTCGGTATAATAATAGATATGCCTGTCACTTATCTGCTGGTCTTCACCAAAGTTGGTCATATGTGCGGCAAAATGAATGCGGTTCGGCACTACAATGCTGCCTATCTTGAGCGGGCTGAACAGGTATTTAAATTCACTCATATCAGGTCCCCCACTCTTCTTGCCTCGAGAAAGGCCATGTCGATACCCCTGGGTGCCACACAGTCACCCGCACGGTAAAGCTCCTTCACCCTGCCCTTTAGTTCCCTGTATAATCTGTCATCGGACCTGTTTCCCATATCAAGGACTATCGTATCATAACCCTCAAGCATCACTGCATTATTTGTATAGATGTCAATACACCTGACCTTCATGCCTTCTATTTCTTCGATCCTCAGGTCCGAAGCAAATGTAACGCCCTTCTGAAGAAGCCTCTGTCTTGTGAGTGAAAGGTCCCCGAGGGGAGAAAGCTCTATTCCGATAAAAAGCTCGCCGGTAACCATGTGGACCTTCCTGCCCTGATCCGCAAGGTATTCAACGGTCGCGGCTGCATGATGACCGCCGTTCTCATCAATAAACAGGATTTTTTCACCTATTGGATATATTCCGTGCAGGACCTCCCATACATTCAGCACGGAAGGTGGCGAGTAATCACCAGGCACGGGTTTTTGCCGGGGATAGCTTCCTGTAGCGATAATCACGACATCAGGGTTTTCTTTTAACACTGACTCCACGGTCGCTTCGGTTTCCATGATTATTGGTATCTCAAGCTTTTCCGCCATCCGGTTAAGGTAGGTGATGATGGCGCCCATACCCTGCCGTCTGGGCCTCTTTTTTATGAGGTTTATCTGCCCTCCCGTGTTGCGGCCTTTTTCTATTATCTTTACATCATGCCCTCTTTCTGCTGCTGTCCTTGCCGCTTCGAGTCCGGCAGGACCTGCTCCTATTACAAGGACCTTTTTTCTATTAAAGTGTTTCCCGGATTCAGGTCTCTGGCCGAGGGTTTCAAAACCCACCTCCGGATTCTGTATGCATCCTATTATCTTTTTATTATTGACCCTGCCTATACAGCCTTTATTGTCCCTTACACAATAGCGGATATCCTTTATATTTCCTTCCTTTGCCTTTTTTATCATGTCAGGGTCGCAGATCAGGTTCCTGATAAATCCCACTGCATCGGCCTGTCCTTTTTCGAGGATTTCTTCCGCCATCTGCGGAGAACTTATCTGGTGGCCCGCTATAACAGGGATATCAACCGTCGCCTTCAGCTGCTCTGACGCATCGATCGTAAAACCGGGCGGCGTATGCATGGACGCCATATAAAGATGAAGATTATAGTATGTGCCGACGGTTGTGTTTATAAAATCGATAAGCCTTTTTTCCTCAAAGACCTTTGCGAACTGCATTGACTCTTCCGGCGTAATGGCCCCCCAGAATTTTTCATCAACGCAGAGCCTTATTCCAACTGTAAAACCTTCTCCTGCCGACGCCCTGGCAGCTTCCAGCACCCTGAGCGGGAAGCGCATCCTGTTTTCTATACTTCCTCCGTATTCGTCCTGGCGATGGTTAGTAAGGGGCGATAAAAACTGGCGCAAAAGCGATTCCGCACCCATGTCTATCTCTATCCCGTCGAACCCTGCGCGTCTTGCCATCTCTGCCGACCTGGCAAAGGAATCGATCACTGTCCGGATATCCTCCGGCTCCATGGGTTTTGACACCTCCCCGAAGCTGATATCGGAATTGGCCAGGGGCCCCAGACCTCTTTTCTTGTTATTGCGCCGCTGCTTTGAAACCCGTGGTGATTAAGCTGGGCGAAGACGATTGAATCATGGGAATGTATCGAGCCAGTCAGTTTCCTGAACTGCTTTATTACAGTGGTATCATAAAAGTTGATCAATGACTCCCACGGCCTGTTATCCGGGTGAATGCACAGCTCGCCCAGGATAATCGATCCGCATCCGCCCATCGCCCTCCTGGCATAATAGGCAATGTGCTTATCATTAAGTTCACCGCGTTTTGAAAAATTTGTCCTGTGGGCGGGAAATAAAGCGCGGTTGGGCAGTGTTATGCTGCCTGCCTGGATGGGTTTAAAGAGTAGGTCGAACATACCGGTTCGTGTTTACGCGGCACTCCTGGTGCCGATTTTGAGGTTAACAAGACATTCGGGGTCAGGCATGCTGATATCATGATAAGTATGATAGGCCATTGCCGGACACCCTCCCCTGCAGGTCTCAAAGCGGTAGCAGTCAACACATGATTTTACATTGATATTTCTGAATTGATTAAATACCTGGGATTTCCCCCATATCTCCCTGAAGGATTCATAACGCACATTTCCTGATAGAAAAGGCGGCTCCTGCAAAAAGGCACATGGATATACGTTTCCATCCGGAGACACGCAGCATGTCATCTTTGCTGCGCCGCACATATCAAGGCCCTTGTGCCTCCTGTGGTCGGACGTAAGACAGAAAAATGAATCTCCCGTCCTCACGAGGTCATTCCTATTCAGCCATTCGGCAAAGGTTTCGAGCTGCTCCGGGGTTGGCCCCAGGTCAGCCTTGCTGGATTTTCCCCTTCCTGAGGGCCTGAAACGTGAAACACGAAGTTCGGCGCCATACTCCCCGGCCATTGCCCTGAGGGCCTCGAGCTGCGTAAAATTTATACGTGTGAGAACCGTGTTTATACTGAACCTGACATTGTTTGACGCGAGTGCGTCCAGTGCATTGAGAATTTTTCCGTATGTTCCCCTGCCGCGGATCCTGTCATTCGTATGCTCATCAGCGCCGTCAAGGCTTACCTGCAGGTAAAGCATATCCATGGATGAAAGGCGTTTTGCTGTCCTGTTGTCCAGCACTGTACCGTTTGTGCTGACGCAGGTGACAAGGCCTTTACTGTGGCTGTAATCAAGAAGATCTATAAAGTCCTCCCTGATAAACGGTTCACCGCCACCGATATTGACCTGAAACACCTTAAGGGCCGCAAGCTCATCAATGAGTTTCATACACTCTTCCGTATTCAGCTCATCCTTGACAACATCACCCGAATTTGAAAGGCAATGTACACAGCGCAGATTACACTTCAGGGATATCTCCCATGTAACGTTTACCGGCGCCCTTAAGCCGTTTTTTGCCATTTCAGCACTCAACGATAACTCCTTTTTCCGACAACCGGGAAAGAATTTTCATCAGCCCGGAAATACCGGCATCATCGATGCTATTCCTGGCTGCCCATTCTTCAAGGGTTACATCTCCCTTAAAAAAATCAGGCGAGATAAGATCGCCTGAAGAAATAAAATAGAGCCTTGGACCGTTCATTCTATAGAAAAGAAGACCGAAATCCTCTGCTCTTACCTGGGAGCCCCTGGCCAGTCTATATCTGGTGTTATTCATAAATACTAATTAATACACCCCGCAAATCCCGTCGATTGCCATCTCTTCAATCTTGATCTCCGTGGTCTTAAAGATGTCTTCTTCCCCTGTCTTTGTACTGTCGGAATTTACAGTATCTGAAATATTGGCACTCTGTTTTTCCTGTTCTTCCATTTAAATAAGCCCCTCTATATAATATTAATCATATCAACATATTATAATATCCATAATTTAGCAATGAATTCAGAAAAAGCCTGAACCGCTAAGACGCAAAGATCGCGAAGGATTTTATTTTTACTGATTCTCAAAGAAAGAATAAATTCATTCCTTTTTCTTCGTGTTCTTAGCGTCTTCGCGGTTCAAGTATTTTAAAACTACTTATCCTGTCTTTTTATCCTCGTATCCACGGGTTTTCCTGTAACCGGGTGCACATAATGAAATGGAGGAATATACACATCCGGAAAATCTCCAAATATCTCTGTGGGCGGCAGATCAGGCGGAACATTCGGGTCAGGCTTTGGAATAAAGTTCTCGTATTTTACTCCCCAGCCTTTGTCGAAGGGTGTCATGAAGGTTGTATACACGTGCATAGATTTTGCCTTCCAGATACCGTCCTCCTTGACATAGGTATTTTCATATGTCCCCTCGGCCCAGAATGCCTTTTCACCCCATTTCCCCACCTGGCCGAACATGCGCCACCTGGCCTTTGCCTTCTTGCCGCCCGGATCGACATTCACTATACCCTGTAGGTTCATGTGGTTCATGAGCAGGCCATATTGTAAACCGTTTTGTGCATCAGGCATAAGATCCATAAGTTTTCTTATGCTTTTTTTACCTACATAAACGCCTCTCTGTGCAAGCTCAAGTGAACCGTCTTCACAAAAACAGTCCACAAGCTCATCCCACAGACATTTATCCAGATAGTAACCATAGGCCCTCTGGAGTTTCTTAATGTCTTCTATATCTTCAAGGATCTGAACCTTTTTTTCCAGTTCCTCTACCTTTGCCTGTAATTTAGTTATTACTTCGGAAGTTTCCATAATATTCTCCTGTATTTGTAAAGGCTGTTTTTAAGAAGTTTTTCCCCTGCGCCATGCGCCATGCGCCATGCGCCCCTGTCCCGCCCGTAGCCAACGGCAAAGGCGGATTAAGCCAAATTTTTTATTTATACTCGTAAAAACCCTTGCCTGTTTTGCGACCGTGCCACCCGGCTATGACCATGTGCTTCATCAATGTAGGAGGCAGATACTGGGGGTCTTTAATTTCTTCGTAAATGGTCATTGCGCCGCGATAGACAGTATCAATACCGATCAGATCGAGGAGGGTAAGGGGCCCCATGGGATGGCGCAGTCCCTGTGTAATGAGTGTATCGATATCTTCCTTTGTACCGACACCCATCTCAACCATACGCACCGCGTTTAACAGGAAGGGGGTCAGTATCCTGTTTGAAAGGAACCCGGGGACATCCTTTGACACGACCATTGTCTTGTCTATGGATTCCAGAAATGTCCTGGTAATAGCGGTTGTTTCCTCATCCGTTGAAATTGCGTTGATAACCTCTACAACCTTCATGATGGGTACGGGATTTGAAAAATGTGTTCCAATAACCTTATTGGGCCTGTTGGTCGCCGCGGCAATGTTGATAACGCTTATGGTTGATGTATTCGATGCAAGGACTGTATGTTCGGGGCACGCCCTGTCCAGTTGCTTAAAAACATCCTGTTTTATCTCCAGGTCTTCCACGACCGCTTCGACAACATAATCAACATCGTTAAATTCATCCAGCGTCAGCGTCCTTTTGATCCGTGCCTGAATTGCAGCCTTTTCATCGGCAGTAATCCTTTGCTTTTCCACGGACCTTGCAAGGACCTTTTCTATTGTGGCAAAACCTTTATCCAGATACTCGTCCCTGGTATCCATTACCATTACATCATAACCTGCCTGGGCACATACCTGGGCGATCCCGCATCCCATTATACCGCAGCCTACAACGCCGACCTTCTTTATCACCATAATTATTCTCCCTTCACAATATCTTTAAAAGATTAACGTCCAACATTCAACGCTCAACTCTCAACATCCAATGAAAACCTTAAAGCTAAAAATCTCTATTTCGCTTTTATACTTCTAAATTCAAAGTTCGACGTTGGATGTTGAACGTTCGAAGTTCATCATTTTTTCAGTATCGTAACAGCACAGGCGGCGTTGTCATCCATTGTCCAGCCGCCGGCATTTTCCACCAGGCCCACCTTGGGGTCATTCGTTACCTGCCTTTTTCCTGCCTCACCCCTCAACTGGGTTACTACCTCATAGATCTGTGCGAGGCCGGTTGCTGATATCGGATGGCCCTTTGCCGCAAGACCGCCGCTCGGGTTAACAGGTATTCTTCCTGTCAGGGCTGTATGGCCTTCATCTATCATCATTCCTGCCTCGCCGGGTCTGCAGAGATGCAGTTCTTCATAGAGCCTGAGCTCCGCGGGAGACATGGCATCATGTACCTCCACAACATTCACATCTTCCGGTCCGATACCTGCCTTTTCATATGCCTTCATGGCGGCCCTGGTGGTTATCTCTTCATGTTCTTCACCCGGCACATTATATGTACCAGAAACAAGCTCGCATGCTGCAATATTAATGGGGTGTTTTTTGGTAAACTTTGAAGCCATCTCTTTGCTGCATACAATAGCGGCTGCTGCGCCATCGGCCATCGTGGAACACATGAACTGTGTAAGGGGCTCTGCTACTACACGTGACTCCAGTATCTGCTCGACGGTCATTGCCTTCTGGAACTGGGCAAAGGGATTGAGCGAGCCATTATACTTGTTTTTTGCAGCTACCTTGGCAAAGTGCAGCTTGGTTGCGCCAGAAGCTGCCATCCATTTTTTAAGCTGAAGGGCATAGAGTGCAACAAACATAAAACCGAATTTTGCATATACTGTTCCGGCAGCCATTGTCTGGGCGGATTTTGCAGAATCCCCGCAAAATAATTTTTCGACACCAACAGCAAGGGCAACATCCGCATTACCTGAAGCTACCTCCATATACGCGCCCCTCAAAGAGGTTGATCCGCCGCTGCATGCGTTTTCCACGTTTATTACGGGTATACCGAAGATACCGGCTGAGGTTAAAACATGCTGGCCTATGGTCCCTTTAAGTTCTGTAAGCTGCTGACCCACTGCGTTTGCCACATAGGCTATTTCAATATCTTTAATCGAAACACCGGCGTCATTCAGGGCTGTCCATACTGCCTCACGGCCCAGGTCTTTCATGTCTCGATCTTCAAACTTTCCAAAACGGGTCATCCCGACCCCTATAATTGATACGTCTCTCACGACTGTCCTCCTTTCTTATTGACCAGCAGGTTTAAATTGATAACTGATCAGTTCATTGCCTTCTTCATCTTCCCTTACCTTGTCTATGACCATTTCCATTTTCATACCCAGTTCAAGGGAATCCTCGGTTGGTTCACAGCCGGTAATGAGGGACCATATCTTAGGGCCGTTATCAATGTTTATATAAGCCTGGATCGAGGGCCGCTGAAAACCCGGCAGTGCTGCCTGAACAATGCTGAAACTGTCCAGGGTCCCTTTCCCCTCGAATTTTGCCTCCTCCATGGTATCCTGTATCTGGCATACTGGACAGACCGGTGTTTTGGGAAACGCGGTAAGACCGCATTTCTTACACCTGTTACCGATCAGGTACGGCTTTTCGCCATCCGAAGCCGCTTCCACAAATAATCCTTCCTGTATTGGAACACGTTTTTTATCCATATTCATCTCCGTTTATTTGGAATTTTCTTTCGTTTGTAAAGACGGGTTTTAAACCCGCCTCTACGTTTTATATATCGCCTGCATAAATAACATCTTCGTCTTCCAGCTTTTTTATTTCCTCTCTGCTGTATCCAAGATCCGTTAAAATCTTTACCGCATCCTCTCCCCTTTTCGGTGCAAATTTCCTGATACTGCCGGGTGTGGCTGACAGTTTAACCGGAATACCCGCCTGCCTGACTTTTCCCAGCTCCGGATGATCAAGCTCCACTATCATATTCCGGTGTTTCAGCTGCGGATCGTTTTCAAGCTCATCAAACTCAAGGACCCTGCTTACAGCAACATCGGTCCGGGTGAGGATATCAAACCATTCATCCCTGTTTTTTGTAAGAAACTTCTTTTTAAATACCCCGGTTACTTCCCCGAACTTATCGACCTCACCATGGTATGGTATCATATCTTCACAATCCAGGGCCTTGCACAGATTCACCCAGAACCACGGTTCCGAACAGCCGAGGCTTATCTTTTTACCATCCTTTGTCGCGTATATGTTGTAAAAGGGGACGGTTCCAGTGCTTACCATATCCGTTTCATCAGGCATTTTTCCGTTCATGGAATAGGCTGCAAAATAAGGTCCGAGCTGGGCAACAACGCCGTCTGTTATGGAGATGTCGACAAACTGCCCTTCTCCTGTTTTTTCCCTTGCGATCAGTGCGGAAAGGATTCCTATAACGGCCTGCATTCCTCCGCCGGCGATGTCTCCGATAAGGTTGCCCGGGGGTTTGGGCTCCTTCAATATGCCGAAATAACCTGCCTGGGAAATATAGTTCACATCATGACCCGGTAAAAACCTGTAGGGGCCGTCCTGGCCATAACCGGTTATGGCGCAGTATATGATATTTTTATTGATCTCCCTGAGCCTGTCATATCCTATCCCGAGCCTCTCTGTAACACCGGGCCGGAACCCTTCGACAACAACATCAGCATCCTTTGCCAGTTTATAAAAGATCTCCCGGCCATCATCGCTCTTCAGGTTCAGACCTATACTTCTCTTGTTCCTGTTTGAAGGATCAAATGGAGAATCAGGGGGAGCAAATTCCTTAACCATCGGAATTTTATTGCCTTTGCCACCATCAGCCCGTCTTCCTGTAGGTTTACCGGCCTCTTCTATTTTTATTATGTCCGCACCCATATCGCCGAGTATACCCGTGCAGAACGGGCCGGGTGCAAACCGGCTCAGATCAAGAACCTTGATACCGGTAAGGGCCTGGGCATGCTCATTGACAATTTTTTCTTTATTTGACTGCATAATGTTATCGATCTTATGTTTGGTTAACTATCCGGTTTAAGGTTTACGGTTTAAGGTATGCGGTAAATTATTTCGCTGTGTTCCTAGCCGGCACACAAAATCATAAAAACCTGACCTTATACCTTGTACCGTGAACCGCAGACCACTTATAAATCACGAATGATTACCATTCAGAGCAATATATCTATTAATCACCAAATGTTTATTTTATCTCCCCGTAAACTCCGGTTTCCTCTTCTCCCCGAATGCCTTGAGCGCTTCCTCATGATCTTCCGAGGTATCATTTACTATTGCCGAAAGCATTGCTGCCTCGAGCCTTACATCCGCATCGGACATTATTGATTTATTAATGTATGATTTTGTAAGTCTCATCGCAGTCGGGCTCTTGTCTGCCAGTTCCGCTGCCAGTTCATCAACGGCTTTTTGAAACTGATCCGCTGGGACAGCGCGGTTAACAAGGCCTATCCTTTCCGCTTCCTTACCTGATATCCATTTTCCTGTAAGCAAAAGCTCTTTCGCCCTTCTCATGCCTATCAACAGGGGCAGCCTGTATGGTGTGCCTCCAGCGCCAAACATCCCCACCTTCATATGCTGGTCTCCGATCATTGCGTCTTCCACTGCGACAGCCAGATCGGCAGCGAGTAGCAGTTCAAAGCCGCCTGCAAGGGCAAGGCCGTTTATAGCAGCGATAACAGGTTTGCTAAGGCTTTCAATCCTGACGAGAAGCTCCTTTCCGATTGTAAGGAAGTCAGTCTGTGATTTAAGGTCGGTCAACTCCTTTGCTGCAAACTTCAGATCAACACCCGCGCAGAACGCCCTGCCGTTCCCTGTAATAACAAGGACCCTGACATAATTATCCTTTTCCGCTTCATTAAGGGCCTCGGTTATTTCACTGAAGGTTGTACCGGTCATGGCATTAAGTTTTTCAGGCCTGTTCAATGTTAACTTTGCAACATGGTCCCTTACTTCATAGATTATGGTTTCATACTTTGACATTTTTCCCTCCACATACAGCGTAATATTTATGAATATCCTGTTATTGAACGTCCAACATCCAACGCTCAACATTCAACTTCCAATGAAAAACAAAACTACAGCATTGATAGGTTATAAGGTTTTTTCGCCTTTATTTTTTAATCAAACGTTGGGGGTTCGATGTTCAAGGTTGAAAGTTCATTCTTTAACCCATGCACCCCATACCGCAAACCCTATACCTTTCTTTTATTCATACATCTTTGCTACCAGATCCTTATATCTCTCGTTAATGATCCTTCTTTTTATCTTGAAGGTCGGTGTTACCTCTTCGCGCTCCTGACTGAATTCATCCTTGAGGATCGTAAATTTCCTAATATTTTCAACCTTTGCCAGTTCTTTATTCTGGATATCTATTTCGTGCTGGATAAGGGCAATGATCTCCTTTTTCGATATGAGATCAGCATAATCGGAATACCTGATGTTATTCTTTCCGGCGTATCTTTCCACTTCCTCCCGATTAAGGGTGAGGAGGGCGGTAATATAGTCTTTGCCTTCGCCAAAGACAACGGCCTGGCTGATATAGGCGCTCAGTTTAAGGATATTTTCTATATACGAGGGAGATACGTTCTTCCCGCCCGATGTAATTATAATTTCTTTTTTACGTCCGGTTATTTTCAGGAATCCATCCTCGTCAAAGGTACCGATATCCCCGGTATTAAGCCATCCGCCTTCATATAATTCCTCTGTGGCCTTTTTATCGTTCCAGTATCCGGGGGTGCACAGCCAGCCCTTTGCTATTATTTCTCCATCTTCTTTCAGCTTCACTTCATTTCCATCAAGGGGTTTCCCGACCGTGCCAAGTTTGAATTCGCCGGGCCTGTTGATTGCCAGTTGGCCGCATCCCTCTGTAAGGCCGTAACCTTCGTACAGCGGGAATCCGCAGGCACGAAAAAAATTAAGCATCTCGGCAGTCATGGGCGCGCCTCCGACACCACCATATCTGAGTTTTCGCCCGACCCTTTCACGTACGCTATTAATAAACAGACCCATTGCCAGGGCATACTTTAAACTTAAAATGATGCCTGGTGTTGTACCTTTGACATTCCAAGAATCATCATTATATCTGGCGCCGACTTTCAGGCACCAGTTAATCAGTACTTTTTTCCATCCAGCTGCATTCTCAATTTCGGCAGATATGTTATTGTAATGTTTTTCAAAAAATCTCGGTGTAGTGAAAAAGAAAGTGGGATCCATCTCACGCACATTATCAAAAAGCTGCCGCATTCCCTCTGCGTACACCTGCTCGATACCGAAGGTGATATGCAGCCAGTGACCGTTTCTGAGTTCAAGGGCATGGGCCATTGGAAGGAAGCTCAGGCCCCTGTCGGTTTCTTTAACAGGAAAAAATTTCGTATACTCCCTCAGATTCATCAATATCCCGCGATTGGTATCCATGACTCCCTTTGGGAGCCCTGTTGTACCGGAGGTATAAATAATAGCGGTTACATCCTCCGGCTCAACCTCATTAAGTCTCTCAAGGTAAGCACTTTCGCCATTTTTGTCATATTCCGCCTGTCCCAGGGTGTAGAGATCATCCAGGCTCATGAGTTTCGGATCATCCATTGGTGAGAAAGGATCAAATACTATTATCTTTTCAATATGGGGACAGGTTTCCGATGCCTTTAATATCTTATCACACTGAGTCTTATTTTCAGCAAAAATTATCCTTGCCCCTGAGTCATTTATTACATGTGAACATTCCTTGGGGCTGTTTGTCTGGTAAATTCCCGCAAAAATAGCACCGGAGTTTGCTATAGCGGTTACTGTATATGCGTAGTCCGGTCTGGTTTCGGAGATTATCGAAACGCGATCTCCCTTTTTTACCCCAAGCTTCATCAGACCCAGCGCAAGATTTCTAACCTTTTCACCGACCTCGGCCCATGATACCCGCTGCCACTGGTTGTCTTTTTTGTATATAAGAAATGTTTTATCCTGAAGCCTGTTCAACTGCTCGTAAAAGACCTTTGGGAGAGTCCACTGTTCCATATAAATTTCCTTTAATAATTATTTATTTACCCTTCAGCCCGTTGATAAAAAAAGATGACATCTCCTCTGCAAGTGCATCCGGCGAGACTATGCCCCTGGGTTCATACCATTGAATAATCCAGTTGAGCATGCCAAGAAGGGTAAAGGTTACCACGTTAATGTTCCTTTCCGAATCGTACTTTTTTATTAATCCCTGCAGGACTTCCTTAATTACACCGATATAATCAAGCTGTTTAAGCTTAAATTTTTGATAATATTCATCCTCGAGGGAGTGGGCTTCATAAATGAGCACCCTCATCCTGGCCGGGTATTTGATAAAAGACCCAATATGACTTCGTATTATGCAGAGCAGTTTTTCTTCGGGAGTGTTCAGCCCAGACAATTCATTAAAAAGCTGGAGATTGGTCTTTTCCATGAAATCATAAATCATGTCAAAGAGCATCTCCTGTTTGTTTGTAAAATGATAATAAAGACCGGGTTTACTGATATTGAGTGATTTTGAAATGTCCCTTATAGAGGTTTTTTCATAACCGTTTATGTAGAACAATTCAGCTATGTCCTGAAGAATCTGTTCTTTTTTATTCATTTCCCGTACTCTAAAAACCGGCATAAAATGCCATGGGTTAACAATATCTCAAGACAACCAGTTAAAATAGCAATAAATTATGTCCGGCCTTGATTTTCCACAGGTTTTTCTTCGCAAACTAACTTTACCGAACGTTCGGTTTATAACTGATGTATAGTTCGTTGTCAAGAACTTTAATTTACCAAAGGCAGATGAGGACACGGGTTTTATAAATATGCAATACCGGGATACGTAATATTAATCAATAATGGATTGTTTTTATCTCCCGGGCCTTTTCCAGATATGCCTCCTTTTTAGTCTTCTTCTCCCCATGCCTTTGCACTTCGTGTCACTTTTTTCCTGACACCACTCCAATCTCCGTCTACGCTAAACATTGAATCAGGCAGTTTTGCCAGCATTTTCTTATACAGGGACAGTGGAACAGTAAATGTCAACTCATCGGTCTTCATAAATTTCCTAGCAGAAGGATCAAAGCCTCCTAACACCGCCCTTTCTATTCCCTTTTTTTTATAATAGCGCGGCCATCCCACCATATTGGTGCAGCCCGCACCAAAGGGAGATGCTACACAATCCACGTCGCCGGTCGTAAAAGTCGTATGGGTAAAGAGACCTGTTATGACCTCGGGCCTTGCAAAAAAGATTACAAATTCCGGCTCTTCATTTTCGGTAAACTGGGAAAGTGGTTTAAAGATACAGTATTTTGCCGGTGCATCAGGCGGGTCTACCTTATTAAGAAATTCCCTCATGCTTTCAGGAGACGGGAGATACCTCTCACCATGAACGGGAGTTCCTTCAAACCCTGTTGTTACGTAATACTCGATAAACCTGAGATTTGGTTTCATCATGGAGCAGTAATAGGCACCTCCGGGACATCCATATTCTTCAGGTGATATGTATGCTGCGCAGTGCTTTTTTCTTGCAAGCCAGATATTACCCATAACGCAGGAAAAAGATTTAAAGACCTCCTGCATATCAACCTTTCCCTCATCCTCAAGCTCGCGCGATATGGGCACGCCCGGCTTTGGACCAACTGCTTTTTCAGGAAGGGTATTATCGTAATATACTCCGAACGGCTCCTCATTTAATCCGAGGTGTTCAAGCAGTAATTTTGTATCTTCAAGTACTGATTTTAATGTCATTGTTTATTCCTCCCGTGGTATTTGTTATATTTTATATTGTATACCCAAATATTATATTATAAATCTGCTCATACAGTTATTTAAAAAAGCAGGTTATTCGAGATTATTTATTATAGGCGAAAGGAATGACCGGCATACAACCTGTTCATCTTTCGACATACCTTTCTGCGTTTCTTCAAGAACAACCCGGACAATAAAAGCGCACTGTTCAGCAGTCTCAACTGCATTTTCTGTCACAGAAACAAGTTTGAGCCTGCTGTCGCCCCCTTGAATCCTTTTCGAAGATCTCGCGATATATGCTGGAAACCCTGACTTTTTATTTTCCCCTAACCGTCTTCAGTCTTTACCCTGTTAAATCCGCAAAGCGGTCTGCAACGCAGCATTTAACAGGGTGAAATGCGTCCATGGAACGACGAAGCTCCAGCGAAGGCGGAAGCCTGCTTTTGACACTGATCTCTGACATCTGATATCTGATATCTGACCTCAAGCTTTTCCCCTTGCTTTTTCACTCCATTCGTCTTAAACCTAACCAATATATCTTTTCGGGTATAATGAATTGATGTCTTGCATGTCTTATCGATTTATATGCATTTGGGTAACTGTCAAATGATTATTGTTTATTGCTCATTGTTACAAACTTATGAACTTACAGGCGTTGTCCCACGTTTACTTATTAATGAGGTCCCTGCATGAGTAGCACAGCGAACACTAACAGTCTCCCCCGGTCAGATGTTTTTAACTATGCCTTTTATATGACTTCCGAGATGCTCTTCCTAATGATGCCCACGACGTTCATGAACATATTTTTTACGGATAATTTACTGATCAGCGCCACGATTGTCGGGACTGTACTCGGTATCGCCCGTTTTTTTGACGTTGCAGCGGGGCTTGTGTCCGGCGGCATTATCCAGAAAACACGGGAAAAAGGCATATATTACAGCAAATGGATAACTGCTACCCGCTGGTTTATCGGCTGCGGCGTGATCCTGATGTTTGCAGACACATCGTCTATGTCACTCCCGGTCAAATTGGTTGTTGTATTTATTGCCTATGGCATGATCAATTTTTCTATGAACTTTATCCAGACATCCCAGTTCAACGTCCTCGCAGTCATTGGCGGCACATCACTGGAGAAAAGAAACCTGCTGGCGTTCAGGGGCACACAGGGTGTTACAATTGCAACACTTTTGGGCAGTATAACCCTTGTCCCGCTAATTAATAAAGTACTTACTCCTGCAATCGGCAGCAATTATGCATACCTGGTCATGGGTATAGTATGCGTTATTCCCTATATGTTCGGCTGTCGCTCCCTTGCCAGATCTGCAAGGAAATATGAAGAAACCACCCCGGTCAGTGTCGGCCCCGGCGTCAAGGTCGTTGATATGATCAAATCAGTTGTGACGAATGACCAGCTGCTTATCCTGATCCTGGTAATGTCCGCCTCTTACATTGCCCAGTACACAATCATGACTCTTGCTGTCCATTATTTTACCTATGTGCTGGGTAACGTAATGCTGATGACATACTCTATGACAATCGGAACCTTTATTGCTGTTGCGGGGGCATTTATAGGGCCGAAGATCGGTGTTATGCTTGGCAAAAAACACGCTATGGTTGTAGGTTTGTTTTGCCAGGGCCTGGTGCTGGTCCTGGTTTACTTTTTTGCGCGGACATCTGTTACTGCCTATATAATTCTATACAGTTTATTCAGTATAACAATGTACATCTATTTTAGTTTTAATGCCAATTATACAATAGATACGGGCGAATACCATTTGCATAAGACAGGCAGGGACAACCGCTCAGTTGCCAATGGCATGATGAATATACCTTTCAAGATCGGTCTGCTGATCGGAGGCTCCGTACCAATGCTCGTCTTAGGGAAGATCGGTTATCGGCCGAACATGGAACAGACACCTGAGTTCATCAATAAATTCATGATGATGTTCTCACTGTTTCCGGCAGCTTTTTGTTTACTTGCCGCGATAATAATGCTGTTCTTCTATAAAATTACTGACGAGGATGCCGCAAGATACGCCAGGGAAAACGCAGAACGAGCCGCAGCGGCAATGGCTTCTTCCGGAAAAGTGGCCTCATCTTAACACTTTTGCCTGTCTGTCCGACCTGCCGAGGCGTAGCTTCTCCGACCACCATAGCTTTAGCGCCCATCCTCCCTAGCAGTAGCTACTGCTACGGAGGATGGAAAGGTGGTTAGCGAAGACTGAAGCTTTATGCGAAGGCGGGAAGCTTTTACCCTGCTGAATCAGCGTAGCCCCGATAAACCGGGATGTGAAGCACGGGATGCGAAGCAGCATTTAATAATAAAACTGAAAGGGGGGGTACAAGTTGTACCGCCCCTTATGCTGGCAATTTATACAACCGGGGGAAAACAAAGGATGTATTGTTGGAATACTGAGGGTATTTTCAGACTTATCCAGTCTGTACCATCTGCCAAAGCTGAACCTTTTAAACAATGGCTTGCAAAAGCCGGTTATAAAAGGGTGCACAGGAGATTGAAAATCCAGAACTTGCCCAGGAAAGGATGAAAGAATTATATGAAATCAATGACCTGTATAGGAGGATAGCAGCATGACCGATAAAACTCTGGCTGGCGAAAGTAGGTTATGAACGTATGCAGGATATGGCAAATCCATCCCTTTCTGTGGACAGAGCCAGGCAGTTCTGGCAGCAGCACGGCCGAAGTGTAAAATGGATTCAGCAGCGGATGATGGGGCAGGAAACCCGAAATAAACTCACTGATTACTGGAAAGATCATAAAATTACAAAAGAGGACGAATTTGCAATCCTTACAAATATCATTCACCAGCGGAAATAGGAGACGTGCCTCAAAATATCAAAAATTATTTGAATTGATAAAAATTGAGGTACGTTCCGCTTTTCACTGCAACTTAATAAATTGTGAGCCCCTGACTTCTTTTATATAACTAATGAATCTGCCCCTCGTAATTTTCTTACCACCAGAATGTAACCCCCAGCAGCCCGGTATGTTGTGTCCGGTCACTGGAGATAGTCGCATTATAGGCCATGACAAGGTCCAGATTATCCTTGATCCTCCAGGCTATTCCCAGGTCGAAAGCTGCACTATCTCTGGCCGTTTTATCTGTTTGCGCTATAAAGGCGGAAGACGAATAGCCGTCAAAAGCTGCGTCGATCTGATATTCTACGTCCTGGAACTCATGCAGCCAACGAAGCCTTATATCCGGTGTAATGATGCCAAGGCTTGTATGATAGTCCTTCTTTACCCGCACTCCTAGAGCACTTGTAAACGATTGTGTATTTTCCTTTTTCACTGACAGGTTTAAAGACCCGGCACCTTTTTCGGTAAATCCATTCCGGTTCAGATGGCTTGCCTGCAGGGAGGCCAGAGGCGTGATACTGAATGTGTCGATTTTCACATTATATCCCGCCTCCGCATATCCGCTGAGCTCATGGCCAGTGTAATCTGCTTTCGCTGTCCGATTAATACTATCGAAAGCAATGTTTCTTGATGACTCATAACTGTTATGCCCGTAGGCGATTATGCCGTTGAAGTACCATTGAGAGGATTGGTAGGCCCCGTACAGGGCAGCCTGATAGATGGAGACTTCAGCAGTATCGTCAAGGCCATCCATGTCGGCCTTTGCGTCGGTAAAACCCGCGGAGGCGCCTAGAAGACCATTATTGCCGACCTTCTGATCACACCCCAGGGCGAGACCCCCGATTGTGTAATCAAAATTTGTGGAGATGTCGTCATCTTTTCTGTCTCCCGTGCTCCCATATCCTTTAATCCAGAAACCACGATCTGTTGCGGTGTCAGTAACTGAGGATGTGATGGTGTCTCTTATCCGGTCGGACAAGACATTCACATAGCGGTCAAAGGCAAAGGACGACGCTTCTGCGAGGGCCATATGGGTCAGCCCACCTGCCTGATCAAAGGCGATTCGAGCACCCTGGTCGGAAAGGCTTAAAAGGCTGGTTATGACGGCTTCCATATCACCGGTGGTTGTCTGAGATATGCGATCCAGGCCTGAAGCAAGGGAAATCTGGTTGGCCGTTATAGCCACATCGGCAAAGTCTGTGGTATTGCGGGTCAACCGCAGATAGATATTAGATGAATCGTAATCTAAGGTGGGGGTCAAAAATACCAGATTACTGGTGACATCAGTAAAGGCTCCAGTGACGCTCTCGGCGCTGAGAATCGTATAGTTAGTACTCTGAGCATATGTGCCGGATTCGGCCAGAACCGCAACTGTACCGCCGTTGAGGGTTGCCGCGCCAGTGACATCAAGCCGGTCGGACTGGCCTGCCGCGTTAGCTTCCACCTCATAGACTGAGTTGCCAGCAAAGGTTACATCGCCATTAATCGTCAGCGTCCCTATGGAGTTGCCCGGGGCTATATTACCGGAGTTGATCACAGAACCGACAGAACCTGCGCCGGACAAGGCCCCTGCCGAACCGATGGTCACTGTTCCGGTAATACCGCCATTTACTGCAAGCGCGCCTGCATTGATCGACGTGCCGCCTGAATAGGTATTGCCCCCGGTGAGATTCAGAGTGCCTGAGCCTTCCTTCAATAAAGACCCTGTGCCGCTCATGATCCCCGCATAGGTCCCTGCCGATCCCTGATCGAAAGTGACCTGGCTGTTGTTCAAAATGTCACCCTGAAGACTTGATGTATTGCCTTGAAGGATACCCGTACTGACCGTTGTTCCGCCGGTATACAGATTGGCTCCCGTCAGAGTCAACTTGTCCGCACCCTCTTTTACAAGAGAGCCGACACCGCTCATGATCCCCGCATAGGTTCCTGCCGCCCCCTGATCAAAGATGACCTGGCTGTTGTTCAAAATGTCACCCTGAAGACTTGAAGTATTACCCTGAAGGATACCTGCACTGACTGTCGTGCCTCCGGTATACAGATTGGCTCCCGTCAGAGTCAACTTGTCCGCACCCTCTTTTACAAGAGAGCCGACACCGCTCATGACCCCCGCATAGGTTCCTGCCGATCCCTGATCAAAGGTGACCTGGCTGTTGTTCAAAATGTCACCCTGAAGACTTGTAGTATTACCCTGAAGGATACCCCCACTGACTGTCGTGCCTCCGGTATACAGATTGGCTCCCGTCAGAGTCAACTTGTCTGCACCCTCTTTTACAAGAGAGCCGACACCGCTCATGACCCCCGCATAGGTTCCTGCCGATCCCTGATCAAAGGTGACCTGGCTGTTGTTCAAAATGTCACCCTGAAGACTTGAAGTATTACCCTGAAGGATACCCGAACTGACCGTTGTTCCGCCGGTATAGCTATTTGAACCCGATAGTGCAACAATCCCGTCCCCGCTCTTTGTCAAAACCCAGGTACCGGTGATATCCGAGTCATACGTCCCTGTGCCGATAAACTCCAGGCTGTTGTTCAGGCCGCTTGCAGTAAGTTCGCCAGTGAGGGTTGAGCCTTCATAGATTTTGACGGTGTTGTTGTCGCCCAAAAGCTCAATGGCGGTACCGCCCGTGCCTGTAATGGCGCCGTAGTTCGTAATGGTGGAACCACTGTCCATCCAAACGCCCGTGCCGCTGCTGGTAATGGTTGCCCCGGCTTCATTTATAACTTCACCTGTTCCACCCACACCGTAGGCACTCCCCGCGCTGGCAGCCAAGATGGTTCCTCCGCTTTTGTTTGTAATCGTGCCGCCGCCTGATATATTGATGCCGTAAGCGGTACTTCCGCTACCCGTAGCATTTGCCGTAATGCTCCCGCTGTTTAGCACAATGCCGTTGGATATCAAAATACCATCCGCCCAATAGTTCCCGCTGGCCGAGATGTCGCCCCCGCTTTCGTTGGTGATCGTGCCGGTAAATGCAAATATGCCATAAGCGCTGCTATAATCATTGCTGCTGCTTGTCGTATTTGCGGTAATAGTTCCTGAATTTGTGACCGAGCCGTTCGACCCTCCATAGATACCATAAGCAACGCTTATTGTCGCGTTTGCGGTAATAGTTCCTGAATTTGTGACCGAGCCGTTCGACCCTTCATAGATACCATAAGCGTAGCTTCCTCCGTTTGCGGTAATCGTCCCGGCATTGATCACTGTACTGTCGGAATCGGAATGAATAGCAGTTACACCTTGGACAGTGTTATTTGCCGACACTGTGGCCCCACTCTCGTTTCTGATCGTAATGTCGTGACGATTATCGATACCGCGAGTAAAATTGCCGCCGCTTGCCGATATACTCCCTCCGCTGAGGTTTGTTATGACGCTGTTCGTGCCTGGCAAGATTCCGATTGAGCCGTGGCCGGTGCTGGTTGCCGATATACTTCCGGCATTGTTTATGGTTGCAGAGGCATCGACCAGGATGCCGTGACTATCGTCAATTGTGGTGCTGCCCGATATAGACGCCCCGCTCTGGTTGGTAACCGTGCAGTTATCCCCAAGCCTGAGGCCATCTCCCGACGATGTGCCGCTTGCCGAGATATTCCCGCCATTGACAAGGGTGCCTGTTAGATCGTTACCGCTCCCGTCCGTGGTCTCATTGAAAAGGATACCGTAATCACGGCCCTGGACGTCCCTGCTGGATGAAACCGTCACGGTCCAGTCGCTTTCTTTCGCCCATATGGCCGGATCGCCTCCCGAAGACAAAATGACCGAACCGGTGGGAGTGACCAGGGCCGTTTTCGGGGTCGCGCCTCCCGATAGGTCCACGAGATCCTGCATGGTTGTCTGGGCTGTGCTGATTTCAACTGTTTCACTGGGAACCTGTGCGTAAACCTGCGTGGAAACAAATAACATGCCAATCATTAATATAGCAAATATAAGAGTCCTCTCATTCTTCTTCATTCGATTCTCTCCTGTTTGTGTTTGATATGCCTGTAAAATGTTAGTAAAATTATCCGTTCGAAATAACAATCATATTGGCGATAAAAAATGGTTTATCAGACAGACCTAAAATCAAAATTATGTGGCTAGTGCCCATCCATAAATTATTTTCAGGAACTGGATAGTTTCCGATTCATAAATGGTTTTTTCTATAAGTTAAAGTAAATCAAAGCATTAAACAGCGAAAAACATTAGCAAGTCGCACAACTAATGCCACAAATTATCAGCCTTTGGCTGATTGACAGAAAAATTGTGAATTAAAACAATTATGGATAGAAACCGGTTATTTTTTTCCCCGAAACTGACTTAATCCTAGCCTACAAAATAAATTGTTGCAATGTTTTTATGATAACTGCAATTTTCTCCACAGGTAGCTGTAAACAGTTGAAATACCATGTAGAAGACAGGACACTGTTGGCTAGCAGTGCAAACTTAAGGCAGGAAAATAGTCAACAATATCACTCATGAAATTTGATTACACATTTGGATTTTAATAACCAATAAGTGGCAGAGTTACACATTTACAAGTATATCTTTCTGTCAACCAGTGCAGACCTGACACCGTTTCTTTTTTAAAACGTATCTTTTCGGGTATAATGATCTACTGCCTTGAAGCGACCAGGCACATCATCATGTAATCTTTATTAATAGTCTTTTTGTCGTCGGACGGATTGAAATCTGTCCGGTGTCAGGGGCAGACCCCATTGTTTTTACATGGTATGAATCTTTTTTATCCGGGGAGGCCAAGTTCCCTGGCCCTCAAAATCCGGCGGAGCAGTTTGCCGCTTGGGGTTTTGGGAAGGTCGTCTATGAATTCGATTTCCTGTATGACGGTATCCGAAGATAGGTTTGCCCTGACATAGGCCTTTATCTCCATGCCGAGACGAACGGACGGGGTCAGGCCCGGATCAAGCACGATAAAGGCCTTCAGATACGACACTCCCTCACCGGGCTGGCTGCCGATGGCGATCACCGCCGCTTCAGCCACAGCGGGATGCGTGATCAGCACGTTTTCAATTTCATAGGGGCCAATCACCTGATCCCCGCCGGCCTTGATCAGGTCGTCGTTTCTGCCCTGATGATAGATATATCCCTCTTCATCCTCAATGGCCATATCGCCTGTGAGCATCCATCCCTTCACCCGGAAGTAATCCTGATAGCGTATTCGGTCTTCCCAGATGTCGGTCATCATGCACGGCCATTCGGTTTTAACAGCCAGTTCCCCCAGGCTGAGGGCAGGCAGGGGATGGCCGTTTTCATCCAGTATGGCCGCTTCCACACCAGGCACCGGTTTTCCCATGGCACCGGGTTTGATGTCCATGGACGGAAAGTTGGCAATGCAGATCATACCGGTTTCGGTCATCCACCACGTATCATGGGGTGAGTGGCCCAGATTTCGCCTGACCCAGTAAAAGAGTTCCGGCACCAGGGGTGCACCCACCGTGGCAATAATGCGAATATGGGACAGGTCGTATCGTTTCGGCAGGTCTTCACCTGCTTCCATGAGCCTGCGAATGGTCCTCGGAGTGGTATACCACACCTCCACCTTATGCCGCTCCAGGGTCCAGTACCAGGTTGAGGGCATGAATGCCGACCCCTGAATTACAGTTGTGGCACCGCACAGCCATGGTGCAAAGGCCCCGTAAACCGTGCCGTTTACCCAGGCAGGATCCGCGTCGGTCCACAGGAGGGTGTCTTCGGAAAGATCAAAGACGTTTTTTGATGTAGCCCTTATTCCCACCATGTCCCGGTGTGCATGCACGATGCCCTTTGGCGGGCCCGTGGAACCGGAGGTATAATTCAGATACAGCGGGGTATCTTCGGAAAGCCGCACCGGAGGGAAGTCGGAGGGCATCTCCGCCGCACATTCGGGAAGGATCATTTCACGACCACGCCGTTCGGAAAGGTCACACCGGGTCAGATAAATTTGCTCCGGAGCCCCGGGCATGTTTCCGGGGATACGTTCGACCAGGTCCGGATTGGTCAGGATACCCCTGGGCCTGGCATTTGACAGCCGTATTGCCAGTTCGTCGAACCCGAGGGTGGCAAACACCGGACAGAACACGACCCCCAGCCGGGCACAGGCCAGCATGGTAATATAGGTTTCCGGGCATGGCGAAAGAAAAATAAAGAACCGGTCACCGGTCCTGAACCCCTGATGCTGCAGAAAATGAGCCCATCTGCTCGAAGCAGCCTTGAGTGCCCCGTAGGAATATGTCAGCGTCTCGCCGCTTTTTTCAAATATCATGGCAGTCCGGTCTCTTTTGTCTGGTGCATCGGCCCACCGATCGATTGCATCAAGGACGATGTTTATTTTTCCTTCCGGTGTGTATGTGAAGGCAGTCTTCTCCCTGTCCCACGAGAATGACGTACAGGCCTCGGGATAGGATTTTAGATTTGCATTCGGATTTTCGGCCGGGATTCTCGCTTTGATCATGGAAACCTCTATTTTAAACTTCTTTTAAATTGAACCACAAAGACAAATTCGAATTCCTAATCCACCCATACCCCGTAAGATTTATGAACGGCTTGAACTTTTCCGACCAGGGCTTCAACCTTTGAAGAGGGCGAATCCGGCGTTATACCGGTCTCAGCCGGCTGCACCATCGAAGCGAGTACTTCATAAACGCACTCGGCCAGGGTCCGGGGGTGATATCCGCCCTCCAGGGACAAAAGAAGGGGCGGTGAATCGGCCTCAGGAAGCAGCGACAACAGCAGCCGTATAAGCCGGGCAAATCCTCCGGTAGTCATCCTGGAACGGCCGATTGGATCGTTTACATGGGCATCGAAACCGGCGGCTGCCAGAATCAGTTCAGGGCGGAACCTGCGGATGACCGGAGAAAGCGTCTCCCGGTATATGTAAAGAATGTCCGTGTCTTCAAAGGCCCTGGACAGGGGGATATTGACCGTATATCCTGCCCCGGCCCCCTGACCGGTTTCCTCCAGCTCGCCGCTGTACGGATAGAGTAGCAGGTCGTGGGTGGAAAAGTAGAGCACTGTGGGGTCAGCGTAGAACAGTTCCTGAAAGCCGTTTCCATAATGAATGTCCCAATCGAGTATGAGAATACGCTTAAGCCCGTATTTTTTTACGGCGTACCGGGCGGTGATTCCGAGGTTGTTGAAAAAACAGAACCCGCCTGCCCTGTCAGACTGGGCATGGTGTCCCGGCGGACGGACGAGGCAGAAGCAGGCACTGCATTGCTTCTCCATCAGGGCATCAAGGCCCCTGAGGCAGCCTCCGACGGCCAGCCAGGCAGAAAGGTAGCTTTTGGCGCAGGCCGGGGTGTCAGGCGCCAGACTCGTGAATCTCTGATCCGCGGTTTTCAGAACCTTTTGGATATAATTGGGTGTGTGCACCAGCTCGAGTTCCTCCAGTTTGGCGAGTTCAGCCGGAATTTTTATGAGATCCCCGGGAGGAGTCTGATCCAGCATCTCATGGATGGCTCGAAGACGGCTCGGATGCTCCGGGTGGGTGTGCCCTGTCATGTGTTCAAGATATCTGTCATCCCGTACAATACCCGTCAACATGGTTTGCATTCTCCTTCCAGATGAAGCATCATTTTTCGTTCGGAATGAAAGCTTTTTTCATCGGAGAAACTGAACCCGAAATTTCGATAAAGACGAATGGCAATGAAGTTATCGGCATCCACTGTCAGCCAGATATCCGTGAGTTTCAGGACCCGTGCGCGGTCCATGGCCGAGCGGGTCAATTGCGTCCCAATCCCCCGTCCACGATGGTGCTGATGAACAAAGACAAGGTATTCACCGTCACGAAGGGTCTGATCCGGTAAAAGCGCTGCATGTCCGATCATCCGGTCGTTTCGAAGGGCAAGGAAATTTTCACCGATGCCGAAAATGTGACGAAGCCAGGAAGCGCAGGCATCGGTATTTGCGGGCGGCAGCCCCTGGTATCTTCCTCTGGGGTAGAACGTATCGTACATTTCCACAAGCAGGGCAGTATCTTCCCTGCTTCCTTTTTTTAATTCGAACTGCTCTTTTTGTTTGTCGAGGAAAAGCATGACTGAAAGTGCCTTATGTTAAGGTTTTCCGTCAGTTTTATTTTTATCACTTTTTCCAAAACAGCAGAATGCCGAAACTTCGGACATCGGCAGTTTAATCACCCACCACTGTGCACCCGTCTATCAGGTTCTGAATTACAGACTGGTCGGCGATGGTGGAGGTGTCACCCAGCTCGTCGGACCTGCCCGTGACAATCTTCTTGAGAATCCGGCGCATGATTTTGCCGCTGCGGGTTTTCGGCAGGCCCTCGGTCCATTGAATAACGTCAATGGTGGCGATGGGACCTATTTCATTTCGCACCTGCTGAATCAGTGCCTTTTTCAACTCATCGGACGGAGTCACGCCTGTGTTGAGAATGACAAAGGCATAGATACCCTGCCCCTTGATGGGGTGGGGATAACCCACCACCGCAGCTTCTGCAACATCCTCGTGAAACATCAGGGCGGATTCCAGTTCTGCGGTTCCCAGCCGGTGACCTGACACATTGAGCACGTCATCAACCCGGCCGATGATCCAGAAATAGTTATCCTCGTCCTTCCGCGCACCGTCGCCAGTGAAGTACATACCGGGGACCTGACTGAAATAGGTGTCCCTGTAACGTTTGTGGTCACCGTAAACCGTCCGGGCCATACCGGGCCAGGGTCTTCGAATGCACAGCACCCCCTCTTCATCCGGGTATTTGACCTCATGGCCAGTGTCGTCGAGAATGACCGGGTCCACGCTGAAAAAAGGAAAGCAGCAGGAACCAGGCTTGATCGGGGCCACTCCCGGCAGCGGGGTGAGCATATGGCCGCCGGTTTCGGTCTGCCACCAGGTGTCGATGATGGGGCAGCGGTCTTTTCCGATGTAATGGTAGTACCAGTGCCATGCTTCCGGGTTTATGGGTTCTCCCACGCTGCCCAGAAGGGTCAGGGAAGAGATATCGTGCTTTTCGACGAAGCCGGGACCTTCCTTTGCCAGTGCCCGTATGACAGTGGGGGCAGTGTAGATTTTGGTCACCCTGTATTTTTCCACGATCTCCCAGTAGCGGCCGTAGTCCGGATAGGAAGGTACGCCTTCAAACATTACGTTTGTCAGACCATTGATCAGGGGACCATAAACGATGTAACTGTGGCCCGTGATCCAGCCGATGTCAGCTGTACACCAGAAGATGTCGTCATCCTTGAGGTCGAAGGAGAGGCGGGTGGTCATGGCGGCATAGAGCAGATACCCGCCGTGGGTATGGACCATGCCCTTGGGTTTTCCCGTACTTCCGCTGGTATATAAAATGAACAGGGGGTCTTCGGCGTCCATGGGTTCAGGGGGTACAAAGTCCGGAAGCGCTGGGTCTGCGACGGCCTCATGCCACCAGATATCTCTCTTGCTGTCCAGCTCAGGGTTCAGCCCGGCCCGGTCGTAGACCAGAACGCTCTTCACATCGGGGCAGTTCTCCAGTGCCTTGTCCACAGTGCCCTTAAGGAGAATGGATTTTCCGGACCGAAATCCGCCGTCCACCGTGATGACCATCTGTGCACCGCAGTCCTGAATTCGGTTGGCCAGGGCGTCTGCGCTAAATCCGCCAAAGACGATGCTGTGAACAGCACCAATGCGCGCGCAGGCAAGGGCGGCCACTGCAAGCTCAACGATCATTGGCATGTAGATCACCACCCTGTCGCCTTTTTGTACTCCCCTGGATTTCAGCACCGCCGCCACCCGGTTGACCTGCTCATAGAGCTGTGCGTAGGTCACAACACTGCTTTCTTTCGGATCATCCCCTTCCCAGTAGTAGGCGATTCTGTCGGAAAGGGTATCCATGTGGCGGTCCAGGCAGTTGTAGCAGGCATTCAGAACACCGCCGCCGAACCACTTGATGTCGGCCCGGTGAAAATCATATTGAAGGACGAAATTCCACTCCTTTTCCCAGATCAGGTATTTCCGGGCGGCTTCAGCCCAGAAATCGTCAGGCTGTTCGATGGACTGCCTGTAGAGTGTCCGGTACATTTCCATGCTGTTGATTTCGGCGGTTTTTCGAAAGGTGGCAAGGTGTGAGTCATACAGTTCGGGATCGGTCATGTGTGTATTCTCCTAAAATTATAGTACTGCCATAGCGGTTTGAAGATTGAACATGTTGTTATTTAAAAGTATAGCTAACCGATATACAGAACACAACATCAAAAAATAAATCGGTTAAACGGCTGAATCCATGAATCAAGGTCGACTCAGGCTTCACCCCGTTAAATTCATAATTATGACAGCAACGCGGATTTCACCGGGTTTGAATTTATTATTTATTCACATCTGTTCATTAATTACAGCGTTCAGCCACCATCATGATCTCGATCAGGCCATCCGCCGGAATGCGGGATACCTCCAGTACAGCCCGGGCAGGGAAGTCCTGGAGAAAATATTCCTTATAGATGGCGTTGAATTTAGGATAATTGTCAATGTCTGTCACAAATACCTGGCATTGCACAACATCTTTTAAAGAAAAACCAGCGGTTTCAAGTATGGTTTTCTGGTTTTTAAGGGCCTGTCTTGCCTGTGTTTCAAAATTTTGGCCGGCAATTTTTCCGGTTGCAGGGTCCAGCCCTAACTGACCGGAAAGGTAAAGCCTGTCTCCCACGCGAACCGCCTGGGAGTATGGTCCTATGGCAGCCGGTGCATCTGGAGACGAGATAATCTCACGAACCTTACGCTGAGATGAACATCCTGTAAAAATAATTATGAGTAAAAGTACAGCAATGATATTTTTCATTTTTGACCTCCTTCGTGGAAACATGAAATTGTATCAAAGTCCTGGCATTTAATTGATTCCGGGTTACTGCCTGTGGTATGAAAATGAAGTTGAAAAACTGTTTCATTTTACGGATACTTACAAAATAAGCTCTTGTCAATATTTCCTTTCAGCATGGCTTGTTATGGTGATTGGAAAGAGGAGGTATCATGCGGGTATTAAACAAAAGAAACTCAGATGGTATAGATAGAAGAAATTTTTTAAAACTTGCAGGCCTTGCAGCAGCCGGAAGCGCCGTAAGCCTTACTACGACCAGTCAGGCAGGTACAAATAAAATCCCTCCTATAGATCAGGGGCTTCCTGAGGGGGCATTCTGGAAGAACGTCCAGGATCAGTTTATACTCGATCCGGAGCAGATATATATGAATATAGGGACAACAGGAGCGATGCCCTTAAAGGTACTTGAAAGTTATGACAAATACAACAGGGTTGTTGCCCGTCATCCCATGGGATTTACGGATGAACTGGGATGGGACTTTGGCTTCCCAAAACAGCGGGAAAAACTGGGCAAGCAATTCGGCTGCACCAGTGATGAAATTATCGTGTCACGTAACACTACAGACGGCCTGAACACTATCCTTTTCGGACTGCCCTTTGAAAAGGGTGATGAAATTCTGTTAACCCATCACGAGCATGTATCTGCCCTGGCACCACTTAACATTCTGCAGGATCGACTGGGAGTGGTATTGACCGAGGTTGAGATTCCGGTTCTGGATCTGGAGAAGGGTGGTCAGATTATTGAGGCATTTAAAAAACAGATCACAAGCCATACAAAGACGATATTATTCTCACACATTCCCTATAAAACCGGCGTTCGCCTCCCCGCCAAAGCTCTTTGCAGGCTGGCACAGGAACACGGGCTTATATCCATTGTAGACGGTGCCCATTGTGCGGGTATGATTGAACTGGACTTTAATGATATGGGGTGTGACTTCTACGCTGCATCAGGCCATAAGTGGCAGTGCGGTCCCGGTGCAACAGGCATTCTTTATATTCGAAACCATGGTGAAAACCTCCCCGAACTCTGGCCGCAGAACAGTTGTTTATATCAATATGTTTCACAGCCAGTGAAGAATGACCGTTCAAAGATAAAGGATTTTTCAAGCATGTTCGGGCTTCGGGGTCAGGAAAATTATCCTGCTCTGCAGTCACTGTTAGATGCATGCGATCTGTGGCAGGAGATAGGCCGGGATCGTATTGAGGCATATGTATGCAAGCTGAGTTCCTATCTTAAAAAAAGGATAAAAAAAACATTCGGGGATTCTGCAACAATATTCTCCCCGGACATACCGGAGTTCACATCCGGCCTTACCTCTTTTAATCCTTTCAAAGACATGAATGATCAGAAAAAGATTGAAGACTTTGTTGATCGTTTAAAAAAGGAAATGGGATATGTAATCCGATTCACCGAATTCCATCTGCATAAAGGAGATCCAAAATTAACATATGCATTGCGGGTTTCTACCCATCTTTTCCATGATAAAAATCAGGTTGATGGTGTAGTAGGCGCTATGCACAGGCTCTGGAAGAAAATGTGATTAAAATAACCGGTACTTTTTCGTGCAACATTTTAAAAAATAAGAAAGAACCTTAAAATGGAAAAAGGGTATCAGTTTTTAGCAATGAGTGAGGAGGCATAAAAAAAGCCGGCCAGAAAAAGGTTGAAATCCTTTTACTGGCCGGCGATTATTTACAGAATCCTGAAGATATTGATAATTACATTACTAAATTCTATCTCCAGGGATCGATTCTTACAGAAGCACCCGGCCTGAAGCCACCCATGCTGAAGTAATTGTTATTGGATGCCCCGGTAACTATAACAGTGAACTGACCGCCCGGAGGTGCAATGTATATGCCTTCGCGTTTGGCATTTCCCTGGGCTTCCATGACCCATTTTGTGAATTTTGCGACTGTATCATACCCGGCATCATGCACAAAATTGGCAATGGGCGGGCTCAGCACAGCGCAGGTCCCGAAAAGGGTGCCGTCCTGGGTCTTATAGATATCCTTGATAATCTGAGGATAATTCATTTCATTACCCCAGACATTCGCATACCAGTTCTTTGCGGAAAGAACGCCCCAGCCCATAAACATGGTAACAACATTCTCACCTTTCTTGAAATGTTCAAGCTTTGGCGCAGGCGCACCGGGCCTTGTCTGCATCCCTTCCCCCCTGCCTATTCTTACTGAGAGCGGATCCCATGGTGATTTTTCTTCATTCTCGGCAATGATGATATTGAGCCCGTTCATTGGATTCCCTACTGTCCCCATGTAGGTATCTCCCACTTTTCCGCAGTTTCCGCCATTGATGGATAGAAGGGTCCAGGCACGTCCGATTGTGGTATTGGCCTCGGCATAGGGGCCCATAGCACCGTAACTGTAATTGAGGCCTATTTCGTCGCGGATAGCCCCGTTGATTACAACCCCTGCAGCGAAGCCGTTATCAGAAACATCCATTGCCTCCGAACCGGTTGATCCTATTGCGAGTATGACCGGGAAATATTCCGGCTTACATCCTGCCATTACAGCATTGATGGCCGCGGTTTTTACAGTGTAGGACCATGATTCAAATGTTGGCTTAAAGGGTGACATTTCTCCGAGTTTCTCGTCCGGATCGTGGCTTGTCGCAGCCAGCATCTCGTCGACTCTTTCTTTTGTCGGAAGAATGACCGGCAGAAAATCAGTGTACCTCTTTTCCAGGAACATCTGCTGAAGATCGTCTTCTGTTCCGGTAAATGTTTCTGGTCCTTTGCTGCGCACGACTTCCCCTGATCTTTTTTCTTCGGTGGTCAGAGGTTTGGTAAGTTTGTCTACTATTTCCTGAAGAACAGGTGCCCCTGTGAGGGGGTTGGTACCCAGGACATCATCCTTGAGGAGTTGAGGAGCGGTTTTTCCCCAGATCGGACCCAGGATATACTGAATCCTGATTCCGGGCATTCCATTGGTAAGTGCAACACCTTTCAACTGTTCTACAAAGCTTGATACAACGAGTGGTACCGCGGGTTTTTTGAATCTTTCTTCAAAATTTATCGATAGCTTGGTGACCCCAGGCGCACAGACGCTTCAATGCCCGAGGGCGATGATCATTGCATCGGCCTTTTCGCCCATTTCCTTCCAGAGGGCCTCGTCCACTCTACCCATTCCGCCTTTTTTATCCCGGTAGATAAATGTAGTGCCAGGATATTTTTCTTTCATTACCTTTGTGAGTTCTCCCAGCAGTATGCTTGATCCGGGATAACCATCATTAACAATATAAATGGTTTTTCCCTTGATCGTATCCAGACGTGGTGCCATTGCTTTCAGCTTGATTGGCGGCGGCGTACCCAACGGATTATACACCGTGAGTATGGGCTTATCTGCTGCCTGCACGTCGGCAGCAAAGAAGCTGCAAAACAATCCAATGCACATGGCTGCAATTAAAAGTTTGCTTAACTTCATGCCTGATTCCTCCATTTAAATAGGTTGATAAAACTTTCTTGATCGGGATACATGCTGCTTACAACTACTATCTTGTTACAATTATTCCAGCTTCGAATAATATTGTGGTGTCATCACTTTGTCAAGTATGGAAGCTTTATGACTTGTTAATAATTAATAGATGCAAAAAAATAGTTATTTAGATTTTTTCAAGCATCATTTACAGGAAATTTAATCTGATTATAAAGACAATTTTTTAATGAAAAAAAAGGGCAAAACCGGGATAAATATCCTGTATATCCTTTGATTTTGCCCCTGGATTAATAGTTTTTAGCTGATAGCCGATCCGCCTTCGCTTTTTGCCATGACGGGATAAAATGGCGGGACCGGCTGCCGAATTCTTACAACTTTAATCGAAAATATAAAGTTTCCGGCCAAAACAATTATTATCCCCAGTTAATTCCAACACTGCTTAACGCTGCACCTGAAACGTCAACTACTGATGCGCCACCGTCAACAAGGATGGTTGCTGCGGTCATAAATGAGGATTCGTCGCTTGCCAGGAAGTTGCATATACCACTCATTTCTTCAGGCATGGCAACCCTTCTTAATGGTAACGGCTTGGACATAACCGCAAATGCTCCGTCTATGTCAGTATTCATGGCCTTTGCCAGCCCCTGCATTGAGTCTTCCAGCATCTTTGTCCTTGTGGCACCCGGGCATACGGCATTAACCCTGATTTTTTGCGGTCCGTAATCGAGCGCTACCTGTTTCGTAAGCATGATCAGGGCTGCCTTGGTGGTACAATAGGGAACCATTCCTGGCAGGGCAACTGTTCCGCCAAGTGACGCAATATTAATGATCGATCCGCCGCCGTTTTCTATCATGTGGGGGATTATCTTTTTCATGGTCAAAAACGGGCCTGTCAGGTTGATATTCAGAACCTGCTGCCACAGCTCCGGATCAATATCAACCACTGTTCCGCCCGGATCTATACCTGCATTATTGACAAGCACATCGATCTTTCCGCCGAATTTTATTGTTGTATCCATCATCCTCTGGATGTCATCCAGGCTCGTTACATCGGATGCGCATGTAACAATCTGGTCCTTTGGCAGTTCTGCTGCAACCTTATTGAGCTTATCCTGATTTCTTCCCGTAATGCAGACCTTTGCACCCTCTTTTATAAACCCTTTAGCTATGGCTGTTCCAATACCGGAACCTCCTCCTGTTACAAGTGCGGTTTTTCCTTTCAGTTTCATAATATTCCCTCCTTTGAGATTAGGCCCGATGTTAAGTGTTCAGGCATTCGGGCATGGTTACCGGTTAATTAAATGATGGAATAAATAATTTTCTACACTAAACCCAAATTCAGTAAAAATCAAGAATGGGATGCAAGGGCACAAGGCTCAAGGCGCAAGGCTCACGGAAAAGTTAAAAATCTTTTAAATCAGTAATAACCCTGGCAGACATCTTCGGGGAATACATCGGTCTGAATTGCCTTGCTACCGAAATCATGCTGAAGTTAAAGCGATATAGCTGCTGAAGAGATTTCGCCTTTATTTCCACCTGTTTATTGTCCAGGTCAGGGGCATCCGGTCCGGGAGACACGAAAACCGCATTCTGGGCCCGCCCTCCCATAAACAGATAACACCGTTTGAATACCTTCCTGTAGGTCTTAAGAATGGAATGAAACAATTTGTTATCAGTCAACACATTGGCTGCGACAACACCATCCGGATCGAGTATCACCATCAATTCTCTTAAAAATTCCTTTGTTGTGAGGTGTTTAGGGATTGAACTGCTGTTAAAGGCATCCATTACTATCAAGTCGTATTTTTTGTCGGGGGTTTCCAGGGCGACATTCTTTATGAAAGCGCGTCCGTCGGAAATATGGATTTTGATCCTGTCGCCTGGATCGAAGAAAAAATATTTTTCTGCGGCCAACACAACATCAGGGTCAATATCCACCACATCGATAACAGCATCCGGTATATATTGATTTATCGCCCTGGGAAGAGCACCTCCCCCCAGGCCGATAATAAGAACCCTCAGGGGTTTATCATTTATCAGCAATGCCGCAAACATCAGTTTTGTGTATTCAAGGAGGAGAAAATCAGGATCGCGCAGATCGATTCTGGTCTGCTTTCCATCATCCGGGCCATCTCCCAGGCGCAGCGTCCTTATGAAGCCGTTCTCATAGACCATGATATGGTGATATTCGCTTTTTTTCTCAAAGATCAGCTTATCACCTGTCACCCTGAATGCAAAAAACAGGACGGATAAAAAGCTGATGGCGAGAATCGATACAGCAAATATCAATAATTGAGATGGCAAATGCTTTACCCTGATAATTATTTAAGGGGTTTTTTCTTTTGCTTTGAAATGTACCTTATTATATAAAAATTTAAAACTATAATTATTGAGGAAGCCTATGTCCTTCAAAAACCTGAAAGAATTTATTTCCGCCCTGGAAAATGCCGGCGAATTGAAGAGAGTTCCGGCAGAGGTGGACCCATATCTCGAAATTACCGAAATTGCCGACAGGATGAGCAAAACATACGGTCCTGCACTACTGTTCGAAAAAACAAAAAATTCGCCATTTCCCCTGCTCATAAACGCCTTTGGCAGTTTTAAACGTATGGAGATGGCACTCAACTGCAAATCGCTCAATTCCATAGGCGCAAGGATTGAATCACTCATTAAAATGCAGCCCCCTTCCGGACTTTTTGAAAAGATCAAGATGCTCCTGACTCTCAAGGAAGTAGCTGATTATATGCCTAAAAAGGTTAAACGCGGGCCATGCCAGGATAAAATTTTCGATTCAAACAGCGATCTCCTTGACATGCTGCCCATCCTCACATGCTGGCCGTCGGACGGAGGCCCTTTTATTACACTTCCCATAGTCATAACAAAGGATCCTGAAACCGGAGTACAGAACCTGGGCATGTACAGGATGCACAAATACGACAGGAATACAACGGGCATGCACTGGCAGTACAACAAGGACGGTACAAGGCACTTTGACAAATACAAGAACAGGGGGCAGAGGATGGAGGTTGCTGTCGCGCTCGGAGGCTCTCCGGCTGTCACCTATGCCGCATCGGCACCGCTTCCCCCGGATATAGACGAACTCATGCTTGCTGGTTTTTTAAACGCGAAGCCGGTTGAGACTGTAAAGGGACATACAGTTGACCTCTATGTGCCGGCAGAATCGGACTTTGTTATCGAGGGTTATGTGGACCCTGACGAGGAAAGGATCGAGGGCCCCTTTGGCGATCATACGGGATTCTATTCCGCTGCAGACATGTACCCCGTATTCCATGTTACGTGTATTACATGCCGGAATGACGCGGTTTACCCTGCAACCATCGTGGGGAAACCCCCAATGGAAGACTGCTACATGGCAAAGGCGACAGAGCGGATATTTTTACCCGTCATCAGGATGATCCTGCCTGAGATACAGGACATTGAACTTCCTATCGAAGGGGTTTTTCATAACTGTGCCCTGGTCAAAATAGATAAAAAATACCCTGCCCAGGCAAAAAAGGTAATAAACGCCCTGTGGGGGCTGGGTCAGTTTTCATCGACAAAATTTATTGCGGTCTTTGACAAAGACCTGGACCTTAGAGACTCGGGCACGGTTTTATGGAAGCTTCTGAATAATGTTGATCCGGGCAGGGACCTGATCTTTTCACAGGGCCCTCTTGATGCACTGGATCACTCCGCATCCTATGCAAATTTTGGCGGAAAAATGGGAATAGATGCCACCAGAAAGACCCGCGAAGAAGGCATGGGAAGGGAATGGCCTGAAGAGATAGTCATGTCCGACGAAATAAAGACCCTTGTGGACAGACGATGGAAGGAATATGGATTTTAAGAAATTTTCAGAGCTTATCCTCATAGAACAGACCCTTTTCACACTCCCCTTTGCATACCTGGGCCTGCTTTTTGCCGGCGGAGGCACATTTAAGGTATGGATACTGGTCACGATTGCCCTGGTAGCCGCCCGGACATCGGGGATGTCTTTTAACAGGGTGATAGATAAAAATATAGATGGTGCCAACCCCAGGACAAAAAACAGGGTATTGCCCCGGGGTGATGTAAAGGCTGTTACAGTATGGCTGATAGCCATTGTTTCGGCCTTAATTCTGATTGCTGCGGCATACATGCTGAACAGGCTTTGTTTTTATCTTTCCTTTCCCGCGGTGTTTTTACTCTTTACCTATTCATATTTTAAGAGATTTTCATCCTCCTCCCATTTCTACCTGGGATTTGTCGAGGCAGCAGCTCCTGTGGGCGGGTATATCGCTGCTACAGGCGCACTGGCTTTTACGCCTTTTCTGCTGGGATTTGTTATAATGGCCTGGATAGCAGGGCTTGATATCATATATTCCCTCCAGGACAGGGATTTTGATGAAAAGACCGGCCTTCACTCAATACCTGTAAAACTGGGCGCTCAAAAGGCAATCCGCATATCGGCTGTCTGCTACATCTGCTCATTTATCGGGATGGGATTGGCCGGACTGACTGGCGGGATGAAACTGCCTTACTGGATTGCAATATTGCTGTCCGGTGTTATATTTTTATATCACCAGCGGCTGGCAAGATCGGGCAGGCTTGGAGAAAGATTTTCCAGGCTTTTTAAGACAAACATGCTTATATCCCCCCTGCTTCTTGTCGGGACAGCGGTTTCCATATTGATATGATGGAACAGGAAGGAATGCCATGATTATAGTAGCAATAACAGGAGCAAGCGGCCCCATATTGGGAATAAGGCTTATTGAGGAGTTATTGAAGACAGGTGAAACTGTCACAGGGATCGCCTCAAAGGGAAGTATAGGAATAATGGAATATGAGCTTTCATGTTCCATATCAGGGGATTTTCCATTGACCCGGATGCTTGAAGACAGGGATAATGTATCTCCGGCTGATAATTTCAGGGAATACGCTGAAAAGGATTTTCAGGCGCCCTGTGCAAGCGGATCATCGGATTTTAACGCAATCGTAGTCGTGCCATGCTCGATGAAGAGCCTTTCGGCAATAGCAAACGGCTACGCAGACAACCTGATAACAAGGACATGCGATGTAGCACTCAAGGAAAAAAGAAAATGCATTATTGTGCCGAGAGAGACCCCGTTTAACCTGATCCATATAGAAAACATGCGAAAGGCGGCACTGGCCGGTGCTGTAATTGTTCCCCCTGTGCCTGGATTTTACACAAAACCCCAGACAGTGGAGGATATTGTTAATTTTATTACAGGCAAAATATTGAACCTGCTGGGGAAAAAGCAGGATCTTTTTAAAGGTTGGGGAGATGATCTATAAAAATGACCTTAACAGAAAACATTAAAGATAACAAACTGCAGACTGTTGCAGAAAAAGTGGAAAACAACATTCCTGTTGATGAAAAAGATGCCATGGAAATGCTGACCACAAACAGCATCCTTGATCTCGGCGAGATTGCACATCACATAAAAACTCGCCTTCATGGCGATAGCGTGTATTACGGCGTCAACATGAACCTCAACTACACAAATATATGCGAGCTGCGCTGCCCTTTATGCGCCTTTTCGAAGGACGCAGGGGATGAGGGGAGTTATTTGCTTACACTCGATGAAATCGAAGAAAGGGTGTCAGAAGCCGTATCATCAGGCATAGACGAGGTTCATATAGTAGGCGGTCTCCACCCCGATCTGAAGCTGGATTATTTTGAAGAGATGCTTTCCCGCATTAAAAGAATAAAATCCGATATATTTATCGTGGCCTTTACTGCTGTCGAATATGACTACTTTGCAAAATTAAACAACCTTCCCCTCGAAACAGTTTTCAGGCGCCTGATAGATGCAGGTGTAAATGCCCTTCCGGGAGGAGGCGCTGAAATATTTTCTGCCGGCGTAAGGGAGATTATTGCACCCAAAAAGATATCAGGCAAAAGATGGCTCGAGATCATGGAAACGGCGCACGGCCTCGGTCTTAAGACAAATGCCACCATGCTTTACAATCACCTGGAAAAGACGGGTGATATAGTAGACCATCTTTTCAGCATAAGGACGCTTCAGGACAAAACCGGGGGATTTAAGGCCTTTGTTCCCCTTGCTTTCCACAAGGAAAATACATCAATAACAACTGACCGTTCCGGTTCAACAACAGGTTATGATGATATAAGGATATATTCCACAAGCCGCATCGTGCTTCATAATATCCCGCACATCAAGGCACTCTGGATGTACCTTGGAGAAAAGATGGCCCAGACCATGCTCAACTTTGGTGCAGACGAGATGGGAGCCACTTACAACAACGAAAAGGTTGTTCATGCCGCGGGGGCAAAGACCCCTGACTTCGGATCGGAACAATTTCTGAAAAGGCTTATTACCGGCGCAGGCATGACGCCTGTAAGAACGACTGCCGGGTATGAGAGGACGATTTCATGAGACTTGGCTATATAGATTATTTGAACTGTTACCCGTTTTATTACCAGATGTTTGAACACATACCTGTCAAGGGTGTTCAGATTTTTCAAAGATATCCGAGCGATTTAAACCGCATGATGGTTGGAGGCGAACTGGATATGAGCCCCATATCCGCGGCATCTTACTCTCTGATCCAGGACAGGGCAGTGCTTCTGCCGGATTTCTGTCTCAGCTCAATAGGTTATGTGGGTTCTGTTATATTAAGAAGCAACCTTCCCATAGAGGAACTGGACAAAAAAAGGGTGGGGCTTACAAGTGCTTCCCACACATCGGTCCTGCTCCTCAAGATGCTTCTTAAAAGCTACTATCAAGTTGAACCGGAATACGTAAAGACAAAACCCAATCCGTCCATGGATGGCCTCGATGCCGTGCTTATGATAGGTAACGAGGCAATGTTGCCCAGCAGCACCCCTGTATCATTCTCATATGACCTGGGTGAATTATGGCTCAGAAAGACAGGTTTTCCAGTTGTTTTTGCGGTCTTTGCCGTAAGGGAAGAGGCTATTGGGAGATACAGACATGAAATAATGTCAGTGACAGAGTCATATCGCGCGTCCATAGAATGCCTTGAAAAAGAAGTCCGGAAGGTGGTAGAGGCGGCGCAGAATAAATACCCGGATATCACCTATGATGTTAAGGGGTATTATGAGACCTGCCTGCAGTTCAAGTTTTCAGACAGGCTGAAACAGGCTCTGGGGTTTTACTATGACAAGGCATTTGAGATGGGGTTGTTTGAGAAAGCGGTGAAGATTCGGTATTTGGATATGAAATAATCTGATATGGTAAATACAATATCATATATTTTTACCATGGACACGGAGAGCACGGAGATTTTTTTAGTATTTTATTCCGTGCTCTCCGTGTCCTCCGTGGTGGGCTATAGCTATGTATGCTATATCTCACTGAATTTATTTAAACAGTATAAACAATGACTCAAGTGACACAAAACAAAAAAGAGCTGAAATCAAAAATAGAAGCAGGAGAACGCATATCCCCTGAAGAGGCAATCAACCTGTTTTCCCTGGATCTTATTGAACTCGGCAAACTCGGCGACCTGCGGCGCAAACTTACGTTTCCACAGGAACAGGCAGGCTTCATAATCGACCGAATCATAAACTACAGCAATATCTGCGAGGCGGCCTGCGCCTTCTGCGCCTATCATGCAAAGGCAAACAGGGTCCCTTCCTATGAGCTTACCAATTCCGAGATAATAGAAAAGGTGGAGGCGCTTAAGGCAGCCGGCGGAAGCCAGGTGATGCTCCAGGGCGGACTTCACCCGGATTACAGGCTCGATAAATATGTCGATATGATAAGAACAGTAAGGAAGACATTCCCCGAGGTCTTCATCCATTCCTTTTCTCCTTCAGAACTCGTTCATATCTCGAGAAAAGAAGGGATAGACCCTGTTACACTGCTTGGCATATTCAAGGATGCGGGGTTGAATTCCATGCCGGGCGCGTCGGATATCCTTGTTGATCATGTGCGTGAAAGGGTGAGCCCCAAAAAGATCAGGACAAATGAATGGTGTGATGTAATGGAGGCACTCCACCATCATGGCATGATGTCATCCGCCACAATGACCTATGGAATGGGTGAATCTAATGAAGACCGGATAGAACATTTGAGGGTGATAAGGGATGTTCAGGATCGCACAGGTGTTATACGCGCCTTTATTCCATGGTCCTTTTCCCCTGCATCGACACAGATGGAAGATATAATCCCTGCAACCGGCATTGAGTATCTGAGGATGGTTGCCATAGGAAGGATATTCCTGGATAATGTTACCTACATCCAGGCAGGCTGGCTGACCGAGGGAATGAAGCTTGCCCAGATAGCCCTTGCGATGGGCGCGAATGACATGGGCGGTGTGCTTATGGAAGAGGTGGTTGTAAAGGCCACAGGCATTGAAACAAAGACCAATATGGATGAGATGATCAGCATTATAAGGAATGCCGGGAAAACACCTGTTTTGAGGGATTCCCAGTACAGGGTCTTGAGGGAGTTTGGGAAATAAAAATGACAGAAAACAATAATATCGATATAGCCTTTTCATCGTGCCCCAATGACACGTTCATCTTTCACGCCATGCTGAATAATCTTGTGGACACGAAGGGATTGTCATTTACACCTCATATCGATGATGTGGAAAGCCTTAACCGGCAGGCCAAAAAAGGAGTATACCAGGTCAGCAAGCTCTCTTTTGCAGCATGGCTCAGGCTCAGGGATAAATATGAACTGCTGGATTCCGGCGCTGCCCTGGGTTTTGGCTGCGGCCCTCTTCTTGTTGCCCGTTCAAAGGATATATCGGTAGAAAATGCACTTATAGCTGTACCTGGCGTAGAAACAACCGCAAACATGCTTTTCGGCATGCGATACCCCGAAGCAAAAAATAAAATCGTCGTCAGATTCGACGAAATCCTTCCGGGCATCGAATCAGGAAAATTTGATGCGGGCGTGATAATTCATGAGGGAAGATTTGTCTTCAAAGATTATGGATGCGAAAAGATAATCGATCTGGGAGAATGGTGGGAAGAGGAAACATCATCTCCTATACCGCTTGGCTGTATTGCCATAAGGAAAGATGAGGAAACAATCATCCACAGGGATGCAATAGAATCCGGCATAAGGGAATCAGTCGCCTTTGCATTTGAAAATCCGGGGGCATCAAGGGAATATGTAAAATCCCTTGCCCAGGAAATGGATGATGATGTAATCGATCAGCATATAAAGCTGTATGTAAATGAGTTTACCCTGTCTCTCGGTGAAAAAGGGAAAAAGGCGATTCAAAAGCTGGAGGAGATGGCCGGGTGAAAAGCCAGGAAATATGCCTTATAACCGCTACCCTGGTGGAGGCTGAACCCTTTATAAAAATTTTTGATATGAAGGAGCTGGAAAAGAAACCCTTCGGCATATATGGGAGCGGGGATATACTCCTTGGCATAGCAGGTATAGGAAAGGCAAATGCAGCAATGGGCACAGCATACTGCTGCATGAAATATCAACCGGCGTGCATTATTAATACAGGCGCCGCCGGAGCTGTGGATGAAAGATATCAGGTCGGAAGCATCTTCCAGGTTGAAAAGATCATAGAGCCTGACAGGCCCCACCTGAGATCAAACACACCATGGGTCCAGACGCCCGATACCATTGATGGATTTAGTAATGCTGCACTTGCAACTCAAGATAAGCCAATTAATGATATTGAGACGTTCCGAGAACTTTCTGCTGTTGCGGACCTGGTGGATATGGAAGGGGCATCTGTACTGCAGGCGGCAAGAAGGTTCGGTATAAAGTGCCTGTTATTCAAGTTTGTTAGCGACACCCCTCTTCATGCGGGAAAGAGCCTGATAGTAGAAAATATCAGGGAACATGTCAGACCTTTTTGTGAGTTCACATCAGACACTGTAATCCCGCGTATTTGTGTTTTCCTTAATCAGAACACAGCATATTAAAAAGCGGCTGAACTTATTTATCCCTTAACCTGGGATATCCATTCAAGCAATGCAGGTTTAACCAATTCGTTCCATTGGGGTGAGGTGCGCAGTTCGATAAACTGCGAGAATATTGTATCTACAGCGGAAACAGCCTGTTCTATAAGGAACATTTTTTCATAAAAAATACCTTCGGGGTCTTCATCCACATCCTGTTTCACCTTGGGAGTCTTGAAGGTTTTCAGGTTCATCCATTCTGAATCAAGGGTGAAGGAGTACTCATTGTCTTCTATCTTTAATCTGAGCTGGCTTTCTGTTACCTGCTTGTTTTCACTCAACGCAAAACGTGCTTCTTTCAAATGGGGATTATCGCCTGTACAGGTTATTTTCTCGGTGCCCTCGTCATCGTCATGCCTTAACACTATCTTTTTATCAACCCACAGCTCAACGTCCGCATCTTCCAGTTTATATGTCCCGCCCCTGACCTCACTGTTGTACCAGAGCCATAAAAGAAATTCCCTGCCTAAAAATTCTGTATCCCTTACTCTTTCTATTAACTGCATGATTATTTCTTTACTCCTGTAATGGAATAGGTAAGCTCTTCAAGCATTTCAGGCCTCTTTCCGCCCTGTTCGAGAAATCTTGAAGCGGTCAGCCAGGGATAAACACTCCCCAGCCTGATGTTAAAACACTTGTGAAAAAAGGTGGAAAATTCATCGCACAGTTTTCGGGTTGCGCCGCCAAAAAGGACATAACCTTTCTCCAGGTTCCATACCATGTCATAGATCTTTGAGCCAGGTATCGCGCGCTTGAGCAGGCTTATCCTGGTCATTTCCTTTATCTCTTTTCTTTTTCCCTTTGGCAGAAATTCCAGTTCCTCCATCTCAATGACCTTTCTTTCCGCCTCAAGAGAATATTGTTTAAGGGCCTTGGCAGGAACATTTCTTACATCAATCCGCCATGTCATAGCCATATAGGGTTCTTTCAAATACTGCATCCTGTTGAAATTGCCGTCGAACATATCCAGTATATTCACCCAGCCAATAGATCGTTCAGCATCCGAAGACTCGTCAAATCCTTTAAAGGAGTGCCTTTGAATAAGCTCCGGGAATGTCTCAAGGTAGTTTTCAGGAACAGGATCTTCCACGACAAAACGTGTAAGGCTGCATGAACCGCTTATTAAACCCATTTATTCACCCCTAAAAATATAGAATGGTAATGCGAAAAAATAATCGTCCGAAAAAAGCCCTAAACGCATTTCGCGGACGATATGAAACATGATTAACAAAGAAAAAGAGGGGATGTCAATCATTATGATAAAATGGTATACTGCATTAATCTATTTTAATTACAAAATGTATAATTCTTTCAAGGAGGTGCCCTATGCCGGGGAAAATATTTTACAGAGAAAGACGCAAGGTAGCAGATGGTGAAAAGAAATCCAGATTCAGGATCGTTGCTGTGGCTGATGCGAATATTAAGGTATTTACAGACCATTTAAGGATGAGTGAACTGGAACATATCGCAGAAGAGACTGACACGGAATTGATACTGCTTCGTAAGGGCGGAAAGAAAGAGCAGAAAAACAAATAAAAAAGGAAATCGGTTATGCCATTGGTTCGTGATAAGGACGGAAAGAGACTTCATGTTAAAAGCAGGCTTATGGGCGAAAGTCTCGTAAGCAAAGAATTTCTTGAAAAACTTGAAATTGCACCTCAGGTACGTTTGTATCCCGACGTCGCAATAATGAAGATAGGCGGCCAGTCCATATGTGACAGGGGCATCAATGCTTTACCGGCTATCCTTAACGAGATTGTTGCCAACCGGGAGAAGAACAAAATGCTTATCACCACAGGCGGCGGTACAAGGAGCCGCCATATTTATACTATAGGCCTTGAAATGGGGATGCCCACCGGGATAATTGCGCGTTTCGGCAGCATGATCTCGGAACAGAACGCACTCATGGTTGCAACCCTCCTTTCTCCATGGGGAGGAATAAAGATCAGCCACAGTGATATAGTAAAACTGCCTACCTATTTTGCAGAAGGCATTATCCCGGTTATGCACGGCATGCCGCCATATGATTACTTTGCCATCAAGCCTGAAAAGGGCAGAATCCCCATTCACCGGACAGATGTGGGCCTGGTAATACTTGCCGATCTTATAGGATCAAAAAGGGTCATCTTCATAAAGGATGAAGACGGTCTATATACCGATGACCCTAAAAAGAATCCCGATGCAGAATTTATCCCCGAGATAAGCGCAAAGGAGTTGATAAAAAGGGATCAGGACGATCTGGTAATAGAAAGGCCATGCCTGGATATAATAGAAAACAGTGAAGTAATTGAAAGCGTCCAGATAATAAACGGCATGGTGCCCGGGAACATAACAAAGGCCCTGGCCGGAGAACAGGTGGGGACAATCATCTATAAATAAACTTAACAGCATGAGCTAATTAAAATTACCTCATGCTGTCGTATTCCAGTCAAAGAGTCCACTTATTCAATAAACTGGCTGATGATACTGTGTTTCTGCTTTATCTCCTTAACAAACCGATCGTAATGCCTCATGTGTATAATTGACCGAATAATCAGATGAATCCCTATAATAATCAGGGCGAGGTTAAGTATCGCCAGCGGGATAAAAAAAGGCAGAACACCGCTTATATCATAATATCTGGATGTAGCTATAAGAACGCTCAAGGCTGAAATAGGCAGTGCCAGTACTGCTATGCCTGTCCGGAGCACGGCCAGGGATGTCCTCTTTTCCGCCAGAATGAGCTGTACCTCGTTGATTGCTATCTGATCATTATTTTTTATATCTTCGTCCAATATTCATTCCTCCAGGGTACTTGAAGAATCACCAGGAAATTTGATTTTTCAAATAACCATAGCCTGCTTTGATATTATACGTATAATTTGAGCAATGCAAGTACACGGGAGCAAAAATAAATGGATGCCCGCCTGCGCGGGCATGACTGGCTAATTATATTTTTTCTTCAGGGCATTAATATAGAAAATTAATTATTGAACCCATCAGCTTTTTTCCTGCGCTGTCTCTATTTTATACCAGTTGATCTTCCGTGTCATAAACATGACCGTGGCGGTTACTGCCATGAGCCCGATACTGCCCATTATAAGCGCATAATCTTCCAGTTGAAGGACAACAAACAGATAGCCATACAGAAGCACCAGTATTGCCATTATTGTACAGGCGAACCTTTTATTTTTGACTATTGCCTTTGCATAGCCCGATATTATGAGGGTTACAGACACTGCTGACAGGATGTATGCGAAATTAAAATTCATGTGTTCCGAAAGAGACAGCACAAGTGTATAAAATATCAGGATTACAACACCTATAAGTATATATTGTATCGGATGTATCTTTTGTTTGTTTATAATTTCCGAAAAGAAAAAAGATGCAAAGGTAAAAAAGAGAAACATGACAGCGTATTTCGCGAGCCGCATGGATTTCTGATAACTGTCAGCCATGAGTACAAGTTTTACACCAAAGGATGACGAAGACACATCATATTGTTTTCCTTCCCAGAATTGAGGATAGTTTCTGTTAAGGTGCAGGATCTTCCAGTCAGCAGAAAATCCGTTTTTATTTATCTCGCGTTCGTCCGGCAGGAATGCGCCATCAAAGCATGGTGAAGGCCAGCCTGATTTTATATTTACTGTATTTGATTCTCCCACAGGTACAAAGGCTATCCGGTCACTGCCCTTCAGGTTTAATAGAAATGAAAATTTTCCGTTCTCTTTCATTGATGAAAGATCGACCAGTGTACTGACTCCGGCCCGGGCAATATCATTTGTCTTAAGCCCCGGATTGGTGCTACAGACCGCGCCATTGAACCGGATATCAATTTTATCTTCAATACCGCGCATATCAGTAATTCCTACCGCCAGATACGCCTTTTCCCACATTATGTTACTGGGATCAATGTTGAGTTGACCTGCAGCAGGGATCTTAAAATTACCATCAATCTTGAGCTTTGCATTATAAACAATCGTTTCGAAGAGGCTCCTGTGTCGTTTTTCAGGATCTATTTCACCCGTGACTGATAATGTTTCCGGCAGGATATGAAGATACTTCAGGTTGAACCGGGTTTCACCTTTTATGTCTTTATAAAAACTCTTAAAGGGAACAGTAATAAACGGTCCGGTTATTATCTGGCTGTTTCCCCATTTCCGGTTGATCTCTGAAACAACCGAATCACGCCTGTGCTGCCTCTCCCTTATGAGATTCTGTATCATCAAGGCAGGGATGAGGAGCAGCAGCATCAAAATACCTATTGTAAACATTTTTAATGTAATTGACCTCAATATATAGTTTATGGTCCTGTCAACGCTGTCCTGAATGTCTGTCATTTTGCCCTCCTTTAAACGATTCAGCAGTATTAATGTAATTATCCGATTCTGGCATCTGAATGTGTATTTAATAAGAATGTAACGTGAATAAAGTATGAAATTTTAAGCCAATTTCCACAGATTGGATCAGTAATTTCCGGTTAAGAAATTGTATTAAATGGATGAGCTATCGTTCCGGCGCTGTCCTTTTCCCGAAAACATATCCGAACTACACCCTGCACTGGTTTTGATTTTTAAGGGTCAATTGTACAGAAATAATGTGCACCTCTTACATTTCTTTGATCCTTAAAAATAAAACACATGTACTGAGGCTGTTCGATCCCGTCCTGAAAAATGATGCCTTTGCCGGATCAACGCCATGAAGGTTGCATAATCGTCTTTCGCATTTGCAGCCAGCGCGATTTTCTAACCTGAAATTACTGAGTTTGGATAAGAAAACAGACCAGAATTCAGTTGTGTGGCCATAGAAAGGGCACGCTGCAGCGTGCCCCTACAGATATTATTGGGATTAAAAAGGATAATCTATAAACTACTCTACTATCATTTTGCAGTAATTAATCTTCTTTCCGCTCCTGCGGAATTTATCCTCGTACTCTGTTGTCACATATTTTGCGTCAAGGTCTGTATTGTGGAGGTCACGGGTCGATTCCAGAATCTTCATATTGCTGTTTTTTATCTCATCGATTGTATAGGAAAACAGATCATCATTATCCGTTTTAAATTCAATACAGCCTCCGGCCCTTAATACCCTCTGATAACCATCCAGAAATCTGCCGCTGGTCAGTCTTCTTTTGGCATGGCGTTTCTTTGGCCATGGATCACTGAAATTCAAATAAATGCCTGAAAGTTCGTTTTCTTCAAAATATTCATTAACATCGATGATGTTTTCGTTCACTATCACAACATTGGCGGGGTTTTCCTCTGTTGCCTTTTCAAGGGCTCTCAATATAATGCTTCCCCTGCACTCAAATGCGATATAATTCCGGTCAGGATGCTGCTTTGCCATTGTCATGATGAACTGACCTCTTCCGCATCCGAACTCAGCAAAAATCGGATTTTCATTCTTAAAAACCCGGAGCCATTTTCCTTTCATATCGACAGGATTATCAACCAGAAATTTATGGTGTTCGGAGATCCGCTGATCTATATTCTTTATTTTCCTTTGACGCAATTAAACCCTACTTTCCGGTGATCTTCACTGCCTCTGGGTGTTTGAGGATGTAGGGAACGCCTGTACCGAATAATACATTTGTCAATCGTGCAAGAATCCAGAATATTGTCAGTGGAAGAAGAATGACCTGTACGATAAAAATCGTAACATACAGGTATGACAACTTCAGGAGATTGGAAATCATGCTTCCCATGTTGTTAATCATCGACTTAAGTGCTGCACCCAGATCAGTCGTTTTCCTTTGTACAAAATCGAACCCGTTTTTTACTGTCCCGACCACTCCGTCACCTTCCGGCATGGTCAAATCCTTCAGCCGCTCCATCTCAGGTGAAATTATCGCAAGCTCATCCTTTGCCTTAACGATCTGAGGTGAAAAATAAGTTTTATTCAAATATTGATTTATAATTGATGAGGCGGGCAGGCACAGGCGCGCAACGGCAAGCAGGATTATAGATTTAAGAACTATTACTCTCATGGTCGAGGCCCTGTCCCCCTTAAAAAAGGAAACCCCTGCAAATATAATCAATGCAAAACCGATCAGGAGAGGCACATAGGTTACGCACAGCTCATATGCAATTTTTTGAATGCCCAGTGAAACAATAGCAGTTATGAGTATATCAGAGGCCCTTTCTGTCATATCGTCCAGTGGATCAAGTACCTGTCCGGCAGCGAGCGATACGCCCAACCCTGCCGGCTCAACCTGTATTTGTGATTCCTTTATAACGGATACAGAGGCATTAACCACCCTGCAGACCCCATAGGCCAGGCCGGCCTTTGTCATTGAATCGGAAAAGTAGGCATCTGTATTATTATCTATGTATGGCAATTTAAGCCCCGGCAGCATGAACAGAATGCCTGCCGCGACAATAAGAAGGACTGGCTTGTAAATTACGCTATTTACTTTCATTATTTCACCTCTGCCGATTCTTTCCTGTTACATTCCCAGATAGGCCCTTTTCACCTGGTCCTCATTGATCAGATCTTTTGACATGCCTTTTAAAATGATTTCGCCCACTTCCAGAATATAGGCCCTGTCAGAAATGCGCAGGGCCATGCTGGCGTTTTGCTCAACGAGTAAAACTGTTATCCCTGTCTTATTTATTTCAAGTATACTCCTGGCAAGGTCATGCACCGCGGCAGGCGCGAGTCCCAGAGTCGGTTCATCCAGCAAAAGAAGGCTGGGTTTGCTCATAATTGCCCTGCCGATGGCGAGCATCTGCTGTTCACCTCCGCTGAGCGTTCCGCCCTTCAGTTTTCTTTTTTCCTTGAGTTTAGGGAAAAGATTATACACATATTCAAGGCTTTCCTGTATCCCGCTTTTGTCCGACCGCAGGTAGGCCCCCATCATGACCAGATTCTCATATACGCTCAGTTCCGGGAATATCCGGCGGCCTTCCGGACAATGGGATATCCCTTTTTTTACGATCTTATTGGGAGGAAGCCCCTTTATATTTTCGCCGAGGAATAAGATTTCACCGCTGTCAGGAGTTTTAAGCCCCGAAATAGCCCTCAGTGTAGAGCTTTTACCTGCCCCGTTTGCGCCCAGAAGTGCTACGACCTCATTTTCGGCTATTTCGATGGTAATGTTTCGTAATGCCCTCGCTTTGCCATAGGAAACATTTATTTCGGACAAATGAAGCATTCAGTATTCATCCTTCCCCAGGTAGGCATCGAGGACTTCCTCGTTCCTGGTTATTTCTTCCGGAGTACCCTCGGCTATCTTTTCACCGAAACTTATCACTATGACATGATCGCACAGTGCCATTGCCACCCTCATGTTATGCTCTATCATAATAATAGTGGTTCCATTACTCTTTATTTTCTCTATCATCGCCATTATCCCGTTGCACTCTTCTCCGCTCATGCCGGAAGTAATCTCATCCAGCAAAAGGAGTTCGGGATTTTTAACAAGCGCCATGGCTATCATAAGACGTCGCTGCTGAGCATGGGTAAGGTCGCCTGCCGTAATGTGCCTGAAGTCAGTCAAAGCTGTTAATTCCAGCATCCCGTCTATTTTATCGTGTGCCCTCCGGGTATTCTTTTTTTCATCTCCGGCTATCATCGCAATGAGTATATTATCCGTGACAGACTGGTGGAAAAAAAGTTTTGTGGTCTGAAAAGTCCTGCTTATGCCCTTTAAGGCTATCCTGTGTGGTGCCTGATTTGTAATATCATGTCCTCTGAACCTTATACTGCCGCTGTCAGAGAGGTATACACCTGTTATCAGATTGAACAGCGTTGTTTTTCCGGAACCGTTGGGCCCCAGAAGGCCTGTCACCTTCCCTGCTTCTACCTGAATATTCAGATCGTGGATAGCCCTGATGCCTCCGAACTTTTTGCATAAATGATTTATATCGAGTAAAGGTGATATTTCTTTCATTTTTTCACACCTCTGCTCAAGATTCCGCGAATCTTTAAAATCAGTCCGTTTACACCATCCGGGGACATAAGCACAACTGCGACCAGGACCACCCCGACAAAAGACGGCCGCCACTGGTACATTCCCCTGAAGATTTCCGGGATCCCCACCACTATCAACCCGCCGTATACAGGACCTAAAAGGGAGCCGGCGCCTCCTATCACGGTGGAAGCCAGTATGGAAAAGGAAGAGGCGATGGTAAAATAATTAGATGATATATATGTCTGGTACGAAATAAAAACAGCACCTGCCAGGCCTGTAAGGGCCGAGGCCACGGCAAATGTCAGCCTTTTATATCTCGTTGTATCTATACCCAGGTGAGGCGCGAGATCTTCATCCTCGCGAATCGCAACAAGAACCTTTCCCCATGATGAATTCACCATAATCCTGGTTCCCAGAAGGACGGCCAGGATAATTCCTGCCTGTAAGTAGAAAAAGAGCGTTTCGCTTTCAACAAGCCGGGGTATGTTTCTTAAACCGGATTCAGCGCCTGTTATGTCATGGAAATTTACAAGAACCGTGTTCACCACACCACTCAGTGCAAGGGTGCCGATGGCAAAGAACAGTGAGCGGAGTTTCAGAAATGGTATCGCAACGAGATAGCCCACGATAAAGGATGTAACGGGGCTTGCAGCCAGTGCTATCCACGGTGAAACCCCCAGCCTGAGGGTCATGAGCGCCATGGTATAGCCGCCCACACCGTAAAAAACAGACTGGGAAAGGGACGGATATCCCATGTACCCGATCACAATATTCAGCCCGAAAGCGGTTATGATGCTGGCGCCTATGGTAATCATCAGGCGCAGTGAATATGCTGAACTCAAAAAGGGGAGGACCAGCAGCACTGCAATGGTGCATATACCTATATACGTTGATTTACTGTGCAGGAGGGCTTTAAGGTTTAACATCTAGACACTCCTCCCCTTTTTACCAAACAGCCCTTCCGGCTTCATAAGGATCACAATTATCATAAACAAAAAGGCCACGGCGCCTCCCCATCCGCCGGATGTGTAGGATGTGACGAAGGTGTCAACAAATCCCAGAAGAAAGGCCCCGACAACAGCCCCCCCCAGTGATCCCATACCGCCAAGTATTATAATGGCAAAGCCCATTATCTCTGCCGATGCCCCCATATCGGGCGTCGCTGCCGTAATGGGTGCGGTAAACATTCCGCCTGTTGATGCCAGCATGGTCCCGAGGCCGAAGGTAACAAGGCCCACTGTGTTGACATTTACGCCGATCAGCCAGGCCGCTTCCTGGTCCTGGGAAACAGCCCTTATGGCACACCCGAACTTTGCGTATCTTAAAAAGGCGTAAAGTATGACTGTAATTGAGATGGAAACGATAATGATGACCACACTGAGCATGCTGATATGGGCGCCGCCTATCGTAAGTATGCTGCTGAAGGGGTTCTCGATCCTTAAAGGCCAGGCCCCCCAGATGTTTGTCATTACATTTACGAGCACTGCGGATATGCCTATACCGCAGATGATGGCCACAATGGGTGAATTCCCCCCAACGGACCTGCGGAAAAAGAGACGCTCCAGAAGCAGGCCGCCTCCGAAGCACGCAATTGCAGCCAGTATCATGGCCGGGACAAACGGTATACCGGCCCATTCCATCAGGCTGTAATGCAGAAAGGCACCCATGGCATACATGGCACCGTGGGTAAGATTCGGTATCTTCATGACACCGAATATAAGGGTAAGGCCCAGTGCCATTATCATGTATATGGCAGTCTGGGATAGCGCGTTTAAGATTACCTGTAAAATCATATCAAAATCCGGCCTTATTTTTGCCTTTTACGCCATTCCTTTTTGAGAAAATCAATCAGACTCTTATCAGGATATTTAACAGAAAGAATCTTCATTGTGTTTTCATCCACTGCAATAAAGGCCTTTGGCACCTTTACACCCTCTTCAGTCCACCCGCATACCATTACCTCCATCAGGGCCTGCCCTTTTGCATCAAAAAGCTTATCTCCCCGCTGCGGCCATATGGGTGTTTTGAGCTGAGACTTGAGTAAAAAATTAAAGGGCAGTTCAGCAAGAGTGTCCCTGAATTTCTGGCCGTCAGTAACAGTCCCGGCTCTATGAAGCGCGGAAACAACGATCATTATCTCATCCCAGGCCCAGGGAACCATATCAATGGGATATTCGCCGTATTTTTTATAGAATTCCTCTCCCCATTTCCTGACAGAAGGATCAGGATTGGTATATGCATCCACACCTTCCCCCTGGTAGACCCTGGTAAGATAGTTACTGTAGTCAGGTCCCAGTATCTTTCTTGCCTCAACATCAGTAAGGCCGGTGTAAGAACAGAAGTAACCTTTATACCCCAGTTGCTTTGCCTGCAGATAAGCGGCGCACTCCTGGGGAGACCCGGATCCTGACCCGGTACCACCGCTGACAATAACATCAGCTCCCCATTGAATCGCCTTGGTAAGATATGGCAGAAACTGGGATTCAGTATATGGATACTGGTATTGCTGCCAGTCTATATCTTTACGCGGTATCCCGGCGCTGGTAAGGGCATCGACCCATTGCTGTCCGCCGCCGGTTCCCACGGTGCCTGTCTCGGAGAATACAACCGGCCGTTTAATGTTCAGTTCTTTGACAACATAGTATGCTGTAGCAGGCATGACCTGAGTGGGGGTATTCCTGTAGCGGAAGATCCAGGGGTCATCCATCTTTTCCGTTGTAAAGGGGCTGTGAGTGATAAGCGGAACCTTCATCTCGGCCAGTTTGTTGAAAATAGGTTCATGATAGGCGCCCAGAGTCACGCTGAGGACAACCACCCCCTCGTCAAGGGCCCTCTGGCTTGCCATGGGCGATTCCTCGATCTTGCCGCCGTCATCTTCCACGATAAGTTTAAAATGATACCTGGTTCCGCCGATATCGATTCCGTCCGGATACAAAACATTGTTAACATAGTCTATGGCGTATTGATGGGCATGGGCAATGGGCAGGGAATACATACTCGTAGGGCCGGTCATATCACCCACAAAGCCTATTTTAACTATCTTGATTTTATTATTATCAGACCCGGAGCAGCCATAACCGAAGCATGACAGGAAAACAATCAAAACCAGGGCAAGACACTTACTTTTCATACTAAACCTCCCTTTTAGCAGTAAAAAATTACAACCCGGGGTTAGAAAAAGAAGCTTTTTTATTTAGCCATAATTTCATCCCAGCCATGGACATTGTTTATCTGTCATTTCGGGTGAAACGAGAAATCTTCGTTCAATTGACTATAATAAGTTCAGTTCTGGGAACTATCAGAAAAGGTATGGGAGTGTCAATAAAAGAGATTTCCGGAACAGGGGCTTCACTTCCACCAGGGTTTTTCTTGATATATTAATGTTTTAGACACCGTCATTTTTTAAGGCAGTATCTGTTTTGGATATACATCTCTGTGCAGGGCAGAATACATTATGCCATTTATTTATTTTAAGATGATTTTATGTGAACATTCTACTAAACAGGAAAACAGGGTTTTAAACTATATAAATCTACAGGATCAAAGGGGCAGGTCTAATTGATTATTTGAAGGACACCCCCGGAAGGAGCGGATATGAAACGATTTATCATTCTTACAATTTTATCTTTATTCTGTATCGGTATGCCTTTTTCATCAAACATCCTTGCGCAAAGCAAGGCCGATAAATATCTGGGTAAAAGGATGTTGTGCCTGGATATCGTAAACATCAGGAATACCCGGATACTTGATGATCAGACCATTCTTTTTTCGACATACGGCGAGAAAGTCTATATAAACCGCCTCCCTTATTCCTGCTTTGATCTAAGAAACTCCGGGGCCTTTTCCTATGAAACATCTCTTGACCGGCTTTGCAGGCAGGATATCATAGGAGTGGTGGAAAGCACTTCCGGCCAGGGAAGCAAATGCGGGCTCGGAAAGTTCATTGAACTTAAAGGGGTCAAACGGATCGATGAAGCAGTAAAACTTCTTATCGACAAAGGAGTGCTCAAAGAACTGGTCAAAGAAGGGGCCTTCAAAGATACAAAACCTCCAATGAAAGGAAAATAAATGGCAGCAGGGCAAACCTGTTTTTTCAATTTCCCATCTCAGGCCTTATATACCCTGCACAGGTAGCACTTGAGCGGCTCTGCGCCTGTGTCAGGATCAAAATGCCTGTCGCCATACAGGAGGTTAATGCAGGATTTTTTCCAGCGGTATTCCGGTGCGGGAGATTCCGGATACCACCAGGCGTGTTCTGCATTTACCACATCAGGCGCTATGCCTCTGAACAGCCTGGCCTTTAATTTTGCACGCCCGTACGGGGACTCCAGATACACCCAGTCCCCGTCCTCTATTCCAAGAACGGATGCACTTTCAGGATGGATCTCAACTATTGGATCCGGATGCCTTTTTCGTAACGATTCAACCTGGTGAAACTCGGAGTGGAAAAAGTCCCGCATCTTTGTACCGCTCATGAGGATGAAGGGATATTCTGTAAAAAGCTCAGGTGTGGATACAGGTGATAGAGGGGGCTCGACATATACGGGAAGAGGCGGCCTACCTTCATGCTCCATCACGTTCGAATAGAGTTCAAACTTTCCTGTTGGCGTGCGAAAACCATCTGTTTCATGTTTTCTGTAGCGCATCTTGCTCATGATGATATCCTTTTCCCTGAATTCATTAAAGGTCATCCCTGTTTCCTCAAGAAGCCAGTCCAGATATGTGTGCCTGTCAGGCCAGGGGAATGCCTCATTAAGCCTGAGCCCATGGGCCACATCAAAAATTACATCACGATCGTCTCTTGTTTCTCCGATCTGGGCCAGTTTTTTGCGGGAAAGCACGCACCATATTTTATGCATATAGACCAGATCATCCTGCTCAAGCCAGTGTGCGGCCGGGAGCACCAGATCGGCAAGCTGCGCTGTGGGGGTCATGAAAAGATCCGATACAACAGTGTATTCCATGTGCTCGTAAAGAGCCCTCTCGGCAGTAATGCCCTGGGTACCGGTGAGGAGGGGGTTAGCTCCTATAATCCACATTGCGCGAACCCTGTAGGGATCGCCCGTGATCATTGATTTCCAGAATGCCGGCGGATGACAGTTGGGGGCAAAGGGATATTTGCCTCCGGTGAGTATACGCGCCTTCTTTTCAGGCGAAAGAAACTGCGCTCCTGCAACATTCAAATCAACAACAGGAGACTTGGGCCTGATTCCCTCCGGAGGGACCCAGATGACATCTCCGCCCGGTATATCGATATTTCCTGTGATGCCCATCAGGATCAGGAGCGCCCTTCCTGTCTGAAAGCTGTTTATGCTTGTGTCAATGCCGTTTCCCCATTGCAGTGCTGCAGGACGTATGGTGGCATAAGTCCTGGCTGCCGCCCGGATCTGATCGGCAGAAACCCTTGTTATGGGAGCGGCCCATTCGGGGGAGAAGGTTTGTACATGGTCTTTAAGACGATCAAAACCGAATGTGTACTTATCCACGAATTCGTGGTCATAAATGTCTTCTGTAACGATGGTGTGAATCATGGCAAGGGCCAGTGCGCACTCGGTTCCGGGGCGAAGCTGAAGCCAGAGGTCCGCTCTTTCTGCAAGGGAGATCCGCCTGGGATCCACAACAATGACCTTATCGGCCTTTTCAACCGCACGTTTGAACATTGAGCCGCACATGCCGTCCGAAGCGCCTGTTTCAACATTATTGCAGCCCCAGTTGAGAATACATGCAGGGGTCCTTCCGCCAAAGCCGTATATATCGCTGACAGGAAGGCCCCCGAGGGTTATGTTGCTTCCTATGACCCTCGGAAGATAGCAGAGATGGCCCGGGTTCACGAAATTGGGAGTGCCAAAGGCATTGGCAAATCGCATGGTGAATTCCGTGTAGGGCCTTCCCGTACCCTGAGCCATGGCCAGATACTCGGGACCGGATTCCTGCCGGATGCGATCGAATCGTTCAACCATTTCGGATATGGCCTCATCCCAGGAGATACGCACCCATTTATTCTCACCCCGTGCCCCTGCTCTTTTAACGGGGTATTTCAGCCTGTCCGAGTGGTAGAGAACCTCGGGCGCGGCTAATCCCTTGGGGCAGATAAAACCTTTACTTGTCGCACTTTCCGGATCTCCCGAGACCTTTACAACCCTGCCTCCCGCCATATGGACCATGACCTGGCATACACCATGGCAACCGCGGCAGGATGTCCGGACAACCTCTGTAATGTTATGGTTCATAACTCACTCCCTTTGTATTTTTATCTCCCGCTTAAGACTCCTACGGAGATTATAGAATTGAGTTTATGAGAATCCCTTTTATAAACGAGAATAGGAGGGATAGCATCGTGTGTCAATAAGATTAAGTGACGAAGAACGAACAATAGATGTTCATTACAAACATTTGTAATTCGTACTTCGCTACTCGTCATTCGTTACTTTTTTTTATTTCAAATAGTTCTCCCTGATTGATATTGAAAGGTAAGATTTGAAAGGTTCAAAACTTATTTAACAGAGTGAATCCTGTTATGTCATCGGTTCATGAAATAATATAACCTTGACACATAACCTCCATTTCCCTATAGTTCCTGCAAGTTCTTGTCTGATCAAATGGGTTATAAAAGCCGTATAATAAACGTATCATGAATATGAAAATCATTAGAAATATCTGCAACCTGTTCACTGTTTTGCTTTGCCTGTCAATGCTGGCGGCGATGCCTGCCAGGGCCTTCGAACCCCTGAAAGGAAATCTTTCAAACTATGATCCCAACAACCAGACATTCCCGACGTCCGGTGACACGATAAATGTCGCCATCTGGGATAGCTTTTCCGGACCCAATGCCTATGCGGGTGAGGGTTACTGGGCTGTTCTGGGTTTTGTTGTCCATGATATAAACAGCCAGGGCGGAATCCTTGTGGACGGAAAAAAGAAACTGATCCGGATCATCAAAGCCGACACACAGGGAAAGCCGGCTCCAGGTAAAGCTGCCGCTGAAAGAGCGATTCTCAAGGACAGGGTTGTCATGTTCTCCGGGGTAACCGGCAGCAATGTTGCCAAAGTCGGTCAGCAAACAGCAAAACGATTCAAAACCATCTACATGAACTGTTCCGCCTTCGCCGATTCTCTCATGGATCTTCCCAACTTCAACAGGTATGTCTTTCGTACATCCGGGACCGCGACGACCAGCGGTGGTGCTCTGGCCAGTTATTTTGTCAACCGGCCGGAAAATAAATTCTATATCTGCGCACAGGACTATCTCTGGGGTCATTCCTTTGCCGGAGCCTTTAAAAGGGCCCTTTCAATGGTGCGACCCGATGCAAAGATCGTCGGTGAGGACTACTTTCCCCAGCTCACGAAGGATTTCGCACCCTACCTGGAAAAGATAAGGGCGTCCGGGGCCAATGTCGTCATCACGGGGGCCTGGGGGGCTGACAATGACAACCTGATTAAACAGTCAAGGCAACTGGGCTTGAAGAATCCGCTGAATCCGGGGATGTATATCCAGTTTGCCAGCCCCTTCCTGAACGATACACGCCCACTGGTTACAATCGGCGGACCGGCAGGCGTCGGCCTGATCCTGTGCTCCGATTTCTACCTGGACCGCAGAAAGCCGGAGGTAAACAGGCTGGCTACCATATGGAACAATCTATGGAAAACATGGAAGGCCCCCTATAACACGGAGCTATATCGGTGGCCCAATGGCACGTGGTTCAGATATCTCACATCGTACTACTGGTACTTCAAGGTCCTGGAGAAAGCCGGCAGCACAGACCCGGATAAGGTAATTGCCGCGTGGGAAGGGGACACATTTGATTATTTTAATCAGCCGATGTACATGCGGCCTGATGATCACCAGGCCATAGCCGACCGCCCCATAGCGGTACTGGAGTTTCCCAATCACTGGGACATGCCCAACAATGCAGCTCCGGGTTATCCCACATGGATACCGGCCAAAGATTGCATGCCCACGTTCGATCCGAAACTGAAAGGCAGAGTCGGCAAATAATACATCCGGGTTAAGAGGGGGAAAATCTGATGAGCCCGACAACGATACTTTATATTTCCCAGGGCATTCACGGGCTGGCTTACGGGATGCTGCTTTTTCTACTGGCATCCGGTCTCACGATGATCTTTGGTATGATGGGTATCCTCAATATTGCCCATGCCTCGTTTTTCATGTTGTCCGCCTATTTGTCTTACACGATTGTTAATCTCACCGGTAATTTCTGGCTGGGGCTGTTGATTGCCCCGGTGATAACGGCAATGTGCGGAGCCCTGGTGGAGCGTTTCCTGTTGAGAAAAGTACATGCTCGTGGTCATCTTGCAGAACTCCTGATCACTGTCGGAATCATGATGGTGATACTGGAGGGCGTAAAAGCCGGCTGGGGAACCGAAAGCCTCGTCGTGAAAATTCCTCCATCCCTTTCCGGCCTTATACATATAAATGGCCTCAGCTACCCGGTCTATCGCATTTTCATCATTGTCCTGGCACTGGCAGTTTTCGGTTTGATGGGTGTAGCTATGTATAAGACCAGGCTTGGAATGGTTGTCAGGGCTGCTGTCTCTGACCCGGATATGGTCAACGCCCTGGGAATCAATACTTCTTTGCTCTTTATGGGTGTCTTCGCATTTGGCACATGGCTGGCTGGTGTAGCAGGTGCGGCTGCAGGTCCGCTGCTCACTGTATTTCCGGGAATGGCCGACCAGATGGGGATGGATGCCTTTGTAGTTGTGGTTGTAGGAGGCTTAGGCAGCCTCTCGGGGGCTTTCATTGTGGCACTTTTCCTCGGTGAATTGAATGCATACGGCATCCAGTTCCTTCCCCGGCTTGCACCGGTTCTGATGTTTGTCTTCATGGCCGTCGTGCTGTCTTTTAAACCGAAGGGGCTTTTCGGTGAAAGAGAATGAGACGTAACCTTCAACTGTGGACCCTGTCCCTGGCCGGACTGGCCTTCTTTGTCGCCTATCCGCACCTGTTCGGTATCTATTACACCAATTTCTTTGTCAAGTTCGCCATTTTTGCAATGTATGCCGTCAGCTTCAACCTGCTTCTTGGCTACATGGGTGTTCTCAGCTTCGGGCATGCCATCTTTTTCGGTACCGGGGCTTATGCCACGGCCCTGGCATTGACCCACATAGGCGACCTGCCCCTTATCCCGGCACTCCTCATAGGGGGTCTGTCCGGCGGATTTCTGGCATTTATCCTTAGTCCCCTGCTGGTCAGGGTCAACGGTACAGCTTTTGCCATGCTTACTCTCGCTTTTGGCCAGCTTTTCTTTGTCTTCGCCCTCAAATTCAGGAATATCACCGGCGGTGAGGATGGTATCGGGGGATACCCTACTCCTTCTCTTCACATCCCCGGCATCGTGACCATCGATATGCTGGACCAGGCGAATTTCTATTATTTTGCCGTTACCGTGATTGCGGTCTGCATCTGGATGATGTGGTTCTACACCAGGACACCCTTTGGCAGCCTACTCGTCGGTATCAGGGATAATGCAAACCGGGTGGACTATATGGGATTCAGGCTGCCCCAGACCAAAGCCGTCAATCTGATCGTTTCCGGGACCTTTGCCGGAATCGCCGGCGGGTTATATGCCCTGTTCCAGAACCTGGTTTCCACCGTGGGTATACTCGATATTCACACATCCTTTTATCCGATCATGATGGCCTACATCGGGGGCACAGGGAATTTCTTAGGCCCGGTTCTGGGTTCAGCAACCCTCCATATTCTGGAAGATGTATCCTTTCGGTTTACGGAACGGGTAGACCTGGTAACCGGCCTGGTATTCATAATTGTAGTCCTGTTTGCCCCCCTGGGAATTACCGGCATTTTCTCCGCAATCAGGGAGAAATTTAATGCCGGGGCAGCCGGAAGGCCTTCAGTGGGGGACAGGATATGAATATACTGGAAACCCGTGGGCTGTCACACGATTTCAAGGGTCTGAAAGTAATATCTGATGTGAATCTTCAGGTAATCGAAGGAGAAAAGCATGCGATTATAGGGCACAACGGTGCCGGAAAAACCACACTGTTTAACCTCATCACCGGCAGTATCATACCGGGGAGTGGGAAAATCTTCTTCAAAGGCAGGGAGGTTACCAGCGCCAAACCTTATAAGCTGGTACGCATGGGCATGGGACGCTCCTTCCAGATCACAAGCACCTTTTCACGGTTAAGCGCATTCGAGAATATCCGTATGGGGATACTTTCAAAGAAAGGTATCCGCTTCAGCCTGTTCCGCAGGGTTGACAGGATGACGGCCATAACTTTAGAAACAGATCGCGTTTTGAGAAGCATTCATCTGTATAATAAGCGGGATGTACCGGCCTGCGAATTGTCCTACGGTAAACACCGGTCGCTGGAGGTAGGCTTGGCTGTGGCCACTGATCCTGATCTGGTAATGCTCGATGAACCGACTGCAGGCATGTCCAGAGAGGAAACACGCCGCACGGTTGCACTCATCCGAGAATTGACCGAAGGCAGAACCATGGTCATCATCGAGCATGACATGGATGTGGTTTTTTCCATTGCAGACCGGATAACAGTGCTTCATCATGGGGAGATCCTTGCCACCGGAACGCCCCGGGAAATTCGGGATAATCCTGAGGTCAGAAACGCCTATCTGGGCGAGACAGAGAGTTAGGCATGCTGCTTGAAGTCAGAGATCTGAATACATACTATGGCAAGAGCCATGTGCTACAGGATATGTCCATATCCGTTGACAAAGGGGAAATCGTAGCCCTTCTCGGCCGAAACGGCATGGGCAAGAGCACAACCCTGAAAAGCATTATGGGACTGGTGCAGCCATCGTCAGGATACATTATCTACGGGGGAAAGGATATTTTCGGCTGTGCACCTTATCAGGCGGCAAGGGCCGGGATAGGTTTCGTACCCGAAGAAAGGCGGATCTTTCCAAACCTGCCGGTGCTGGATAATCTGAAGATAGGCATCAAGCATGGCAGGGCTGCCCGGGGGAAAAGCGGGAACTGGTGGGATCTTGAAAGGGTTTACAGGCATTTCCCCATTCTTAAAGAGAGAGGAAGCCAGAAGGGTGCTACCCTTTCAGGCGGAGAACAGCAAATGCTCTCTGTTGCCCGAACGCTTATGGGAAACCCCAATCTGCTTATGATAGATGAACCCACAGAAGGACTGTCACCGGTTATCACATGGGAGGTTCGGGATGTACTTGAGAGTATCGGAAAAACCGGCGTTTCTATCCTTCTCGTCGAACATAACCTCAAGGTCGCCATGTCTCTTGCAAGCCGTGTTTACCTGATGGATAAAGCCCGTGCCGGTTTTTCAGGAACAGTTGAAGAACTGGATGCCAATCCTGAGATTCGTGCGAAATACCTGGAAGTCTAACTCTTCCCCGCCCATGCTAACCTTTCCGGTTTATGAGGATCAGCCCGCAGGAAGTGCTCCTTGCAATGGACAATACCATATCCCCGAATACCTTAATGTGGCGCCCCTTACGCTGAAGTCCCAGGATAAGGAGGTCTGTATCCGCTGCACGACTAATGATCTCATCGGAAGGCCGGTTGCTGCGCACCACGAGAATCTCTGCACCTGGCGCGCCTTCATCTTCAGCAAGGTTTCTCAGCCATTTGTTGGATCGTTCCATGGATTCCTCAGTTGTGTTTTCCGGGACTACCAGAAAAAAGATAATTTCGCCTATACCCATTGACGGCAGGCTGCCCACGATTCTGGCACGCAGAACATCCTGCTGTCCTCTTCCACCTATCGGAATCAAAGCGCGTTTCATGGCCGACTTACCCCATTCGCTCTTCGCACGCAGCACAACAACATCCGACTCGACCTCTCCCATGAGACGTTCCAGATCATGCATCGCAGTCTTCGAGGTCAGATCACTCAGTCCCAGCAGCAGGCTCTCACACTGGTAGTCCCTAGCAACCCGGATGATTTCATTCCAGGTGCGGGGAGCCACTGTAACCAGGGCCTCGGGCGCAAGTCCAAAACGAAAGGAGGCGGTCAGGGCATCCTTCAACACTGCCTGTGAGGCTTCGAGCTGGGCCGGCGGTGTGTCTTTCGAGAGGTTTTCGGGAGGGTTCATAACCGAAAGCAGCAGCACACGTCCGATTGCCGGCGGCGCCATGGCTGTAGCCAGGGAAACCATGAAACCGGCATTAACGGGATTGGAAACCGGAACCAGGACGAGAGGGCTGCGCCCTCTTAACCGCTGCAGGCCGGGATCCAACGCAGTGCTGGAGATATCGACAATCCGGGCGCGCCGGGCGAAAAAAACCAGATAGAGTACAAGCCCCGCCCCCAGCCAGACAGCACTGACAATACCTGCGGATGGTACCTGCGTCCCCTGAAAAACAGCGAGCCCGAGGCAGGCCGTTCCTCCCGTGATTTGCAGGACAGGAAACCACGGAACCCGAAACGGCAATGCCCCTGCCCCCACCCGCATGCGGGCAAGGATGGCTGTCCAGTGGGTAAGAGTAAACGATATCAGAAAGATCAGGCTGGCCGCAGCACCTGCCGAGGCAACATTCGGAATTATCAGGACGATGGTTATTACCATGACCATCGTCAATACAATCGAATAAGCCGGCGTTTTTCTGGACCTGTTGATTCGCCCCAGGGCACGGGGAAGGCCGCGATCGAGCGCCATTCGCATTGCTACCCTGGAAGCAGCCATCAGATTGGCGCGCAGTGCCGACAGCATTGCGAGTATTGCTGCAACCATGACGAGCCAGTATCCAAAGGGACCCAGAAAATTGCTTACAGCTACTGCAACCACCGTGTCGGGATGGGAAAGGCTCATATGAACTATATCCTGACCGGGTGTAATACCAATTGTTGCGATCACATACAGGAGAGGCAGGTAGATGCAGAGCGCAATCCCCAGAGAAAGAAGCATTCCACGCGGTATGTTCTTTTCAGGATCTTTCACCTCCCCGGCTACGGCGGCAATGAGATCGAAACCCTGTAACGCGATGAAGGTAAATCCCATGGCCTTGAAAAGCCCTGGCGCCCCCTGTGTAAAAAACGGGCGCAGATGGTCGCCCATGCCATGAAGAGGACTCAGGATTAAAATCAGGAGACCGGCGCAGATAATAACAAGAAATACCAGGACTTTCCCCCAGGTAGCCCAATCCTTTCCACCCGTGGAATTGCGGACGAGGGAAAAGCTGTAGAACATTGTAGCGCCCACGGCCAGCAAAATTATTCCACCACGTGATGTCAAAGAAAAGGGGATAGCGAGATGTGACAGTTGAATTATCCGATCCATTCCAACCGCGGCAAAGGAAGCAAATCCCAATGCATAGAGAACGGCTGCCACTGCGGATGCGAACCAGGTCACCCATCCCACCATAAAAGCCGCCGGTGCGGACAGAACTTTTTTTGAAAAGGTGTATGCCCCCCCTGATTCGGGGAAGGCCGCAGCCATTTCCGCATAACTCAGGGCGGTTAACACGGCTATGACACCGTTCAGGAAAAACGCGACAATGGCACCCGGACCGGTAGAAACGAATGCGGTCCCTGCCATTACCAGGATTCCGCCGCCGACGATAGCACCCACACCAACACCAGTGGTGCCGATAAGGCCCATTGACCGTTCCAGACGGATATTTACACGCGCGGGCATTCGTCCTCCCTGTCTGTTTTAATATCCCACTTCATACTTCCCGGTCGGGGTAGAACAGTGTTTATGAAAATCGCTTTTGAATGAGAATAAGTGGGATAGTTTTGTGTGTCAACAAGATTAATTACACACCTTCAACAAATAGTGATCCTGTTTTTTTAAAATACAAAAATCGATATTAGAGTCGTCTCACTTATTGGTTTCTTACGAAAAATTAATCAACTTTTTATAAAACAAAAATAATATCCAAACACCTGCCTATTAAGATTAAACCAGAAAAAAACAGCAATTCTTCAGGTGAAAAATTGAAATTTCATAAAGAAAGGGGGATGAAAAAAGGGGCAGACAATAAAGATAAAGAGGATAACACAGGAATGAATATAACTATAAAACAGAGTTTTTGAAAGGAGATTACGGAATGAAAGAATTAAATTTTAATAAAAAGAAGACATTTAAAATGAAAGTCATAGGGACTCTGGGCACAGTCATTTGCCTGGCTGGTCTGACAAACCCGGCATTCGCTACAGATAATTCACATCATATTGATAAGTGGTCATTTGGTGTTATTTCGGATACACAGTGGACAAAATCAGATGATGGTTATAATCCCAATACTGTGGCAGCTAATATAATAGCCCAGATTGATCAGAAGTTTATAGAAGCAGGCGCCTGGGCGAATGCGGTTGAAATGAACTATGGCGGTACACCTGTTTTTATATCCGGTCCATGGCAGGTCGGTTATACCCTGGGGACCTATGGCGTAGACCCTCATACCGGAACCGCCTGGGCGGTAATTAATTTCGACGGTGCTTTTGCAATCGATAACAGGATTGTTCCTGGTCCGAATCATTGGGGTCATTGGGGTCATTCTAAAAGAAAGTAAGCTCTGATTCCCATCCAGCCTTATAAACTGAGGGCTATCCCGTTCATCCTTGATAGCCCTCGGCTAAATATTAAATCCTTAAAATTAATAACGTATCTTATAATTATTCGAAAAAAATCATTTACCGGCTTCCAATTTATCCAGCCCTTCTACCAGACGATCCGCCCAGGAACGAATGATAAGTCTCATCCGTTCGTTGTTGGTTATCCTGTTTGCCCAGTCGAAATACCCCCTGTCGGTGTCTTCGCGGGTATCCACCCAGCGGCCGAGAATTGCCCCGCTCACTCCATCATAGACCTCCAGAAACAATGTGGCTTTACCCGCCTGTCTGACATAGCTCCTGGTAACGGATTGTGAATTCTGTACATCAGGTGCATATATATCCAGATTGATTACTTTTGGCTTAAAAATCAATGTATTTGAATCGACGGTATCCACCCTGGTCAGATTGCCCTTTTTTTGCAAGGCCTTATTAAGTTCTTCATAGGCAATCTTACTGATGGTTGTTCTTATCCTTTCCATGTCCTTATCAGTAACCTGTTGCGTTAAACTCCTTTGATTCTGATTATAGTCCTGTTTCCAGTCCTTTCGAAAACTCACTTCAACAGGAGAGATCTCGTATTTGGTATATTCGGACCATTTGACGCCTTTTTTTATTTCCGTTTCAGTAAACCTGGTAGACTTTACAACGGTCAGCCCATCATCTGTTATTTCACCTTTCCTGAGTTCTCCTTTTCCTGCTGCAAAGGCGATGCTCCCGCTGAGCAGGAGAAGTACCGGGATCAAATATCCTAAATATCTTAACTGAAAAAATTTATTATAAATTTGATTTTTCATAACTCCTCCAATCTTTTTAATGAAAATTTATAAGTACGTCTGAAAAATACTATTTATTACAAACACCTCTCCCAAGTTAGTAAATTAAAATTAATTATGTAAATAAGATAAAGGTCATCGCAGAGAAATGGAATGGGGTAAATAATGTATATTGGGGTCAGAGAAAAGCAGTACCTATAGATACGTTCTTATGCCAAGAAAATGTTTTTTAAAATAGGGATTTGAGAGTGAGTCTATGCGGATCGTTTTACCGGTTTTCGGTGCGTGGACGAACCGGCCGTTTCCTATATAGATTCCTACATGTGAGACCCTGCCATTTCCTTTTGTATCGAAGAACACGAGATCCGCCTCCAGGGCATCCTTTTTGTCTATAGCCCTTCCGGCAGCCCATTGCTGGCGGCTGTTTCTGGGGAGATCGAGCCCGTTTAACCGGTAGGAAGCCATGGTTAATCCGCTGCAGTCAAAACCTTCAGTAGCGGTTTCGCCTCCAAAGCGGTAAGGGATACCGATAAAGCTCTTTGCCGTCCGGACTATCTCTTTTCTTAAGACACTCGTATTAATCGGGACATTATATTTTCGCCAGGGATAATCTTCCGGGCCTACAATATAAAATTCCCCAATTATATGATTTTCGCAAAGATCATTAGCTCTTGCGAGCGCCAGTTCTCTGGATGTGAAATTACCAAACCGGACTTTGTAGAGGCCCGAATCGTCTTTAAAATAATAGGGTTCAAGCCCGAGTTTCTGAAGAGATTCAGCTAACCGGACGGCATTTTCAAGCCTTGAAAAAGCGCCTGCCTGAATAGCATGACCCATCCTGGGGATAGTCTTTTCTATAATCGGTGCGGGCCTGTATTCGTTAACTGGTATATATCCACTGCAACTGAACAGAAAGGCCGGCATCAGGGATATTGCAAGAAGTGCCACATATTTTATATACATATATTCGGACACGCCAAATTATATGGGCACGCTGCGCATGCCCATGGATTCCAGCCGCCTGTAAAGACTATTATATGCGGAATCGAATCAAAATTTTCGTAAAAACTTTATTCAGTTTTTCTTTTAAAAATAATCCTGCTGCATTTTTCTTTCTCAATGGAGATAATCTTGCCTGAATCAAGTTTCAGTGAAATGGCAGGTTCATCAATCGTTCCCTCCACTGATCCTCCTGCAATGAGATCAACTACGTCATCATTTTGATTTCCGGAATGAATCCCTATTTGCGATATTTTATCCTTTTTAAGAGTAATGGATGAATATGCCGTCGATACGGTGAATGTATCGTTTAAAACAGTTCCTGTCACCTTATCACCGTTTTTAAGATCGACCGTGTCATTAGCACCTGAGTTATTCGCTGCATCTGCTAAGACTGTTATGGATATTACCATCGCCATGCTCACAATAATTGTATAAATTGATTTTAAAACTGTTTTTGACATTAAAGCTCCTTCCTTTCATTTATTTTTCAGAATCAGGATCCACCGTATCGACATACCCTGCCGCCCTGTCTATGAGCGGCATGTCCCTGTCAAGATCGAACTTATGCCGGTCGAGATTCGGATCATTGAAAGCTATCCGGACAATGTCGAACACACCCCCGGGATCCTGGTTGGGGTTCTGCGATGCGGATATGGGATTTCCAAGGGCCTGCCCTGAAAAGATCAGTTCGCCTTTTGAGTTTCTGACACCGCCGTAAAATGTCAGTCAACTGGAACACAGAAGATATCATAGTGCTTCCATTTTAGCATATCTGTTTTTTTGAGTTCTTCGCCTCTGTAATCCATATCATCCTTAACTTTATAGATCAAATATCCTTTATCCGATAAAAATGAATGCAATGTTTCCCTGTAAACCCTGTCCGTGAGCTTGAATATTTCGGTCTTAATAAAGGGTTTATACTCTTCTATAATATCACTTATTGATTTCAGGACACTCAAATCATATCCTTCGGTATCCACTTTTATATATCTTAAATGAGGCAGCTTTTCTGAAAACCTGTCACGCAGCAGACCGGATAAATTGAGCCCTGTAACTGTTAAGTTGAAAGCATGCCCGTGTTTCCATCTGCTGATATTTTCATGATGGCCTCCATTGCAAAACCCGGAGTCGGAGTACTCCAGGTCAATATCCCCATCCTGTTCAGATGCGGCAATCATCATAGGAAGAATATTTGTATGGCTTTTATTAAGACTGGCATTTTTATTCAACACGGTGAAGACGAATGGATTTGGTTCCAGGGCCAGAACAAACCCGGTTTTTCCCACCGCGAGGGCCATCGGGACTGCAGTGTCTCCGGTATGAGCCCCGATATCAATACAAAAATCTCCATTCTTAAGAAATGTCTTCAGATTGGAAACATCGCCTTCTTTTATAAATTTATCTGTTTCGGCAGGATGTTTCCACTGGGCATATTCAACGACCCCGAAGGAATCCAGATTAAATTGTTTTACCCGGTATCCATATCTTTTTTCCCGGGGTTTTAAACCCAGCATATAAAAATATTCTTTTAATTTCATAAATTACCTCTTACCGAGAAGCAGAGAAAAAAAATCCATATGACCTTTGACAGAATTGGCAACGCTGAATTTATCCAGTAAACGGTTTCGGGCGGCTCCCCCCATTCTTTTTGCCATATCTGGATTTTTATATATTTCAATAATTTTTTCGGCTATGGCCCCTGGATTGTGTTTAGGAACGACATACCCGGTCACACCGTCTTTAACCATCTCAGGCAATCCGCCGTCCGGGGTCACAACTGCCGGGACACTCTGTGCCATGGCTTCCATTACTGTTTTTGTAAGGCCTTCCCCTTTTAAAGAAGGCTGAACATACACACTTGCCGCTGCGATAATCTGGAAAGCATCTGAACGAAAACCCACCAGGTGGATCCTGTCGCGCATGGATTTTTTATCTTTCAGGCTGGTATAAATCTTTGAATCGGTGCCCTTTCCGACTATCAGGACGTGGATATCATTAAAAGCTTGGAGATATTCACATGCGTCGATCAAAACATCAAGACCTTTGCTCGGCCTGGCGTTTGCCACGCATACAGCCAGAAAGGCATTTTCAGGGATGCCGAACTGTTTCACATCGGCTTTCCCGCCCCTGAACCATTCGAGATCCTGGCCCTTGTATATCGTTACTACCTTATCCCTGCTCATCCATATATGTTTTATAACATACTGACGCACGGCCTCGGCATTGCAGATAATAGCATCTATCCGCGGGTTCAGGTTTGTAAGGTACGTTGAAGGATCATGGCGATGCATCCCGCTGGTAACTCCCCTGTATGTTACCAGTTTAACAGGCAGGCCCACACACGCTATTGCGGCATTTGGTATGGTCCGGGAGTTTGTGGCAAATACAATGTCATAGGATGATTTCTTAAGTTCATCCCTAAGGGTTCTGATGCTTTTTAAACAGATTTTCCTCTTCGGGTAACAATCAATGACCCGGATGCCGTTTTTCAGAAACCGCTCGACATATTTGGCGCTCCCCTGGGTAGCAACGGTTATCGAGTGCCCCTGTTTTGCCATTTCAATAAATATTTCCGCCTCAGGGCGAACTGCATTCCAGTTTTCAATGTAAGAGCTGAATACAAGAACCTTCATTTTACTATCTCTCGTTTCCCGCCCCATGTGACCGCGTTCAAATTATCCCTCGTCACTTTCAACAAATAGTCATTATTCCGCAAAGCCCGAAGCCCTCCTGACTTGCTGCGTTTTTAAAGGAAAAGATCATATGGTCTTGCAAATTCTATGTCAACAGGAAAACAGCCCGATAAATCGCAGTTTTTTCAGAGATAATGATCTACCCCGCCGCAGAACAGCGGGGCATCTGTAAAGGCAATGAAACGCTCCAGGTGGCGGAGGATTAAACCCTCGTCCGCCTCTGGCGGATTAAAGCGGGTAACATTTTAAAATTGACACATAAGGTTATGCTTTGTATATCTTTATCGCGAAAATCATATCTGAAATTTTTGAATTCAAGAGGACACACAATTGCATAAATATATAATAAAGCATCTGTTAATAGGTCTTTTTCTGCTCCCTTTGATATCCTGCGGTGTTTCAAAAATAAAAGAACCAGCCACACCTGTAACTGCGCCTGTTTCACCAAAACCCGGGGACTGTGCGGCCTGCCACACGGATAAAAAAGTGCTGCCTGAAGGCCATGTTGATACAAAGGATATGACGGGCGACGAATGCGGTGCATGCCATGAGGGTAAAACCAGCCTGGAGACAAAGATTCCTTTAAGCCATATACATCGATTGAATGGTGTATCATGCAAAGGATGCCATGAAGATCCGGCCTCTCCCAAGCCTGTTGACTCGAAGGTATGTCAGGCATGTCACGATACGAAGTCGCTGATTGATTCGAGTAACAGACTGGAAATAAATCCGCATTTTTCTCCCCATGATGGAAAAGTTCCGGATTGTAACAAGTGCCATCACCAGCATAAAAGCTCAGTGAATTATTGCGCTCAATGCCATGATCTTAAATATAAGGTTCCCTGATTTATTACCTGAACCGATTGGGATACAACCGGACCGCAAGGGAGAAAGAGATGCCGCATTCACTCCTGCGATCCGGGTTAAATTATTGCCACCGCTATTGTCATCATTCCACGTTATTCGCCCTGGCGCGCGCGTCCCTGCGTGACTGCCTTCGCTGTTCCTCATACACCTCGCGCTTCTGATCAAACGGCTCATCAGGCAGTGCAGCAATTATCTCATCAAAGGATTCCTTAAATTCTTCTTTAAACTCGGGATGGGGCAGGATATAGAAATCATTATGCAGTATCCCCTGTAAAACCTTTTCTCCGACCTCCACAGGAGTCATGCCCGTGGGCAATACTTCCCTGAAGATATTCCCGGTAAATTCCCGGGCTTTACGGGTTTCCTCATCGATATTGCCTTCAAATCTTTCTAACCTGTTTTCTTCACTCTGCTCCAGATTCGTTGCCACTGTCCCTGGACACAGAACCGAAACACCGATATTAAAGGGTGCAAGGTCATAACGCAGCGCTTCCGACAATCCACGAATGGCAAATTTTGTAGCAGAATAAATGCCGGTCCCGGGGCCTGCCACTATACCTGCTATTGAAGATGTATTTACTATATGACCGCTCCCGAGTTGCTTCAACCGCGGAATAAAGGTCATAAGGCCATTGAAAACTCCGCCGAGATTGACATCCATCAGCCAGTCCCAGTCTTCATATTGCGCCTGGTCCATTGATCTGATTATATTAACCCCTGCATTATTGCACAATATATCAACAGGCCCGAACACCTTTTCTGCTTCTACAGCAGCCTTTTCAAATCCGGCCCTGTCCGATACATCAAGGAGAATCGGATGAACAGCCGGATTTTTTCCTTCAAAATATGAAACAGCGCTTTCCAGATGATCCTTACGAAGATCGGCAATAATCACTCTTATGCCGGCAGAGGCAAATACCTTCGCCATCCCCAGGCCGATCCCGCTTGCACCACCGGTAATGAATGCTGTCTTTCCATTTATTTCCTTCATATATGGGCCTCCTTCCAGTTCCTGGTGTTATGTTGTAAAATTACCTTTTACGGCCCTTTACTGTCAAGCCGGTCAGAATCCCTTACCTCTTTTCGTCACATAAACTTTGTAGAGTAATCAATAAAACACGATCATTCGTGTCCAAAATTAATTGGAATCATGGTTTAAATATAATAACATACATTTTCACCAAGGAGAGCACGGAGTAAAAGTTTAAAAGATAAATTCTCCGTGCCCTCAGTGTTCTCCGTGGTTGGTTAAAATGATATATTTTATTTTTACAAAATATTTGTCACGACAAAAGCTGATAATTTTCCGGGACATGCAGGTACACAGACATGATTAGAGCCGCGATTATCATTCCTCCGATTCAGGATTTTTATATCACTCCCCACCGTATTTCATCGCTGGGGGCGCAGGCGGTTTACAGGATTTTAAGCGCATCAGGTATAAACACCCTGTTGATTGATGGCCTTAACCAGGGGAAATCAAGTGCTCAAATACCGCTTCCTCAAGAGCTGTCATATCTGGATGAATTTATTGTCAGGCAGGAAACGGGCAGGCTGTCATACTTTACCAGGTTTCAACACTTCGGCAGTTCATACGATATGATAGCAGATCAAATCAAAGGGTTTATGCCCGAGGTCTGTTTTATCAGTTGCTTTGCTTTCTGTTACAGTGGACCGGTTATGGAACTCTCACAGGTTATAAAAAAGCGTTTTCCCGAAATGACGATCGTCGCTGGCGGAGCCGGAGTCAGTGTCTATCCCGAATATTTCCTTAACCGCGCACAGATTGATTATACTTTAAGCGGTGAGGCCGAGGTATGCCTTCCCACATTTATCGGTTTTCTTGAAAATAACAGTACAGATCCTCAACTCGTTCCCGGCCTTGGGTGGAAAGAGCCGGGTATCTGTCGTATAAATCCCGCTGACGTGTTCACTACTGCGGAAACGCTTCAGCCTTTGATCGTAAGGACCTTTGAAAACCGGCACCGGACCGTTCTTACCGCATCATTATCCAGGGGATGTCCTGCGTCGTGCAGATTCTGTTCAAATCACCTGGCACATGGGAGAAAGTTCCGGCACTGTTCGTTGGAACAGTTCAACCGCAGGCTCGATGAAATTCCTGAAATACCTGCAGAACAGGAAGTATCCATCAATTTCGAGGATGATAACCTTCTGTATGATTTTCCTTTTTTGAGGTCTGTAATTGAAGAGTGCAGGAAGAGATTCCCCCGTGTCCGCTTTACTGCGGAAAACGGCCTTGACTACAGGCTGCTTTCGGAAGACCAGTGCAGGGAACTTATTCAGGCAGGGTTTGTGCAGTTCAACTTTACCCTCGGATCCCTGTCGCAGGATATATTGACCGGCACGGACCGCACAATCAACCTCGATCATTACAGCATTCTGCTCAATATCATCGCGCAGCAGTCTATACCTGTTATCACTTATGTAATCTGCGGCTTTCCTGACGACACAAAAGAGACTGTTGCCCAAAACCTCCGGTTTTTATCCGATAAAAAAACTATCATCGGCCTGTCGCTGTTCTACCCGGTACCCGGTATTCAGGGCTTCAAAGACCGCGGGCAGTTTGATAGTATATCACCATGCTGCCTGTGCGGCTCAGCAGCGTACTCATGGAGCAGGAACCTGAACACCGGGGCACTTGTCACATTATTCAGGCTGGCACGGCTTTTAAATCTGATGAAAAGTCCCAAAAAATCCGAAGAGGAGCGCGCTCTTATTTCCATTATTCATGACTCCGGGCGCCTGCATACTGTTGTGAAGGAAGGAAAGAAGCGGGTTGTTGCCCCGGTTCCCGGCCAGGATGACGAACTGGTGAAGATGGTCATTGGGAAGGTGCGTCTATAGACTTTATCGTAAATTACGAACAAGGAGATATACAATGAAACAAAAAATACAGAAACTTAGAGATATCCTTGCAGAAATAGCCGATCTCAAGGCCTCGATTGCATTACTTGAATGGGATCAGCAGACCTTAATGCCAAAAGGAGGTGCCGAGGCACGATCCCGGCAGCTGGGCACCCTGGGGAAGCTGGAACACGAAATGGCAACATCCGGGGAACTCGGAAAGCTGCTTGACGAATTGAGGATCAGCAGGGATTCGCTGGATCCTGATTCGGACGATGCCAGGATGATCGGATTTGCTATAAGGGATTACGAGCGTGCAACATGTGTTACTCCTGATTTTGTTGTTGAAAGGGCGCAGGTAACGTCATTAGCCCATCATGCATGGGCCGAGGCACGTTCAAAGTCAGACTTCTCGATCTTCCAGCCGCATCTTGAAAAGATTGTTGACCTTACTCTCCGCTATATTGAGTTTTTTCCTCCCGCTGATCATCCTTATGATGTCCTTTTAGATATCTATGAACCTGAAATGAAAACGTCCGAAGTGACAAAGATCTTTGATGAATTACGGCCCAAACAGGTGAGCCTGGTAAAGACAATAGGACAGAAAGAACAGGTGGAAAACTCATTTCTTTATCAGAACTTTGATGAAAAAAAGCAGTGGGATTTCGGGATAGAGGTTGTTAAAGGAATGGGGTATGAAATGACGCGCGGACGCCAGGATAAATCACAGCATCCATTTACAACCGAATTCAGCATCAATGATGTTCGGATAACAACCAGGGTTGATCCTTTATTTTTCAATACCATGTTCTTCAGTACTGTTCATGAGGCAGGGCATGCCCTCTATGCACAGGGACATTCCCGGGACCTGGAGAGAACAAACCTTACAGAGGGGGCTTCTCTTGCCGTACACGAGTCTCAATCCCGGATGTGGGAAAACCTTGTGGCAAGGTCCCTGCCTTTCTGGGAATATTACTATCCCAGGCTCCAGGAATATTTTCCGCAGTTGAATGGAGTGGATCTTTACACGTTTTACAAAGGCATTAACAGGGTTGAATCTTCACCCGTAAGGGTAGAAGCTGATGAAGCCACATATAATCTGCATATTATGCTCAGGCTTGAGCTGGAGATCGGAATCATCGAGGGGAAGATAAAGGTAAAGGATCTTCCGCAGATATGGAATGCCAAAATGAAGGAATACCTTGGCATTGAACCGGCGGATGATGCACAGGGCGTCCTTCAGGATGTTCACTGGTCCCTGGGCGCCTTTGGATATTTTTCTACCTATGCGCTTGGCAATCTTATCTCGGTACAGTTGTGGGAGAAGATAAATCAGGACATTCCGGATCTTACAGAACAGATCCGCAAGGGCAGATTTGATACCCTTCTCGGCTGGCTCAGAACCAATATCCATTGCCACGGACGCAAATTCATGCCCCAGGAGCTTGTTAAAAAGGTAACAGGTTCAGGGATAGATCCAGCGCCCTATCTGCGCTATCTTAATGATAAATTCAAGAAGATATATGGATTTTGAACCGGAAATAATTAAGCGGATTAGGCTGAGGGCTGAAGGAAAAGCAATAAAACCTAACAGCCTTCAGTCTGTTTTTATCAGCCTATTTTTTCCGCCCTACAATGACATTCCTGCACGTAACGCCCAGTATCTTTTTCTTCTGTGAAAATCCGTGAAAATCCGGGGTCTGCCCTTGACATGTGACAGATTCAGAGATGTCCAGTAACAGGGATGAGTTTAACAGGATTATTGAAGTGGTAATAAGAAACGAGGAAAAATAATCAGAAGCCTGCTGCCCGACTTAAGATATTCATAAGCAGTATACAAAACGGGTTTACTGATATCAGGCGTGATCTTAAGGCATCGAATTTGATGCTTTAACATATGAGGCCGGGTCAAACAGTTTTACTTTTACACCTCAAAAATTGGTGATGTGGGAATAATATTTACCGGGATAATAATGAGTGGATATTCCAGCTCATAAACCGGTATACGAAGGTGTGTACAATATGAAAGAAAAGGAAAATCAAGCCTTGTTGCATTCAAAAGGACAATTTCTGGTTTACCAGGCTGAAGATGGTAAACTCAAGCTGGATGTGCGCCTGGAAGATGAAACTGTCTGGTTGACTCAGCAAATGATGGCAGAATTGTTCCAAACAACAAAGCAAAACATAAGCCTTCATATTTAAAAGATCTTTGAAGAGGGTGAATTGGTTCCGGAGGCAACTGTCAAGAAATACTTGTCAGTTCGAAAAGAAGGAAGTCGGGAAGTAAAACGTCCGCTTGATTATTACAATCTGGACATGATCATATCAGTCGGCTACCGGGTGAAAAGCCATGTTGCGACACGTTTTCGCATATGGGCTACAGGACGGCTGAAAGAATATATTGTAAAAGGGTTCATCCTTGATGACGAACGTTTAATAAATAAAGTGGGACGCTCGTTAATAATTTAATAACTTATTTTTCAAAAAAATAATTGGCTCCCAGTAACATAACAGGCTCCTTGCTTTTACTTTCCTGTCCTGTCGACCTTTTGAAAAGACATCTTCTGGATCAACTCTCAGCGCCTAAGCAACATGCTCTGCTATGCGATTTAGATTATATCCCTGTTGTCTGTGTATTTGTCTTTTGTCATGGCTCTCTTCAGACTGTTCTTGGCATGGCATGAAATTATTCTGCCTCTCTAAGTTTGTCAATTAAATTATTAACGAGCGTCCCCCTTTATTTCTTCAATTCATCCAGGGTATTAACTATTCCTGCCCGAACCGGGTTCAGGTGAATATACCGAACCAGTTCAATTAGATATATATCTTCCTGGCATATTATAGATTTGTACCGGTTCTGAAATAACTGCCCTCTTTTTTTATGTCTGAAATTAAACCCTATGACATAACCAGTAAGAAGGCGTCTCATAAATCTGGATAATAAACAGATCGGGGTCAGCCCTTGACTTTGACTCTTTTATCGTCTTAAGGCGTCACTAAAATGCCACAGTCAAGGGCTGACCCCGTTTCTTCACGTTTCTTTATGTTTCTTCATAAAATTGTTCCTCCAAGGTTTTCGTTTATTTATCTTTACAGCTTTGCTAGTCAATATCATACTGTTTTAACTATATTTTAATTATATTTGTAAATTATGCTTGACAAATTTATGGTATTTTTACAAATATATCATATGGAAACAATATATAATCTCATTGAAAACATTACAAGCATTGCGGCTCGAAGGCCTGATGATGAGTTGTTACTTAAAATACGAAGAAGTCTTCCGAAACTTAATAAAGAAAATCCTGACCTGGCATCACGTCTTTCACGTATTGTATCAAATATTGGAGGCATAGGAGCTTTACGTCGTTTCAATTCTTTAGACGAAAAACCAAAGGATACAGACTCAGGCTTAGAACTCATGACTCGTCTCGAAGTGCCCTCTGACATCCAACCTCCAATTTTAACTTCTGATACTCAAAAAATAATAAGCAGATTTGTACAAGAGAGAGAAAATCGTATTGCACTTCAAAATGCAGGGATTTCTGCACCTTCAAGTCTGGCGTTGATTGGTAAGCCAGGAACCGGAAAAACAAGCCTTGCATATTGGCTTGCTTCACGACTTGAACTTCCACTTTTCAGCCTCAACATTGCGTCTGTTGTTACCAGCTACCTGGGGCAAACAGGACAGAATTTAAAAAGAGCGCTTGACAGAGCTAAAATAGAACCATGTCTTCTTTTACTGGATGAGTTTGATGCACTTGGATACCAGAGAGAAAACGGATTCGATGTTGGTGAAATGAGAAGAGTTGTTGCGGTCCTACTTCAAGAAGTGGAGTCATGGCCTGAAGACTCTATTGTCGTGGCCGCAACGAATTTACCAGAGCAACTTGACGTAGCTTTCAAACGTAGATTTTCAAGATGGATAGAATTAACAATTCCAGATTTTAACCTAAAAATGGATATTCTTAGCCTCTACTATGGGGATAATAAAAAGAATAAAGATCTTTTTAAGATGATAGCCGCTGGTTTACCTGATGCAAGTGGGGCAGACTTAAAGAGTTTGGTCCAAAAAATTAAATCACGTGAAATATTAGAAAAATTGTCATTAACTGAGGCTGTTTGCGACGAATTGGAAAGAGAAATGAAAGGCAGAGTGTTCCCAAAAGACGAAATCTCACAATTCGTTAAAAATGCCTATAAGGCAGCGCCGAAATATTTCACCTACAGAAAGATGGCCACAATATTAGGAGTATCTCACACAACCATATCAAATTACATTAAGTAAGTAATAAAAGGAGGATATAATGGCTGATAAAATCTTACCGGTTCTTGGAAGAGCTGAAATTCTAACCAGTAACGCCAGTTATATCTCAACTCCTGGACCGAAAAAAGATATTAGAAGTTACGAGGAAGCAAGAACTAAAATAAAACCATATTTAGAAAAAATGTTGGATGAGCTTGATTCATATACACGGCTTGATAATTCCATCTTTTTTTGTATGGACCTAGACTCCTCATTCATCGCTAAAAGCTATCTTCCTGTAAATTGGATAAACAAATCAAACTGGAATATTGTCGGTTCCATATCGTGGGAACAAAAATATCGAGACAATACTCTTCTGCAAGAAAAAAAGAAGAGCAGACGGCTTTTTATAAAATCAAGCCCCCAAAATATTGAGTCAACTTTAAAACGTCTTGCAAGATCAGATTTAAACAAATCAGAGCAAAAGGAGATAACATATATAGATAGCTTTCATTTTCAGGATTCAAAAAAAGTTACAAGGTTTGCTGACACAAAGTTTTCTGATGAAACTTTTGAACTAATATTTCACCCAATGGAACAACGGGAATGGCAAGAGTGTTTAAAAAAAATACAATCCACCCTTGTATCGGAAAAATATCCTCGATTTTTATTTAATTGGGTAAGGAGTGGTGGTGTCGATTCCCCACGGTTTATGCCAGCCAAGATAAAATCAAGTCATATTTCAAAATTGGCTTCTTTTAATCCTTTACGATCGATGCGTGTAATGCCAAATATATCCTTTCCGAGAATAAGTCATGGAGAGTTACAAGATGCAAACCATCCACCAGATATTGATCCAATGCGAATGACACTACCAGAAATAGGAATGTTTGATGGCGGCGTCGATTTGAATTTAAATCATCTTGGTCCGTGGGTTGTTGAAGAAAATCTAACATCTGAGCCTCCTCATGACGATTATTTATCACACGGTACAGCCGTCTGCGGAGCTCTCTTTTATGGGCCATACGATCCAAATATATCTTATCCTGCCCCTAAATTCGGTGTAAGATCTTTTAGAGTCTTCCCCGTTCCACCTGAACATGGTCTTTCACTTGATTTATATAAAGTTGTTGACTGGATTGAAGCGACTGTAACAAATCCGAATAACTATAACATTAAAACTTATGTATTAAGCTTTGGCCCCAATATCCCTGTAGAGGATGATGATGTTGATTTGTTTACTTCTACTCTGGATCGTCTTGCTTATGAATACGATGTACTATTTATTATCGCTGCAGGGAATGATGGTGACAAAGTATATCCAAGGAACCGTATCCAGCCTCCGTCAGATATGGTTAATGGAATAGGTGTTGGGGCATATATCAGAAACTCTAATGGTGATCCTGTAAGAGCTGACTACAGTTGCGTTGGCCCAGGAAGGTGTGGCAATGCAATAAAACCGGATATACATATGTTTGGTGGCGACAGAACCCAACCTTTTAATATTTTAGTAGCTGGTGAGGAGGGGAAATATGCCGGGGTACAAGGAACAAGTTTCGCCGCACCTCTAGCCTGCTCTCTTGCTGGAGAATTACTCTATAGGGTAAATGATAAAGCTATAATTACACCTCAAACTGTTAAAGCTTTACTTATTCATAATTCCTTCCTTGAAGGATGGGAAGATTATTGTGGGTGGGGGCCACTAACAACTCCTCTTGAGGAATTATTGCTCTGTTCACAGAATTGTGTGACGCTTATATACAATGGACATATCCCATTTGGTAGAAGAGGCATTCTCAGAATACCTTTTTATAATGATGTCCTCGAAAACGGTAAAGTGCAATTCCGTTGGACATTGGTACATGCTACAGGTATTTCTCCTGCAATGCCTGATGAATACTCGCTGGCGGGGACAGATGTAACTTTCAGACCGCATTGTGATATGTATAGCTATAGAATTGATGATTCATCACCTAAAAGAATCGATATCTTTAATGAATCGGAAAAAGTTGAAAGGCTTAAATCCAATGGTGCAAAAATCAGTTCATTACCAAGATCAGATAGCGTATATAAATTTGAAAAACGACTATATCTTACAGAACAAGAACGACGCGATATTGGCGTCTGGGACACAGCCAAACACTACTGGACCAAAACTAAATTATTTAACTCAGTTAAGAACCCCATGATTGATGTTCACGCACAAGCGCGTTCAGACTGGCATTATGGCGCGTCAAAACCATCAGGGATAATTTATTCTGCCATTGTGACTATAGATATTAATAATGGAGATGCTGAACTATATCAAAGAATAAAAGCCGAAATACCCGCATTAGTCCCTGTCCGGTTAAGGACCAGAGCCCAGATAAGAACATAAGCCCGACTGGGATCGGGACACCATTATCTATCCTTTATTGTAAATATGAGGACGTAAAGGGTGACGCTGTTAAGTTTTAAAGTTGATAATACCGGGATTAGACCTCGACATGGGACAAAATAGCGCGGAGAGAGGAACGTTCGTGCAGAGCGTGCATTAAAGAAATAAGACTTTTCATTGTTCGATAGGAATGTTGAGATTTAAGACCAAGATAGTGAAAAGCTAGGGGTCAGACCTTCATTCTTCACTGGTCAATGAAATAGGAATCGTAGTTGAAAATTTCAATTAAGATGTTTTGAATATTGAGGGTAGGGATCATGAAAGAAAAAAACAACCAGTCTGAAATCATCCTTTATAAAACCAACGACGGCCGGATTAAGCTAGATACTATCTTTCAGGATGAAACTATATGGCTGACACAGGCTCAGATGAGCGATTTGTTTGATGTAAATGTTCCTGCAATATCCAAACATCTAAATAATATATTTGAAGAGGGGGAACTGCAAAGAGAAGTAACTATTTCAAAAATGGAAACAGTTCAACAGGAAGGCAGCCGGCAGGTAACCCGGACCAGGGACTTCTATAACCTCGATGCCATAATTGCTGTGGGTTATCGGGAAATTGTGACAAAGGGGATGCCCATAAGTTTATAAATTTTTAAATATATCTGTGGTTCCATCGTAACTTCATTCGATTAAGTTGCCACCACAGCCCCTCTTTCTCTTAAAGGAGGAACTTTATGGAATATAAAATAATGGGTGGAAGCTATAAATTGCGAGATTATGACCTAACTATCGATGATTTTATTAAGGCCGACAATAATCAAAACAGGGAACAATTATTTAAAACCATAGCAGAAGACATATTAAAAAAAGAGAAGTTTAAAAAGATTTATTCACCTGATATGTCTCAAAGTGTGCCTTTTGATTTCTTAGCCTATAAAGATAATAAACTCGCTCTAATAGAGTTAAAGGGCAGAGAGAAAGGTTTTAACTATTCAAAACTGACACAATATTCTAGATTGCAACAGGTACTTGTTGAGCTTAACAAAGAGCGGATTTTATACAGTCCATTCCTAATCCAGATTAACTTAGAGTTTGAAGTGTATCAGATACTCACCAAGGAATTCTATGACATGATATTTGTGGGCCTTAAAAAGGTTATAGAAACGCATCCTGAATTAGGGAAAAAACAAAAGATAAAATCAAGCATGGATACGATTACTGAATATCGCAAGAGCCATAAATGTTAAAGAAAAGCAGCTGGTCCAGGCACTGTCATTGACATAGATCTTATGAAAATAAAAGAGTAAAAATGGAAACAATAATAAATATTTACTGTGATGAGAGTTGTCATTTACCTAATGACGGCCAGAAAGCTATGGTCTTAGGTACCCTTTGGTCTGATAAAGTTGAGGCAAGTACATATAATCAAGAAATTGAAATAGGGGTCCTACTCCAAAATATCAAAACAAAATATCATTAAAAAGGGGTCAGATCTCCTATTAGCTCTTGTTTATCTTGAAATGGAAAAATAAAAACATAGATTCCCCGGTCGGAGCCGGGAAATGGCTGGTGTGTAGAGGGGGCAAGAATGGAAAATATAATCAATATATACTGTTATGAGAGCTGCCACTTACCCAATGACGGCCAGAAAGCAATGGTTTTAGGTGCCCTTTGGTCTGATAAAGACAAGGCCAGTATATATAATCGAGAGATTGCTGCTTTAAAATCAAAGCATAATCTCTCACCTTTTTTTGAAATAAAATGGTCAAAAATATCATCAGGCAAACGTGATTTCTATTATGAACTTGTGAAAATCCGGGGTCTGCCCTTGACATGTGACAAATTCAGGGCTGTTCAGTAACAAGGATGAGTTTAACAAGATTATTGAAGTGGTAATAAAAAACGAGGAAAAATAATCAGAAGCCTGCTGCCCGACTTATATAAAAATAGGGGTCGTACTTCAAAATATCAAATGAGATGTGCTTGAAAATGAAATGCAAATTAGGTGTTTTGAATCTTGAGAGAAGGAATCATGAAACAAGAAACCAACCATTCTGAAATAATACTGTATAAAACCGACGACGGACGTATTAAGGTAGATACTGTTTTTCAGAATGAGACTATATGGATGACACAGGCGCAGATGGGTGGGCTCTTTGATGTAAATGTTCCTGCAATATCTAAACACCTGAAAAACATCTTTGAAAGCGGTGAGTTGGATGAAAAAGTGGTTGTTTCCATTTTGGAAAATACCACTCAACATGGAGCTATTGAGGGTAAAACTCAAACCAAACAGGTAAAATATTACAATCTTGATGCCATTATAGCTGTTGGCTACAGGGTCAATTCTAAACGTGCCACTCAGTTCCGTATATGGGCCACCAATATTCTTAAGGAATATATCATAAAAGGCTTTGCCATGGATGATGAGCGGCTCAAGAAAGCTGACCGGTGGGACTACTTTGATGAGTGGCTTGCTCGTATCCGGGACATCCGCTCATCGGAAAAGCGGTTTTATCAGAAAATCCGGGATATTTACGCTACTGCAATTGATTATGATAAGGATTCCGAACAGGCACAGGACTTCTTTAAAAAAGTTCAAAACAAGATGTTATGGGCTGTTACCGGAAAAACCGCTGCAGAACTGATTGAAGCCCGAAGTGATTCCGGGGCTCCCAATGGAAAAACAAGGTGTCGCGTCTACACTTTTGACAGACCCGATATTTTAGCGTTTTTTAAAAAAAGCAAAGGTGTCGCGTCCCGGTTAAACAAACACAAAACGGGTTTAACAGGATAAATCTTGACATTTGACATTGCCCTTAAAAGCAAAGAAATAGGGGGTGTACTTCAAAATATCAATTGACCCGAATGAACGTATTGTGGGGGAAGTATTAGAGTGTTGCTATGGGGATGTTCTGATTGGCTTTGAGAAGCGGATTAAAAAGCATGGGGTTAGGATAGTTTTTATTTGTCCGGATCTAATTAAAAAGATTTAAAAATCAAGGCACTATAAAGGAGAAAAAAAATGAAAAATGTAGAGATGAAGTTAGAAGAAAATATCCTGACTATAAAAGTAGATATTACAAAAGAATTTGGTCCTTCTTCATCAGGAAAAACCATCATTATTGCATCAACTGAAGGGAATATCCCTATTCCAGAAAAAGATGAAATAAAGATTGGATTAAATGTCTATAGGAAGAAATAATCCTCTGTGGTAAAAATTTAAGTAGATCAGCAATGACAGTAATATGAAAATTAAATAAAGGATATCCCTCCCGAATCGGGGTCGGACCAAGACAACCCTGTTAAATAAGATTTGGATCAAATCTTACCTGCGGCATTTAACAGGGCAGGCAACTTGATATGATAACTAAAACACTTTAAAATAGCTCTACTTTAAGGCTTAAAACGTCCTTTTTAATAGCAAAAATAACCATCTAAGCATTTAACCGAAAATACCAACCGACGGCGGGAAAATGGACAAACAACGATTAATATCAATACAGGAATCAGCGAAGGCTATATTCAAAAAAGCTGAAGACCGGGAAAAAGCAGGCGGTGACCATTTTGAAGCCGGTTGGCAGGCAACTTTAGAATTGATGCTTTTAATGGCTGAAGAAGAACTCCTTAAGAATCCGGGTCAATTGTTGCCGATGCAAATTGGCGGGGATGATGAATGGGAGTTTTATTTCGATGTAATGGAAAAAATTGACCTTCCCCCGGACACCGGTGCTGTGCTGGTGACACCAAGTGCCTTTAAAGAAATGAAACTGTTTGAAACCTCAGAATTTGGAGAAAACGATTTGGCGCGGTGGAACAGAAACGCATATTCTTTAATTCTAAGCGATCTCAGGGATCACAGGGTTATTTTACAGGCATCTTTGCCAGGAATTGAGTTTGCTGGTATTGACATATTCAAAGATGGCAAACATTTCGCGGATTACATGTATAACACCGTTGAGGAATGCCTGAAAGAATTGTCCTATGTCACCTGGCTCTATTTTAAACCAAAGGGTGATTGGAGCAAAGATCAGATAATACAGTACACAGAAAACTGGTATGGTAAAACTGTTTATGGCATTGGAGGATCTGATGTGAAATACCAGACCGACTTCAGTTACGTTCATCATCCCGAGCTTATCCATCTGTCTCCTTTAGATGCAGTATTTAAGCTCATACAGGCAACTGTTCCAAAAGAATATGATACGCTGGAAAAAGCAATTGAAATTACCAATGATATTAATCAGAACATGGATTTGGGGGAGTCGGGTGTTACAAAAGATGGCATATTGGAAGATGATAAGGCCCAATGTCAAATGCTGCTTGATAGTATTGCTATCGAGATTGACATGAAGCTTGATATGCTCAGTTATTTGAAAGATGTAAAAGTGCCCGGACGCAATTTCCAGGATCCGAACCATAAACGGGTTTTTGATGAAACTGCAAAGCGCATATATGAGGACATTACTGGCAGAGTTTGCCCTGAGTCGGTTAAAGTGTTGTAGTTAAAAACAGAGGGGGACTGTGTTCCCGAAACCAAAACAACATGAAAAACTATGGGCCGCAGGTAAGAATGTAAAAGAAATAGGGGAAGCTTCATCCTTCAAAATATCAATTGTGAAAATCCGGGGTCTGCCCTTGACATGTGACAGATTCAGAGATGTCCAGTAACAAGGATGAGTTTAACAGGATTATTGAAGTGGTAATAAGAAACGAGGAAAAATAATCAGAAGCCTGCTGCCCGACTTAAGATATTCATAAGCAGTATACAAAACGGGTTTACTGATATCAGGCGTGATCTTAAGGCATCGAATTTGATGCTTTAACATATGAGGCCGGGTCAAACAGTTTTACTTTTACACCTCAAAAATTGGTGATGTGGGAATAATATTTACCGGGATAATAATGAGTGGATATTCCAGCTCATAAACCGGTATACGAAGGTGTGTACAATATGAAAGAAAAGGAAAATCAAGCCTTGTTGCATTCAAAAGGACAATTTCTGGTTTACCAGGCGGAAGATGGTAAACTCAAGCTGGATGTGCGCCTGGAAGATGAAACTGTCTGGTTGACTCAGCAAATGATGGCAGAATTGTTCCAAACAACAAAGCAAAACATAAGCCTTCATATTCAAAAGATCTTTGAAGAGGGTGAATTGGTTCCGGAGGCAACTGTCAAGAAATACTTGTCAGTTCGAAAAGAAGGAAGTCGGGAAGTAAAACGTCCGCTTGATTATTACAATCTGGACATGATCATATCAGTCGGCTATCGGGTCAAAAGCCATGTTGCGACACGTTTTCGCATATGGGCTACAGGACGGCTGAAAGAATATATTGTAAAAGGGTTCATCCTTGATGACGAACGTTTAAAAAATCCTGATCAGCCCTTTGATTATTTTGAAGAACTTACAAGACGCATTCAGGATATCAGGACCTCGGAACGGCGGTTCTATCAGAAAATCACAGATATTTATGCCACCAGCATTGATTATGATCCTACACTGGATATCAGCCTGGAGTTTTTCAAAACAGTTCAGAATAAAATGCACTGGGCAATAACCGGTCAGACAGCCGCAGAAATTATCCATTCCCGTGCGGATGCGGATAAACCCAATATGGGTCTCACAAATTATAGAGGTGCAAAGGTTCGTAAACAGGATGTATCTATTGCAAAAAATTATCTGTCCGAAGATGAACTTGCGGCCCTTAATAATCTTGTTGAACAATACCTGATTTTTGCCCAGGGCCAGGCAATGAGACGCATCCCAATGCATATGAAGGACTGGATTAAAAAACTTGATGGATTTCTTACAATCAATGACCGGGATATCCTGAACCATGCAGGAGAAATAAGCCATGAAATGGCAAAACAACTGGCAGAGAATGAATATGATAAATTTCATGAAAAAAGGATTTCATCGGCAGGAAATGAATTGAGTGATTTTGATAAGGCGATGGATCAGATAGACACCTCTAATAAAAGACCATTAACCACGAAAGGAACGAAAGAAAAACATTAAATTTTTCAAGAAAAGAATAAAATCTTTTCGTGTGTTTCGTGACTTTCGTGGTTAAAAAAGGTTTTTAAAAGGGGTTAAGGGGTCAGATCTCCTATTAGCTCATGTTTTCTTAACATAACCTCTTTAAAAAAGGGACATTGGAACTTTTCAAAATTAATTTTCAATTTTTTTCTCCAGAATTATACAAAACAGGGTGAAGCTGAATGACAATCTCATATTTTCTTCCGAGCCAAATTCCTTCAAAATTTTATGAAAATCCGGGGTCTGCCCTTGACATATGACAAATTCAGGGTTGTTCAGCAACAAGGATGAGTTTAACAAGTTAATTTAAGTAGGAAAAAAGAGGGAAATATTCAGGTGTCTGCTGCCCGGTAGAAGATATTCATAAGCAGTATACAAAACGAGTTTACTGATATCTTGAGTGATCTTAAGGCATTCCTTACCGGTGATGCATTTTTACGCCGCTTTATTTCTGATGTCTTTCTTTTTGAAGAGCTTCCTGCCAAAGATCAAAGGACAGATCAGATATATCTTAAAGAAGTTGAGAGTTGTGACATATACCTTGGAATATTTGGATATGATTATGGTTTCGAAACAGAGTCGGGTATATCTCCAACTGAGCAGGAATTTAATCATGCCACAGAAAAGGGTAAAACAAGACTTATTTATATCTGGGGGATAGATGACAAAAAACGTCACCCCAAAATGCAGAAGCTTGTTAAAAAGGTCAGTAAAGACCTTGTGCGGAGAAGGGTTGAAAGCTCCAATTCACTGACTTCCGAAGTATATGCAAGCCTGGTCGATTATCTTGATGACATGGGAGCATTAAAGATTGCACCCTTTGATGCTGCACCCGCAGAGAAAGCCACTTTAGCGGATTAGGCTGAGGGCTGAAGGAAAAGCAGTAAAACCTAACAGCCTTCAGTCGAAACAGCTTCAGTCTGTTTTTATCAGCCTATTTTTTCCGCCCTACAATGACATTCCTGCACGTAACACCCAGTATCTTTTTATTTTGCATTGCGGCAACAGTGCCGCCTTGAAACCTCTCTGATGACATTGGCGCCTGCATAACATGTGAAACTGCCCACCCTGCTTTTCTCATCAGAATACCGTAATCTATTATAAGGATCGCTGCCTCTTCATCCTCCTCAAGAGCAGGAGTACCCTGAAAATCTCTCCAGTCTGCGTTTATCATTACAAGCCTTGTGCCTTTTTTACTGTTCTCAAGTGCCAGCCTGAAAAAATTTTCAAGGAATTCCATATAATCCTGTTTCGACAAATTCGATATGCTCTCTTCTTTATAATCTTTTGCCTTTTTACTGAAATATGGCGGATCAAAGATGATAAGTTCAGGTTTTGTTTTTCCGTTTACCGGCCATTTGAGATTATCCTTGTCCCAGAAATAATGCTCGATCTCCGGTCTTTCATCCGGTCTGTCGACCATATCAAAACTCCAGCAGCGGCGGTTGAATGCCAGGCATGTGTCAGCAGTAACACCGCCTCCGGCCATTGGGTCAATAACCAGGTCGCCAGGTTTTGAGAAGTAATAAAGTATGTGTGCTATGAGCTGGGACGGAATCATTCCGGGCCATTCATCACCAAATCTTCTATCACAATCCGTCCAGTACCAGTAGTCCCAGGCCCTGAGCCCCCATTGTAATTCACGGTATTTAGGAATGTCATTTTTTCCTTCCATTTTGAGTGCCCAGACCAGAGACTCAGGCCAGCCGTGTCTTTCAGCAACTTGATTTACTGAAAAACCTTTCTTGAGTTCGCCATTTAGGAGAGATGCCAGTTTTGGCAATTCTCCTAAATGATTATGGATTGACTTCTGATCCAAACCCAATCTTCTGGCGATCCTTTCCTGCGGGATGCCCAGAGTATTCATTTTGTATATTTTTATATCCTGGTCTAACTGATGTTTTGCGCGAAGGTCATTTATATAGGAATCCACGGCCTGCCTTGAGCGTCCGGTAGCCTTGCCAATTCTCTCTGAACTCAATTTCGGATTATTCTGATATGCCCTCCTGGCAGTATCCCTGGCGTCTTCATCCTTGAGCTCTCTCGGGCCTATTGCCTTACTTGCAGCATAAAGCAAAGGATCTTCTCCATTGAGCTTTATGATTTCTGCTGAAACCGCATTTTCTCCAATACCCTTATAAGCCTTGTACCGGTGCACACCGTCCAGGATGCGGTACTTTCCGGGTTCATCAGGATGCTCCTGCAATTGAATGGGGTCAAACTTAAAGCCATCCCGCATGTTCTCCTCAAACATGGAGACCCTCTTGTGGTCAATGCTGATTCTAGGATAGATACTGTTGTCGATCACAATGTCTTCAATTTTTATGGATTGCACTTTGCTCATAGTCGTCTCCTTTTTAAAATAGGCTGAAGCAGTTTAGGCTGAGGACTAAAGGTAGAGCGAAGATACTAACAGCCTTCAGCCAAAAATCCTTAAGTCTGCTTTATGGCGGGCTGGACATCCTTATTACAAACATCATGCCAGAAGGCCGTGGATATTAGGGTTTTTAATACAGAAGCTACAGATATACAGTAATAGCAGGGCTTTTAATTTCATGGATTATTGTGACTGTATACAGATCGGAACTATTTCTATCCTTTTTAAAAAAAGAATCTGCACAATACCATGTGCATGGTGCACATTTTTATGTGCAAATTAATGTATATTTTTAATTGATAGCTTATGGCTCAAGATCTGTGAGCTGAGATAAATGATATTCCGGTCCATATTTTTCGTTTGTTATCTAATCATTAAGATTTTATTAGGTAGTGCCCATCCAGAAACGGCCCTTTTGAACAATCTCTGCGTCATACTCAGATTGTAATCCTCGAAATACTTCAATGTATTCCTGTGGTTACAATCTTCGCGTTCCTTGACCTTGTCCAAAAATTCTCGTTTCTGGATGGGCACTAGGTAATTCTTTACCAGTATTTGAAATTGCGTTACATATAATTTTGGTAAAAAATTACACAGTATTGATTTAAATTTAGGAAGCATCCTAAATCCACAAAATATATATTACACATCATACTGATATCACTGGTTATTTTTATATATAAAAAAATAATTTAGATATAATAGGAAAATGGCATACCTGTTGCTGTATAGGATAGGAAACATAATAAAATTACGAAATTCATATTTAATTTAAATTTATTATAGAAACATGCTTCTAAAGCAGGAGATAAAAATGAAAAAAACAATTTTAATATTAATTTTCGCACTCTTTTTTTTATGCAGTAATTCATATGGACTGAGCCGCACTGATCTTGGGACTCAAATAACTGTCAATGACGGCCAGGTAAATTCGACTTGGGGAGGGGGATCGCAAGCTCTTGGTACAGCAGGAGAAGATAACGAAACAGAAGGAAATCCCAATACCTACACTTACCAGGGCTGGGATCTGGAAGGCATGTTCTGGAATGCCACCACTGGTAACCTTTTTATCATCGGTGGCTTCAATTATCTTACCGGCGGTCCTAATGGAAATACTGATGTAAATATGGGTGATATATTTATTGGTAGCGACTACGTGCTAGATCTATCAAGAACAGATGATCATGCACAACTTATGGCTTCTGGTGGTAAATATGATCTCATAAAAGATTATACGAATATTATAAACCCAACTGACATATCAGCATCCACCCCATATGCTTATTCAAGCGGGGGGATAAATGAGGGTAATGGCACCTATTCAGCATACCAGATATCGGGAGATGACTGGAATAACATAGATCTTTTTCAACCATGGCAGACATATGCAAACGCCCCGATTACATCTTATAGCGATATTCATTACGCGCTGGAAATTAATGTATCAGGTATTGCAGCTAACCTGATTCATGAAGGTAACCTGATTCATGCGACCTTAAGGTGCGGGAATGATACAATACAAGGAAAGGCGGATTTAATTCCCAACCCCGAACCGGCTACGATGTTTCTCCTTGGAATTGGATTGGCAGGTCTGGCGGGATTCGGACGTAAAAGATTTTTGAAGAAAAGCTAGGTTAATGGTTAAACCACTGTGGTTAACCCATTTATGAAGCATGCGGGAGAGGCGAATAACCTCTCCCGCATTGTTTTTAGCCCCTAAGAGTTTTCTCATTAGGGATATCATTTTATCCAAGTATTTTTATTCCTTCAGTTTCACAGTGAGGAGGCCATCTTCCACGCGTATATTTTGTATACCTGCGGAAAAGGTCTTCCAGAATCCTTCGCTGGTGCCGAACTCTTTGACAAGATCCACATTTTTAATACCTCCCAGCCAGGCATTGGGTATGGGAACTCCCCACACACTTATTCCCTTTAACGAGACAACAGGATTGCCCCTGTCATACCTGAGCTCCAGGCCTGCGGTGACCTTTAATGTCTTTCCGCCAAGGATCGGAAAATCAGGGTCTATCGGGAGAAGCAGCTTTGCACTGGCCAGGTTATCGGAGAAATCGATGGCAAGCCTGCTGGCAAGATTTGTGTTTCGGGCAAGCAGGCCATTGATCTCGCGTTCGGTGAAACTGATCTCACGGCTTGCGCCCTCCTCGCTGTAGCGTTCGGGGGTAAGAACTTTATCTTTCGATCCATTCTTTTTACCACTTTCTGACGAACTATATCCGCTGGCCTGGTCTAAACGCGCAATCTTGGCATCCAGCGCTTCTACCTCCTTGTGACTGAGAGAAACCGGTTTGAACTTCCCGGGAAACAGGTACATCATGGACAACCATACTGTAATGAGCGATGTGGCTATTGCAATAACCATAATGAGCAACAGGGTTTTGCCATGGCCTGATCTCTTTTCTTTGCCATAAATTTTCTTCATGCTGTTTTTCCATTTTCATCGATATTTGAGGCTTTTACTGAAGGCCGATGCCTGAAGCCTTATCGCCTGAATTCAAAAAGGTTAGTTTTTAATCGACGCTACCTTAAACGAATCGATCGATACACCCTCCCGCCCTCGGGGATATCTATCCCCTTGAGACGTATTGTTCCCGAATAACCCGATGATATATCAAGGTCATGGATGCCCGCATCCATTTTTATCCGTGCGAGTGTAAGGCTTCCGGGCAGTGTTCCCCACGAGCGTGTATCAGCCTCCTCGAGGAGGAAAAGGACTATCCTGGCCAATGCCTCACCGACATCACTATTTTGGCCGATCTTCCGGGCAACTGCCTCCTTTGCCCCTGCCCTCAGGGCCTGGCGGGTGAGGTATTGCGCTGCCCTGTCATTGAGTGATTTTCGGTCTACCTCCCCCAGATCTGTTGTAATACTGTATGGAGAGATGCTGCTCCCATCCTCCCTGATCTCAACGGGAACAGGCGGATCGGAGTCAGCATACCGTGGAATTGAAATCCTTATGGAAGGCGGAACAACAACATCCACTGAGGTCTTTTCAGGGACACGACCCTGCGCAATAAACAGGATCAGTTCTCCTTTACCGGGAGGAATCGGTTCAGGAGTGATGTGTTCCACGCCCATGCTTTTTGCCAGCTTTTCATACTCTATCCGGGCGTCATCCGGCAGGTCCATGTTTTCAAAGCAAAGGGCGATGAGCGCCCTTGTAAAATGGTCCTCTTCAAGCGCCTTGGGATATTCACCATACACTTCAAGGGCCTGTTTGCCCTCAACAAGGGCATCCTGGTACTTGTGCTGCAGCAGGAAATCCATCATCAGAAAGGTGTGGATCCATAGCCTTTCCGAATATTCGCCTTTGTAGGTTGCAGTCATGTCATTGATCATGACGGAAGTGGACTGGTCCTTTATACTGATCTGATCCTGATCCCTTACAAACCGGGACGCATTCAGCAGGGCCTTTGTGCTTTCCTCATAGGCATCCATATAGTGGAGGATAACACCCTTCTCCATATAGCAAAGAAGACGGTTTCTTTTTGGTATCTCTTTGCATTCCCCTAAAACACTATCCGCCCGGGTAAGGTTACCTGAATAAAAATCGGTCCTGGCCTTTTTAAGGGGAAGGCTCGCACAGCCGGATGATAAAAAAAGTAATATAATTATAAGTATATGTCTTAAGCGCATCGTCCCGATTACCAGCCGATAATAGGCTTCGAGGCTTCCCGTGCAAGTTCTGCCTCATCGGCATACACAATTTCACCTGTCTTCAGGTCAGTCATGGTCAGATCAAGGCTGTAGTAGATACGTTCTTTTTTATAAAGACGCCATTGCCTGGCCTGTTCACTTTTAATAGATCTCAGGGTGCCGCTCAAAATATAATCCGCACCAAGCTGACGGCCCTTTTTAATCCGCATGGCCGGATCAACAAAACCCTGATCCTGATAACTGGTTTCCATTTGAATATTCTCTCTCTGGCGCTCATTGATAAACCGGAATCTCCCGGACTGAATAAGCTTCATCCTGATTGCATCGGTAATTCCGCCTGTGCTTATATGCTCTGATGTATTATTAACTACAGGGTATACAATCAATATCGGTTTTTCATGCGGAGGGAAAACAGGGGCTGACAAAAGCGGTGTGACCAGCCGTTCAACAATCTGATTTTTATCTGAAAAATCATAGGTTGCGTCATAATGCATATCGCCTTTAGGGTTAATGTTCTTCGTGGTGGCAGAGCACCCGGCCATGGTAAGAAAGATTAAAAACGACATAATCATAAAAAATCGAATATTTTTCATAATCCCATCTCCTTTAAAAATAAAAATAACATTATACAGCACCTTGAAGGGAGATTACAGTTTTCTTTCTCTGAAGCTTATTTCCCTTTAAAATAAAGCAAGTTAAATCGATATAAGGTGAAAGAAACGCAATTATCAATTACAGATATGTTAAAAAGTCCTTTATAAGGTAGACAACCGGGAAATAAATTTGTTCAATAAAATTTTAAAAAATATTATAGAATTATAAGACACTCGTAGGAATTGTAATAAAGCATCAAATCATTTTACAGGAGGCAAAAAATGGAAAAACCTGCTGAACTTTACTGGTCACTTCGTCTGGAAGAGGTCAGGAATGCCCTTGAAAAAAATAATTTCGAGGCATTCATTGCAAAGGATACCGACACGGCAAAATCTATTGTCGAAAATAATATCATCGCCGGTATTACGCCCAGGAGCATATCATGGGGAGGATCAATGACCTTTATGGCATCAGGCATCTATGATTCCTTAAAAAACAGCAAGGATTATGAAATCATCGATACATATGACCGGCAAAGGTATACGCCGGAAGAGGTGGCAGAAAGGCGAAGACAGGCCCTTTTGACCGATCTTTTTATTACCGGAACAAACGCGATTACAGAGGCCGGACACCTTGTAAATCTTGACATGTTAGGCAACAGGGTTGGTGCGATAACATACGGCCCCAGGAATGTTATTATCCTTGCGGGAAGAAACAAGATTGTGGCTGACCTGGATGATGCCATGTTCAGAATAAAAAATTATGCTGCCCCGATAAATGCAATGAGGCTTGAAATGAAAACTCCATGTGTAAAATCAGGCAGGTGTGCGGACTGCAAGAGCCCCGGCAGGATCTGCAACACGTGGACAATAACTGAAAAATCCTTTCCAAAGGGAAGGATAAAGGTGGTTCTTATAAACCAGGATCTGGGAATTTAAAAAAGCTGAATGTTCAACATAGGACGCTCAACGTCCAATATTCAATAAAATGCATTGCTCCTTTTTCAGGTTGAAATAATATCAAATAGGGAAGCACTGACGAAGTCTGCAATTTATTTTTCATTCGATGTTGGACGTTGGATGTTCAAAGTTCATCTTTTATCGCATCCCCAAGGCCCAGCTCCTCCAGCTTCTCCATGGTAGGCATCCCGGTCTTTATATCCCAGCCCCTTGCAGTATAATATTCATCCAGCATCAGGTTAAGATCATCCTTACTTATGTAATTACCCTTTGAAAGCCCTTCCTTGATTGGTTCTGACAATATTCTTTCAGGGAGACTGTCATCCTCCCTGCTCATGCCTTCCCTGGCGTTGAAGAGCCTTGCAAGGTTATTCATTCTTTCCCCAACCCTTTCTATTTCTTCAGGTGTAAACTCAAGCCCTGTAACTGCTTCTATTAAACTTGCAGTGTTCTTTGTGGCAACTGCGGGTACTGCCATATCAAGCAAAAACGCGCACATGGTAGGGGCATCGCATGTAGCCGACCTTACGTCCTGGTTCCATTTTGTAAGCTTCCCCTTTCCCTTTATCGAGAAACGATCCACCGGCTCCGGCACGGGTATCCCGAATATCTCCTGGAATGCGTAACCCCTGTTATGATCAGCGCCTGTGTACGACGTGGCATAGTTCAGCCCGTGCGCCTTGGCACCCCTTACGTCATAGCCGGGAAGCTCAAGCCCCTTTACATGCATGGTATATTTTCCAGCGCCCTTCCCTATTCGTTCAGCCGCTATCCTTGAACCATCCGAAAGGACACCTCCGAAGCCTTCCCTGTAGGCCATGAGCCTCAGCATATCCACCATTGCCTTATGGTTTCCGAATTTCAGTTCTATTCCGCCTGTATCTTCTGCGTTTATTATCCCCTTTTCATAGAGCTCCATGGCAAATGCTATTGTCGCACCGGCGGAGATAGTGTCGATCCCCAGTTCATCCGATATCCTGTCTGCAGCAATAATCGCATCGATATTGTCCACACCTGTGGTGCCGCCAAAGGAATACATTGTTTCGAACTCTGGCCCTTCCGACATAATACCGGAATATTCACCGGTCTTTGCAAGCTTTAACTGGCTGCATCCGACCGGGCAGCCGTAACAGTGTTCACTTCCCATATTTCTGGTAAGCTGGGTTTCTACCCCTATTTTTTCAACAGGGACAAACACCCCTGTTTCTTCAAAGTTTTTTCCCGGAAATATGCCAAGTTCGCTCAATGCATCAACAACCATGGGTGTCCCGAGCTTTGAAAACTGCGGATAGAGTACCGGACTTTCTTTCATCTCCTTTGCCATAAAATCCCTGGCTTTCTTGAGCTTATCCTTTGATGCGACATTTACCGAGCCTGTACCCCTCACTGCTATCGCCTTGAGGTTTTTTGACCCCATGACTGCACCAAGGCCTTTCCTTCCGGCCGCCCTCAGCTCATTAATAATGCACGCAAGCTTACTGAGGTTTTCACCGGCAGGACCGATACAGGCGATACGTGTACTCTGATCATTCAACTCATTTTTGATTATCTGCTGGGTATCTGTTGTCTTCATGCCCCAGACCTTTTCCGCGCTCCTGAATTTAACATTGCCGTCTTTTATTGATATGTATACAGGGTCCTTTGATTTTCCTTCTATAATCATGGCGTCATAGCCGGCAAACTTGAGCTCTACGGGGAAATATCCGCCTGTAAGAGACATTCCTACTCCGCCTGTAAGAGGGGATTTACTGGTAATGGCCATACGGCTGGCACATGGCACTGAAGTACCGGAAAGGGGTCCTGGTGCAAAAATCAGTTTGTTTTCAGGTCCAAGGGGATCCGCACCTTTTTTCACCTCGTCAAATAAAAGCTTGATGCCAAACCCGGCGCCCCCAATAAACGATCGTGCAAGGCTCTCGGGTAAATCCTCTGTTTTTACCGACTGATCTGTCAGATTGATCCTAAGTATCTTACCGGAATATCCTCCTCTGTACATTTTGGCCTCCTTTAAAAAATAATCAGGAAATTTTTGAATATTATAAATAATTATGCTCAGGAAAAAAAGAACAATCCCCGGGACAGGATTTATGGATAGAATTTGAACAGAAGAACAGGAAAGAAGGATTGCGAGGGCGAAATGGAATTTCCCGCCCCCATATATCCGGTTAGGATTTTACCTGGGACTGGGACCCTATCAACTCAAGGTAAATATTGGTTTCAACGGATTTCAGGCCATCGAGTTCTCCTACCACTGCACGCATGAACTCTGAAAATTCCTCAGTGGATTTAAAAACTGCCATCGATGTCAGATTATACCTTCCCGTGACTGTCCAGACGCTCCTGACATTGGGATGCTTGATCAGTTCTTTTGTAACGTATCCGATCATTTTCTGTTCCAGTTCCATCTGTATCCCGACAATAAAGGAATATCCGAGTTTTTTCAGATCCGGAATTGCTACAATCTTTATAACACCTTCCTGAATAAGCCTTCTGGTTCGTCTCCTTATTGTTGTAGAGCTTATATCCAGACTTTTTGCCAGGGCGTCACTGCTCACTCTGGCATCCTTTTCCAACTCCTTGATTAATGCTAGATCTATATCATCCAGTAACATATTCCACCTCCATTTCAGGCTGATTTGTATTTCTACCAGTTAACTCAGTCCGAATCGTTTAACAATATATATCTGTATTATAATACTTTAGCAAGAATTAAGATTTTTATCTTAATATTTCATTATTTCACTGATCTGGAAAAACGGTTCAATGTCAGTAAAATTTTTTACATCTGCGGACAAATCATCGTCATGGGCCTGCATTCCCTTCTGAAATGCCTCCATGGAATTGAAAACCAGATGGGCAATCGTGACAAAAGGAGCGGCTTCTCCGGGTTCACCGCTGGAAAGGCCTTTATCCACCTCTGCACGCACAAGGCCATAGGGCTTCAATAGTTTTTCAGCAAAAGGGATATGGGATTTCAGATAATAATCCATATCAAATTTGCCTTCACCTGCCGGATAAAATACTGTTGCTTTTATCATCTCTTTTCTCCTTTAAAATTAATTTTTACCGTGACCTGAATCCGGAACCTTAAAGCTCAGACCGGTCTTCTTTATACCCTGCCGGTGCAGCCTCCGCAAGTGATCCGGTTCCGATTACTATGGGCATCAGCAGATGCGGCCTGGAAAAACTCTTCCATGTAAGGGGGCCGTGCCTTAAGGATTTCGGTGCATATATGGCCGTTGTAGTATCAAACAGCAGGGGCTGGCCATCGATGCAGAACTCGATCTCTGCGCCCAGGACCTCGGGATTTTCATGGTCGTTACCGATAAGTAATACAACCTCCTCATATTCATGGGAGTGGTCCGGGATCGGAGGATTCAGGCCCGGCATACCAGGTATCCAGCCGAAATCAACATATACGCTGCTCTCCGGGATAAGCTCGCTGCTCATATATATCTGGGCAGGGCTCTCCATCGCTTCAGTTACATCGGTCCCCTGAAGGATCAAAGGTTTTCTTACCACATATTTTTCATAATCCGCATCATCTGTTTTTTCAGGTATCACCCGGCCCGGCAGGCCTTCTGCAATCCATCCTGCCGTGTTTTTTTCAGGGCCCAGGATGATCGATATCTCGAGGTGCGGTCTTGAAAAACCCTTCCATATGGCCGGGCCGTGTTTCATACCCTTTTTGATATAAAGGGCCGAGGTCGTATCCAGGCTTATTTTCTGGCCTCCAAGGTAGTAATCTATTTCACCGCCGAGGTCCTCAAGATTAAAAGGGTCACTCCCTACAAAAAAGACTACCTTGTCATAATCGTGCGTATGTTCGCATATATGGGGATTGGGCTCCGGCATTCCATATATCCAGCTTATATCTATATACTTGTCACATCCTTCTACCAGATCATTACTCATATAAGTCATTATCGGCACGCTTCGGCCTTTGACACCTTTCCCAAACTCTCTAAGGGGGTGTCTTACCATGTATTTTTCATAGTCAATCTGTGTCATTTTTATACCCGTAAAATATCAGATATCAAATGTTTTTCTGGTGTCCGCCGGGATCGGATTGGGCCAGCACACCGGCATCAAAAATAATCGCCATTTCAATATGGGGCCTTGTATAGCTCTTCCATTTAAGAGGGCCGTGACTTATTTTTTTTGGCGCATACAGGGCAGAGGTCCTTTTAATCATAAGGGGTTTACCATCAAGAAATATCTCTATCTCCGCACCCAGATCTTCAGGATCAGAAGGGTCGGAGCCGATGTGAAATACCAGCTCATTTGAGTCATCATGGGTATGCTCAAATATATGCGGATCAGGATCTGGTATCCCCCATATCCAGCTGAATTCAAGATAGGTATTTGCATTGGGAATCAGGTCATTACTCATAAAGGTCATGGAGGGATGCATCCTGTTTTTGGTGGGAGTAGGAGCCACCACCTCATATACTGGTTTTCTTACAATATATTTTTCAGGATCAATGACATGTTTCAGTTCCTTTGCCTTATCCGCTGCGGTTACTCCGTTTAGATTTCCCCTGTTGATGAGAATAGTCATCTCCACATGGGGAGCTTCATATCTTTTCCAGAGTGCAGGGCCATGACTCACGCCCCTGGGTATAAAAATGGAACTTGAACGGCTGAACACCAGAGGGGTTCCATCCAGTTGAAATCCTATCTCCGCTCCGAGTTTTTCCGGGTCTTTATAATCATTGCCCCAGAATAAAACTATCTTGTCGCAGTCACATACCGTTGCGCCCTCATCCGGAACAGGTTCGGGCAACCCTGTTATCCAGCGGAGATGTGCATAGTATTTCAAACCGGGAATCTGTGCATCACTTGCGTATGTAAGTGTCTGGCCCTGATTCTTTCCCTTTATCTCTTTTTTAACAGGCCGGTCTATCAAATAACCGGAAACATCTTCTATCATTTTATGACTCCTTATATAATTTATCCTGCAATATCCTGTGTATGGCTTTTCCCCATCCCCGCAGTATAATGGAAGATGGGTCTGTCAACTCGTCTTATGATAAGGGGACACTGTTTCAGCCCCTTAGGGATAAAGACCATTGTGCTCCTGGTAAAAATATGTTTTTCATTTCGGGTGTTATGCCCTGGACAACATATTTATCGTATCGCTTACCGGTCATTTTTTCTCCTGTTTACCCCAGTTTAACACAATCAATTCCCGATCATCAATCCCGGAAGCCACAGACTGAGCTGAGGGAAGGCCACTGTTATTGCCAGAAAAAGAACAAGCATAATTAAAAACGGCCACACTCCCTTAACCAGATCAATGCTTGAGATATTAAAGCTATTCCTCACAAGGAAAAAGTTGATCCCCATGGGAGGTGTAATAAGTGCAATTTCCATATTTATTACAAATAATATCCCGAACCAGAGGGGATCAAAACCCAGTGTTGTTATTATCGGTATAAAAATCGGTACAGTAAGCATCATAATGGTAATCCCGTCTATGAAGCATCCGAGAAACAGGAGAAAAACCATTATTGCCACGATAACAGCTAAGGGCGGGAGATTCAGGGATGCGATCATGACAGACAGTTTCTCGGCAACCGATGAACTTCCGAACACATAGGTAAAAAAGGAAGACCCGACAAGTATTATCATTATTGTGGCGTTTAGTACAGCCGTCTTCACTATTGCCCTGTACAGCCCCTTTAGCCTTAGCTTAAAAAAGAGCACTGCAATAACAAGCACGATAAAACAGCCCACACCGCCTGCCTCGGTGGGCGTGGCTATGCCGAAATAGATCGAACCCAGGATTCCGAACATCACAACCACTATGGGCCAGATAAGCTTAAGCGAAGAAAACCTCTCTCCCCAGCTTATCTTTCCTGCGGCCCTCCCCAGTTCAGGGTTTCTGGTGCACATTATTATGGGAACCAGGGACAGCATCACTGCAAGAATTATCCCCGGGATTATACCGGCGATAAAGAGCCTGCCAAGCGGTACATTCCCCAGTATGGCGAAGATAATCATCGTTGCGCTTGGGGGAATCAAAGGACCAAGAACCCCGCCGCATGTAAGTGCCCCAAGGCCAAGGGCCTTATTATATGAGTAGCGTTTCGAATTCGGGACTGCCACATTGCCTACTGCAATGATAGTGGGTCCGCTTGCCCCAAGTGCAGCCGCCATTCCGGCCTCTCCCAGGATAGCCGCTACAAACAGCCCGCCAGGTAACCGTGACATCCAGTTTCTTGCGGTTCTGAAAAGATGCTCTCCCATCTCGGTTTCTGCAATCAGGAATGACATGAGGGTGAAAAGAGGGAGAGGGGTCCATGTAAGGTTATAAAGGAGCTGAAAGGTCGTCCAGCCGGCCTTCTGAAGGGCAAAGCTGCCGAATGCAAAATAACCGACTAATATTGAGCTGAATCCAAGCGAATATGCGATGGGCACACCAATTAAGAGCAGGAAAAGCATCAGACCTGCACATAAAATGGATGCGGTATTGTAATCCACTATGCCTCCGACCGTATTTTTTTCCGAGGCTCAGAAAACCTCTGATAATTTTCAGTACAAGCACAATGCTGAGCAAACCATACCCCACAGGAATAACAATTTTGACAGGGAAAAGAGGAACCGCCCATATGGACATGCTCTTTTCACCGATCTCAAGGGAATACATGGCTGCAGTCCAGCCTTCCCAGGTTAAAACGGAAGCAAATACAAGGCCGAACAGCGGGCCTATGACATTGAGCAGAAAAAGCCTGAGTTTTTTTGGCAGTAGCACAACAAAAAAATCAACCCTGAGATGCATATCCAGTTTTTCCAGATAAGCTAGGGCCAGAACGAAGGTCCATAACAGAAAATTGTGCTGAGTTCATAGGAGTAGGGCTCGGGGCTTTTAAAGAGATACCTCCTGACGACACCATAAGATGCGGTAAAGGCCATAAGAGGAACAGTATCCCGCTCAGCAGGGCAAAAAATTTGCTTGCCGTTCCAGCACATGATCGATTTTGTTTAAGACTTCCTGAAACATTATTTGACCATAATAATTAAGATTTTTTTGTTAGCTGTCAGCGATCTCGACATACTATATACGCTATAATTTTCCATAGTTTTAACCTGGTAAGGGTACTTGCCGTTAACATCATCCGCTATTTCCTTTACCTTTTTCCGAATTCTCCCATACTTTCAATCTGTTTTTCCTGATATGGCACAAGTTTGTCTCGCCACCGTTCCCGCTCTTCCTTTGAGATGATGTGTATCTGCTTCCATTTTTAAGAAGTGTCTGCATATCCGTCCGTTTCATACTCAGCCAGTTTATTGTGCATCCAGTCCACGGCCCTGTCGGTTTCTTCAAGAAGAATTTTCTGGACATCCGGAGGCATCCCCTTCCAGACATTAAGGTTGATCGTGTAGCCGTTCCATGCACCTGCGCCAAAAAAGTAGGTAACATCAGTGATGACATCCAGAAGACCGTTCTCAATGGTCCCATGGGTCCCGTTGGCTGTTCCATCTATTACGCCCTTCTGAAGGCTGGTATACAGATCTGTCCACATGACCGTTACCGGTGAACCGCCAAGCGCCTGAATCATTTTTGCCATAGCCGGACTTATGGCCCCTATCATCATGCCCTTCCAATCTTCGAGATTTCAATACAGGTTTTCGTGTCATAAGTTCAATACCGCTGAAATGGATAAGCCCAAGGGCCTTTGAGTTAAATCTCTCCTGAAGTATTTTGTCGTGAAGGGGGAGAAGTCGTTTGGCGGCCGCCATGCCCTGCTTCTATATTATTAAAGAGAAAAGGGTGTTTCTATCAAAGAGAGCCTGGGATCGATCCTGCATATATACCCCATGCCACATCGGCCATTTCAATAGCGCCTACCCTGACGGCATCGAAATATTCAGGAATGCGTGCAAGGGATTCACCCGGGAAAACCTGGATTTTATACTGACCATCAACCCGTTCATTGAATCGTCGGGCCAGCTCTTCATCCTTATAAGTCAAAGGATCACCCACTGCCGCAGGAACAACCAGCCTTATATTTTGTTTTTCCGGCGGCACTCATCGGAAGTGAAAAAGATAAAATTACAGAAAATCAGACAGGAAAGGAAAAACAGAGAGCGGGAAGAGACTTTTTTTCTGATCATAACTTATTCCCTCTAGAAGAAAGTTGGGATAAAACTCAAATAGATTTTATCATCCGGTTTAAGAGAAAAAATCCAATGAATAAGTCTGGCAGGGGCAATTCATTTTGTGAAATGGTCATTAAACCTGACGTCGGATTTTTGTATCCGACACAGTGCCGGTTGTCAACTTTTTTCCCTGGAGCACGTGGGAGGGTTTGTAGCTTAATTCTACATTTCATAAATTCAGTGATATATAATATACATTTTTATACTCAACTACGGAGAGAACGGAGAGCATAGAGATTTTATTTTTTACGCTTTTACCCCGTGCTCTCCGTGTTCTCCGTAGTGAAAATATATGAAATTGTATATATTCCGCCTGGTGGAAATCCTTGACAACATCCTGCCATGAATCATAAATTAAAATATCTAATTATATAAACGTCCCTGTAGTGATATTTTCATACTATCGGGAAATGAGGCCTAATTTTTAATAATGGAGGACAACATGAGCTTTGAAGAATATGTAAAATTCGCTAATGAAAACTCGATGTGCTACCTTGCAACCGTTGAGGGCGACCAGCCCAGGGTCAGGGCAATGGGCATGTGGTATGCTGATGAAACGGGCTTCTGGTTTCAGGCCCAGTCGGTAAAGGCAGTCTATAAGCAGATCAAGGAAAACGAAAAGGTTGAAGTATATTTCTGCACGCCCAAATTCAGCAAAGTAATGAGGGTTTCAGGAAAGATGAAGATAGTAGAGGATATGGAAGTGAAGAAAAAATGCATCGCTGAAAGACCTTTCCTGAAAAACATGGGCATCACCGAACCTGATGATCCGCTTCTGGCTGTATTCCATCTTTATACAGGGGAGGCCTTTTTCTGGACAATGGCCGACAGCATGAAGGAAGCCTCTATTCCCAGAGTGAAGTTCTAACTATTTACAGAAAAACCGGGCATAGACTGAAGGTCTTAATTATTTGGCTGTGCCCGGATTAAAAATCTTTTTCCCCCTGGTGGGAGGAGTCATCTGGCTTCGCCTTTTCCGGTCGGCTAGCCAAGTCCGATCTTTGATGCGACTTCCCGCATCCCCGTGATTGCGTCCGAAATCAATTCGTTGATCTCGATACCAAGCATACCGGCACCTCGCTCGATCACGGCACGATCCGCTCCTGCGGCGAATCCCTTGACATTCCATTTCTTCCGCACTGACTTCGATGTTAGGTCCATTACACTCCTGGACGGGCGGACCAGGGCGCACGCGGTGACCAGCCCGGTCAACTCGTCAACCGCGTACAGGGTTTTTTCCAGAAGGGACTGTGGTTCCACGTCCGAGCATATTCCCCAGCCATGAGAAACAGCCGCCCGGATATATTCCTCCGGCCATCCCCGCTCCCGGAGTATCTCCCCGGTCTTTGTGCAGTGCTCATCCGGATACTTCTCGTAGTCGAGGTCATGAATGAGCCCTATGACACCCCACTTCTCTTCGTCCTCACCGTGTTTCCGGGCACTGAACCGCATAACCCCCTCTACAGCCAGTGCATGCTTGATAAGTGACTCATTGGCATTGAACTCTTTGAGTAAAGAGAATGCCTCGTCAACAGTAGGAATCAGTATTGCCATAGGATGTTTACCCTTCCTTTTTTATTGTTCGAACGCATCGGATCAGGCGTGGCTCAGGCTGCCGCATGAAGCCAATTTTTTAACTCGCCTCCAGGATTGATGCCTTCAGATCGCTGACAAACGCCTTGATCGTATCCCCGGTTGTGTCCCATGAACACATCAATCGGGCGCCCCCTTGCCCGATGAAGGTATAGAACCTCCACCCCTTTTTCTTAACAGCATCAGTCACTTTTTCCGGCATGCTGACGAATACCGAGTTGGCCTCCCTGGGAAACATGATGTCCACTTCAGGAATATCCATAATTTCTCTTTCGAGAATTGCAGCGCAGTCGTTGGCGTGCCTTGCATACCTGAGCCATACATCCGCTTCCAGGATACCGAGCCACTGGGCGGCAATGAACCTCATCTTGGCAGCCAGCTGCCCTGCCTGTTTGCAGCGATACTCAAATTCCTGTGCCGCCTCCGGATTGAAAAATATGACAGCCTCACCAATGGCCAGACCGTTCTTTGAACCGCCCAGGCACAGGACATCTACTCCAACGTCTACCGTGATTTCGTGCGGCGTTGTGCCGAGATGGACAACGGCATTTCCAAAGCGGGCTCCATCCATTTGCAGCTTCAGCGAGTGTGCCCTGGCCACCTTATGTATATCATGAAGTTCGGACTGCGTGTAAACAGTTCCCAGTTCGGTGGCCTGCGTTATACTGACAACCCTTGGCTTCGGGTAATGGATATCAGTACGCTTGGTAACGATTCGCTCTATATCATCCGGATCGATCTTTCCGTTGTTACCTTCCGCCATCAACAGTTTCGCGCCGTGCGAAAAAAACTCCGGCGCACCGCACTCATCTGTCTCCACGTGTGCGACCTTGTGACAGATGACGCCATGGTAGGACTGGCAGAGCGAGGCTATGGAAAGGGCATTGCCCGCTGTGCCGTTGAATACGAAAAAGACCTCGCAGTCTGCGTTAAATGTTTCCCGAAACAGATCGCAGGCTTTTTTCGTCCATTGATCTTCTCCATAGGAAGGTTCGTGACCTGAATTCACCTTCTGCAGGTATTCGAGCGCCTCCGGACAGATGCCGGAATAGTTGTCACTGGCAAACTGCTGTCTTAATGGTACTTCTGAGGTGTAAAGAGCTCTCCGCACGAACGTTTTTGTGTCCATGAATTACCCCGTTTAACATTTATTATTTGCAACGGTCTAGTAGTGACTGATATTTTACAATCAGGGCTACATGGCATCCAGGCCAAGTTTGACAACCCTGCCCGAAAGATCACTCCGTGCAGCCTTTATAACTGAAATCCTTTCGGGGCTCAGCTTGAGATCCTCCACAAGGTACTGCTCGATCGAAAGAGCTCTGGCTTCGGCAAGTGACAGCAGATCTCCTTCATCAACCTTCTCCGAAGCGAGTATATCGTCATAAACCTGTTTATATATATCCTGCTCAGGCAGCCCTGAATCCTTTGTTTCAGTTCCCCCCGGGTTTTCTGCCTTCGGGGAATTTTCCACAGGCTTTAATTTTTCCATCCGCGCAGAAACAGCAGTTAAGCCCATCTCGTTATTTATCGCTTCAAGTGCCGGATGGTCTTCCGCTATTGCCCATAATTTCTGTGTCTTCAGTTCTTCCTCAACCTTTGATAAGGGGACGCCACGCTTTTTTGCGACCTGCTTTATCAGGTGGGCCACCTTAAGCGCCTCAATATCTTCAGGTCCCGATGCATTCCCTTTGATATCGAGAACAAGCTGCGGCCTTTTGTTAAGCGCATCAAAAAGGGTTTTGAGACTTTTCCTGCTATCCTGGTTTAATGAGGAATCTCCGGGGTCAAAGGTTATGTCCCCTAAGTTATCACTTCCTCCGGGTATCAAAGCAGCTAAAAGTTTAAAGGGAGAGGCGGCAGCTTTGACAATGATGTTTACAAGGGCCTTTATTATCACGCCTGAGACGCTGAATCCGGGATCACCCAGGTCTCCCGAGATTCCTACATCCAGGTCGATCACACCTGATATATCGCGCAAAAGTGCAAGCCCCAGCCCTACAGGCGCATTAATAACGGGCTTTACTGGCACTTTTTCGCCCAGATAGAGATTTTTGGCATTTATATTATTACTGCCCTTTAATTTCCGGCCATGAAGTGTGTAATCGAGGTTAAGTGTAAGCTTGCCGCTCTTAAGGTTGTTACCTATATATACATCCGAATAGGGTGAAAGGGACGGCATCTCAAGACCTGCCAACGTGCTTTTCAAGGTAAAGCCAGGTTGTTTATCAACAGGGTCAAGGCGGCCTTTGATTGAAAGGGGCGCGTATTTATCTATCTTTGTATTAAAAGAAAAGGGCGCGGCGTTTTTGATTTCCGAACCGATTCGGCCCATTGAAAATGCGATATTATACATCCCGGTTTTATAGACTGGTTTTACGCTTTTGTCAGAAAAAAGAACAGTGCCGTCACTGAGGTTGACTTTATCTACCTCAAAGTCCCAGCCACCGGGTTTATTCTCTTTTGCTGCAGGCGGTTTGGAACCCTGCCCTGCTTCTTTTTCTTTCATCACGCCTGCAAGGTTTAAACGCTTTTGATCTGACACGCTGATGGATAGATCAGGTTTTGAAATGTTTATAGAGGCAACCGAGACATTCTTCTTATCCGCATCGGCCTTTATGCCATCGACCTTGAATGACTCAAGGCTGAAAATCTGCCTTTTGGAACGGGTATCCTTAAGCCTGAAATCATCGACACTCAGGCTGGCAGTCGCGTTTATACCGGTCTCCTTATCCTTTCCCATCCATACTTTTCCGCTGGCAGAAAGGCTTCCGTTCTCTATGCTCAGCCAGGTGGCCGTCTCAAGATAGTCTGAAAAGGGGTTAAGCAGGATTTTATCAAGATGGTAGTCCAGGTCCATAGAAAAAGGGGACGGGCACATATAGCCGCCGGCGTTAATATTGCCCTTTTCATCAAGCATGGCGGCAAGTTTAATAGAAATCCTGCTTTCGGGAGCGAAAGAGACATCCCCCAGTTCTATGTTTATCCCGGACAATGAATGGCCTCTTTTTATCTTTTCATTCAGGTCCTTAAAATTGACTGTGCTGTTTTCAAGGGAAAGTTTCTTGACCATTATTTCCCACGGTGTACCTGTTTTTTCTTCTTTTCCGGAGTCTTCAGGCCTTTTTTCAGCATCATTATGTCCCTTTTCAGGAAGCAGCCCTTCATACCTTGGTCTGCCATTTTTATCTATCCACTGGTTGATGATCATTTTATCAAGGAGAACCTTTTCAGCCATTACCTTGCGACCGGTAAGATCAAAACTTAAATCCTTCACACTGATGCTGTCTGCATTCAAAAGGGATGGATCAGGCACATTGTCATCGATTGCAAGACCGCTTATTGATAAGTCTCCCTTCTCTGTTTTGAGCACGAATCCGGAATCGTTTTTCGCGAGGATATTTGTGTCGAAGGAAAGAATGCCTTTGCGTAACTTGAGGGGGACAATATTTTCCAGAAACCTGCTCATGAAGGCCATATCAATCCCTTCCGCCTTTATATTGCCTTCAACATGAAGAGGATTGATCCGGTATTTTCCTGCAAGCTGTATCCTGCCTCCGCTCTGGTTATCAGCACTAAAGCTGAAAGGGTTCAGATGCTCATCACCCGTGGCAAAATATAATTCATCAACCATGATCGAGATATCGTCCAGGTTTGCCAGAGCAGTAACCTTACCGCTTGTATCAGTATATTTGAACGTACCTTTTTTAATTGATGTATTGAATATCTCAATGGCAATAGAAGCGCCTTTTTCGGATTTATTATGTCCTTTATACGTATCAGAAGCCGGGGCTAGAAGCCTTTCAATTATATCGCTGAAATTGAATCCTTCTTTTTGCCTGATAATATTGACAAAGGGATCGTCGAGGCTTATTTCATCAAAGCCGATTTCCCATGAAAAAATTGAGCGCCATAAACTATAGTTCACCCGCAGTTGATCCCATGCGATCAGAGGTTCCCCTGATGGATCCCGAAACAGAGAGGTCATTAACAGTGAGTGATAAAATAAAGGGATTGAAACGAATATCCCCCACATGTATCTTTCGCCCTATGGTCTTTGCGACATCTGTTTCTATTACCCGCGTGAGTTTACCGGGAAGATAAAACAATGAAATGGAAATATATATCAGGTAGATAATCAAACATACAGCAAACGTCCAGCCATACCATGGAATTCCTTTGATTCGCCCGAAAACAGGTTTCATAATTTTATCCTCTGTATCTAAAGTCGATAAAATAGGGAAAAGAGGAACAACCCGCATTTACTGCTGACTGAGGGTTTTGGGAAGATCGGGCGGATAGAGATATCTGGGGTCCATTTCATATGTCCAGGGAAGCCCCCACCACTGCCAGCCATAATGGCGGCGGTGTTTATACCCCTCAATCATGTTCTGTCTCGCAAGATTTTTATACTGCTTATCCAGATTGGCATCTTCAAAGTATGGAAACTCCTTTCCTTCAAAGCCATCCTCCACATCAAAGACATTTTCAAATCCGTTTGCAACAAGCTCCTGGGCAGCCAGGGCGCTTCTCCTGCCATCCCTGCATATAATAAGTAGATTATCCTTCTTTTTAAAAACCTTGCTTATTTCCGCGATAAAATCCTTGTTTTTCTGGTTGAACAGGTATTCATATCCGTCACCGGCCTTTGCCAGTTTGCTGGTCATAAACATATAGGGGAACAGATATGCATTTACCGGATGGCCTGTAAACTGATATTCGGCCCTTGTTCTTACATCAATAAGGAAGGTATCAGGCCAGGTTTTCAGGCGGTCATAGGCATCTATGCTCAGGATCTTCTTTACCTTGTTTGCCTCCTGGGCGGAAACATCCCAGGCAAAAAAGGTTACCAAAGATACTGAAATAATAAGGAAAAAAATACTGACAAGGTTTGTTTTCTTCATTGTTTATTATTACCGGCCTGGCATTCTCTTATTAAATAAACCCGGACTCTGGTTTTTTCTGTAAGTTTAAGTAATAGTCCATAGGTCTTTTGTTTGTCAATGGAAAACAGGTCCGGATGAAACCGGCTGTTTATTACTTATAGATGTCAAATCATTGACTAAAAGGGAAAACACTTAGTGTTCCATTTTTGACGAAAACCGGATGCCTTCGCAGGTCATGGCGGCCTTAATTAATAAAGGTCCGTGGAATAACCCTCAATAACATGGGTTCACAAATATTTTTATCATCTTAACATTAAACGGCATGTTTATTGCAGAAACCCTCTTCGTACTGGAATTTTATTTTTTTTAGCAGGATATTAACCTTGTTTACAAAGCGGTAAAAGAATGACAGAAACTTCAGTGAAAATTATGCAGTGTTCACTTGCAGACAACGGGATAATTAAAATAGATCGAATTGGCGTGGGAGTTGGTATCTTACTGTATAATCAGGCTAAAAAGATAGGAATCGGCATACACACACTTGCTCCGCAGGCGGATTCACTCACCCCCCCTAATCCCGCTAAATTTGCAGATACAGCCATACTCCATGCTCTTGGACTGTTTGAAAAGGAAGGCGCTGGACCTCCCTTTATCGTGGCCATTTCAGGTGGGGCTTCCATGGCAGGCTCACCAACGAACACCAATATAGGGTTGAAGGTTGCAGAAGCTGCCAAGGCAGCCCTGGCAAAGGCAAAAATAAATATAAAGACCGATCAGACAGGTGGATCCAATATCCGATCGATGACTCTGAATATTGATACAGGTGAAATTCAGATTAAATAGTATATATAATATTTACAGGAACAGCGCATATACCCCGAGGAAAGGTTTATTATGAAAGTAAAATGTTCAGGCTGCGGTAAGGTGTACAACATACCAGATGAAAGGCTTCCATTCGGTGAGATCGTATCTTTTCCATGTCCCGCATGTAAAAACATAATTAAAATCGATTTACGGCAAAAAACAGAAGGTACACAGACCTTGCCTGAAAGCGAAGGCAAAGAGGCCCGGGGTGATATGGAAAAAGACCTTCCAAAGGGTGAGGCACTCCAGAAAACGATCATGAGACGGCTTAAAGAACTGCCCCCTATGCCCCAGGTAATGTTCAAGGCCAGGGAAGTAATGAATAACCCCAAATCAAACTTCAAGGCCCTTTCAGACATCCTTGAAACCGACCAGGCAATGGCAACAAGGGTTTTAAGGCTGTCCAACTCTGCCTACTACGGCCTTGCCGGGAAGGTATCATCCGTGCAGCATGCCTCCGTGCTTCTGGGCTACAAGACAGTCGGTGAAATAGTGTCCATGGCAGGGTCTTCAACGCTGCTTGGTGAGTCCCTCAAGGGGTACAAGCTTGACTCGGGTGATCTTTGGCACCATTCGATGGCGGTTGCGCTTGCATCCAAGATAATATCAAAAAAAATAAAGCCGGAGCTGGAAAATGATGCATTCGCCGCAGGGCTGATACATGATGCAGGCAAAATAGTGCTTGATAAATACCTCCTGGAAAGACAGTTCCTCTTTGCAGACTTCATGGTAGACGGGCAAAAGACTTTTCTTGATGCCGAGAAAAAAATACTGGGTTTTGACCATTCGGAGATTGCGGCATTGATGTGTCAAAGCTGGAAGATTCCCAATGTGCTCATAAATGCGATATGCTACCACCATTATCCTTCAAGATCAAAGGAGAGCATGCTCGCATATATCGTTCATGTGGCAGATTCACTGTCATTAATGAGCGGTTTAGGCACCGGAATTGACGGGATGCTGTATAAAATGGACGGCAGGGCACTCGAATACCTGAAACTTCCGGAAGAAAGTCTGGCGGCTATAATCGAAGAAACAGTTGATTCGGTCCAGAAAATAACCAGTCAGATGCAGTAATACAAGCGGTTTATCAGTCTGCTGTCTACAGGCTGATATATTTATAGTTTTCCCTCCTTTCTCCTATGGAAAACCTATAACAGCATGCATTTATTTTACTGAGGGGTCAACCTTTCCCTGATACAGGCCACAAGTGTTTCGATCTCGTTCTCCTTAAGCTGCTTAAGGAAACTCAAGTCGAGATCCGTATTTAATATCCCTTTAAGGATTTCTATTAATTTCTCTTTTGTCATGCGGACTATGTATAGGAAATCCGTTTTCCGGTCAACTTAAATTCACCTGTAAAGCCTATTTCATTTTAATCATATTCAGCAATATTTTTTTCTTTTATGGTTGAAACAGCATATATCAATCTGATACTCATAACAGGTGATAAAGAATGCCATGTACAAATATTTGAACCTTTTATATAAGTAAAAAAATGACGACACATTTAATATCCTATGCCCATTCCGGATTATCTCAGATACGCGAGATTGCACCATATTTTTCACCCCTGAAGATCTATGTCCCCTGGGGAGGGACTGTTCCCGAACATGCCGACGGGACAGAAATCATCGCCTCATATCCTCCTGAAGAATTAAAACCGGATGCTGATATGGAATCGATTCTCAATGAATGTTTCAACTGGGCAAATGAACAGGGAGAAACAAGCCGCAGGGAGATAATTAAAACAGGACATATAAACCCGACATCCGATGAATCGCTGCGGCACATTAAAACAATCCTTACCAGCAGGATTTCATCTGATACACGTGAAAGGGATATAATAATAAAATGGCATATGCTTCTGCACCTTGCAAACAGGCTTGAAGAAAACAGGAAAGAGGCAAACCGGATGCTTGAAGGACTTAATAAAAAGCCGTCCCCCCTTCTGAATAACGCAGACCTGACCGAAAAAACCAAATACCCATTGGAAAATCTTACGGGGATAGACACTGAATTATTACTAAGTGACAGCAATACTAAGCAGCTTTTAAAGGCGTGGTATGGTCTTTTTAAGAGCTATATAGAAAAGGGGGATTTTTTGCTTACCCTTGACCGGCATACTTTCGAACATCTTTTCCAGGAATGGGACCTTTTGGACAGCAGTAACAGCCTGAAAACCCCTGGAATAATCTCCTTTAAAATGCCTATTGTTAAAAGGCCTGCCGGGAATAATGCAGAATCTATCAAAAAAATAACTATTAGTGATGATATTCGAAATATTCTTACATCAGATATAAAACAGGAAGATAAAATAGTTTCTCTTAAAAAACTGACAGCAGAATTTGAATCAATGTTTCAAGCAAAAACAGAGGATAATCAAATTCTTTTTTCCATTCTCCTTTTCCAGTCGCCTGAAAATTGTGAAGGAACCAAAAATGACCCCTTCTTAAATTTTCTCTCGGGCCGGGCTCTTATCTTTGCAGAAATAAAGGCCTGACACTCTGAAATCATTCTATCTCTTTAGTCCCAAGATTATTTATCTTTCAATCATACTCATTCAACTGCCCGCTTCTTCAGAAGCCTGTTTGTCCTTGCGATGAGCTTTTTAGTGTTTACAGGCTTTGTCATATAGTCATCAGCGCCTGCGTTAATACCTTCCACTTCCGCATCCTCACCTTCTTTGGAAGTCAGCATAATTATAGGGATATAACGAGTCACAAGCTGGGATTTCAGTTTTTTTATGAGGGTTACACCATCCATCTCAGGCATGAGATAATCGGTTATTAAAAGATCCGGTTTTTCCAGCATGATGAGTTTGAGTGCCTCCAGCCCATTTTTTGCGGTGATTATAAGATATCCTTCTGATTCCAGGACACCGGAGAGGATTTTCAAAATAATCTCGTTGTCATCAACCAGAAGTATTTTCAACGGTCTGGCAATACCTAAAGATGAGGCAGGTTCAGGATAAGAGGCCCCTTCACTTGCCGGTTCTGCCGGAGAATCATGTTGAGAAATATTTTTAACCGATGTTTCCTCGATTTCTGGCGGTACTACACGAAAGACTTCATCAATGCTGGTCATACCCTGCAACGCTTTCCTGATTCCATCGGCGCTCATGGGTTGAAAGCCTGCCGATTCCACTATCTTTTTGATCTTTTCCGCAGTGCAACTGTTTGATATGGCCTCCCTGAGAGAAGGTGTAATGATTAAAACTTCAAACACGCCCAAACGGCCGGAGTAACCGGAGTAATTACATTCTTCACAACCCGAACCTTTCCAGAAGGAGATGGTCTTTTTCTTATCAAGATAAGGGGAGAGTCTGCTTATAATCTGCGGACTCAAAATATCGGGAACCTTGCATCCAGGACATATTTTTCTTACAAGCCTCTGGCCGACAACGGCAATCAGGGAGGAAGAAATTATAAAAGGCTCAATTCCGAGATCCATGAGCCTTGTCAGGGTGGAAATTGCATCATTTGTATGAAGTGTGGAAAACACCAGATGCCCTGTCTGGGCGGCCTGACAGGCAATATGCGCGGTTTCCCGATCCCTGATTTCTCCCACCATGACAATATCCGGGTCCTGTCGCAGGATTGACCTGAGGCCGTCTGCGAAAGTTATCCCTGCCGCAGGATTGATCTGCACCTGGTTAATACCATCGATATCGTATTCAACAGGATCTTCCACTGTGATGATATGAACAGCCGAATTGTTTAGTCTGTTAAGACAGGCATAAAGAGTGGAAGACTTTCCGCTTCCGGTAGGGCCGGTAACGAGTATCATACCCTGAGGCTTGCTGATGGCATTAATAAAGTCCTTAAAAGCATTGTCGGAAAGGCCGAAGTCTTCTATGCTTGTCTTTGAGGCATCCGGGTTCAGGATGCGTATTGACACAGTTTCTCCATAGGTGGTAGGGATGGTGGATACCCTCAGATCATAACTCTTTCCGCCGTATTTAACCTGGGCCTTGCCGTCCTGCGGTTTTCGCCTGATGGATATGTCCATATTGGAAATGATTTTAATCCTTGATACAAGAGAAGCATGTATATGCCTGTCCGTTTTCATGATCTCCCGCATAATACCATCCACCCTGTACCGGACGATCATGGAACTTTTTTGAGGCTCTATATGGATATCACTTGCTTTTAATTTAATTGCATCGGCAATGATGGCATTTGTAAACCTTATCACGGGAGGCCGCTCGGTGAGGTCTAAAAGCTCCTGGATATTCGTGAGATCCTTTTCCTCTGTTTCCTTTCGCCGGACTATCTCAATCCCGTCATCGATTGCGGGTTCGGAAGCCAGATCATTTTCAAGATCTTTTTTGGGATAGTATATTTCGAGAGCCCTTAATATGTCTCTTTCAGGAGCGATGGCAATATGGATCCTTTTCTGGGTGACAAATCGAAGGTCTTCCAACGCTAATAAATCCAGAGGATTGGACATTGCGACAAGGATACCATCCTCTGTTTCTTTTATGGGAATAAGCAAATGAGTCTCGGCCAGCTCGGAAGGAATCAAAGCAATGATCTCTTTTTTAATTACAATGTCTTTTAATAAGATCAAGGGAATATGGAGCTGCCCGGCCAGGGCTTTGGCGATAGCCTTGTCATTGACCATGCCCAAACCTATCAGGATACGGCCCAGTTTTTTTTTCTCGACTTTCTGGACATCCAGGGCCTGGGCCAGCATCTTGGCATCTATGAGACCGGCCTCAACAAGGTACTCTCCCAGTTTTTTTTTACTGCTGATTATTTTTTTAACGCTGATAGAATCTTTCATGATAAATACCTCATAAGGTTATGTCTTTCTTGACCGACGATATATCATCGGATTGACGCACACAGTTTCTTCCTTCTGACTTTGCTTTATAGAGGGCATCATCCGCCCTTTTAATAATGGCATCCACGCCTTCATCAGGAGTCTGTCTGTAGGAAGCTAATCCAAAGCTGGCTGTTATCTGAATAGGGAACAGGGTATTATCAGAAGGGATGATCCGGATATTCTCAGTGTTCACCCGCATCCTTTCGGCAATCAGTGCTGCATCCTCCATGCTTGTATATGGCAGGCACACGGTAAATTCCTCACCACCGTATCTCCCTACAAAATCGTAAGGACGGGAGTGTTCAGACAATTCATCGGTGAACTTTTGGAGGACCCGATCACCGACCTGGTGACCATATGTATCATTGATTATTTTAAAATGATCGATATCCGATAATACAAGAGAAAAGTCTTTCCGTTCACGAGTACTCCGGCTGATCTCCTCTTCAATCCGTTTCATAAAGGCTCTTCTGTTCAGTACCCCGGTAAGAAAATCAGTGTTTGCCATCTGTGTGATCCTGCGCTCCAGGGTTATGATCCTTTCACCTATTTTGACACGGGACCTCAATTCATCCCGGTCAAAGGGCTTTATCATAAAATCATCCGCTCCGGCGTCCAACCCTTCAATGATATTCTTTTTTATCTCCCTTCGAGGTGAGAAGAATTAAATAGGTGTATTCAGGTCTGTTCATTTTCCGGATCTTTTCAAATAATTCCACTCCGTCCATTTCCGGCATCATCCAGTCTGAAATGACCAGGCTCGGTGCCTCGGCATGCTGCATTAATTCCCATGCTTCCAGCCCGTCACACGTAGAAATGGTCTCATAACCCCATTCACGCAGGAAGGTTTCAAGAAGACGCCTGGAAATACGATCGTCCTCTGCTATCATCACTTTCATTTTATATATTCCTCAGGCTGCTGTTCAGCCGGGTTTCAAATGCGGCCAGTTCACTTTCGAGCTCCCTGAATGCCTCTTCTGCGTAGTCCAAACAGTTTTCTTTCCCGAGTTTCTCAAGCCGGTATGCGGCATTGAAAGAGAGTTTTGCGCCGAAATTTCCAACTGCGCCCTTGAGACTGTGGGCCGACCGTTCCAGCATAAAGGCATCATTATTGGTAATAGAATCTTTTATCTTCTCCATTTCATTGGGGAGGCTTTCCAGAAAGAGCCCGGCAATCTCGCTAAAAAGCTCCTTATCATCACCCACAACCACCATGGCCTTTGAGAAATCAAATATATCAGAGGATACAGCCTTTTCTTGAGGTACTGTAATTTCAACCCGCTCTTTTACCGGTGGCACACATATATTTTTTTCGATGACATCAAAAAATTTCTTAGGATTTATAGGCTTGGACACATAGTCATCCATGCCCGCTTCGATGCATTTTTCCCGGTCTCCCTTCATGGCGTGGGCAGTCATGGCAATAATGGGAATTCTTTTGATTGTTGATTGTTGATTGTTGATTCTCGATTTGTCAGTGGATTGTCTTTGTTTCGCCTGACTCCTGTCTTCTATCTTCCGACTTCCGACTTCCGGCTTCTGACTTCTGACCTCTGTCTTCTGACTTCCGACTTCCGACTTCTGACTTCTGACCTCTGTCTTCTGACTTCCGACTTCCGGCTTCTGACTTCTGACCTCTGTCTTCTGACTTCCGACTTCCGACTTCTGACTTCTGACCTCTGTCTTCTGACTTCCGACTTCCGGCTTCTGACTTCTGACCTCTGTCTTCCGACTTCCGACTTCCGGCTTCTGACTTCTGACCTCCGACTTCTGACTTCTGACCTCTGTCTTCCGACTTCTGTCTTCGATTCTGGATCCTTTGGCTTTGAGTTTTGAGCTTTGAGCTTTGAGCTCCAGGGCACGTATGTGCCTTGTAGCCTCAAACCCATCCATTTCAGGCATCTGGACATCCATCAGAATCAGATCAAATGGTTCCTGTTCAAAGGCTTCAAGGGCCTTCTTCCCGTTTGGAGCCAACCGGACATAATGACCCCTTCCCTGTAAAAGCTCCATCGCCAGTTTCTGGTTGATCAGATTATCCTCTGCCAGAAGGATACGGTATCTTATTCTGGCTTCATGAATGGCATTGCGCGTAATTATCTGGGTTTCTTCTTCAGGGGTTCGGCCCAGAGACATGAGAATGGCATCAAAAATCTCCGATTTTTTAATGGGCTTTACGAGATATCCTGATATTCCGATTTCCTTGCAGTAGGCGGCGTCCCCCTTTCTTCCAAGGGACGTCAGTAAAATAATATCCAGATTATCGTCCAATGAACTCTGCTTTACTTTTTTTGCCAGTTCAAATCCGTCCATCTCAGGCATCTGTAAATCGAGCAATATGAGGCGGAAGGGCTGCCCTGATTCGGCAGCGTTTTTTATCTTTACAAAGCCTTCCCTTCCATCCTTCGCCTCGGCCGATATAAGGCCCCATTCCGAGATCATTTCTTTAAGCATGTATCGGTTGGTTGTGTTGTCATCAACGATAAGGACCCTGGCTCCGAGAATGTCTTTTGTATCATACCCCGGCCTTTTCTTTTTTCCTATCATGCTTAAATGGAAGCGGGCGGTAAAATGAAAGATGCTCCCTGTTCCCGGCCTGCTTTCCGCCGTGATGGTCCCATTCATCATTTCCACCAGTTTTTTAGAGATGCTTAACCCGAGCCCCGTACCGCCGTATCTTCGTGTGATAGACCCGTCTGCCTGTGTGAAGCTTTCAAATACAGAATCAATCCTGTCGGGAGGGATACCAATACCAGTATCTGTAACTGAAAAATGTAAAAGAACTGAATCATTATCGGCCTCTTCCATATCTATCCGAACAACCACTTCTCCATTTTCAGTAAACTTGATGGCGTTCCCGGCCAGATTAATGATAACCTGCTTCAGTCGGGCAGGATCACCGGACAGTGCCGTCGGAACCTCGGGCTGGAGTTGAAAGACCAGTTCCAGGTTCTTTTCCGAAGCCTTTATGGCCAGGATATCCATGGCATTTTCCATGGCATGTCTGAGATCAAAATCGATCTCTTCAAGCTCGATTTTATCTGCCTCTATCTTGGAAAAATCCAGGATATCATTAATGAGTGTAAGCAGAGAATCCGCCGAAGATTTGACCATCATCAGATATCCCCTCTGTTTATTTGTCAGGTCAGTTTCAAGTGTCAGATCGGTCATCCCCATGATACCGTTCATCGGCGTCCTGATCTCATGGCTCATGTTGGCAAGAAATTCACTTTTGGCACGATTGGCTGACTCAGCCTCACGACGGGCCTCCACAAGGTCGGTTATGTCTACAAAGCTCTCGATGAGTTTATTGCGACCTTCAAGCATAACCCGGTGGACCGTCTTGAGGATAGGGATCTCCTCCCTGTTTGAGGTAATAAGAAGCCTCTCCGAATGATCGACTGACTGACCGAGATCCATAACCGGACATCGCGCGGTCTCCGCAGGACAGATATATTTGTGACACATGTGACCAATGATTTTTTCCTTTGAATCGCCGATCATCTTCGCGGCGATTGTATTTACTTCCTCGATTTGCCGGGTCTTCTCATCAATAACGACGAGTCCGGTCTGGATGGATTCGAATATTGTTTTTAATTTGTTTCTTGAATCTATTATCTCCTGTTCTATCAGTCTACGCGATGTGATATCACGAAAATTTATAAGGGTTGCAGGTTCACCATCTAGAGACACCAGCTTGACAGATATTTCAACATCTATTGCAGTGCCGTCTTTTTTCATTGCTTTATGCTCATACTTACTGAATATGTTTTCACCATGTTGCCGTTTGAAATAGTTTGCCTTTACTCGTTTTCGATCATCCGGGTGGATAAGGATTTCCGCCGGTTTTCCAATAAGTTCTTCAGGGTTTTCATACCCGAAGATTTCTGAACACTTCAGGTTGACATATAGAAGTACGTCATTCTTAACTATGACAATTCCATCATTGGAATCCTCTACTGCGCTCCGGAAAATATTATGCATCTCAAGAACTCCCTTCATTCTGATACTACTGAGTAGACAGAAACCGGATGATCCAGACCCTTGAGCATCTTCATGGATTGATCGGTGACCTTGAATTGTCCATCAAGTTCATATTTAACAGTTTCGGAGATCAGGATCTGCCCGGAGACTGCATCTGAGGCCATTCTCTGGGCAAGATTGACATCCGGTCCGATAACAGTGTAATCGAAGCGCTTGTTGGAACCCACATTCCCCAGAAACACACTGCCCGCGCTTATTCCGATACCCAGGCCTATATCTCCCAGGGGTTTGACATTGGCTGACCAGGTCTCCCGAAGTTCATTAAAAACGCGGAGCATCTCGATTGCGGACTTCGTGGCTGCAAGACTGGGTAAGGGCTGTTGGACAGGTGCGCCGAAAAAGCAAAGGATCGCGTCACCCATGAATTTATCCAGGGTACCCTGAAAACTGAAAATAACTTCCGTCAAGAGACCGAAAAAGTCATTAAGGAATGCCCGGAGTGTCTCGAGCGGTATGCGTGTAACAAGAGGTGTGAAATTTCTAATATCCGCGAAAAGTATCGTAACATCAGTTATCTCTCCCACATCCATCTGGTTTTCTCTGTGAGAAATGAGAACTTCAGCTACCTCCGGGGCAACATATTGTTCAAAAAGAGTCCGCATCCTGACTTTTTCAGTCCTCTCTTCCATGACGCGAAGGTTTTCCAGGGCCATGATCGCCTGACCGCATATGACTGATATCATTTCAACATCTGCAGGACTAAAGGGCGTTCCTTTTCCTCGTTTGCTTATGTTCACAACGCCCAGTGTCCGTTCCCTTGACTTAAGGGGAAAGGAGACTGCCGCCCTGATGTCCTTTAATTTCATAAGCGATGCGTATTTGGGATTCTCGTCAGGTCCGCCGTTAAGAATAATGGGTTCGCCGCAGGAGAAAACCTTTCCTGCAATCCCTGTCCCTGGTTTGATCCTGGCGCTGTTCATAATGTCTTTTTTTATGCCCATCGCCTCCACAATACGAAGGCATTTTTCCGAATCATCGTACATCATGATCGAGATACCCTTTGCCCCTGTCTGCTGGGACAGGGTATTGGCCAGCCCATGAAAAACCTCTTCTCTCGATGATGCTGAAATGAATATTTCGCCAAGACTGTACAGGGGGATCAAGGTCTTGAGCCTGGTGTTTTCTTCTGTAAGTTGAGCCTTTTTAAATGTATCCATAACGATCTGGATCAACTCCATAGGGGGAAAAGGCTTCCTTATAAACCCGCTGAAACCCAGACCCATTGCCTCCAGAGCAGTATCGATTGTCCCATGGCCTGTGATAAGGATGCCAATGAGATCAGGATGTTGTTTCCTGAGAGCGAGAAAGGTCGCAAGGCCGTCCATCCCGGGCATCAGGAGATCCGTAACCACCATGTGGAAGGTTTCGCATGAAGCCACTTCTATCGCATCCTCACCACTGGACGCACACTTCACATCATACCCTTCATCTGTGAGGATACGGCGACAGAGTTTTCTGACAACAGTCTCATCATCGACAACCAGTATCCTCTTTAAGTTCATGTCCGCGTTCCGGGAAGATGATGTTAACTCTATGCTCATAGTTATTCCGTTAAATATTCAATAGTTTTTAGATTTTTAAACTTTCATTTTTAGTTTCTGATGGCAGGAAGATAATAAAAAGACTCCCTTTTCCATACTTGCTTCTAACCTGAATTGAACCGCCATGTGCCGCAACTATGCTTTGGCTGGCCCAGAGGCCGAGTCCCACCTGGGTAGTCCTGTTCCGTGTGGAATAAAACGGCTCAAAGATTTTTTTGAGATTCTCCGGTTTAATGCCCGTTCCGGTATCCCTGAAACACACATAAGCTTTATGATCCTTTTTACCGCTTTCGATAGTGAGATGCTTTTTCTGAATTATCATAATTTTATCTCCTTCATCGGGAGGCCCATATAGACCGGTCATGGCCTGAACTGCGTTATTAAGCAGGTTTAAAAAAGCTTCCTGCAAACGAACCGGATCGACCATAACGCTCGGTGGATCATCTGCCAGCTTAATATCAAGTACAATGCCATGCTGAAGGATATTCTGTCTGACAAGGGACAGGGCTTTGTTAACGATCTCATTCAGATTGGTTTCTTTCCTCGGCCCTTCCTTTGTTGTCGCGAAGTCAAGGAGGCACTTGTTGATTCGGCCTGCCCTGACTGCCTGATCCCTGATCTGAGCAAGATTGTCCCTCAACTCCCCGTCCGGCTCTGATTGAAGCGCGAGTTCGGCATACCCCAGAATGCCTGTGAGGGGATTATTCAATTCGTTTGCAATACTTACGGAAAGTTGTCCGAAAGCAGTCATCCTTGCCGATGCCAGAAGATAGCCCTGTGCCTTTTTTCTGGATTCGAGGGCCTTTTTAAGTTCCACATGTGACTGCTGAAGTGTTTCATAGAGTCTGGCGTTTTCAAAGCTATAGGCCACCTGATGAAGAAGGGTCTGTAAAAACTGGATATCCTCTCCGGAGAAAACAGGGGCATTCTTTTCCTTTCCCAGTCCAAGTACCCCGATTGAAGCCCCCTTGACGATTATAGGAAGAACAAGTACCTGAGGAAAACCCAGATCAGGCCGGTTCCGTTTTCTCATATCAGGATCAGCATCGATGTCCTCTATTAGAACAGGTGAACTTGTACGGATTGAACGGGCGGCCAGTGATTCTTCGGATTCTATCTCCAGGCTTTCCGGTATTTTACCTTCGATCCCCGATGTCGCCACCACATGGATTATACCGGTGGTTTTTCTCTGCACTGCAAGATATCCCGCCTGACTTCCAACGGCCCTCATGGCTCCGTCAAGAGCGCTTTGAGCCACCTTTTCCGTGTATATGGTCTTGGATACAAGTTCCCTTACCTCATTAAGGGTTGAGAGCTGAACAGCCCTCACACCAAGTTCATGCGCACTATCCTCCAGCTTGGCAAGTGTACGGTTAAAGGTGTCTGCGATCATGGCAAGTTCACGGGTGTCACCGGCATGCTCAATGATTGAAGTCTTTCCATCGGCTGACATACTTATTGATGAGGACAATCTTTCTATTTGTTCCGCCATTCTCCTGAAAACTATAAAACCATTGAGCACAAGGATCAGAGCAAGTAAAACCAGTCCCCCGGAAAGTGCTGAGTTGAAGCTGCCGATCCTGAAATAAATATAGGCGAATACTATAAAAGGAATAGCCGTAAGACAGGAAAAAACAATCTTAAGATTGTAGTTTATACTCCTGTATCTGGAAAATTTGTTGAGATCTGCCTCATTTGTCGCACTGCTTGTCATTCTTCCCTCGGTTGCAGGGTTCACTGATATTTACAGGTTTTAAATCCTCAATTTTCTAAAAACAAAATTCATCATTTCTAAAGAGCCCAAGGCAGGCTTCTACAACATCCGGATTGTAAAGGACCGCTTTTTTATCTGCGATCTCCTCAAGTGCCTTTTCTATACCAAGGGCTGGCCTGTACGGCCTGTGGGCAGCCATGGCCTCCACCACATCGGCAACGGCAAGGATTTTCGATTCCAGCAGGATGTCGGGACCTTTCAGGCCCAAAGGATAACCGGAGCCGTCCTCCCTCTCATGATGTTGCTGAATAATTTTTGCTATGGGCCACGGGAATTCGATATCCTTGAGGATATCAAACCCGATACCGGGATGGTTTTTTATCAATTCGAATTCCGCGCTGGACAGCCTGCCCGGTTTACTCAGGATCTCCGCCGGGACAGCTATTTTTCCAAGGTCATGGATAAGTCCCGCCATATGAATTGAATCGGCATGTTCAACCGAAATGCCAAGCTTGACTGCAATTGCCCTGCCAAGTTCGGCTACTCTTCTCTGATGGCCACCTGTATAGGGGTCCCGCGTTTCAACCGTCAAGGCCATCGCGTTTATGATACCATTTATAACCCTCTGAAGACGGTTTAAGGCATCCTTTAGTTCCAGGGTTCGTTCGGATACTGTTTCCTCAAGTGCATTCCGGTAAGTTCTGTTTTCAATCTCGAGCTGTCTGCGGCGAAGCACATTGGATATATTTATGGAGACTTCACCTGTTTTGAAGGGTTTGATGATATAACCATAGACCCCCATGTCAAGAGCTGTTGAAGCAATATCAGGGTCATCCACCGCCGTTATCATTATAACAGCCATGGCAGGATAGGCCTCAAGGGTATATTTTATAAAATCAAGACCTGATTCTCCCGGCATGTTTATATCGCAAAGGATCAGATCAAATTCGTCATCCAAAAGGAGCCTTCGTGCCTCATTCGTATCTCTCGCCTGCCTGCATTCATATCCTTCTCTCTTCAAAAACCTGTCAAGCAGGTTCCTTACAGGCGCCTCATCATCCAGTATCAATAGCGTTTTTTTATCCGGGATTCCATTATCCGGGGACTCTTTATTTATTGCTCCCATGACTCTATTCATTTTATTACCTCTGACTTCGTAATATGTGTTGGCAGGTTATTCATCTGCCGGGCGGTCCAGTAAGGCCCGGACCTTGTTGGAGAGCATCTCCGGTGTAAAGGGTTTCTGAAGAAAATTTCCCCCTGATTCCGGCATGCCGCTTTGTATGATACGCCTGTCAGTATAACCTGACATAAAAAGAACCTTTAGCTCCGGCCTGGCAAAACGGAGCTGGTTTGCCAACGCATGTCCGTTTATACGGGGCATTATAACATCCGTGATAAGGATATCGATGGCTCCACTAAAATTACGACTTACCTTCAGTGCCTCAACCCCGTCACATGCCTCCATAACCTCATATCCGGAGGTGCTTAATATTTTATTGGCCAATTTTCTCACAGCTTCGTTATCTTCGACCAGTAAAACAATCCCGGACGCTTTCGATGATTTTGCAGATTCTTTTTCTTCATGAATTTCGATTTCGGCTTTAACAATTCGGGGCAGGTATACCTTGAAGGTTGAACCATTAGCCGGTTCACTATAGACCCAGACAAACCCGTTCGCCTGTTTGACAATACCGTATACTGTAGAAAGGCCCAGACCCGTACCTTTCCCCTCATCCTTTGTTTTAAAAAAAGGCTCGAAGACCCTGGATCTGGTCTTTTCATCCATCCCGATTCCGGTATCACTCACAGCCAGCATAACATAAGCGCCGGATTGCGCTTCAACTCCATGCTCCAGAAAAAAGTCACTGTCCAGCACGACATCAGCTGTCTCCAGCGTTAGATTGCCTCCCAGCGACATGGCATCCCTGGCATTTGCGACCAGATTCATTATAACCTGTTCCAGGTGACCGGGATCGATCTTTACCCTGCCCGGATCTGGAGACAGCAAGGTTTTCATTACTATATCTTCACCGATAATTCGCCCTATCATTTTTTCCAGGTCCTTGATCACCTGATTAAGGTTCAGAACTTCCGGATGGGCAATCTGTTTCCGGCTGAATGCAAGCAGGTGACGGGTAAGGTTCGCAGCGCTCTGTCCGGCAGCTTTAATGTCCTCCAGTGGCTCCCTCATTGGATTATCCTCATTGATATCCCTGAGGAGAATATCAGCATTTCCGAGGATTGCAGTGAGAAGATTATTAAAATCATGGGACACCCCCCCTGCAAGTGTGCCGATGGCCTCCATCTTTTGTGCCTGAAGATACTGTTTCTCCAGATTCTTATGCCCGGTTATATCCTTTAAAAAGGTGAGAATGGCCGGCCTGTTCTTCCATTGCAGAAAAACCAAATTGACCTGCATCCACAGGGTGTCACCTGATTTGGTTAAAATCCTGATTGAATAAGTGGTTTGTACAGGCTCCTTTCTCAATCCTTTTTCATACATTTCTTTGACCATTGACCTGTCTTCCGGATGGATAATGTCCAGATAAAACATCTTTTTGAACTCCTCTGCGGTATGGCCGGTCAAGGTCTCAATCCTTGAATTGGAAAATTTATGGAGTCCATCCTGTGTTATTACAATGGCATCCATTGCGCCTTCCACAACAAGCCTGTATAGTTCCTCCGATGTCTCAAGTTTACCTTCCGCATGCCTCTTTTCTGCCTCGATTTCCGCTTCAAGGGATCTGATCTTACTGATCAACGCTTCACGGGTCTGGTTTTGCTCCACAGGGAAGTCCTCCAAGATATTAAATTACCTGGTTTTTTCTTTATTCAGGATTAGCCTTAGCAGTGTTTCAGGGGTAAAAGGTTTTTCCAGATAGGTGCATCCATTAATTGCCATGGCGTCCCTCTTCACCGATGGTTTTCCGTGGGCGGTCATAAGAATTGCCTGAATAAATGGGAAGAATTTCCTTGTACCTTGAATGAGTTCCAGACCATTCAGCCCGGGCATTCGCAGGTCAGTTATTAGCAGGTGCAATGGTCTGCCGTCTTTACTTTCCTCCCTGATGATTTTTAGAGCATGGTCACCATCGCCGGCTGTTATGACCTCGTGGCTCTCACTAACAAGACCGGCTTTCAGGGCGGTTAAAGTTCCCGAGTTATCATCAGCTATCAAGATTCGCATCCGGTGTGTCCTTTATTTATTGTTGTGTTGAAGTTCCGTAATAATTTGAACGTCTCCTTATATTAAGGTAAAGCATCAATCGTGCCAGCAACACGTATACCTTAAAATAATAACGAAAATCAGAGAGTTATATAGCCAGAAAGGCTATTTCAGGAAGGAGTTTCCGGATGTGGCCTCCCAGCCAAAATGGCGTGGTTTGGCTGGGTGAGGGTGTAGAGTGATGTAATTTCAACAGGTTGAACAACCATGCCAATTTGACATAATTGCTGCCTTTTTTACAGATTAAATGTTCTCATATGCCTTCAGCTTGCGCTGGAGTGTCCGGGTACTAATCCCGAGGATCTTTGCAGCCCGGGTCTGGTTACCTCCTGTCCGGTCCATTACCTCGACGATGTATTTCTTCTCAATGTCATGCAGCAACCCGTTCCCTGACATCTCCCCTATGGGCTCAAAAATAGGCTCTTCAGGTTCATGGCGGTTGAATTCATGGATGCCTTTTTCGCCGGAAATGACAACGGCCGACATGATATTTTCCAACTCCCGGACATTACCCGGGTATGACAGGGATAAAAGGTATGCTTCAAAAGTCTTTGAAATATCGGGGCATGTCTTATTATTTATCTCAGCATGTTTTTTTAGAAAATGGTGTGCCAGCGGCAGGATGTCCGCTTTCCTTTCACGTAACGGGGGAATCTTTATATGACAGATATTGAGACGGTAAAAAAGGTCTTTCCTGAACTTCCCCTTGTCAATCTCCGCGTGTATATCCAGGTTGGTGGCTGAGATGAACCGGAGGTCAATCTTTCTTTTTTCCGTGCTCCCCAGGAGATAGAACTCCCTTTCCTGTATAACCCTCAGGATTTTCGCCTGAAATTCTCCGCTGAGTTCCGTGATTTCATCAAGAAAAAGGGTACCACCCCGCGCTTCCTCAATAAACCCGTGCTTTTTGCCCGCTGCTCCTGTAAAAGCACCTCTGGAATGACCGAAAAGCTCATCCTCAAAAAGGGTGCTTGAGAAAGAGGCCATATTGACTGCCACGAAGGGTCCTTTGGAGCGTTGGCTCAGATTATGGACAATTCTGGCAAGCATCTCTTTTCCTACCCCTGTCTCACCGGATATAAAAATATTATAATCCGATTCCGCGAACAGTTGCGCCTTATAAAAAACATCAGCCATTGCATTATCCGAAGCAACCATTGGTCGAAAGGCCTCGGGGTTTTCCAGATCCGAAAAAGAGCCGGGCCGGTCATAAAGATTCAGTCTGGTTCTAAGATGATGTTTGTCCAGGGCATTATTGATGGTAATGATCAGTTTTTCCCTGCTGAGAGGTTTAACAAGATAGTCGAAGGCCCCGAATTGCATGGCTTCCACCGCTCTTGTAACATCATCAACAGCAGTAATTATAATACACTCGATATCCGGATATTTCTCTTTTATCTTCTTCAGTATTTCTATGCCGTTTATTTCGGGCATGATCAGGTCCAGGAGGATCACATGAAAACGGTGGACGCCGATCAACTCCATAACCTTTTGTGGATCGGAAAGCACTGCCGGCTTAGGCATGCCGCTGCCTGTCAGCGCGGCCCTGAGGCTCATTAGTAAAATTTCATCGTCATCCACAATCAAAAGGGGAGTTTTTTCAGGGATTGATTTCATGTTCCTCCGAATCTTAGTATAAGGTAATAGCTTTTTTCAACCGGTAAATAACCCTCAGCCTCACTCCATCAACCTCTCCACGCTATTTTTGAGTTTTTCGAGGATTTTGATATCATTGAGACAATGGCTTCCCGTTATTATTATTACCTCCATCTCCTTCAGAGCAGGATCATTCCTGATAATCCCGCAGACCTCTATGCCGTCTATCTTAGGCATGAAGACATCGAGAATAAGCAGATCGGGTTTGAAGGTTCCAATCTTAATAAGGGTTTCTGTGCCATTGGACACCGTCTCAATAATTGTATTTTCCAGACTGCCGATCGACTGCATTATCAGCTTTTGGATACCCTCATCATCATTGGCAACCAGAATTCTGTATAGCTTTTCGGTCTTGTATAAGGGAAGCCGGACATAAAAAGTAGTTCCTTTTCCGGGTTCACTTTCAAAGGTAATCTCGCCGTCATGTGCCTTTACAAGGTTGTAAGTTACAGACAGACCAAGCCCTGTCCCCCCCTTTGACTGTTTGCTTGAAAAAAAAGGATCGAACACCTGTCCCGAGATGGACGGATCGATTCCCATGCCATTGTCGGATATCGAAATGGCCAGCATTCCCTTCCTCTTTTCCAGTTTTGTAGCTACCCTTATAGTGCCTTCATCTTTGCCCGTTTCCTTTATCGCATCCACTGCGTTCAGGATCAGATTCATCACGATCTGTTCTATATTCTGCAGATTCCCATTTATAGATGGAAGGCCTTCTCCAAGGGCAGTCTTAAGGAAAATCCCTGCTTTTCTGATAGTTGTTTGAGAAAGGCGCAGTGCGTTCTCCACTGCGTCATTTATGCTTATCTTTTTTCTTTCTACCTGATCAGTTATTTTTGCATAGTTTTTAAGGTCATGAATCAGCCTGGAGATACGATCCGCAGCGAGTTCAATATCCGAGATGAGAATGGCCATATTTTCATTGAGAAAATCGACTGTCAGTCCGCCATATTTTTTATCCGGATTTCCTGTGGCACATTTCGTCAGGTCCGGCTGCAGATCCATCCATACTTTTTTTATTGTAGGGGCACTCAACATGATTGAATTAACAGGGTTATTGATCTCATGAGTCAGGCCAGCCACCAGAGTACCCAGTGCTTCCATTTTCTGGGCCTGGAAGAGCTGTCTTTCCAGGGACAGGTTTGCGGTGATATCGCGTTTTACTGCCACATAATGGGTTGTCCGGCCCATGGAGTTTTTAACGGCTGATATGGTGGCTGCCTCTTCAAAGAGAGTTCCATCCTTTTTTCTGTTGATTAAAGTTCCTTTCCACACCCGGCCTTGTATAAGATCACCCCACATGGACCGGTAAAATTCTCTGCCATGCTTTCCGCTCGATAGTATTCTGGGATTTTTACCAAGGAGTTCCTTCAGGCTGTATCCAGTTATTCGTTCAAAGGCAGGATTGACATACTGGATGTTTCCCCTGGCATCGGTGATCTCAAAACTCTCGGCGGCATTCTCTACAGCGGTTTGCAGAAGAATTAATTCCCCCTCAAACCTGTCACGATCGGATTTGGCTTGATCCAGATCACTGGCTACTTTTTCCAGTTCCTCATAAGTCGGGTTTTGATCCATCAAAACCTCCGGTTTTTCAAGGTGGTAAAGACTGAACAGATAAATTAATTATAACAAACGGTTAGCATGGAGGTCAAACGATAACTATTTTAAAGGCTCGAACACAATAATGTCAGACTATAAAAAGGCAGGTCAAAATGACATACCTGGCTTAACCCTTTGGAATTACATCCATATCCGGATATTTGTTAAAAAGGATACGCCATTCTGGCATGCTCTTTATTATTCTAAAAAACCTGCCTTTAACTCCAAACCATATATGTTATTGAAATAATATGATATTTTTAATTATACGCAGTAATAGGCCCCGGGCACGAACCATGCATTTATTGGTTAGATATAGAGAAAAAATGGCGTTATGCCCTCAGTCTTCAAGCACAATCTGAATCCTTTGCATATCTATTGTCGATTGATGGACGTTGGAATTCGAAAAAAAATGGCTTCACCACTCTGCCGTTGTTATGAGCGGTCCATTATTAAACCTTCTTTTTCTATAAAATGTTCATGGAAAACAGCATGACACAAGCCAGGTTCTCTTTCCCGGGAAGAACGGACGATCATGCTGACTCATGCGTCAATTGAGAGCGAAATACTATCGGAGTCAAATCACCCCGGTATTCAAATAGCTGCCGTCATTGCCTTTACGCATCACGAACGGTGGGATGGCAATGATTATTGGAGAAGGCTCAAAGGAATCAGCATGATAAAAAAACATGAAAATCAAAACCTAATTTTGGCCGAAAATTATTTATTGAAGGGATCGCGGGATGGATAAACCGGAACAGATCAACACTACACGACGGTTGATATTGGCTTTTAGCATATTGATTCTGATATTTGTACTTTTCGGGCTTTATGTTTTTTATAGTATCCATGCTGTTTCCAATTTGACTCGCACAATTTATCAACACCCTTTAGTCGTATCAAACGCATCCCTTCAATCGAATATTTATATTATGAAAATGAACCTTAACATGAGCGATGTGGTACATTTAAATTCACAATCAGAAATCAACAGTACTATTAAAGCAGTTAATGAGCAGGAACGGCAAGTTTACAAGTATCTTGATATAATAAAAGAGTTGATAATAGGTAATGAAGGCAGGATGCTTGAAAATGAAGCCCGAACAGTATTTGGAAATTGGCGGCCGATTCGAGAAGAAATTTTTGAATCTGTCGGTCGAGGTGAAAAAGAAGTAGCTGCCGCCATTGAAATCGGAAAAGAAGCCCGTCATATTGCCCTGTTAGAAGAAAAAATTGCCGGATTAACAACTTACGCGAGAAAGATCGCTTCGGGTTTTATTCAAGAAGCTGATAGAACACATCAAAGGATGGATGTGTTTTTGATCCTGTTTTTGCTATTGGGTGTCCTCATGTCGGTCCTGATTGTTTTTTTTACCATAAGGTCGGCTAGATTGGCTGAGGGGGCACTGCGTGAAAAAGAGCGTCTTCTGTCTGAATCGCAGCGTCTTGGTCATGTTGGCAGCTTTTTCATTGATGCGACAGAACTCGTGCAGTGGTCGGAAGAATTGTATCACATCTTCGGAGTCTCACCGGACACGTTTACCCCGGATATGGATGCTTTTTTAAGCCTGATACATCCTGACGACCAGCCGGCGATGCAGGTTTGGGCAGATGCATGTATGGCGGGCAAAAACCCCGCCGCATTGGAATTTCGCATCATCTTTCCCGACGGCACGATCCATTTTATCAGGGGAGATGGCGAAGCGGTCCTTGATGACAGGAACAGGTTCCTCTACCTGGCCGGATCAGGGCAGGACATCACCGAGCGCAAGCAGGCGGAAGAAAAAATTCGCAAGCAACAGCAACTGACTACAAGGATTATCGAAACCATTCCCCTGCGCGTGTTTTGGAAAGACCGCGATTTACGCTTTCTGGGCGGCAATACCCTGTTTGCGAAAGACGCGGGGTTGACCCGTCCTGAAGAATTGATCGGCAAAACCAATTTCGAGATGATCCGGAAAGATCAGGCTGAGATTTATCGGGCCGATGAACAGCGGGTGATGGATACCAACACTCCCAGGCTTTCCTACGAAGAACCACATACCACCCCGGAAGGGGGGCAAATCTGGTTGCGAACCTCCAAAGTGCCCTTGCAAAACAACATGAATGAAACCATTGGCATACTGGGGGTTTACGAAGATATAACCGTCTACAAGCAGGCAACTCAAGCCCTGGAAGAGTCGGAGCGCAGGTTCCGGGCCATCCTCGATGCCGCCGTGGACGGGATCATGCAGGTAGATTCAGAAACCCATACCTTGCACAGCGGTAATAGCGCGATCTGCGAAATGCTGGGCTACTCTATGGAAGAGCTGAACGGGCTTTGCTTTGAGGACCTCCACCCGGTCGAGGCGCTCCCCGAAGTGCAGCGGCACTTCGAACGTCAGACGAAAGGAGAAAGCCACGTGGCGCAAGATCTGCCGGTGCGACGCAAGGACGGCTCGATATTTTTCGCCGATATCAGCGCTGCCCCCATGGTGCTTGGAGGGCATCCGTTCATTGTCGCGATCTTCCATGACGTCACTCAGCGGAAAAAATCAGAAGATGATCTGCAAAGGGCCACTAAGGCCGCTGAATCCGCCAATCGGGCCAAGAGTGAGTTCCTTGCCAACATGAGCCACGAGATCCGTACTCCCATGAACGGGATCATCGGTATGACTGAACTGGTTCTGGACACCGATCTGACAGGAGAGCAGCGGAAACATCTGGAGATGGCAAAGATGTCGGCAGATTCGCTGCTGGCACTGATCAATGACATCCTTGATTTTTCCAAAATCGAAGCCGGAAAAATGGAACTTGAAGCTATTGATTTTAACCTGCGGGTCACACTTGAAAATGCTATCGACATCCTGACGTTGAAGGCCCAGGAAAAGGGTCTGGAGTTGGCCTGTCACATCCTGCCGGATGTGACCACCGCCTTGATCGGCGACCCGGGCAGACTGCGACAAATAATCGTCAATATAGTGGGAAATGCTATTAAATTTACCGAGGAAGGCGAAATTTCGGTCCGGGTTGAAATGGAATCCGAGACGGACGATTCGGTGAAACTCCATTTCACAGTATCGGACACAGGCATCGGAGTTCCTCAGGACAAGCTGGATTCAATCTTTAAAAATTTCGAACAGGTAGATGGTTCCATCACGAGAGAAATACGGTGGCACGGGACTGGGGTTATCCATAACCAAACAGTTTGTCGAGATGATGGGTGGTAAGATCCTTGTAGAGAGCCCCGGGTATCGAATGGAGAAGGATTCCGATATTCTTACCTGTGCTGAGGCTTCGGCAGACAGTAAAAAGCTGAACAATCATCAATCGTCAATCGGCAATCGGCAATCAAAGGGAGGACCCGGCAGCATTTTCCATTTTACTGTGTGCTTTGAACTGAGCCGCTCGAAAGACATCAATATTCCTCGTCCCAAACCACAAGCTCTTTCGGGAATGCCGGTTCTCATTGTGGATGACAATTACACCAACCGTATTCTGCTCCGGGACATGACAAAATCCTGGGGACTTGTTCCAGGTATTACTGCCGATGGCAGGGAAGCGATTGATTGTTTCAACAAAGCCTTTGGTTCCGGAACGCCTTATCGATTGATCCTGTTGGATATGCAGATGCCTGAACTGGATGGTTTTGATGTCGCAAGAATAATCAAGGACTCTCCTTCCGGAAAAGATGTTAAAATTATCATGCTTTCTTCCTCAGGACAAAGGGGTGACTCCGATACCTGCAAGGAAATCGGTATCTCAGGGTATCTGCCTAAACCCATAAAGCAATCGGAACTTTTTGACGCCATCATGATGACCATGGGGCTTCACACAGAAGAAACGCCGACGCTCATAACCCGCCACAGAATTTATGAAGAGAGGAAAAGTCACAATATTCTGCTGGCTGAAGACAATTTGATAAACCAGACCCTGGCAACAAAGCTTTTGGAGACAAGGGGACATAGAGTTACCCTGGCATCCAACGGGTTGGAGGCTGTTGAGGCATTCAAAACGGGTGATTTTGATCTGATTCTCATGGATATCCAGATGCCCGAAATGGATGGGTTTGAAGCCACCCGTGAAATCAGAAGAATTGAAGACAGAAGACAGAAGACAGAAGTCGGAAGTCAAAAGACAGAAGTCAGAAGTCAGAAGTCGGAAGTCGGAAGTCAAAAGACAGAAGTCGGAAGCCAGAAGTCAGAAGTCGGAAGCCAGAAGTCGGAAGTCGGAAGTCAAAAGACAGAAATCAGAAGTCAGAAGTCGGAAGTCGGAAGTCAAAAGACAGAAGTCGGAAGTCAGAAGTCGGAAGTCGGAAGTCAAAAGACAGAAATCAGAAGCCAGAAGTCGGAAGTCGGAAGTCAAAAGACAGAAGTCGGAAGTCAGGCGAAACAAAGACAATCCACTGACAAATCGAGAATCAACAATCAACAATCAACAATCAAAAGAATTCCCATCATTGCCATGACGGCTCACGCCATGAAGGGGGACCGGGAAAAGTGCATCGAAGCGGGCATGGATGACTATGTGTCCAAACCCATCAAACCGGAAGCGCTTTTCAGTGCCATTGATAAAGTTGTCCTTAAATCACAGTATGGAATAAAGCAGAAACAACCACGGCCTGTACAGGCCCCGCAAATCTTTTCTCCAAAGACCTTTGACCTGTCCGGCACCATGGAGACAGTTTTAGGTAATGAAGATCTTTTCCGGGAAATCGCCGGCATGTTCATAAATGACTGTTCCGATTATATTGCCAGGATCAGGGCTGGAATTACAGGAAACGACACCGGAATACTTGAGAGAGAAGCCCACAATCTAAAGGGAGCGGTTGGCAATTTCAGTGCCCAAAAATCCTATGATCTGGCCTCTCGCCTTGAAAAATTAGCGAAAGAAGGAAAAATGACAATGGCGGAGGAAGGATTATCAAACCTCGAAAACGCCATCAATGAATTTGTATTTGAACTGAAAATTGTTTTACAGGAAATGATAACATGAAGGACCTGATCACCGAAGATGATCCATTACGTCCAATGTCATATTCAGATCAAAAGGGATCGTAAATGAGAAAATTCAACTTTATTAAAGCAGCCCTGATAATCGCCATTATTGGCGTGATGGGCCTATCGTCTTATATCTTGCTGGTCATATCTCCCAGGTATACCGATTTGTTGGTTGAAAATACCGAGGAAGAAGCGCACCGAGCCGGAGCCCACCTGTCATTTATGCTTTTCGGGAAAGAGGACGGAGTCATTACTCAAGAGACTCTTTCAAATGTCAACGTACCAAAGATCATGGAGGACACCCGCCTTCTGGTCATTCAAAAACTGAAAATATTTTCTTCTTCCGGCGAAATCCTCTTTTCCACCGATAAAAAGGAAATTGGCCAGGTCAATCGCAAAGACTATTTCTCTCAAATCGTGGCAAAGGGGAAACCCTATACAAAAACAGTAAGTAAAAACTCTGAAACCGCTTCGGGGAGCCTTTCGAAAGCCGATGTGGTCGAGTCGTATGTACCGATTATGCGCCAGGAAAAATTCGCTGGCGCTTTTGAGATTTATTACGATATCAGCAAAAGAAAATCAAAACTGGACGCGTTGGTCACAAGATTGTATTGGACAATATTCCCATCCTCCCTGGCTTTATTGGGCATTATCGTTTTCCTCTTTTTGAAAGGCAGCAAAAATTTCAAAAAACTCAGGGAAGCGGAATCAAAACTGCAAATGGCGTATGCAGAAGTCGAGCAACAGGTTCTGGATCGTACCGATGAGCTTCGACGTGCAAATGTCCAACTTAATAAAGAAATCCAATATCGCAAAGAATATGAAAAACAGATGATATTGGCCGCCAGTGTCTTTGAAAACACCATTGAAGGCATCGTGATCACGGACAGTGAAGGGATTATCCAGAGAATCAATAAAGCTTTCACGACAATTACCGGCTTTAAGCCCGAAGAGGCCATCGGTAAAAATCCCCGCATCCTTAAGTCGGACCGGCACGACCGGGCATTTTATGAAAAGATGTGGAAATCTTTAACGACCTTCGGCATGTGGGAGGGCGAGATATGGAACCGCCGCAAAAACGGTGAAACCTATCCGGGATGGCTTTCGATCAACGCGATTAAGGGTTCTGAAGGTAAAACGATCCACTATGTTTCCCTGTTTCACGACATCACGGATATAAAACACGGTGAAGAGCAACTCCAATACCAGGCCAATTATGATGCCTTGACCGGTTTGGCGAACCGTCAACTGTTCAATGACCGGCTACAGATGGCCATCACCCATGCCAGCCGTAACGAACTGCCGCTGGGTGTACTTTATATCGACCTGGATGATTTTAAAAATGTCAACGACAGCCATGGACACTATTTTGGCGATCTCCTACTTAAACAAGTCGCTGAGCGCCTGACTGCATGCTGCCGGGCAGAGGATACTGTTGCCCGTCTCAGTGGCGACGAGTTCCTGCTGCTTGCTCAATTCATTCGTAAAGAAGAGCCGGCTGCGACAAGGCTTGCAGAGAGAATTGTCGAATCATTAAAAAAACCGTTCATGGGAGACAAACAAATTTATGTCAATGCAAGCATCGGCATCACCATTTATCCACATGACGGCAAAGACATTGAAACACTGATAAAAAATGCCGATGTGGCCATGTACCGGGCCAAAGGCCAGGGGAAAAACCAGTTTCGCCTGTTCACTGATGTGATGAATCGTGAGGTGATGCGGCGGATTACCCTGGGAAATGATCTTCGGGGGGGCCTGGAGCGCGAAGAATTCATAGTTTATTATCAACCGAAGGTCAATATCCAAACAGGTATTGTCTCCGGGATGGAAGCGTTGGTTCGATGGAACCACCTGAAAAAAGAAATGGTGCAGCCTGGAGAATTCATTTCTTTGGCAGAGGACAATGGCGTTATCCTCCCATTGGGTGAGTGGGTGCTGTCAACGGCCTGTCGTCAAGCCGGAGAATTCAGTGTTGCCTGTCACCGCGATTTTTGTGTAGCCGTAAACCTTTCTGTCAAACAGTTTCGCCAGGAAAACCTCGTTGAAATGATAAGGGAAACGCTTAACAAAACAGGTTTATCACCGAATCTTCTCACAATTGAGATCACGGAAAGCATCGTGATCTCCGATACAGATGCAACAATCAAGATTCTTAAGCTTTTAAAGGAACTGGGCATCCATGTGTCCATAGACGATTTCGGTACCGGATACTCTTCACTGTCTTATCTGAAAAAAATGCCCTTGAGTGAACTGAAGATCGATAAATCCTTCATCGACGATACACCCGATGACGCCGACTCCTGCGCCATTATAAAAATGATACTATCCCTGGCTAAAAGCTTGAAGTTAAAGACGGTGGCGGAAGGCGTGGAGACGACAAAACAGCTGGCATTTCTGCGCGATGAAGGGTGCGATGAAATGCAGGGCTACTTGTTCAGCAAACCTCTTCCGGCAACGGAGATGACAACACTCTTAAAGGGGGCTGGTAAATGGTAAGAGAAAAAAGAATGGCACAATCCTGGGAATACGACGGGAGCATCATCAACACCGTGCGTGAACCCTTGATCGTTCTTGATCAGGAGCTCAGGGTGCTCTTAGCCAGTCGGTCCTTTTATAAAGTCTTCGCGGTTAAGCCTGAAGAGACCGTGGGGCAGCTTATCTATGACCTGGGCAATAAACAGTGGGATATTCCTAAGCTCAGGGAACTGCTTGAAACTATCCTTCCCGAAAAGACCAGCTTTGATGACTATGAGGTTGAACACTATTTTGCCACCATCGGCAGACGCATAATGCTTTTAAATGCCCACCAGATAGAACGAGCGATGGGCAAGGAACGGATCATCCTCCTGGCCATAGAGGACATTACCGAGCGCAGGCAACTTGAAGACCTGCTGGAAGAGTCTGCAGTACAGGTAATCAAAGAATCAGAAGAAAGGTATAGGATTATATTTGAAGGAGCTACTGAGGGAATACTGGTGGCGGACGCGGAGACCCGGAGATTCAGATACTGCAATCCAGCCATATGCGAGATGTTGGGGTATACCGAAGAAGAGCTCACAGGGCTGGGCGTGGCGGATATTCACCCCAAAGAGTCGCTCGATCATGTCGTGGCCGAGTTAGAGGCCCGGAAGCGTGGCGATAGGCTTCCCGGCCCGAATCTTCCCTGCCTCCGGAAAGATGGCAGCATCATCTATGCGGACATCCAAACGACCCCGGCCATCATCGACGGCAGGGATTGCAATGTGGGGTTCTTCACCGATGTCACCAGGCGCATGCAGATCGAGTCGCAGCTCCGTCAGGCCCAGAAAATGGAAGCCATCGGCACCCTGGCAGGCGGGGTAGCCCATGATTTTAACAATATACTGACCACCATCATCGGGTATGCTGACCTTATGTTAACGACCATTGACACTGATAACCCCTTAATTGAGGATGTAAAGGAGATCAAGATAGCCGGGGAAAGGGCAGCCACTTTGACCCGCCAGCTCCTCGCCTTCAGCCGCAAACAGATTGTCCAGCCCAAGATTCTGGATCTGAATAACTTATTGACAAATATAGAGAAGATGCTTGCCCGTCTGATTGGAGAGGATATTGAGATTCTGATTATCCAGGGAACTGCCTTATGGAAGGTAGAGATGGACCCCGGACAGGTGGAGCAGGTGATCATGAACCTGGCGATCAATGCCAAGGACGCCATGCCCGTTGGTGGCAAGCTCATCATTGAAACGATCAACATGGATCTGGACGATGACTATTTTGCCGGGCACGGTATTGTTGAAAAGCCTCCGGGTTCTTATGTGATGATGACTGTAACCGATACCGGTACTGGTATGGACAGAAAAGTCCAGGAACACATCTTTGATCCTTTTTATACCACCAAGGAGAAAGGCAGGGGAACGGGATTGGGCCTGGCCACGAGCTACGGCATTGTCAAACAAAACAACGGTTTTATATGGGTCTACAGCGAGCCCGGACATGGTTCCACATTCAAGATTTATCTGCCCGGGGTGAAGGGAGATGTTAAGGCGGAGGAAAAAGAACAACCCTCTGTGGAATATCTTAATGGTTCTGAGACAGTTTTGGTTGTAGAAGATGACAATAGCCTGCGAAGACTTGCTCAGAAGACTCTCCGGTCCCATGGATACAGCGTACTGGTGGCTGAAAACGGGGAAGATGCCTTGAGAATAAGCAAGGAACACGAGGGGACGATTGATCTTATGATCACTGATGTGGTGATGCCTAAAATGTGTGGCAGGAAAACAGCAGAACGTCTGCAACCGCTCTACCCGGGAATGAAGGTGATTTACATGTCCGGATATACTGACGACTCTATTGTTTATCACGGAGTTCTGGCCCCGGGACTTAATTTCCTCGAAAAGCCTTTTTCATCGGAAGGTTTGGTGCGCAAAGTTCGGCAGGTGCTGGACAAGAAATAAGATTAATTTCGTGCCACAGGTCACGAATATGAAATTGGTGGATTATTATCCGGATTTTCGATCTATGGTTGTAAGTAACCCTTTATTTAAGGAATAAATCATGTCCAAGGCCCAAAAAATTCTTGTAGTCGATGATGACCCCCGCATGTGTGATAGCTTAAAGTTGATATTAAGTATCAAAGGTTATGAAACGAAAACATGCAATAGTGGCAAAGAAGCTATTGAATATTTGAATAAAAATACTTTTGATCTGGTCCTGCTGGACATGTTTATGCCGGATATAAATGGTTGCCAGATTATGGATCATATAAACACTCAAGATTCTTATACCCCGGTAATCGTTATGACCGGAGACAGTTCAATGCAGTCTGTCATAGATTCTTTAAGGCGGAGGGCCTACGATTACCTGAATAAGCCATTTAATCCCGACGAAATGTTAACAGCAGTAGGAAATGCGATTGATTACAGAAGATTAAAAAGTGAGAACAGCAAGCTTAACGGCGAGTTATCGCTAACGAAAGAACGATACAGATATCTTGTTCAAAATTCCCCTGATATTATTTACACCCTGGATGATAAGGGGAATTTTACGTTTATTAGCAATGCAATTAAAAAGTCGCTCAACTTTGAAACCGATCAACTTATCGGAAAGCATTATTCTGAAATTATTCATGAAGAGAACTTGGAAAAAGCTAAATGGTTATTCAACGAAAGGAGAACCGGAAAGCGTGCTGCGTTTGGAATTGAATTGCAGCTAAAGATTTGTGCAAATAGAGATGGGTTTGCACGTGGTAAAGTTCGATATTTGTCTATGGAGTTGAAGGCTACTGGCATGTATGGAAGGGCGGCTTCAGCGGCGGGCAGGAAATTCTTTGGAACCCATGGTGTTCTAAGAGATATTAGCGAAAGGAAGTACATTGACGCGCAACTCCAGCAGACACAAAAAATGGAATCTATCGGGACATTGGCTGGCGGTCTTGCCCATGATTTCAACAATCTTTTAGCGACAATTATAGGCAATGTTTCATTAGCCAAGAATCAGGTGAAACCAGAGGATTACATCTTTGACCTGCTCAATGAAGCAACGATAGCGTCAACAAAGGCGCAGATGCTGACCCAACAGTTGTTGACTTTTGCCAAAGGAGGAACACCGGTAAAAAAGGTCACCTCGATCAAGGATGTACTTAAAAAAACTTGCAGCTTTGTGCTGATGGGCACAAACTCCAGCTTCGAGTTTTCGCCGGGAGAAGACCTCTGGCCGGCTGAGATTGACGCTGGACAGATGCGCCAGGTCATTAAAAATATTGTGATCAACGCAAAACAGTCCATGCCGGATGGGGGGACTATTCAGGTTGCAGCGGAGAATGTAATCATAGAGGACAGGCATGCCCTGCCGGTTAACCCGGGCAGATACATCAGAATATCCATCAAGGATCACGGGGCTGGCATAGCCGAAAAGTTGCTTTCCAGGATATTTGATCCATATTTTACGACAAAGCAGGAAGGAAACAGTCTCGGGCTTGCCGCGACCTATTCCATCATCAAAAAACACGAAGGACACATCACCGTGGAATCCCAACTGGGGGTTGGCACGACATTTCACATCTATATTCCGGCTTCAGATAAAGCATTACCTGAAAAAGAAGAAGCTCGACAAATAAAAGGCCAGGGCAGGATTCTGGTGATGGATGACGAAGCATCGTTACGAAAAATGGTCGAAAGAATGCTGAAAAGCCTGGGTTATGAATCAGAATTGGCAGAGGACGGTGCTGAAATGATTCAGATGTTTAAAGAAGCCAGGGAAGCTGGAAATCCCTATGATGCTGTCATCATGGATTTGACCATTCCAGGCGGAATGGGCGGCAAAGAAACGATTAACAAATTGTTAGAGATAGATCCTGAAGTTAAGGCCATTGTCTCAAGCGGCTACTCCGACGACCCGGTCCTGGCGAATTTTCAGGAATACGGGTTTAAGGGTATGCTGCCCAAGCCGTTTGAATCGCTGTCATTGGGCAAGGTGTTACATGAGGTGATCAAGGGTGAAAGTGTCCCTGACAATTCAGAAGCTTCATTTATTCACGCAAAATAAAGTCCGTTTAGATTTGGGGAGAAGAGCACTATGGTAAAAATCAGGACAGACCAGATACACGAAGATATAGTAGAGACAATACGTGAACCGCTTTTAATACTGGATCAAGACCTCAGGGTGGTCTTAGCCAGCCGTTCCTTCTATGAATTTTTCAAGGTAAAGCCCGAAGGGACAGTGGGACAGCGTATCTATGACCTGGGCAATAAACAGTGGGATATCCCTAAGCTTAGGAAACTGCTGGAAACCATCCTTCCCGAAAAGACCAGTTTTAAAAACTATGAGGTCGAACACGATTTTACCACCATCGGCAGGCGTATAATGCTTTTGAATGCCCGCCAGATAGAACGAGCGATGGGCAAGGAACGTATCATCCTCCTGGCTATCGAGGACATCACCGCACGCAGTCTCCTTGAAGACCGGCTGGAAGAGTCTGAATTTCGCTACAGACGAGTTTTTGAGACTGCCACTGACGGAATCGTGCTCCTGGAAAAAATCGGAGGACATATCGTCCATGCGAATCCGGCTGCCGAGAAAATGCTGGGTTATTCCGAAGCGGAATACATCGGGAAGATGCTGGAGAATATCGGTGTCCCGATCGATATGAATAATTTTCCGGTGTTAATGGAATCTTTGAAAATGAACGGCATTCTTAATTACGAGGATGTCCCCCTGAAAACCAAGTCGGGACAGGATGTCAACGCAGACATATATCTTGTCAACAGGGCAAAGCTGGCCCAATGTAATATCCGCGATGTCAGTGAAAAAAAACAGGCTGAAAATATACTTAAAGAAGAGAAAAAGTTTATTGAAAATGCACTCAATACACTGCAGGACATATTTTTTGTTATTGATTTAAATGGCAGATTCATCAGGTGGAACAAGGCCATGATAGCTGTCACCGGCTACACCGACATGGAAATTCCTTTGAAGAAGATTACTGACTTCTTCAGGGAGCAGGAAAAAACGCGGGTATCCGGAAGTATTCTTAAAGTGACTGAAGAGGGAAGCGACCATGTTGAAGCAATAATGGTTACCAAAGACGGGCGGAAAATACCCTATTCATTCAACGCAGCGATATTGAGGGATGCTCAAAACAAACCTGTAGGCATAAGTGGTGTTGGCAGAGACATCACCGAGCACCAAAGACTTGAAACCCAACTCCGTCAGGCCCAGAAGATGAAGGCAGTCGGCACGCTGGCAGGGGGGATTGCCCATGATTTCAATAATATCCTCAATGTTATCATGGGCTATAGCGCCATGGTCAGGGACACGCTGGAAACCGGCAGTCCTGCGATGGAAGATATGAATGAGGTACTCATTGCCTCCAACAGGGCCGCAGATCTTACTCGAAGGCTGCTTGTCTTCAGCAGAAAAGATGTTGTTACAATGAGGCCCTTTGACATAAATGAAATTATCCTTGGCTTGAAGAAGATGCTTGGACGGATTATCAGAGAGAGTATTGAGTTTGATATTGATCTTGCTGACATGCCTTTGAACGTGCTGGCTGACGTGGGTCAGATAGAGCAGGTCCTGTTAAACCTTGTTGTAAATTCCAAAGACGCAATGCCGGACTACGGCCGGTTGACGATCAGCACCACCCTTCAGGAATTGAATGATGAATATGTTGCGGCGTATGGATATGGCAAACCCGGACAGTATGCACTTATCACGGTTGCCGATACAGGGCACGGAATGGATGCGGAGACACAGAAGCAGATATTCGATCCTTTTTTTACCACAAAAGGGATTGGGGAAGGGACAGGGCTTGGCCTTGCAATTTCATACGAAATAATAAAAAAGCATAGCGGATACATAAATCTCTACAGCGAACCGGGTCAAGGTACGGTATTCAGGATATACCTGCCGATCAGTGAAGAAGCGGCATCCCTGGAGAAGGAAAATGAGGCCGCCGCACCTGTTAAACACGGAACCGAGACTGTCCTTGTGGCCGAAGACGACGCTTCCCTGAGGAAAATGGCGACGATTGTGCTGGAGTCTTTCGGCTATAAGGTTATTACCGCGGTAGACGGTGAAGATGCGATCACAAAATTCACGGAAAACAGGGAACTGATCAGCATCGTCATGCTTGATATGGTCATGCCGAAGAAAAACGGGAAAGAAGTGAGTGGGGCCATCAGAAAAATAAGCCCCGGGGTAAAATTACTCTTTTCCAGTGGATATACCATGGATATTATCAAAGGCAAAGAATTGGCAGATGCCGGTTCTGACTTTATCCAAAAACCCTTCACTCCGAAAGATCTTTTAAAAAAGGTAAGGGAGATTCTGGACAGATGAGATCTAATGAAAAGACAGAGGAGGGGAAACAGTGACTCTCTTTGCTGGCAATAAGCACTCCCGTCATATATTAATTGCAGCAATAGCGGTCTCAGGCATTGCCTTGTCCATTTTCGTCTTTTTATCGAGTTATAATAAGGACGAGAAATTTCGACAGGAACAATTCGATAATGCAGTGGAGAATCGCTATTTGGCGCTGAAAATAGAGATTGACAATAATCTGCTCGTTCTTGAGTCGGCTCAAGTCTTATATATTTCCACGCAGGACCTGAAAAGGTCCGAGCTTATGGACAGGGTTGAGTTCCGGGATTTTGCAAACCTTGCCATGAAGCGCCATGCAGGCATTCAAGCCCTTGAATGGATACCGCGCGTGCCGGACTCCGAGAGGAAATCATACGAAAGCGCTGCAAGAAGAGACGGCTTTCCTGATTTTCAATTCACCGAACGTATTTCGCCGGGAAAGATGAGGAGAGCGGAACAGCGGAAGGAATATTTCCCTATTTATTTTGCAGAGCCCTCTCTGGGTAACACACCAGACCTTGGCTTTGATCTTGCTTCCGATACCGCACGTTGGACGGTTATGGAAAGGGCGGCCGGGAGTGGCGAAATCCTTGCCACGGGAAGAATAACCCTTCCCGGAAAGACCGGAAATCAATTCGGATTTATCGTCTTTGTGCCGGTCTACCAAAAAGGGGCGCTGACCAATACGGACCAGGCCCGTCGGGACAATCTTGAAGGTTTCATGCTAATCGTATTCAGTATCAGCGATATTGTCGAAAAAGCTACTGGTTCATTGAAACCGGAAGGTGTCGACTTTTCCATCGATGATGCATCGGCATTCGGGGAAGAACGCTTCCTTTATTCACATGAATCACGTCTTCGCAATACTCCCCTGATAAAAAAGGCGCAATCTGAAGCAGGCTATAGAAAAACAAAAAAGCTTGAGGTCGCCGGGCGGCAATGGATGATAAGCTATTCGGCGTCGTCGGACTTTATCGCAGCAGGAATGGACAATTTGCACCATTGGGAATTGCTCTTTGCGTGTTTTGCGGTTACGGGCCTTGTTGCGGCTTTCCTGTTTTTCAGTGGCAGACATGCCGGACTAATGGAAAAATCCGCCGGAGATCTATCGAATACCAATGCAATGCTCGCCCAGGAGATGATGGAGCACCGGCATGCGGTTGCTCAATTGTATGAAAAAGAGCATCTTCTGTCTGAATCGCAGCGCCTTGGTCATATAGGCAGTTTTTTGGACGATATGAGAGGCACAATACAATGGTCGGACGAACTGTATCGCCTTTATGGGGTTTCACCGGACACATTTACCCCTAATATGGACTCCTTCATAAACCTGATATATCCTGACGACCGTCCGGTGTTGCAGGCCTGGGTGCGTGCCTGTGTGGCAAAAGAAAATCCTGGTTCAGTGGATTATCGCGTCAATATGCCCGGCGGCGCAATCCGGTTTTTAAGGGGTTGGGGCGAAGCGGTCCATGATGATGAGGACAAGCTATCCTACATTGCCGGGACGGTGCAGGATATCACCGAGCAGAAGCATGCTGAAGATCAAATCCGTAACTTGAACGAAGATCTCGAAGTCAAAGTGCGCGATCGTACGCAGCAACTTCTGGATGCCCAGGAGGAACTGGTGCGCAAGGAGAAACTGGCCCTGCTGGGACAGGTGGCCGACAGTGTCGGTCACGAATTGCGCAATCCGCTGGGGGTGATGAACAATGCCGTCTATTTCTTGCAAACCTTCCTGACGGATGCGGATGCCACCACTATGGAGTACCTGGAGATCATCAAGACCGAAATCGACGATGCGGACCGCATCGTTTCCGCGCTGCTGTACTCTGTGCGCACAAAACCGCCGCAGCCGGTCGAGGTGGGGTTAGGAGAACTGATCAACCTGACCTTGCACAAGGTCAACGTGGCCACCGCCATCACCGTTACGCGGGACATTCCCGAAACACTGCCCCTGGTGCGGGTGGATGCCAGGCAAATGCAGCAGGTGTTCCGCAATCTCATCAGCAACTGCGTGGAGGCCATGCCGGAGGGCGGGACGCTGGCAATCAATGCGGTTGAAAACATCCAGGAAGGCATGGTGAGCGTCAGCATATGCGACACTGGCTGCGGCATACCCCCGGAAGTGATGGACAAACTGTTTCAACATCTGGTTACTACCAAGACACGCGGCATCGGTTTGGGGCTGGTGGTGGCGAAGAATCTGACCGAGGCCAACGGCGGCACGATCATGGTTGAGAGTGCGATCGGCCGGGGCACCACCTTCACCGTGGTGCTGCCCACCGGCAATTCTGCCGGCAAGGAGAGCTGAATGCGATTCTCAACCAAAATCGTACTGAGTGCAACAGTGGCGGCGCTGATCATAGGGGCGTTGCTTGGGGTCGCGGTATTTCTGCAGGCACGCTCCGTGTTGCTGGATCGCATCGTCTACGATCAAATCGGGGTTGTTTCGGAGTTGGCAGGAGATATAGATCAGGTTCTGCAGAAGGCCGGCGATGAACTGAAAGTAATTGTCGCCGATGGTGAACTGCGGGAATTTTTAGAATCGCCGGAGGAGCACCGGGAAAAGGCCCACAAGGTTTCGGGAGAGTTGGAAGAAAGGGCCAAACTGGGCGGTTCCTGGGATGGGCTGTACGTCTTCGACACATCCGGCCGGGCCGTCTTCGCTCTCAAAAAGATGCAGAGCTGCGTCGATATCTTAAACCCCCTGATCCGCATCGCCTTTGACAGCGCCCTGCAGGGCAAAACTTACCGTTCCGGCCGGATCGTCTGGCAGTCGCACAGGCCTGCCGGGAATCATCTTTGCCGAACCGATTCACAGCAGCGTCAATTTTAACCGGGTGCTGGGCGTAGTGATTGGCCAATATGCCTGGATACCCATCCAGGGCCTCCTCGACAATGTGGATGTCACGGCAACAGTCCACCTGTATAACAGCAAGGGGAAAGTAATCGCTAAACGCAGCAGTGATAGCTTTGACGATGAACAACTGAAACCCTTCCGAACGAACCCGGCGTGGAAGACCTTACCGGACGGCAAAGCGTATGCTGTCCTGGCCAGTTCCCACGGTCCGGGAGCATGGCTGGCCGTGGCTTCTCCGATAGAGGCTGAGGGCTGGACGCTGAGACTGGAAATGCCCCTGAAGGTGATGTTTGCCCCCATTACGAAGTTTGCGTGGAATACAGGGCTGCTGGTGTTTGCCATGCTGCTCGTGATGGGAGGGTTATTCGCCATCCTGGTTCGCCTTTTCATTCGACCGCTGGGGGAGTTGGTCGAAGGGGTGCGGCAGGTTGAGTTGGGTCGCTTCGACCAGAAGGTGACGGTGCGCAGCAGGGATGAATTCGGCGAACTGGCCGGCCGCTTCAACACTATGGTCGAAAAGTTGCAGACGACCCGGGACGAACTGGTGCGCAAGGAGTCAAGCCTGCAGTTGGCAAAGGATCTGGCGGAACGAACGGCTGCCGAGCATGAACTTCACTCAGCCAACGAACAACTTTCGGTCCTCCTGGATTCATTGCCGATCGCAGTTTACAGATGCGCTGCGGAAGGGGAGTACGCGGTGGAGTATATGTCACAAAACGTGTTCTCCTTCACCGGTTATACCGCCCAGAATTTCATGGACCAACACGGTTTATGGTTTTCTCACATCCATCCCGACGACGCTTCAAAAGTCTCGTACGAGATGGAATTGCTGTTCGAAAAAGGTAGGCATGCCTACGAATACCGGTGGCGGAAAGCCGACGGCAGTTATCTGTGGATACGTGACTCACTGCGGCTGGTGAGGCTTGAGGACGATACTCCGGATTATCTGGTGGGGATGTGGCAGGACATCACCGAGCGCAAGCAGGCGATCCAGGCCCTGGAAGAGTCCGAGTCCCGCTTCAGGGCCATCCTTGATGCCACCATGGACGGGATACTGGTAGTGGAGACGCAATCACAGGCGGTCATTATGGGGAACAGGGCAATCTGCGACATGATGGGCTACGAGCGGGAGGAATTTCTGCGCCTAAGCTTTGCAGACCTCACCACGGCCGCGGCGCTTCCCGAAGTGCAACGGCAGTTTGCATGCCAGGCAAAAGGCGATATCTCCATGTCGCCTGAACTTCCGGTACAACGTAAGGACGGATCAATCTTTTTCGTTGATGTCAGCGGCGGCCCCCCCATGCTTCTTGGAGGAAGATCGGTAATGGTCGGAGTTGTTCATGACATTACCGAACGCAAGCAGGCGGCGGATGCATTGCGGCAGAGCGAGGAGAAATTTCGGTCCCTGGTGGAAACGACAAGCGACTTGATCTGGGAGGCGGACAGCAACGGCCATTTTATCTATGTGAACCCGAGGAGTGAAGTGTTGCTGGGATACAAACCTGAAGAGGTGCTGGGCCGGTCACCCTTTGACTTCATGCCGCCGGACGAGGTGCAGCGCTTATCCAAGTTCTTCAGCAAAACCGTCGCTAAACGGGCGCCGTATATTGCCCTTAAAAACCGCACTCTCCATAAGGACGGCCGGGTAGTGATTCTGGAAATGAGCGGGATTCCATTTTTCGATGATAATGGCGGATTTGCCGGATATCGGGGCATCGGTCGCGACATCACCGAGTCCACGTTGGCAGAGGAGAAGATCCGCGAGCAGCAGGAGCTGACCACCAGGATTATCGAGACCATTCCCCTGCGCGTATTCTGGAAAGATCGCGATTTGCGCTTCCTGGGGAGTAATACCTTGTTCGCCAAAGACGCTGGGGTTGGTCGCCCTGAGCAGTTGATTGGCAAAACCGACTTCGACTTGAGCTGGAGGGATAACGCGGAAATTTATCGCGTTGACGACCAACGGGTAATTGATTCCGATACCCCCAGTCTTTCTGTCGAAGAGCCGCAGATAACGCCAACAGGGGAACGCACCTGGATACGCACTTCCAAGGTGCCCTTACACGATGACGCCGGTGAAGTCTTTGGCCTGCTGGGCACTTACGAAAACGTGACCAGGCAGGTGGAAGCGCAGAAACAATTGGAGCTGAATAATGTAATTTTAAGGGCGCAGCAGGAAATGTCACCCGATGCTATTCTCGTGGTGGACAATAAGGGAAAAACAGCTTTTTACAATCGACGATTTGTCGATCTGTGGAAGGTCCCGGAGCAACTGGTGAGGTCGGGGGAAAACGAGGCCGTCCTGAAGATTGTCATGGAGCAAATGCCCGATCCCGAAGCGTTCCTGGCCAGAATCCGATATCTCTACAAACATCAAAAAGAAAAAGACCACGAGGAGTTACAGTTAAAGGATGGGAGGGTCATTGATCGATATTCCTCACCGGCACTTGGCTCCGACGGAAAGTATTTCGGGCGCGTATCCTACTTTCGCGATATCAGCGAGCGCAAGCAGGCGGAAAAACAAATCCTCACGCTGAACAAAGAACTCGAAAGCAAAGTAAAGGCGCGGACCCAGCAACTGCTGGATGCCCAGGAGGAACTGGTGCGTAAGGAAAAACTGGCCCTGCTGGGGCAGGTGGCCGGAAGTGTCGGACACGAATTACGCAACCCGCTGGCGGTGATGAACAACGCGGTCTACTTCCTGCAGACCGTGTCGGCGGATGCGGACGAGAACACCCGGGAATACCTGGGGATCATCAAGGCCGGGATCGACGATGCGGAGCGCATTGTCGCCGACCTGCTGGACTCCGTGCGCACCAGGCCGCCGCGGCAGGCAGCGGTTAGCGTGGGGCAACTGATCGATCAGACCTTGCGTACGCTTACCATGACGTCCACCATTGCCGTCACTCTGGACCTTCCCGAAACCCTCTCTCTGGTGTGGGTGGATGCCATGCAAATCCAGCAGGTGTTCCGCAATCTCATCCGCAACGGCGTGGAGGCCATGCCGGAGGGCGGGACGCTGGCAATCAATGCGGCTGAAAACAGCCAGGATGGTACGGTGAACGTCAGCGTACGCGACACTGGCTGCGGCATGCCCCGGGAGGTTCTGGCTACGCTGTTTCAGCCGCTGATCACCACCAAGCCGCGCGGCATCGGGCTGGGGCTGGTGGTGGTGAGGAACCTGACCGAGGTCAACGGCGGCACTATCATGGTGGAGAGTTCGGTCGGCCGGGGCACCACCTTCACCGTGGTGCTGCCCACCGGCAATTCTTCCATCAAGGAGAGCTAAATGCGTTTCTCAACCAAAATCGGACTGAGCGGGACAGCGGCGGCAGTGTAGGTGTAGAGAGTGTGCCCGGGAACGGGAGCAGGTTTTTCGTAACCCTGCCGAGTGAAGAGGATGACAGAATCATAACTGTTTACGATACTGTTGACAACGAAAGGAAAAGATTATGAAAATTCTCGTGGTGGATGATGACCTCAGAATCGTTAAAACGACTTGCGACATCCTGCGGATAAAGGGCCACGAACCCATTGCCGCCCACTCGGGCGAAGAAGGGGTGGAAATAGTCAGGAGCGACCGTCCTGATTGCGTCTTAATGGACATCAAGATGTCAGGCATCAATGGTGTTGATGCAATGAAGCAAATGCAGGAGATCGTACCGGAGCTTCCTGTTGTCCTGGTCACTGCCTATGCAAACGACGATCTCATGGCGGAGGCGAAACGCTCCGGCGCCTATGCCGTCTTGAACAAGCCACTCAACTTCCCCATGATTCTTGCCTTTCTTTCCCTGCTGCGCAAGGAGGAAAGTATACTGGTCGTGGACGACGACCCCAAGTTCTGCAAGACCTTGAAGGATATTTTGACCCTGCGGGGCTTCCGGGTGGAAGCGGAAAGCGAACCGCAGAACGTGCTGGCGCATCTGGAGAAGGATTACAAGTTGGCCATTGTTCTCGATCTCAAGCTGGGGGCGGTAAACGGCACGGAGGTGCTGAAGGCGGTGCGCGCCAGGTATCCCACCAAGCCGGTGATACTGGTGACCGGATATCGCCATGAAATGGAAGATTCCATATTGAAGGGGCAAATGATAGGTGCCTACACCTGCCTTTACAAACCGTTGGAAATGGATGACCTGTTTCAGGTAATTGAAGACATCCGGATCAAGAAGCTGCAAAACCTGCTGACCTCGGTATAAAGGGAGAAGGACCATGAGTGCAGATAATAAAATCCTGGTGGTGGACGACGACCCCAACCTCAGGAAGACGCTTACCGACATTCTGAGGGTCAAGGGTTATGCAACGGTGATCGCCTCCACCGGCGCCGAGGGGATCGCGGCGGCAGAGAAATTGGATATCAGTCTTGCCCTGATCGACCTTGTGCTGCCGGACATGCCCGGGCTTGAGATCATGGCCCGTATCAAGGCCATCTCGCCGCTAACGGAGGCCATTATCCTGACCGGAAATGCAACGATGGACACAGCTATCGAGGCGATCCGCCAGGGAGCATTTTCTTACCTGGTCAAACCCTACCAGATGGATGACCTGCTACGAAACATCAAACATGGCGTCGAGCGCCAGCAGGCCAGGAAAGAAATTCTCCGCCTGGCCTCATTCCCCAGGCTGGACCCCAGCCCGGTGATCGAGCTCGACTCCACCGGGGAGGTTTCCTACCTCAATCCGGCTGCCGAGAGAATGTTTCCCGAGTTGTGGTCTATGGGGCAGTCACATCCTCTGTTGCTCGGTTTGAGGGAGATGATCACACACTTACGGCAAGGCGAAATACAAGGGGAAACAATTGCGGAAAGTACCATAAACAAAACGACTTTTGAACTTCATCTTTCTCATGTTCAGGATATTAAACACATTCGCATCTATGTTCAGGACATCACCGAGCGCAAGCGGACCGAAGAAGATTTGCAAAAAGCCAAGGAAATATCAGAGGAGGCCAACCGCGCAAAAAGTATTTTTTTAGCCAACATGAGTCACGAGATCCGCACCCCCATGAACGGGATCATAGGCATGACGGAACTGGTCCTGAGCACTGATCTGGACATAGAGCAGCGAAAACACCTGGAAATGGCAAAGATGTCAGCAGATTCGCTGCTGGCGCTTATCAATGACATCCTGGATTTTTCCAAAATTGAAGCCGGAAAGATGGAGCTGGAAGCGATCGATTTTAACCTGCGAGTCACACTTGAAAATACTGTCGAGACACTGGCGCTAAAGACCCACGAAAAAGGTTTGGAGTTGGCCTGCCACATCCTGCCGGATGTCCCCACCGCCTTGATCGGCGACCCGGGCAGACTGCGTCAGATTATTGTCAATATGGCGGGCAATTCTCTTAAATTTACCGAGGAAGGTGAAATTGTGATCCGGGTTGAAATGGAATCCAGGACGGACGATTCGGTGAAACTTCATTTCACGGTATCAGACACCGGCATCGGGATTCCTCAGGACAAGTTGGGTTCAATTTTCAGAAGTTTCGAGCAGGTGGATAGTTCATCCACGAGGAAGTACGGCGGCACCGGCCTGGGGTTATCCATAACCAGACAGTTTGTTGAGATGATGGGTGGGAAGATCCTTGTAGAGAGCCCCAGGTATCGAATGGAGAAGGATTCCGATATCCTTACCTGTGCTGAGGCTTCGGCAGACAGTAAAAAGCTGAACAATCATAAATCGTCAATCGTCAATCGACAATCAAAGGGAGGTCCCGGCAGCATTTTCCATTTTACTGTGTGTTTTGAACTGAACTGCTCGAAAGACATCAATATTCCACGTCCCAGGCCACAAGCTCTTTCGGGAATGCCGGTTCTCATTGTGGATGACAATTACACCAACCGTATTCTGCTCCGGGACATGACAAAATCCTGGGGACTTGTTCCAGGTATTACTGCCGATGGCAGGGAAGCGATTGATTGTTTCAACAAAGCCTTTGGTTCCGGAACGCCTTATCGACTGATCCTGTTGGATATGCAGATGCCTGAACTGGATGGTTTTAATGTCGCAAGAATAATCAAGGACTCTCCTTCCGGAAAAGATGTTAAAATTATCATGCTTTCTTCCTCAGGACAAAGGGGTGACTCCGATACCTGCAAGGAGATCGGTATCTCAGGGTATCTGCCTAAACCCATAAAGCAATCGGAACTTTTTGACGCCATCATGATGACCATGGGGCTTCACACAGAAGAAACGCCGACGCTCATAACCCGCCACAGAATTTATGAAGAGAGAAAAAGTCACAATATTCTGCTGGCTGAAGACAATTTGATAAACCAGACCCTGGCAACAAAGCTTTTGGAGACAAGGGGACATAGAGTTACCCTGGCATCCAACGGGTTGGAGGCTGTTGAGGTATTCAAAACGGGTGATTTTGATCTGATTCTCATGGATATCCAGATGCCCGAAATGGATGGATTTGAAGCCACCCGTGAAATCAGAAGAATTGAAGACAGGAGTCAGAAGACAGAAGACAGAAGTCAGAAGTCGGAAGTCGGAAGTCAAAAGACAGAAATCAGAAATCAGAAGTCGGAAGTCGGAAGTCAGAAGTCGGAAGTCGGAAGTCAAAAGACAGAAGTCGGAAGTCAGAAGTCGGAAGTCAGAAGTCAAAAGACAGAAGACAGAAGTCAGAAGTCGGAAGTCGGAAGTCAAAAGACAGAAGTCGGAAGTCAGAAGTCGGAAATCAGAAGTCATAAGATAGAAGACAGGATTCAGGCGAAACAAAGACAATCCACTGACAAATCGAGAATCAACAATCAACAATCAACAATCAAAAGAATTCCCATCATTGCCATGACTGCTCACGCCATGAAGGGGGACCGGGAAAAATGCATCGAAGCGGGCATGGTTGACTATGTGTCCAAACCGATCAATCCGGAAGCGCTTTTCAGTGCCATTGATAAAGTTGTCCCTAAATCACAGTATGGAATAAAGCAGAAACAACCACGGCCTGTGCAGGCCCCGCAAATCTTTTCTCCAAAGACCTTTGACCTGTCCGGCACCATGGAGACAGTTTTAGGTAATGAAGATCTTTTCCGGGAAATCGCCGGCATGTTCATAAATGACTGTTCCGATTATATTGCCAGGATCAAGGCTGGAATTACAGGAAACGACGCCGGAATACTTGAGAGAGAAGCCCACAATCTAAAGGGAGCGGTTGGCAATTTCAGTGCCAAAAAATCCTATGATCTGGCCTCTCGCCTTGAAAAATTAGGGAAAGAAGGAAAAATGACAATGGCGGAGGAGGAATTATCAAACCTCGAAAACGCCATCAATGAATTTGTATTTGAACTGAAGATTGTTTTACAGGAAATGATAAAATGAATCAGCATGATCATGCCGGAAAAAAGTCGCTGGACCAAAAGCTTGAGTGGGAGAGACTTCAAAAGATTGAAGAACGATTGGTGGCTATTACAGAATCGACTCAGGACGCCATTCTGATGATGGATCCGGAAGGTCGAGTGTCTTATTGGAACCTTGCTGCAGAGCAAATGCTCGGGCACACGAGAGTCGAAGCTATCGGCCAAAACCTGCATGACCTGATTGCGCCCGCGCGTTTCCTTCCGGCGTACCACACCGCCTTTCGGAAATTTCGGCAGACAGGCCAGGGATCGGCCGTGGGGAAAATACTCGATCTGGAAGCCCTCCGAAAGGACGGCCAGGAGATCTCGATCCAGTTATCGCTCTCCGCCGTCCAGATGAAAGACGGCTGGCATGCTTTGGGCATTATCCGCGACATCACCGAGCACAAGCAGGCTGAAGAAAACATTCGCAAGCAACAGGATCTGACCACCAAGATCATCGAAACCATTCCCCTGCGCGTGTTTTGGAAGGATCGAGATTTACGTTTTCTGGGCTGCAACACCCTGTTTGCGAAAGACGCGGGGCTGCCCCGTCCCGAAGAATTGATCGGTAAAACCGATTTCGAGATGAGCTGGAAAGATCAGGCTGAGATTTATCGAGCCGATGACCAGCAGGTGATGGATGCCAATATACCCAAGCTTTCCTACGATGAACCGCAGACGACCCCGGAAGGGGGGCAAATCTGGGTGCGGTCCTCCAAAGTGCCCTTGCATAACGAAATGAATGAAACCATTGGCATATTGGGGGTTTACGAAGATATCACCGACTACAAGCAGGCAGCCCAAGCCCTGGAAGAGTCGGAGCGCAGGTTCCGGGCCATTCTCAATGCCACCGTGGACGGAATCCTCGTGGCGAACGCGCAATCCCATGAGATGATCACCGGCAATAACGCAATCTGTGACATGCTGGGCTACTCAATGGAAGAATTGCCTGGCCTCGGACTTAATGACATCCACCCCGCCGAGGCGCTTCCCGAAGTGCATCGGCAGTTCGAACGCCAGTTGCGAGGTGAGATCAAGGTGGCGCCCGATCTGCCGGTGCAACGCAAGGACGGTTCGATATTTTTTGCCGATGTCAGCACCGCTCCCATGGTTCTGGGAGATCTACAATTACTGGTCGGGGTTTTCCATGACGTCACTGAACGGAAAAGTGCGGAAGACCAGATCCGTCGTCTGAACGAGGATCTCGAAACAAAGATCCTGGAGAGGACGCAGCAACTGCTGACGACGCAGGAGGATCTGGTACGCAAGGAAAAATTGGCCCTGCTGGGGCAGGTGGCCGGCAGCGTCGGCCACGAGTTGCGCAATCCGCTGGCGGTGATGAACAACGCGGTCTATTTCCTGCAAACCATGTTGGCGGATTCCGATGAAGCAATCCGGGAATACCTGAAGATCATCAAGGCCGAAATCGACGATGCGGACCGCATCGTTTCCGAGCTGCTGGACTCCGTGCGCACAAAGCCGCCGCAGCCGGTCGACGTGGGGTTAGGAGAACTGATCGACCTGACCTTGCACAAGGTCAATATGACCGCCGCCATCACCTTTACGCGGGATATTCCCGAATCACTACCCCTGGTGCGGGTGGATGCAGGGCAAATGCAGCAGGTGTTCCGCAATCTCATCAGCAACGGCGTTGAGGCCATGCCGGAGGGCGGGACGCTGGCAATCAACGCGGTTGAAAACAGCCAGGAAGGTATGGTGAGCGTCAGCGTAAGCGACACTGGCTGCGGCATACCCCCGGAAGTGCTGGACAAACTGTTTCAACCTCTGGTTACTACCAAGACACTCGGTATCGGTTTGGGGCTGGTGGTGGTGAAGAACCTGGCCGAGGCCAACGGCGGCACGATCATGGTGGAGAGTGCGGTCGGCCAGGGCACCACCTTCACCGTGGTGCTGCCCGCCAGCAATTCTGCCGGCAAGGAGAGCTGAATGCGCTTCTCGACCAAAATCGGACCGGGGCTGGCAGTGGTGAAAAACCTGACTCAGGCCAGCGGCAGCAGCTTCGGGGTGGAGAGTGTGCCCGGGAACGGGAGCAGGTTTTTCGTTACCCGGCCGAGTGAATAGGGTGACAGGATCGTAACTGTTTACGATATTGTTGACAATGAAAGGAAAAGATCATGAAAATTCTCGTGGTGGATGATGACCCCAACCTCAGGAAGACAATTACCGACATTCTGAGGGTCAAGGGTTATGCAACGGTGATCGCCTCCACCGGCGCCGAGGGGCTCGCGGCGGCAGAGAAAATGGATATCAGCCTTGCCCTGATCGACCTGGTGCTGCCGGACATGCCAGGGCTCGAGATCATGGCCCGCATAAAGGCCATCTCGCCGCTAACGGAGGCCATTATCCTTACCGGAAATGCAACGATGGACACAGCTATCGAGGCGACCCGCCAGGGAGCATTTTCTTACCTGGTCAAACCCTACCAGATGGATGACTTGCTACGGAACATCAAACATGGCGTCGAGCGCCAGCAGGCCAGGAAAGAAATTCTCCGCCTGGCCTCATTCCCCAGGCTGGACCCCAGCCCGGTGATCGAGTTCGACTCCACCGGGGAGGTTTCCTACCTCAATCCGGCTGCCGAGAGAATGTTTCCCGAGTTGTGGTCTATGGGACAGTCACATCCTCTGCTGCTCGGCTTGAGGGAGATGATCACACACTTACGGCAAGGCAAAATACAAGGGGAAACAGTTGCGGAAAGTACCATAAACAAAACGACTTTTGAACTTCACCTTTCCCATGTTCAGGATATCAAACACATTCGCATCTATGTTCAGGACATCACAGAACGTAAGCGCGGTGATGAAGAAATAAAGCAATATGCCGCAGAACTCGCAAAAAGAAACAAGGAGCTTCAAGATGCTTTTACTGATATCAGACAATTGACCGGCATGCTGCCGATATGCGCGTCATGTAAAAAGATCAAGGACGATAAAGGGTACTGGCAGGGTGTTGAGTCCTATATCAGCAGGCATTCCAAAGCTGTGTTCACTCATGGCCTCTGCCCGGAATGTGAAAAAAAGGCATATGAGGATCTGGAAAAATTAATAGAGGAAAAAACATGAAAATCAGCCCTGATATCCCGGTAATTTTGTATGCCGGCTACAGCAAAAAGATACCTGACGAATCGGGCAGAAAATACTTTCTGTCTATGCAAGTAAGCATGAATCCGGACAGCAATCTTTAAATCCATAGTCCGGATCTTTTTCATCTATTTATAGAAAGGCAACAACCATGCCGACAAAAAAGAGAGAAACACCCCCCGCCAAAAAGAAGTCTTTAAAAAAGGCTAAACAGGAGAAAAAACCAAGAGAAGGGATTCCCTTCCCGATCGTCGGCATCGGTGCTTCCGCCGGTGGACTGGAGACTTTAAATGCCTTCTTTTCCATTATGCCGCCGGACAGCAACATGGCATTCGTGGTTATCCAGCATTTAAGCCCGGAACACAAGAGCATCATGGCATCGCTCGTGGATAAACACACCCGGATGAATGTCTGCCAGATTGAAGACAGTACTAATATTGAACCCAATCATGTCTATCTGAATCCCCCGGGAAAGAACGTGGCCATTTTCAACCGCCGACTCCATCTGCTGGAACCGGTAAAAACCGGAACGATCAACATGCCGGTTGATTTCTTTTTCAGATCGCTTTCGGAAGACCAGGGCGAAAAAGCCATCGGCATAATTTTGTCGGGAACAGCATCGGACGGGACCCTGGGGATCAAAGCGATAAAGGGTGAAGGGGGCATGGTCATGGTCCAGCAGCCGGATACCGCAAAATATGACGGCATGCCCAAAAGCGCCATTGAGACCGGACTGGTCGATTTCATCCTTCCGGTTGAAAAGATGCCGAAAACGCTGATCCATTACGCAAAGCACCCTTTTCTTGAGTCACTGGATAAACTCAAACTCACAGAACCGCCGATTAAAAACCAGATAAAAAAGATTTTTGCCCTTATCCGCAGCAAAACCGGTCACGATTTTTCCCATTACAAACCGAACACTATTGCCCGGCGGATTGAACGACGACTGGTGATCCACCAGATAAAAGGGTTGTCCGATTACATTCTGTATCTCCAGAAAAATCCTGCCGAAATAGATATGCTCTTTAAAAACCTGGTAATCGGGGTAACCAGCTTTTTCAGGGACCCGGAAACCTATGATATGCTTGCGCAAAAGATGCTGCCGAAGTTGTTGAGCGCAAAAGAGCCTGGTGCGACGATCCGTCTCTGGGTCGCGGGCTGCTCCACAGGTGAAGAAGCCTACTCGCTCGGCATGATCCTCTGCGAAGCAATGGATAAGATCAAAAAATATTTCAATGTCCAGATCTTTGCCACTGATATCGATTCAGCTGCCCTGGATGTAGCCCGAAAGGGGATCTATCCGGAGAATATCGGTGCGGATGTTTCTCCGCAGAGGTTAAAACGGTTTTTCATCAAAAGAGCATGGGTTTTTCAAAATCAATAAAGAGCTCCGCGAAATGGTCGTCTTTTCAATTCAAAATATCATAAAAGATCCACCCTTTTCCCGGCTGGACCTGGTGAGCTGCCGTAACCTGATGATCTATCTGGACAGTGTCCTGCAAAAAAAGATCATCCCCCTGTTTCATTATACCTTAAACCCCGGCGGGATTCTGTTTCTGGGAACATCGGAAAGCATCGGTGAACATACGGACCTTTTTCAGCCGTTAAATTCCAGATGGAAACTCTTTGAACGCAAAAAAGGCATTGCGGGAACGGGCATCCCTTATCCTGCTGAAATCAATTACAGCGCTCAGCAAAAAGTCGAATCCGATGGAAAAGATAAGCTGCCGGTAACAAGCGCCGTCCAGACGATGGTCGAACAGGCCATCCTTGACGAATATGCGCCCGCCGGTGTTCTGATAAGTGAAAGCTATGAAATTCTGCATTTTGTGGGTAAAACGGAGAGGTACCTCGCGCCGCCCCCGGGCAAAGCCCAGCTTTAATATCCTGAACATGGCCCGTGCGGATATCAAACATCCACTGACTACAACGCTTAACAAAGCGTTGCGGGAAAAAACGGACGCTTCCTGCAAGGGCGTGCGCGTCGACTATAACGGTGCATTTTTTATGGTCGACATTTCCGTTAAACAGATGACAGGCAAAGGGCTGCCCCCGGGGTTTATGCTCGTCATGTTTGAGGATAAAACACCGGTAAAGGCAGAGGATGAAAAAAAACCGGTAGCGTTAAAAGCTAAAAAACAGGACACAGCCCTGCAAAGCCTTGAGCTGGAACTGCAATCGACCAAGGAATATCTCCACGCAACCATTGAGGAGATGGAAACCTCCAATGAGGAGCTCAAATCACCAACGAAGAGCTGCAATCGGTCAACGAGGAATTTCAAAGCACCAACGAAGAGATGGAGACTTCCAAGGAAGAGCTTCAATCCACCAATGAGGAACTGGCCACGGTGAATGCGGAACTTCAAAATAAAGTGGATGAATTTACCAAGGCCAACGACGACATGAACAATCTGTTGGCCGCAACTGAAATCGCCTCGATATTTCTGGATGCCGATCTTTGCATCAAACGTTACACCCCTGCCGCAGCCAGGATCATCAGTTTGATTCAGACCGATATCGGCCGGCCGCTCAGTGACCTTAAAACCCATTTTCCGGATGTCGATCTGACAGGGCTGGCCGCAAAGGTCCTCAAAGACCTCAATACCGTAGAGATTGAAATTCAGTCTAAAGATTTTATCTGGTATTGCCATAAAGGTAATGCCCTACCGCACCTCTGAAAATGTCATTAATGGGGTGGCGATTACTTTTATCGATGTGCACAAGATCAAGCAGGCGGATAAAATCAGACTACTGGCCACTGTTTTGAAGGATTCCAATGATGCTGTTATGGTACTGGGCCTGAATGGTAATATTCTTGCCTGGAACAGGGGTGCGCAACAGATGTACGGCTGGACCGAAGCCGAGGCACTCAAGATGAATATCAACGAAATTGTGCCTGAGGCCAAGCAGAATGAGTCGAAATCGTTCATTGAAAAGATAGTTAAGGGAAAACCTGTAAAGTCATTTAAAAGCCAGCGAAGAACAAAGGCAGGGCAGATTCTGGATGTATGGTCAACCTGCACTGCTTTATTGGATGAAAGCGGCCAGCCCACTGAAATCGCGGCTACCGAGCGGGATCTTGCGTGGCTGACCGATAAATAAAGGAGGAGGTGATGGCAATGAAGAAAGATACACCTGATTATGAACTCAGGCGAAAAGCCGAAAAAAAACTGAAAGAAGCGACCAGCAGTGCCAAAGACTTATCCGGAGCATCACACGATAGTATGGCAACGCTTATCCAGGAGCTTGAAATTCACCAGATTGAATTAAAAATGCAAAACGATGAGCTTCGCAAAATTCAGAGTGAACTTGAAAAGACCAGGGACAAGTATTCCCATCTGTATGATTTTGCACCGATCGGGTACTTTACACTCAGTGAAAAGGGGATCATTGAAGAGGCCAATCTCACCATCTCTTCCATGTTAGGATTAGAACGAGGTGTCCTGATCGGAAAACCCTTCACACGTTTTATCCTGAGAGAGGATCAGGATATTTTTTTTAAGCACCGGCAGCATCTTGTGGAATCGGAAACGCCCCAGTCCTGTGAGCCGCGGCTCATCAAAACAGACGGTCATGAGTTTTATGCACGTTTAGACTGTATGATTCTAAAAAATGAATGTGATGATTTAAGGCAAATCAGGGTGGCGGTCAGCGATATCACTGAGAGCAGGTTAGCGCAGGAACAACGGGATAAACTGGTTTCTGAACTTCAAAAGGCACTGTCAGAGGTCAAGACATTGCGGGGTTTTCTACCTATTTGCTCACATTGCAAAAAAATCCGCGATGACAAGGGTTACTGGAATCAGATTGAATCCTATATTCAAGATCGCTCTGAAGCTGAATTCAGTCATGGTATCTGTCCTGAATGTGCAAAACAATTTTATCCCGATATAGATATTTATGATGATAATGGCGAGGTTACAGGGGAATAATACTGCATAATGGAATTCAAGGATAATTATCCCGCGGCTGAACATTTATGGACTTTTTTTTAAAAGGATACCGGAAAGATACGGCAACGAAATTTTGGTGAACGATTCTTTCAGAAAATGCAGGAAAGCATGACTCGACTTAATATCTACATTCGGTGCGTATTGAATTTTAAAATAATTAAAATTGTAACCACGGAACGGGATCTTCTGTGGTTGGCCGGGAAATGAGGGAAAGGGGATGATGGCAATGAAGAAAGATACACCTGATTATGAACTCAGACGACGAGCCGAGGAAGAACTGAAAGAATCCTCCGGAGGCAGCGAAGAACTCTCCGGAATGTCACCCGAAAGGCTGGCGAATTTAATACATGAACTTGAAGTTCATCAGATTGAGTTAAAAATGCAGAACGATGAGCTTCGCCGCATCCAGGGTGAACTTGAAAAGACACGCGACAACTATTCCCATTTGTATAACTTTTCGCCGGTCGGATATTTTACGCTTGGAGAAAATGGGATCATCGAAGAGGCCAATCTCACCATCTCTTCCATGTTAGGGATAGACAGGAGCGCCTTGATTGGGAAACCCTTCACCCGCTTTGTGCTGAGAGAGGACCAGGATATTTTTTATAAGTACCGGCAGTGTCTGCTGGAAACAGAGATCCCCCAGTCCTGCGAACTGCGGCTTATAAAAAAAGACAGTCATGAGTTTTATTCCGGTATGGAATGCATGGTAATGAAAAACAAGGGTGGCGACTTAAGGCAGATCAGGGTAACTGTCACTGATATCACCAAGCGCAAGCAGGCAGAGAAAAAGACAGAGGAGTATTCTGAAAAACTGGAGAAACATGTCAAATTTTTACACAGAATGGAAGCTATGGGTACCTTTGCCGGGGGGATTGTGCATGATTTCAACAATCTGCTGACAACCATCATAAATTATTCAAATGCTGCACTAATCGGAGCTGGATCGGAAAACCCCGTTCAAGAGGATATTGAGAAGATTATCCATTGTGCGGAAAACGGCACATCGTTGACTCATTGGCTCCTGCTTTTCAGTCGCAATCAACCGCTGGAAAGAAAAATTACAAATCTCAATGATTTGATGATCAACATGGAAAAGATGCTAAGGCGTCTTCTTACAAAGAAGATAGACCTTGTGATGTTGCGGGAACCGGATTTGGACCGGGTCCTGGTCGATCCTGCCCAGGTGGAGCTGGTGATCATAAACCTTGTGGTCAATGCCCGGGATGCCTTGCCAAGGGGTGGAACGCTGACTATTGAGACAAGTAACGTGGATGCGGATGAAGGCTATGCCCGGGAACACACTGCCATTATACCGGGGCCTTATGTGAAGCTGGCAGTGAGTGACACGGGTATCGGAATGACGAAGGAAGTACAGGAACAGCTTTTTAAGCCCTTTTTCACCACCAAGGAGAAGGGGAAGGGAACCGGCCTCGGACTATCTATCGTGTACGATATCGTCAAACAGAGTAAAGGCCACATCCGGGTCTACAGTGAGTCGGGCAAAGGGAGCACCTTCAATATCTACTTCCCCGGGGTGTGACTATGAGATTGTTGATTAAAAGCCGGTATCACTTTTGAGGGCAGGCCAATTCTGACCACAAAATATGACGACTAAATAAGTTAGGAGATGATTGCAACAATGAAAAAACTGACTAACAATTCCAATCTCAGACAGCACAGGCAAAAGGATCTTGAAATAGCTGCCGGCAGGTCCGAAGACCTTGCCGGAGCATCACTCGAAAAGATGTCAGATCTTATCCAGTCGCTTGAAGTCCATCAGATTGAGTTAAAAATGCAGAACGATGAACTCCGCCGCGTCCAGAGTGAACTTGAAAAGGCCAGGGACAAGTATTCTCACCTTTATGACTTTTCGCCGGTCGGGTATTTTACAGTAGGTGAAAAGGGGATCATCGAGGAGGTCAATCTGACGGGGGCAGCAATGATAGGCATAGAGCGGAGCGCTTTGACCGGAAAGCCTTTTTCTCGCTTTATCCTGAGAGAAGACCAGGACATTTTTAATAAGCACCGGAGACTCCTACTTGAATCAGAGACATCCATGTCCTGCGAGCTGAGGCTGGTTAAAAAAGACGGCCATGCATTTTACGCCTGTATGGAATTCATGGTCTTAAAAAACAAGGATAACGATTCAAGGCAGATCAGGGCGGCGGTCAGCGATATCACCGAACGTAAGGGGGCAGAAAAAAAGGTAAAAGAATACTCTGACAAACTGGAAAAAGAGGTCGATTTTTTACAAAGAATGGAAACCATGGGTACCTTTACCGGGGGCATTGCCCATGATTTCACAAATGTACTGACAATCATCATAAGTTATTCAAATTTTGTATTAAGCGGAGTTGGACCCAAAAGCCCCCTTCGACAGGATATTGAAAAAATTATCCGGAATGCAAGACACGGCCTTTCGTTGACTCATTGGCTTCTGCTTTTCAGCCGTAATCAACCACTTGAACGAAAATTTACGAATCTCAATACATTGATAATCGACATGGAAAAGATGTTAAGGCGTGTTATTACAAAGGAAATAGACCTGGTGATGTCGCTGGAACCGGATTTAGGCCGGGTCCTGATTAATCCATCCCAGGTGGAACTGATGATCATAAACCTTGTGGTTAATGCAGTGGATGCTATGCCCAAAGGGGGGGTACTCACAATTGTGACTAAAAATGAAGGACCGGACGAATGCCCCGATCAAATGGACACTTCCGGTCATCAGGGACCGAAAATGGTGCTGTCGGTCAGTGACACAGGAATCGGCATGGACAAGGAAACTCAAGCAAAAATATTTCAGCCTTTTTTTACGACCAAAAAAAAGGGCACGGGGCTGGGCCTGTCCATTGCTTTTGATGCGATTCAGAAAAACGGCGGATTCATGCAGGTTTACAGCCGGCCCGGACATGGGTCGACCTTAAAAGTATATCTGCCGATAGTACCCGATGAAGAAACTTCCGGAACATTGTGACGAGTTTATCATCTATAATGATTGTATCCCGGTTAAAAAGTAATAACCGATCAACATCGACTAAAATGGCAATTAAACCGGGAAGCATTTTTTTTGGCATAAAAAATGCCATTATTATCTATTTGATACGCCGTTCACCTGCGGTCACGAGCTTCATTCACAGGACAATTGGGCTTCACACATTGATTTCAAGATTGGACAGATCTGCAGGTATGTATGTTATTCCATATAAATATGGAATAACCGCTATGGAACAAATTCCACATATTTTCACAAAAGGCTGGCTCTTAATGATGAAAACAAACACAAACCATGGTCCGGAAGCCGGAGATAGAAGGCTTATATACATTCCCATCCTCCATACTGACGCCGATATGGGAAGACTCAGCGGGCCTGTGCGACTGGCAGCCCTTAAAAAATTAGGAATAAGTGGCATAAAGAAACAAAATGGATTTAATCAATAAAACCTGGACCGTAATTGAAAAGACCATCGAGGGACTGGATATATCATTTGAAAAAGTTCGTCTCTATCAGGACGGATTACCTGTTTGCGGCAATGAATCGCGAGATTGTTTCGGAACTGTCCGCGTCAGGAAGCCGAAATCACCGGCTGCTCATGCATTTGATGGATAAAGGAGCCATGATTATGGGGACTGAATCGCCGGAACTACTCATGGAAGAATATGAACTCGCAAAAAAGAATTTTACCGAAGGATGCGAATTTGAAATCCATGAGAGATCGAAACTCGCCAGAAGCCGATGAGCGATTCCCTGCTGAAAAGACGTGATCAATTCATCGCGGATCGAATCAACGCTACACTATGCCCGGGGGAAACCGGAATATTGTTTTTAGGGTATGCTTCACTCGCTGGGGCATTTGCTGGACGATCAAATCAAAGATTATTTATCCGATTACCGGATCGTTCAAGGGAAGGGAATGAATGGACATGAAAGAAAACGAGTATCAAGATTCTGGTCGTTGATGATGAGAAAGAGATTTGCGTCCTTTTATCCCGTCTCCTGGAAGAAGAAGGCTGCAAGGCCGGATGGCCTGCAATGGGTTTGATGCACTGAAATTGATCAAATCCGAACTGCCGGAGATCCTGTTTACGGATTTCAGGATGCCGGGCATGGACGGCATCGAATTGATGACGAAGGCAAAAAAATTGGACCCGGACCTTCCGGTCGTTTTCATTACCGCCTATGCGGATGTTCCAGGCGCCGTCAACGCAATGAAAATGGGCGCCCATGATTACCTTGTGAAACCGTTTGACCACCATGAAATTGTCAGGGTCATGCACCGGGCATTGGCATGAGCGGAAGCTAAACGGACAAGTCAAGCAGCTTGCCTGCCAATTGCGGGAGAACATTCTCCTTGCGGCAGAGAATGGGGCCAAGTGAGGCGATCGACCGCTTAATAGCCGATGTAAGCAAGTCGCAAAATCGGATTTCACGGTGATCATCCAGGGGGAGACCGGATCAGGAAAGGAGCTTGTCTCCCAGGCAATCCATAACATTCAGCCACCGATCCGGGCATCCCTTTGTTGCTATTGATTGCGGGGCCATTCCGGAGACGCTTTTGGAAAGTGAATTGTTCGGTCACGAAAAGGGGGCTTTTACAGGGGCTCATATATAAAAAGCCCGGGAAATTCGAAATGGCCAAAGGGGGCACCTTGCTGCTGGACGAAATATCAAATCTGCCTCTGGATTCCCAGGCCGTCCTTCTGCGGGTGTTGCAGGAAAAAAAAGCCTTTCGGGTGGGGGGCACCAAGCCTTATAAGGTGGACTTTCGGCTTTTGGTCGCCAGTAACCAGCCCCTCGAAACCGCTGTTAAATCCGGCTTGTTCCGCCAGGATCTTTTTTACGGCTGAATGAATTCAGCATCAGGATCCCTTCGCTTCGGGAACGTCCGGACGATATACCTTACCTGGCCAACCGGTTTTTAAAGATTACCAACGCTGAGTTGGAGAAAGCCGTAAAAGGATTTTCCGAATCCGCCATCAATATTTTGCTTGAACACACGTGGCCCGGCAATGTCAGACAACTTCGATCCACCGTTAGACGGGCCGTGCTCTTAGCGGATGATATCATCACCGATAAACACCTGGATATAGGCAGGGAGACGGTTTGCGAACGGAGTCCATTTCCGGAAATTACGGACATTTTGCAACAAGGCTTATCGTACAAAGATATTCTGCATCAACAAACCGTTGCCTTGGAGCGGGAAATGATATCACAGGCGCTTGAACATACCGGAGGAAACAAGGCAAAAGCGGCGCGCTTGTTGCGAATTGATTATAAAACGATTCATACCAAAGATCAAGAAATTGGGAATTACAATGGAAGGAGAGGAAAATGAAAGAAAAAAACAGGAAGAAACGCGGCACTTCGTGGGATTGAAGGGATGTTCGGAGGTTTTACCGAGCATTAGTTGAAAAATTGCGAACTTGCGGAAAAGGGAGAGCAGCTTTCGAAAAGCGGCGAAATCAATTTGAATAGCAAGGGAGAAGGATATCAAGGGGGTCCTATGGTTTTCCGTCAAGATGGGTTTGGGCGGTGAAGGGGTCAAGGTGGAGCCATTCGGCAACATACGAAAGGATGCGCAAACCGGGGAGCCGGTGGTCCAGGAAATACGCGAACCGGTGGTGGATGTCTTTGAAGAAGAAGACTCGCACCCTTGTGCTTGCCGAAATGCCGGGAATAAGCGTCGAGGATGTTAGCATCGAGGTCAAGGATGATCTGCTTAGTATTTATGCTGAAAAAGGTGAAAAAAAATACCGCAAGGAGGTCCTTTTTCCGAGGAATTATACCAGAGAAAAAATGGTCATTTCATGCAATAACGGTATGCTGGAAATAAAATGCGTTTTATAATTGACCATTGGGGCAGGTTACCAATAGCCGATACCCGGCAATAACAATATCTCAGTGCGTTTCCGGATCAGGAGGGCACGTGAAAAAGAATAAAGAATTGAAGCTTAAGGTAACGGAGGCGCTTAGTAAAGACATGGGGCGGGCATTCGCCCGAATGGGACCGGAAGATCTTGAGAAGCTTGAAGTTGCTATCGGCGATATTGTTGAGGTTACCGGAAAACGAAAGACCGTATGCAAAGCCATGCCGGCCTACAAGGATCATTCGAGGTCAGTCCAGCATTCAACTTGACGGGCTCATCCGTGAAAATGCGGGGGCCGGCATGGATGAATTCGTCATGGTTAAAAAATTGCATGTCAGCCGGCCGACGGATCGTGCTGACACCGACAACCATAACTCCTGCCGGCCGCGACCTGAAGTACATCGGCAGCCTCCTGGACGGTCTGCCTGTGTTGGAAGGAGACCGAATTCGCGCCAACCCTGTTCGGGAGTCGCTAGTGCTGATTTCAAAGTGGAGAGCACCACCCCCAAAGGGCCCGTGACTCATCAACCCGACGACTCAAGCTCGTGATCGGAAAGGAGGGGAAGAGGAGGCCAAACCGGCGGTATCCTATGAAGAGATCGGGGGCCTCAAACGCCAGCTCCAGCGTATCCGGGAGATGATTGAACTTCCCCTGCGCTATCCGGAGGTCTTCAAGCAATTGGGAATCGATGCACCCAAAGGGGGTCCTTCTTCACGGCCCCCCGGGTTGCGGAAAAACGCTTATAGCCCGGGCCATCGCCCATGAGACGGAGGCCAACTTTTTCTCCGTCAGCGGCCCTGAGATCATTCACAAGTTTTATGGAGAGAGCGAGGCCCATCTGCGCAAGATATTCGAGGAGGCGTCCCAGAAAGGTCCAAGCATCGTCTTTCTGGATGAGATCGATGCCATCGCCCCAAAACGGGAGAAGGTCGTGGGTGATGTCGAGAAACGTGTCGTTGCCCAACTTCTGGCCCTGATGGACGGGCTCAACAAGACGCCAGAACGTCATCGTCATTGCCGCCACTAATATTCCCAATGCCCTGGATCCGGCGCTTCGCCGGCCGGGGCGTTTTGACAGGGAGATTGCCATCCCTATTCCGGACCGGAACCGGCAGGCTGGAAATCCTGGAAATTCACAGCCGCGGGATGCCTCTGGCCCAGGATGTAGAGATGGCACATCTGGCGGAGATCACCCATGGGTTTGTGGGAGCTGATCTTGAGGCGCTTTGTCGGGAAGCGGCCATGATCTGTTTGAGACGGATCATGCCCGACATCGATTTTGCCTTGACCCGCATTCCCTATGAGTCAGCTTGCGAAGCTCGAAGTGCACATGGACGATTTTCTTGCTGCAATGCGGGAAGTCGAACCATCCGCCATCCGGGAGGTGTTTATTGAGGTCCCGAATGTACGATGGGAGGATGTAGGCGGCCTCGGAATGAAATCAAAGAGCGCCTCGTGGAAGCGGTGGAGTGGCCGCTGAAATTTCCCCATCTCTTTGAGAAGGCAGGGATCAATCCGCCCAAGGGTATTCTCCTGTCCGGAGTGCCCGGATGCGGCAAGACGTTGCTGGCCAAAGCGATTGCCACCGAAAGCCAGGTCAACTTCATCTCCGTGAAAGGCCCGGCTCTGCTTTCACAATATGTTGGGGAATCCGAAAGGGCAGTGCGGGAGGTGTTTCGCAAGGCAAGACAGGCGGCGCCGTGTATTGTGTTTTTTCGATGAAATCGATGCCCTGGTTCCGGCCAGAAGTGCAGGGGCATCGGATTCCCATGTGTCGGAGAGGGTTCTCAGCCAGTTCCTGGCGGAAATGGACGGGATCGAGGAACTGAAAGGAGTACTGGTGCTCGGCGCAACCAACAGGCCGGATATGCTCGATGCTGCTGCGCTCAGGCCCGGGACGGTTTGATGAGATGGTAGAGATCATGATGCCGGACAAAAAAGGTCGCAAAGCGATTTTCGAGATACACCTTCGGAACAAGCCTCTTGCGAAGGGAATCAGCATCCCTGATCTGGCAGCGAAAACAGAGGGTTTTAATGGTGCCGATATCGCCGGGGTCTGCAACAAGGCTGCTCTGCGTGCACTTCGCCGGGCAATCAAGGCAGGAGGCGGCAAAATGGGTGATGAGGCTTTTACGTTGAAGTTGAATATGGATGACCTGCTCTCTTCCATGGATGAAGTCATGGATATTGGTAAAGAAGACATATCGAGGTTATCCGTCGGCAGTTCTATGAAGGATACGAAGGGACCGGAATGAGAAGGACTATTCCCCCAAGGACCATGCGGGATGTCTCCCGCTCACTTAGAAAACTGAAAGGTCAGGTCAGGATAAACCAGCTCGTTTCCGGTTCGGGCATAAGGACGCGAATATCCGGAGTGCGGCAACAGGAGACCAGGGGGTCTGATAATCCGGATCAAATCCCTTTTTCGACCGGGTGGTTTAAAAAGCCCAGGAACTGGAAATTTCAGACAAAACCGCTCTTTAAAAAAATCAAAGGCCCCATGGTTGATGTTTTTCACGAGGCGGATGAAGTACTTATTGTCGTTGACCTTTGTGGATTTGCACGGCGTAATGTTTCCTTGAGCATGAGTGAGGACAGATATTTAATCTCCGTACACGCGGGGAATCAAAGCTTTATAGAGGAAATACCGCTGTCGCCGGAGTTCGATATGGAAAAGTGCGTTGAAACTTTCAGGAACGGCATCCTTGAGATTGTCATTCCACGAAAGAAGGTTATGGGTTAACCATTGTGAGGGACCATTCATGGAACAAAAGGCCTCAAAATGTAGAAATCCGGGAAAAAGGACGTTAACAGGATGAAAAAAAATCGTGCTCAACAAAAACATACAATCCTCATTATTGAAGACGAAAAGGAAATTCTGAAAATCATAGGCCGATTACTAAAAAGCGAGGGTTATAATATCATAGAGGCTGAAACAGGCGGCCATGCATTGCACCTGGCCGGGAGAATTAAACCTGACGTAGTAATACTGGACCTGAATCTGCCCGATTATAATGGCATCAGGCTGTTGGAAGAACTTAAGGCGATGGACGAGACTATTCAGGTGATTATCCTGACCGCTCATGGTACGCAGGAGGCAGTTCGCAGCGCAATGGAGCTCGGGGCCAGTAATTTTCTGACTAAACCCTTTGAATTCCCGGAATTGTGCGAATCGGTACAGGAGGCCTTTGAGTTTAAAAACACGTCGGCCAAGGGGATAATAAGCCATGTCCGGTAACGGTATCTATCTCTTTTGTTTTGCCCGTCGTACCGGGTTTCCGACCCTTCAGGTAAGTGGAGTGGATGATCTGCATCCGGTATCACAATGGGAATACAAAGATATCGTTGCCGTGCTGGGCGTATCATCCATCAACGATTTTTGCGGCCCGGAAGCTGAAACCAGGATGAAAGATCTGGCATGGATTGGGCCTCGCGCCTGCCGCCACGAGGAGGTAATAGAGGAAGTCATGCGTTTTTCCCCGGCATTTCCAGCCTCCTTCGGAACCATCTTTTCCTCCTTTGATGCCCTTGAAAAACTTCTTGACGTTCACTACGACAAAATATCCCGGTTCCTGGACAAAGCGGACGGTAAGGAAGAATGGGCAGTGAAAGGACTATTGAACAGAGCGCAAGCCAGGAAAAGTTTTTCGACCCTTATGCTTTCAAGGGAAGAAGAGCGGCTGGCTTCAATGTCGCCGGGAAAACGCTATCTTGCAGAGCAGCAAATCAGGAGTAGTGCCGACAGTGAACTTTTCACCCGGTTAAAAAAAGTTATTAAGGGTATCGGGAACGACTTATGTCGCTATTCCTCCGAATTTCGCGAACGCAAGGTGTTTTCCCCTGATAGTGAATCAATGGAGATGGTGCTGAACTGGGCATTTTGGATAAAGCGGGAAGACAGGGATGATTTTCGGGCCGGGATCTGCATAGCAAATGAACAACATGACATGCAGGGATTGCTGTTGCAGCTATCGGGTCCATGGCCCCCTTACAGCTTTTTACCCAACCTTGATTGTGATTGTTAAGACGTGTATTTACTATATTGCATATTTAACGACAGTGAAATCCCGTCACAAACGACCCTTCCGGGGGTAGGAGGTCAACCTGTCTTCCCGGTCGGGGTAAACGGCCTCGAGCGCTGCCATATCCGAAATCAACGATGGGCATTTGGCGCCGGATATTGCCCGGGTCATGGCATACAAAAAGATTGTGGAGTCTTTTCACAAGGATCATACTGTCATTCCCATGCGATACGGCTGTGTGCTAAAGGACAGGCATCAGGTTATTCAGCTTCTGAAGAAAAACGCAAAACAATATGAATCGCTTCTCCACGAACTGGATGGTTGCGTTGAGATGGGAATCAGGGTGATGATTGAAGCCGGCAAGGCCTGGGCCATGGATTCGCGATTATCGACTGCAGATCTGAATCTCAATGGGTCAACATCCGACAACAGGCCTCCGGCAGCATGTATCTCAGGAAAAGCATATCTTGCTGCCAGAAAAGACCATTACGAACATGAAGACCGCATCACGGAAGCAAAAAATAAAATCGCGGAACAATTTCGCACAGCATTGACCGGTCTTTATGTAAAATGCAAAATTGAGATACCTTCAATCTTCAATCATGAATCAACAATCAACAATCAACAATCAGCAATCGCAAATCCAAAAACCCCAATGCTTTCCCTCTATTTTCTGGTGCCTGAGAAAAGCCATTGATCCCTTCCGGCTGGTTTTTCATGACATGTACTGCCGGATAGAAAACTCAAAGCTTCTTTTGAGCGGGCCATGGCCTCCTTACAGCTTTGTGCTGTCTGACAATGAACAATCCCGGCCCGGGCTTGAGCGGACGAAGAGAGAAAGGAAGGGAACCCCGGGCAATGAATGCCGGAACCTGTAAACGCTTCCAACATACCCGTCAAAACATGAAGATCTCTATGAAATGCTTTTAGAGTCCATTCCCTCTTCTGTCCTGCTGATTGATAAATCGCTGAGTATTATATCCGCAAATCGAAATTTCCTGGAAAAAAACAACCTGTCCTTATCCGAAACAATCGGGCAGAAACTGGAAAAAGTGTTCCCGGCCGTAATTCTCCACCGCTTGCCTGTTCTGGATCAAATAAAGGGTGTTTTTCAAAACAGTGAACCGACAAATGGTCAGAGATTGACCTATCGGGCTCCCGGGGTCCCCATGAGGGTTTATTATTACAGAATGATCCCGGTCATTCGGCAGGGTATTGTTGAAAACGTGATGTTTCTGATGGATGATATCACCCAGCAGGTTCAATTGAGCGAGAAGATCCAGCAGGTTGAACGTCATCTCGCCAGTGTGGTTGAGAGCGCCACTGACATTGTCCTGTCTCTCGATACCGGAGGGCGGTTTTTATCCATGAATCCGGCGGCAGAAAAAATATTCGGGTTCTCCATCGAAGATGACGATGGCCCGTATGTTTCAGGACTGTTTACTCAAAGATGAAAAAAGAGAAATGCAGAAAATTTTTTCTGAAGTTATGCACGGAAAAAAACCAAAAGCTGTCGAATGGAACCTGATTACTAAAGAGAAAGCAAGAATTCGTGTCTCCTGGATTTTTTCACCCATGAAGGATGAAATGTCGAAAACGATCGGCATCGTGGTGGTGGGAAGAGACTTGACCGAACAGCGCAAATTGGAGATGGAGCTTTTTCAGTCTCAGAAACTGGCCGCTCTGGGCGTGATGGCCGGAGGGGTTGCACACGAAATCAGAAATCCGCTCGCCATCAGTTCTTCCGCAGCCCAGTTTCTTATGAATAATGATATTACCACTGAATTTCGCAAGGAATGTGCGGCTAAAGTTAATTCAGGCATAAAGCGAGCTGCCGACATCATCGATAACCTTATAAAGTTCGCCCGCCCGGCCTCAAAGAACATGGTTGAGACTGTTGAACTCATCTCTCTTCTGCAGGAAACAGTATCGCTGGTCTCCAATCAGGCCAGAATTAAAAATATTAAAACCATATCCGATTTACCCGGGGAATCCATAACTGTCCAGGGGGTTTACGGACTTCTCCAGCAGTTGTTCCTCAACCTTTTCCTGAACGCCATTGCGGCCATGCCGAATGGAGGCACTCTGACGCTCTCAGCAGAAAAGCAGCTCGGGGATGTTTTGATTCGGATAACAGATACAGGGGCCGGCATAGCCGGAAAAAAACATCGATAAAATATTTGATCCCTTTTTTACGACCGCATCCATGGGAGAAGGTATAGGATTAGGGCTTTCCATCGCATATACTATCGTGAAACAACACGCAGGTATTATTGAGGTATCAAGTGCAAGAGGAAAGGGCAGCACCTTCACCATAAAATTACCCGCGCCGTGACGTGGGAAGATTGCTGATTTGAATTTTAAAAAATCAATAACAGATCCATGGAGACATCATGCTAATTAAAGAGAGAACCTTACTCATCGTGGACGACGAACCGGATATATTCTGGGCTATGGAACATCTCCTTAAACAGGAAGGGTTTGCCCTTATAAGGGCACTGAACGGGATAGAAACAATTGAGTCCATTGATAAAACACATTTCGACCTGGTTTTACTGGATGCCAAACTGCCTGATGTTGAGGGTTTAACACTGGCAAAAAAAATAAAGGAGATAGACTCGGCGGTTCCCATTATACTGTTATCCGGCTATCTCAGCCGGGATGACAAAATCGTTCAGGACTCGCTCTCCAGCGGATTGATCTCGGGTTATATCTCAAAACCTTTTCAGCATTCCGAGATTCTGAATGCAATAAAAAATTTGTGCCCTTCTTAATCTACCCAGTCTCTGAAATATGGACCGGCGTCCATTTTATTATGGAGCCTGTTCCATAGTATGTATTTTCTGTTTTTTATTTTTTGAGAATCAATTTCCACGTCCTCAGTTGTAATTGTCTTGGATTTCAGCCTGTTACAATGGGTTAAAGCCTCCACCGCCAATGGTTGCACCTCTGGCATGGTTACTGCATTGAATATTGATGTATGCATGCATTATCATTAAACAGTTTAACCAACAAAAAACCAGAAAAGGAGAACATCATGGCAAAAGTACAAAAATCTACAGATTCCTCAAGTCTTGGCAGAGGTTGTGGACAGAATCCTCGACAAAGGGATTGTCATCGATGCCTGGGCCAAGGTATCGCTCGTGGGGATCGAATTGCTGTCTATCGAAGCGCGGGTAGTAATCGCTTCAGTGGAAACATATTTGAAGTATGCTGAAGCCATCGGCCTCACAGCCTCTGCTGCAGCTCCTGCCTGAAGCGTCGGTGGAGAGGGCAGATTAGCCGGAATGAACCGGCCTGCAATCTTGCCCTTTCCCGATTCAAACCCGATTGGGAAAACTATGCGTGAGGAGCCGATCCAATAAGGCTCCTCATGTTCAGACAAGACCTGTTTCGAAGAAAAAAACGAGAAAGGAGAACAGACAATGGGGCGATTAACCGAAGAGATGACAAATTTGCGTGATGAAATAGATGCCCTTCACAACGGGCGGGAGGAATTCATCGCCGGTTTAAAACACGGCATGTCAGAACTCAAGTCCGATATGGCTGACATGCAGCAAGGCTTCCGCAAAGACCACACCCGGATGGCCGGAAACATGAAAGACAATTTAAAGGCCTTCATGGCCGAAACGGAAGAATATGTTTCAAACCTGAAAAATGACGTGGCGGACATGCAGGCTAATTTCCGCAGCGACCACGCCGATATGGCCGACAAGCTGAAAGACGAATCTTCAGATGTTCGCATCCGGCATAAAATCCACCGTGTCCGATCTTGAAAAGCAATTTCGTAATGAGCATGACGACGTTGACCGGCAAAGCCAGGGCTGAACGCAAACTGTTTTTTTCAAACGTGAAACAATCGCTTGACGACCTGAAGCTGAAAACAGCCGATCTCCTTCAGGATATTACCGATGACCTTGCCGGCGCCCGCAGGGCATGGTCCGGCGCAAAACCAGCACCTGCGGCAAAAAAGACCTCCGAAAAGGTACGCCCGACCTGCAAAAATCCAAATAGAACCGAATGACCTCACACAGATCAATGGCATCGGTCCTGTTATGAGCAAACGCCTGAACAGGGCCGGTATATTTACATTCCTGAAATTGGCTTCAAGCACCACTGAGGAACTCCGGTTGGCACTGGGGGAATCGGCAAAGATTCGCCAACCTGGAGATGTGGATCAAACAGGCCAGGAAATTAAGCAGCTAAACAGCATGTTCGCCTCAGTCCCGGCTTCTTTATCAGATTTACGATTTTCAATGAAAATATCAATGTCGGGGGCATTGTCAATGAAAACAAAACCGTTAAGTGTCACCTCGGAAGCAATCCAGATAATACCGATGCCAAATGATAGCGTTCTGCCCGAGCCCAGCAAGGAATTTGTCAACACCCCTTACATTCAGGATGTGACGCGAACGCGCCCTTGCTTATCTCAATGTGGGATATCCGGTGCATTTTTCCGGCCCGTGCAGGCACGGGAAAAACAACCCTTGCCTTTCATATTGCCGCACAACTCGGCAGGCCGGTTTCTCTCATTCACGGAGATGACGAGTTTGGAAGCTCCGACCTGATTGGTCGGGATTCGGGATATCGCAAATATAAACTTTATGACAATTATATCCATTCCGTCATGAAAACCGAAGAACATTTGAATACACAGTGGGAGGACAACCGGTTGACCACGGCCTGCAAGAACGGGAATACGCTCATTTACGATGAGTTTACCCGATCCAGACCGGAAGCCAATAATGCCCTTCTTAGCGTCCTGGAAGAAAAATTTTTAAATTTGCCCAGACTTCGAAGAGCTGATAAAGGGTACATGGATGTGCATCCCGATTTCCGGGCGATATTTACTTCCAACCCCGAAGAGTATGCAGGGGTCCACAAAACACAGGATGCCCTGATGGACCGTCTCATTACCATTCCGTCTGAGCCACTTTGACAGGGAGACGGAGGTTCAGGTGGCAATGGCCAGGTCGGGCTGGAACCTGTCGATGCCGAAACCATCGTTGATATCGTGAGAGAGATTGCGAAATACGGGAGTTAATAACAACCGGCCGACCATCCGTGCCAGCATCGCCATTGCCCGCGTCCTGGCAAACCTTGGCGGGCACGCCCGGATGGATAACCCTATTTTCATGCGCATATGCCGTGATGTTTTGAGCACGGATACGGCAAAGGTTACCCGCGGCGGCCAGACGCTCATGCCCGAGGTGCTGGAGGATATTATGCAGAAGGTCTGCGGAATCCGGAAATAACCGGCAAGCAACCTTTAACCGGTAATGATTTGAACAACAACCCGGAGGTATCAAAATGTCTTTACCACAAAAAACCATTCGAGGCCTGGCAAACATCCGCACACGCTCGGGAACCAGCGACCAGGTATCCGAGCCTTACAAGGCTTTTCTTAGAATCGGATCACTGGAGATGGAGAAAGCCAGACGGGGCAAGGAAAAGGAAAGCGCCATGAACCGTGTGCAGAATATAGATGCACGTTTCTGGAGATCGAGGCTGAAAAATCCGAACTTCTGGAGGCAATCGGCATAACCACCGACCGGTGATGCCTGCGCGTAATCCGGCCAATGGGCCGAAGCGTGCGCCGGCCCAAAAAAAAGGCGGATTCAAAATATCCTACTGAGTGTCGGATTGGATTACAAAAAGGGGTACACCCGAGAAGCTTAGAGGGCAAAAGAAAGGGATAAGAAGGACAAGATATGAAAATCAACTGTCTTTCCTGCGGGTTCAAAGTGGATCTGGACGATGTTTACGATGATTATCAAGGCCTGATCAGGTGTTTGACCTGCACTGCGATGCTGGAAATCAAAACCGAGGAAGGTCAACTCAAATCGGTCAGATGGATCACTGCTTCGCCATCCCTTTTGGAGGAGAAAACCGCCTGAAGGCGCTTTGACAATTACCCACAAACTAAAAAAGGATTGGGAAAGTAAAATGGCTGCGCAATCTCCGGATCATAAAGGAAGATACTTATACGCCATAATTGCCGGGGCGGGCGGGCAAAATCTGGAAACGCCGGGAATTGACGACGGCGCCCTCTATACCATTTCAGAAGGGAAAATTTCGGCGGTTGTCAGCGATGTCCCCAATAAAAAGCTGCGACCGGAACGGCGACACCTGGCGGCCCATCAGGGTGTGCTTCGGCGGTTGATGGAAGAGGGGACGCCGCTGCCCATGGCATTCGGTATCATTGCGGACGGTTCCCGGGCAATCAGGCGGATACTGACCCTCAACCAGGAAGAATTCCAGGAAGCGCTTGAGCCATGTTAAGGGAAAGTGGAAATGGGGCTGCGGGTCACTTGGGATGTACCGAATATATTCGATTATTTTGTCAACACCCATCCGGAACTCAGAGCGGTGCGAGACCGGTATTTCGGCACCAACCGGGAACCGGCGCACGAGGATAAGCTCGCGCTGGGGCGTATGTTTGACAACCTGTTGAATGAAGAAAGGGAGATTCATACCGAAAAGGTAGAAGAGATTCTTGCCGGTGTCTGCTTCGAGATCAACAGGAACCCGTGCCGAAGCGAACTGGAGGTCATGAGCCTGGCCTGTCTGGTGGGACGGGGTAAGGCGGAACAAAAAGCGTTTGAAAAAGGCATTTTGGAAGCAGCCAATCTGTTCGACAATAATTATGCCTTCGATTACAACGGCCCCTGGGCTCCCCACAACTTCGTTGATATTGATCCTGAAATGTAATGATTTGCGATGGTTATGATTTTCGGTAAACATTGAAATCGTTCAACGATTCAACAATCTGTCAATAGAGGAAACATGCTGATTGTAGACGACATACTGCTTTTTCCGATGCGCAGTATCCTTTGGATATTCCGCGAATTGCACAACTCCGCCCAGCAGGAGATGGAAAACGAGGCCGAGTCCATCACGGCCGAACTGAGCGATCTTTATATGATGCTGGAAACCGAAAGAATAACGGAAGACGAATTCGATGCCCGTGAAAAAAAGCTCCTTGACCGGCTGGAAATGATACAGGAGCACAATACCCGTATCGAAGATGATGATGAAGATCTGATCAGGATGAACCTGAAGATAACAATGATCAGTAACCGGTGAAGGAGCTGCGCCCGGCGGTTAATCGGAGAGATAATCGGATACTGAGAAAATAGACACGGGAGAAGCAGGAGAAAACCGGAAGGATGTCAAGAATTGAACACGAAATCACACAAGGACTTACCTCTTTTCCTGCAGCAACAGCCATTTGCGAATTGCTGTTTTTTCGGCGGCAAAGGCGGTGTCGGCAAGACAACGTGTGCTACGGCGACGGCCCTCAGACTGGCCAGAACGCACCGCGGAAGCCTCCTTTCTCATCGTCTCGACGGATCCGGCCCATTCTCTTGCCGATAGCCTGGCCGATACCACCCTTCCTCGCAATTTAAAAGTTATCGAACTCGACGCAGGAAAATCCCTGGCCGCTTTCAAAAAAAACCACACGCAGAAACTGCGGGAGATTGCATCCCGCGGAACTTTTTTTGACGAAGAAGATATCAATGAGATCCTGGACCTCTCCCTGCCGGGCATGGACGAGTTGATGGCCTTTCTCGAGATCGCCGGGTGGGTGGAGAATAAGACCTATGACTGCATTGTGGCGGATACCGCTCCCACGGGACACACCCTCAGACTGCTGGCCATGCCGGTACTTGATAAAAAAATGGCTTGAGGCGCTGGATGCGTTGCTGGCCAAGCATCGTTACATGAAGAAACTGTTCAGCGGTTCTTATCAGCCGGATGAACTGGATAAATTTCTGTCTCGGGCTGGCCGGTTCGGTCAAACAGATGGAGGCGCTGCTGCAGGACCCGAAACGATGCTGTTTTGTGCCCGTTATGCTTGCCGAGGCCTTGAGCATCACCGAGACGTTGAAGCTGTTGGAGGGATTGAAGCAATCAATGATACCGGTTACGGATATCGTGGTAAACCGGCTTTACCCGGAAAGTATTTGTAATGTTTGTTCGGAACGGCACATCCGACAGATGGGAGAGATCGTTCAACTTGAGGAGAAAATATCCGCCTATTCCCTGTGGGGAGTTCAACAATACCCGGAAGAGATTCGCGGTTCGGCCCCTCTTGGAATGTTCTGGGAGGATTTGATTCCATTGAAAAATCAGGAATCGCAGGCCCTGCCCGCTCACATCCTGCGGGCAAGGGAAGTATCCGGAGCCTCAACCGAAGCAAAGGTATGCTCAGATCATGTGGCGCTGAATATGGCACAAATCACAAATCCGGAATCCAAACTGCCTGATCCTGAAAAGAGGCTCCTGGTTTTTGCCGGAAAGGGGGGAGTTGGAAAGACCACCCTTGCCTGTGCCACGGCCGTAAGGATGGCCCGGACATTTCCGGATAAGGGGGTTTTCCTATTCTCTACGGACCCGGCCCACTCCCTGTCGGACTGCCTTAAAAAACGGATCGGACCGGAGCCGACAGAGATTATTCCCAGGATTGACAGCCATGGAGATAGACGCGCAGGCAGAATTCGATGGCTTGAAAAATAAAGTATGCGACAGAGCTGGAGAAGTTTCTTGTCGCTTTATCGCCCGATCTGGACCTGACATTTGATCGCGAAGTGATGGAACGGGTCATGGATCTCTCTCCGCCCGGTCTGGATGAAGTGATGGCCCTCACCCTGGCTATGGGTTTTCTTGCCGAGGATCGGTATCAGGTCTTCATGCTCGATTCGGCACCTACAGGGCACCTGATCCGGCTTTTAGAAACTCCCGAACTCATTCGGAAGTGGCTCAAGATGTTTTTCAACCTGTTTCTAAAGTATAAGCGCGTTTTCAGACTCCCCGGGATCTCGGAGCAAATGATCCGGATTTCAAAAGATCTGAAACACCTGCGTGCCCTGTTGAAAGATTCCGACCGGGCGGCGCTGTATGGGGTGACCATACTGACAGAGATGGCATTTCAGGAAACATTGGACCTGGTGGATGCCTGCCGTCGAATGGCGATAAATGTGCCGGCTCTGTTTCTCAATCTTGCCACACCTGACAGCGAATGCCCTCTTTGCTCGGCCCTTTACAGGAACGAGGAGCAGGTCAGGGAAAAGTTTGAGCGAACCTTTCCTGAAAAGTTTCAGGCCCGGGTATATTACATGGGGGAAACTCGGGGCATGGAGCGAATTGAAGCACTGGGAGAGGCTCTGTATGATTGATGCATTGAGATTTAGGACTTGTCCGTTGTTTATGTGGCGGATTGATGATCGGAGAAAATAAATTATGTCTGAATTTTCCCAGGAGGAAACGGAACATATCTCTCTTTGTGAGACCCTGGATCGCATTCTGAACAAAGGCGCGGTTATTATGGGTGAAGTGGCGATATCCGTTGCAAACGTGGATTTGATCTACATTGCACTACAGGTGATGGTTGGTTCAGTCGAAACAGTGCGAGAGAAAACACCGATAAACGGGTGCTAATCGTTCTCCCATAAGTCTTGGGGTCAGGGTGGACAATGCAGGCAATTTAAAGATTAAATATTGACGACTTGCGATAGGCTATTGAATCCTGTTTTGAGTTTTTCAATCAACAACCCAAAGGAACCGGAGGTTATGACCAATGGACACGATAGAACAATCCAAGGTTGAATCCGAAACACTAAACGATTTTGCCAGGGTTATGGGTAACAATACCCTGCCGGGTCAATCGCATTGTGAAGTAAAGGATCGGCGCACACGAATAAAGCTGGATCCGAAAAAAGCAAAAAACGGGCTCGGTCAACTGGTACTCACCCTGGTGAAAGTCATTCACGAACTCCTGGAACTTCAGGCGATCAGGCGGATCGACTCGGGATCACTTATGGATGAAGAGATTGAAAATATCGGGATGACGTTAATGCAGCAGGCCGAGGAAATCGAAAGACTCAGAAAAGAGTTCAACCTGGAGGAGGAGGATCTTAACATCGATCTGGGACCTTTAGGTAAACTGTTGTGATTTGAGATATCAACAATCATAAATCCAAAGGGGGGTTTTAATATGGCCGTTCAACGCGCAGCACAGCATTCCATCGCCAGCACCAATCTTGCAGATCTGCTCGAACGTATTCTGGACAAGGGAATTGTTATAGCGGGGGATATAAAGATCAGTCTGGTCGACGTCGAACTGTTGAGCATCCAGCTTCGCCTCGTCATATGTTCCGTGGATAAGGCCAGGGAGATGGGCATGGACTGGTGGGTCAATAATCCCTGCTTCAGCCCGAGGGCAAAAACCGATCAGGTCGTCGATTCACTTGCCAGGATTGAAGAAAGGCTCGAAAAGCTTGAGACTCACTCAAGTGATCATAGCAAGTAAAAGGATTCGGCCGACCCGGAGACAATGTTGACTTGATCCTGTTCCGCTGTTCATTGTACAGGAGGAAAAATGGCAAAATGACCTCAGTCATCAATCACTATCTTTGATAATTACTTCTCTTTAGCCTCAAGATTTTTTATTGAAGTACCGATGTATGATTTGGAGATTTTACTCAGTTAAGCAGAAGTATATCTTCACTTACACAAAATACATTTTGTCAAATTGGTTAAATGCCTTGAGAGATTACTGGATTCTTGTTTAACATATTTCCAATCCCCTGAGGTGGCATGCAATTTTACATAATCAAATTGACAACAGCTAATTATTATTATATTATACTTAATAAAGCATGAATAAATAAAAAAGTTTAAAATTAATCAGGCAATATGGCAATCCCCCAGATAAATAAATCTTCTCATCTGAAGTCGGTACAGCAGGCGAAATCAAGCCTTAAGGCCACCATTAAGGATCAGTCCGGAGCAGGAAAAACAAGGATAGGTGAAATCCTGTGTAAAGAAGGGTACATCACCAGCAGTCAACTTCAGGAAGCCCTTAACTCTCAGAAAAAGAATAAAGGCCGCCTTGGAACCATCCTGCTTAAGCTTGGCTACATTGAAGAAGAAACGATAGTAAATGTATTGAGCCGTATCCACAATTATCCGGCTGCCTCAAATATTAACCCCAGTCCTGAAGTCCTGAAAATACTGACATATGATATAGCAAAAAAATATATGGCCTTGCCTCTGGCAAAAAGGGACAGGACCCTTGATATTGCAATGACCGAACCAACGGATACAGCAGCGGTGGAGGCCCTGCAGACCGAGGTCAAGATGGGCGTAAAGGTCCATGTTTCTTCTGAAAAGGGTATAATAGACGCCTATAAAAAATTCTATAACATCAGTGAGGAAGAGTATAACCGCTACTTTCAAAAAACTGAGGAGAAGGAAGAGCGCGACCTCCCAATAACACAGGTCGATGACTTTGGTTCACTGGTATCAGAAGCGGTTGGTGACATGGAGCTTGAAAACCCCATGGACGACCAGGTCCAGGACGAATTTTCCGCCGGTGATGCCCCGATAATAAAGCTGGTAAACGGAATACTTATGAAAGCCGTGACCGACGGTGTGAGTGATATCCATATTGAGCCCTTTGAAAAGTCCCTCCAGGTCAGGTACAGGCTTGACGGTTCACTCTATAAGTCAATGAACCTGCCTTTATCCATTAAAAATGGTCTTATATCCAGGATCAAGATACTTTCCAACCTTGATATATCCGAAAGAAGAGTGCCCCAGGACGGCAGGATAAAAATGCGTATGGGGAAAAATTCAGCGGTTGATTTTCGTGTCTCAACACTTCCCACACTTTTTGGTGAGAGCGTTGTTATGCGAATACTTGATAAAGGCGCTCTTAATGTTGACCTCACAAAGCTGGGCTTTGAGAAAGAGGCATTTAAGCACTTAAACGTTGTATTCACAGGCCATATGGTCTTATCCTTGTCACAGGACCCACAGGAAGTGGTAAAACAACTACTCTGTACTCCGTACTCAATGTTCTGAACACCGAAGACACAAAAATACTTACTGCCGAGGACCCGGTTGAGTTTAACTTCAAGGGAATCAACCAGGTCAATGTAAGAAATGAAGTAGGCATGACCTTTGCCGCGGCTTTAAAAGCCTTTTTACGCCAGGACCCTGAAATAATCATGGTCGGTGAAATAAGGGATATGGAAACAGCAGAAATAGCCATAAAGGCAGCTATGACCGGTCACCTTGTTTTCAGTACCCTTCATACAAATGACTGTCCTGCAACAATCGGGCGATTGAGAAATATTGGTATACCTTCTTATATGCTGGCTTCCGCTGTTACTATGGTTCTTTCCCAGCGTCTGGCCAGAAAACTGTGCCAGAAATGCAAGGTTCTGGAGACACATCATAAGCCTGAAGACCTCGAATTATTGGGATTTTCAAAGGAAGAGATACCTGACCTCAAGATTTACGGTCCCAAAGGGTGCCCGGAATGCAATGGCGGATACAAAGGAAGGGTGGGCCTCTACGAACTCATGGAGATCACTGAGGAGGTCTCAAAGGCAATAAATGCTGATGTCCCTGAGGATCAGTTGAGAAAAGTCGCCGCCCAGGAGGGCATGAGGACCTTGAGGGAAGCCGGCCTGCAGAAAATACGCGAGGGGCTGACCTCAGTAAAAGAGGTGGAAAAATGTACGATCATTACCAAGGAAGCAATGCCTGCCTACCTTGTAAATCCTGACATTGAACGATACGAAGACGGCGATGTCATCATTCATGAAGGGAATAAAGACAAAGACTTCTTCAAACTTGTCCAGGGTTCATTGATAGTATCAAAACAGGGCAAAAAGATTGCCGAGATCACAGAACCCGAGGAGTATTTCGGAGAAATGGCTGCAATATCCGGGGAAGTTAGATCTGCATCTATCATTTCAAAGGGCCGATCGGTGATAAAACGCTTTCCTGGAGATAAACTTTCCGAGATTATTGAGAAATATCCTGACGTTGCAAAACATCTCTTTGGTGTGCTTGTAACAAGGCTCGGCTTCGCCAACAAGATAACCGTAAAACTCGCCAATGATCTTGCACGGATGAATAAGTAAAAAAAAGAGCCACGACCGGTTTAACGAATTTTAACTCTTTATTAATCTCTATTTACTAATTTCCACTCTTTACGACTTAAGCGCTTCCTTGATACGGTCCATTGCTCTCCGGACATCTTCATAGTTATTAAAGGCGCTTATCCTTATATAACCTTCCCCGCATTTTCCAAAACCAGCACCGGGGGTGCATACAACTCCGGCCTTTTGGAGCAATTTATCAAAGAATGCCCATGAATCGGCCCTGCCGTTGACCCAGATGTAGGGTGAATTTTCACCGCCTATACAGTCAAAGCCAAGCTGTGAGATCTCCTGCCTTATAAGGGCCGCGTTTTTCAGATAATAGTCAGTGAGCTCCTTAACCTGGGCTTTCCCGTCATTGCTGTACACCGCCTCTGCCGCCCTCTGAACAGGATATGACACGCTGTTGAATTTGGTTGTGTGTCTGCGGTTCCAGAGCCCGTTTAAAAATACCTTCTCTCCGCCCGCTGTATAGGCACAGCAGGTTTTAGGTATAACGGTAAAGGCGCAGCGTATCCCTGTAAAACCGGCTGTTTTTGAAAAACTTCTGAATTCAATGGCTACATCTTTTGCGCCTTCGATCTCATATATCGTTTTTGGAAGGGTTTCATCCCTGATGAAGGCCTCATAGGCTGCATCATAGAGAATTATCGCCCTGTTTTCCCTTGCGTAATCGACCCATTTTTTCAAATTTTCCTTTGAAATAGTCGCGCCTGTAGGGTTATTGGGAAAACAAAGATAGATTAGATCAACCTTTTTTTGAGGCACTTCCGGTACAAACCCGTTTTCCGATGTGCCGTCAAGATAGACTATTCCCTCATAACGGCCGTTGCTGTATATGCCTGTCCGCCCTGCCATTACGTTGGTATCAAGGTAGACAGGATAAACAGGGTCCGGGATTGCAACTGTTATATCCGACGCAAATATTTCCTGGATATTCCCGGTGTCACACTTTGCGCCGTCACTCACGAAAACCTCATCAGCGGATATGTCAATTCCACGTGCCTGATAATCGTTTTTCGCAATACTTTCCCTTAAAAAATCATACCCCTGTTCTGGGCCATATCCCCTGAAGGTTTTTATATCCGACATCTCATCCACTGCCCTGTGAAAGGCGCTGACACATGCCGGCGGCAAAGGCCTGGTAACATCACCGATTCCGAGCTTTATAATATTCTTTTCCGGATTCTCCTTCTGGAAGGCCGCAACCCTGCGTGCGATATCCGAGAAAAGATAAGACGCCTGAAGTTTTTTATAGTTTTCATTTATTTTTATCATTTTATCCTCCGCGGGAAATGCCTTATATGCCCTGGATTTTGCAGCAGGGCTCTACTTCAAAATTTGGATTTTACGCTTTATAGGCATAAATGAAAAAAAAAGAAAACATATTTTGAAAAAAAGGATGGGTATTACCTGTTTGCCAAGCCGGTTTCACTGGTATACAATGTTGGAGTATTTCATTTAATATAAATTTAATACAAATTTCAATTGGAGGGCATATGGCTATTATCACTATTTCCAGGGGTACTTTCAGTGGCGGAAAAGCTGTAGCAGAAGAATTAAGTCAAAAACTCGGTTATCAATGTGTCAGCAAAGAGATAATACTTGATGCTGCCGAAGAATTCGGGGTCCCCGAGGACAAACTGATCGCGGCCATGGAAACACCGCCTAAATCCTGGATCGAGTCCCCGGAAAAGAAAATGGCCCACCTGAATTATGTCAGATATGCGCTGCTTAAAAGGGCCGGGGAAAATGATCTTGTCTATCATGGTTATGCAGGCCACCTTCTTCTGGGAAATATTGCCCATGTCTTAAGGGTAAGGGTAATTGCCGACATGGAATACCGCATAAATGCCGCCATAAAAAAGGAATACCTGACCCGCAAAGAGGCCGTTGCCATGATAAATAAGCTGGACAAACAGAGCCTCAACTGGACAAGGTTTTTATATGGTGTGGACTGGAATGATCCGTTTCTCTATGATGTAATTATCAACCTCGACAGGATGAGCATAGAAAGTGCGGTTGATGTTATCGCGCAAATGGCAGAGCTGGATGATTTTAAACCCGATGAAGAATCCAGGAAGGCATTGAATAATCAGGTGTTAAGCAGCATGGTATGGGCTGCCCTTACAAAGGACAGCAGGACCAATACCTCCAGCCTTAATGTAGTTAGCGAGAACGGTGTTGTCACATTATCGGGCACCGCCGGATCGGACCGGGCTCTAAAGGCTATTGAAGAGGTAACAATGGGGATTGAAGGGGTAAAAGAGGTTGTTAATGAAATCGGTGCAGGTGCGGACTGTCAGTGGTAATTTAAGCCTTCATCCTCTGCCTGATATACTCATATATATCTTCACCCATTGACTTTGACACCTTTTCCATTGCCATGCTCAATGCTTTAGCAAGGGCAGCAGGATTTTTCTTGTCACATTTTTCGGTTACACTGTAGGTCTTCTGGAAAATATCCATATTGGAAGCCTTTGCCCTGCCTTCCGGTGTCAGGGTTATACTCAGGGATAAAACTCCGCTCCATTCTTTACTCTCGTCAAGTTCATAAAACTCATTGACAATCCCCTCGAGGCGGAAGGAAATCTCCGTGTTTCTTTCACCCGGAAGCAAAACACCTTTGAACAGACCCGATTTTTTAAGATCACGACCGATAAGATAGGTGACAATGTCAGCGGGATTCACACTCCATTTGTAATAGGCGTATGCATCTCTTTCAAAGGCGCCTTTCCGGTAAATAATGCTGGTAGTATTGTAAATAGGCGATGCCATAAAATTTTCAAGCTTGATAACACAGGGCAACTGCTCTTTGCCGGGAAAGGCAGGAGAGTCATACTCAAGGGTATAATATGTTATCCCGAGGTTTGGCTGTTTGAAATTCAGGCATGATACAAGAGGTAATAAAAGAAAAATAAAAAGAATCATCAAAATATTTTTCCTGCTGCGCATAATCATTCTCCATATTTTCTAAAATAATGCCTTTTACTGAAATTTGATCCGCCTTCGTCAAAGACTGCTGTGAGACAGACCGCTGACAGGCTGCACAAAAAACATCAGTTTTTTGTGCTCATCATTTTTCTATCTTCTTTGGAGCACGCGGCTCGCCAAAGAAAAGCTGAGACGGCTGATCATTTATAATATCGATTATTTTGTTAAGATTTTTCGTTGCCTGTTCTATACTTTTAGAAATTTCATTCAGGTTCTGACCGACTTCATATATTGTATCGTCCGCGCCTGATACCATTGTATTTCCTGTGTCCAGCAGCCTGTTTACCTTTTCCATTGCTGTTTTAAAATCTGCTATTGCCTGATTGATAGTCTTTTCGTTACCCTGCGTCATTCTTTCAAGGCTGCCGAAAGAATTATTGAGTTTAGTCATGCTTACATCAGCTTTTCCCGCCGTGTTCTCAAGCAGCCTCATCGCCTTTTCAACCGAAGATAAGATCCTGTCCCACTTTTCTTTTTGCACTATGTTACCTATATCTTTGAGAGAAGATTCAAGATTTTTTGAAAGTCCTTTGATATTGGCATCGGCCATAAGCTGGTTAAAATGATCAAGGGTATTTTTTATTTTCCCTGATATGCCTTCCAGGTCTATCGCCCGGATCTGAGTGAGAAAATCACCAATTCCTTCTATTATTTCAGTTATGTTGGACGGCTTGGATGGTATAACGGGATACTCCGAATGGAAGTCAAGTACCGGATTTTTATCCGGCTCATCCTTTCCTTTCAGGTCCAGTTCGATAAACATACTCCCGGTAATACCCACAACACTCAACTGGGCAACAATATTTGATTCAAGATTCTGTTCTTTATCTATTTTGACAGTGACCTGAATAAGTTTTGAATCGGGTGCGACTTCAATCCTCACAACCCGCCCTATGGTGACGCCCCTGTATTTTACAGGCGAGTCAATATCCAGACCCTGAACAGATTCATTAAAATATATAGCATAGTATTTTCCCTTTTCCAGAAAGCGGGACATACCCAGCCATACAACTGCAAGAATCGCAATTACGATGCCAAAAAAGACAAAAAGGCCTACTGTAAATTTTGTTTTCTGTGAAGCCATTAATATATTCCTTGAATATTGTTATAAACCATGGTGGCTGTCCGGCCTGTTTCCCTGACCAGGATTGAAAAATTCCTTTACAAATTTGTTAAGGCTGTGATCCCTCAGATATTTGGGATCCCCCTCAGCTATGATTCCCTTTGTCTGCTTATCCAGCATTATAACCCTGTGTGCAATGGTAAATATGCTCGAAAGCTCATGGGTCACAACCACCATGGTTGTCCCCAGTGTCCTGTTCAGATCGATAATAAGGGCATCCAGGTCTGCCGAAGTTACAGGGTCAAGGCCGGCCGACGGCTCATCAAAAAACAGGATCCTTGGATTGAGTGCCATTGCCCTGGCAAGACCTGCTCTTTTTTTCATTCCACCGCTTAATTCTGACGGATGATAGTTTTCGTAGCCATCAAGCCCAACAAGCCTGAGCTTCATCTTTACCATCCTTGCTATTGACTCTTCTGGAAGGTCTGTATACTCTCTTATGGGGAGGGCGATGTTTTCACCAACAGTCATTGAGCCCAGGAGGGCAGCACTCTGATACAAAACCCCTATCTTTCTGAGTATGCGTTTAAAGGCTTCGTCATCATCTTCTTTTATCCTGTCTCCATCCAGGAAAACATTGCCTGATACAGGCGAGATCAGCCCGATCATATGTTTCAGCAGCGTGCTTTTTCCGCAGCCACTCCCGCCCAGGATAACAAAAATTTCACCCTCAAATACATCAAAGGATATATCATCCAGGATGACAGTATTGCCGTAGCCTGCAACAAGGTTTTCCACTTTTATAATGGAATTGTTTTTCATTTCACCTTGCGCCTTGTGCCTTGTGCCTGTTAGTTAAATTATCTTTCATCCGGTTAGCTCTAGAACCAGTAAATATGAATCATCGCAAAAATAGCATCAATAACAATCATCAAAAAAATACTACTCACAACAGCAGAGGTCGTCGCCCTTCCAACGGAATCGGCTCCGCCACTCACCTGAAATCCTCTCAGGCAACCAACCCATGAAATTATAATGGCAAACACAAAACTTTTCATAACGCCCCAGAAGACATAAAACAGGGTCAAGGCCCTGAGTGTCTGACTCACATAGGCACTCATCGTCAGATCAAGAAGAAATACACCTACCACCAGGCCTCCCAGGATTGCAAAAATATCAGAGAAGAGCGTCAGGATGGGGACGACTATAATGGACGCAAGCATCTTGGGAACGACAAGAAACTTTATCGGATCGAATCCCATGGTGAAGAGCGCGTCTATCTCTTCGGAAACCTTCATTGTGCCTATCTCGGAAGCAAAGGAAGACCCTGATCTTCCTGCCACCAGGATGCAGGTCATGATCGGCCCGAGTTCATATGTCATGGCAAGCCCCACCAGGGATGCCACATATATATCCGCCCCGAACTGCCTTAACTGTATTGATGACATAAAGGCTATAATTAGGCCGAGCAAAAAACTTATGAGCCCCACTATAGGCAGCGCATCAACCCCTGCCCTTTTCATATAATGAATGGTATCACCGCTCCTCAGTGATTTAGGATGCAGACATGTGTGCAACACAGCCATCAATACCGCCCCTAAAAAGGCAAGCATAAATTCAGAGTCATGCCCGGCCTTGAGGGTTTCCTCTCCAAGGCTGATAAACAGGTTTGATGATTTTTTTCTTTCTTTTCCGGTTTTTTCCCCGATGGAATCAAAATCCATTATAGAAATGATGTTGGATATACGATCTTCCGCGTTACGGATTTGAAATGCCTGCTTATCCTTCAGCATATCCCTTAATTCGGAAAGGGCAAGTACACCGTAATCATCCATATACGTAATATTTTCAAGATCAACAGTCAGGGATGAAGGTATATGGCGTTTTAAATATTCTTTTATCTCTTCCAGAAAGGAGCTGACATTATCGGAATCGATACTTCCTCCGACACTGAGCAGTAATTCGCCATTTTTCGTGTCAGAAAATTTATAATTAAAGGAGTCAGAATTATTTTCGGTTCCGGTTTTTTTCATTCTCATGCGTTATTAATTATTGGATACGATAATTATTTTTAGCAAACCTGAATTTAAGCAGGTCATCTTCAGTTATACCATATTTCTGCTTAAGTTCTCCGGGATTGTTTATTATATTTTCGATCATATAATTTTTCCCGGCCTGACAGGCCTTCCTTTATAAATAATTTTAAGTTAAAAAACTTTCCTTTTTCACGGAAGGATGAGATACGTAATGGATTTATTTAAGACTTTGACAGAGTATAGGTAATGGAACCCTCTGAGTCAAGAGTGTTAGATCCGGAGTAAATGGAAATAGCTTCATTGCTGACTTTAAAAATAAAATAAGTTATTCTAAAAACAGTTAACTTCCATTAAAGGACCTTTATATGGATACCGTGATAAGTTTCAAGGCCGGAGAAACAATAATAGAAGAGGGAGATGAAGGCTCCTGGGCATATGTAATTCTTTCAGGAAAGGTAAGGGTTTTTAAATATACCGGCTTCGGTGAAGTAACACTTGCTGTCATGGATAACGGCCAGGTATTCGGCGAAATGGCCCTTATTGAAGACAGGCCCCGGTCTGCATCTGTAATGGCGGAAACAAACCTGAAATTGAGGGTTATCGACAGAAACCAGTTTAATGAGCTTTTAAGGGAAAACCCGTCAACACTTATTCCGATTATGAAAAGTCTCTTCGAAAGACTCAGGCAGGCCAGCGACATGCTTGCTGAGAAGGCGGAAGAAAATCTTGCAGGGATAAAGGGTAATGTTGAAGTCATTATGGAAGGTCAATCTGTGGAGGCCAAAAAGGCCCTGAATGACAGGAAGCTTCTTATTACACAATTTCCCTTCAGGATAGGCCGCTATGTTCCACCCTATGATTCGGAAACGGATGTTTTTTATAACAACCATCTGGCCATTGAAGAGAAAAAGCCGTATGTTATTTCAAGAAATCATCTCTCTATCAATTACGAGGGGGGGAAATTCTGGGTGGTTGACAGGGGCAGTGCATATGGTGTTGTTGTAAACGGGCAGGAAATAGGCGGAAAAGCCAGGAGGTCCCGGATAGCCCTTGATATAGAACATAACCAGCTAATCATAGGGCCGCCCACATCCGGTTACATTTTTCTAATATCTTCATTATTCTAACATTTCTGCAAATGTATTAGATGGTGCAGTTAAACAGATACCATTACTAATGATCCTGGTAGTTCGGAGCGAACGATGAATGACATCATACTTTGGCTGGTTTTACCTGTAACTGTTACAACTGCAGTCCTGGCGGTTGTGGTACTGTTTCGCTTATCAAAAGGTCTTGGGGATATAGGTAAAGAAGTCCGTGACGAACTCCGGGAAGGCCGTGAGGAAACCCGGAGTGCGGGAAAGGAGCTTCGCGAGGAAGTTGCAAACGGTTTAAAGTCAACCTACAGGATGCTCTACAGAATGCTGGAAAGCATGGGAAAAGGTCAGCAGGCAAAGCTTGACGCCATGACAAAACAACTGAAAGAAATCACCGGTTCCAACCAGGAGGCGCTTGACAGGATCAGGAGCACCTTTGATGATCGTGTCAAAGAGCTACAGGAGAGTAACGAGAAGAGACTCGAGGAGATGCGCAAAACTGTAGATGAAAAACTGCATGATACCCTTGAGAAAAGACTCGGAGAATCCTTTAAGCTGGTGAGTGACAGGCTGGAAGCCGTGCATAAGGGCCTGGGAGAGATGCAGAATCTTGCTGCAGGAGTGGGAGACCTGAAAAGGGTTCTGACCAATGTTAAGGCTCGTGGAACATGGGGTGAGGTGCAGCTCGGAGCCATACTGGAACAGGTCTTAACGCCGGATCAGTATGAGAAAAACGTTCAGGTGAAAGCATCTTCGCAGGAGAGAGTTGAATTTGCCATTCGGCTGCCAGGCCCAAAGGATGATCCCGAAGCCTGTGTCTGGCTTCCTATAGATTCGAAATTCCCGCAGGAGGATTATCTCAGGCTTCAGGAAGCTTCTGAGCAGGCTGATCCGGGACTGGTTCAATCTGCATCGGACGCTCTGGCACGTACAATTCGATCTGCGGCAAAGGATATTCACGATAAATATGTAAATCCACCGGGAACAACAGATTTCGGGATAATGTTTCTAGCAACAGAAGGGTTATATGCCGAGGTTCTGCGTCAACCAGCGGTTGTTGAGGATCTTCAGCATCGGTATCGCGTTGTGATCGCAGGACCAACTACCCTGGCCGCTATCCTGAACAGCCTTCGCATGGGCTTTCAGACCCTGGCGATCGAAAAAAGATCAGCCGAGGTGTGGAGAGTCCTGGCGGCGGTTAAGACGGAATTCGGAAAGTTTGGCGATGTAATAGACAGGGTTAAGCGCCAGTTGGACACTGCAAGCCGGACTATTGATCAGACCGGCGTGCGGAGCCGGGCGATGGAGAGGACACTGCGATCGGTTGAGCGTCTGCCGGAAGCTGAGGCATCTAAAATTCTTGTATTGCCTTTGACGGATGAGGAAGAAGGCGCGGGGGAGGATGACATTTGAAACACAGGTTCCTTTACTAACCTGCTATCCTGTTCTGCGACACCAGCGGGGAAGGCGGAAGCATAAGCAAAGGCGGAATATTTACCCAAACAGGGCATTTTGAAATTGGCTAAAACAGTATAAGGAGGCAGTCTAATGAAAAAATGGAAAATCATCGGATGTATTGCAGTTTGCATTTTTGTTCTGGGCGGGTATATTCCTGTCAGTCTTGCTCAAACTAAAAACAGCATTATTACTTTCACAGTGAAATTTACGATCAAGCCGGACAAAGCGGATGAATTTCAAAAACTCATGGAGAAAATTGTTCCCAAAGTACGCGCTGAAAAGGGAAATCTGAAATATATCCTGTGCCGTTCCCAAAAGGATCCTCGAATATTTCTTTTCCTGGAAGAGTATGCTGACCAGGAGGCATTTCAGGCCCACACCAAGCATCTGAACGAGTTTGGTATCGATTTTTCCAGCTATCTTGATGGTGCCCCGGTTGCTGAATATTATGAAGAAATAGCAGGTTAGGGAAAAAAGTTATTTTTGCCACAACTTAGGGCACAACCACCGGAAAAGAAGGAACAACTTTTAGGGCAAATAAATAGGAAAGAAAGAAGGCGATTCTGTTCCTGGTGATTTAATGAAAAACATAACTCATTGACATATTTCATTTTCGTTGAGCAAAATAACTGAATCGGAAAGACAGGGGAAGAAGGTTTAAGAATATGTCTACAGTTAATGATACTTTAAAAAACATTTTCGGATTTCATGAATTTAAACCCGGTCAAAGGCAGGTTATAGGGGCCATCACCGCCGGTGAGTCAGCTTCTGCAATTTTTCCTACAGGCGCCGGAAAATCTCTTTGTTATCAGTTGCCCGCTGTTATTGAACAGGGAATGACCCTGGTGGTTTCTCCGCTTCTTTCCCTTATGAAAAATCAGATTGATTTTTTAAAATCAAAGAATATCGCGGCGGCAAAACTTGACTCCGGCATGAGCTCTGAGGATTATCGTGCCACGCTTGAAGCAGCCCGGCTGGGTCAGCTTAAGATACTGATGATTGCTGTAGAACGGTTTAAAAATGAACGGTTCAGGACCCAGCTCAGGCAGATGAATATATCCTTGCTTGTAGTTGACGAGGCTCATTGTATATCCGAATGGGGCCATAATTTCAGACCGGATTACCTGAAGATCCCCATATATCAGAAAGAATTTGGTATCAAAAAAGCTCTGCTCCTGACAGCCACAGCGACACCAAAGGTTATTGACGACATGTGTGAAAAGTTTGCCATTAACCGTGAAAATGTTGTGCAGACAGGTTTTTACAGGGAAAATTTATTCCTGCGCATACGCCCTGTGGCTGAAGAAAAAAAAGACGAACTTCTTCGGGATATACTCGCAGAAAAGCCGATGGGCCCAACAATTGTGTATGTGACTCTCCAGAAGACAGCCGAGCGTATTGCCCGGATGCTTAAGGAACATAAATTATCTGCAGAGGCCTATCATGCGGGAATGAAAAATGAGGAGAGGGAGGCTGTTCAAAACGGTTTCATGGCCGGGGAAGTTGAAATAGTAGTCGCCACCATTGCCTTTGGAATGGGTATTGATAAAGAAGATATTAGAAGAGTAATCCATTATGACCTGCCAAAATCCATAGAGAGTTACAGCCAGGAAATAGGCAGGGCCGGCAGGGATGGAAGTCCGTCTCTATGCTGCCTCCTGGGAAATAAGAACGGGGTACCGGTGCTGGAGAATTTTGCCTATGGGGACACACCGGGTTTTGAGAACATTCGCCGTGTGTTGGAGAATATCAGGCAAACAAAAGGGAGTCTGTTTGAGGTCAGGGCATACACCCTGAGCAGGGAAACCGATATCAGGCTGTTACCTTTAAAAACCCTGCTGGTTTATCTTGAGATGGCAAATATTATTTCTCCAAAATATACCTATTTTGAAAACTATTATTTCCAGTATCTGACCCCTGCAGAAAACATCATTTCTAATTTTGAGGGTGAAAGAAAACAGTTTGTAAAGGCAATACTTGATAATTCCATAGTTGCCAGAACATGGGTAAATGTGGATATAGATAATATTGTTGCACAGTCAGGCCATGACCGGCAGCGGGTTTTAACAGCCCTGGAGTATTTTCATGAAAAACAGTGGATTGACCTTAAACCAAAATCTGGCGTTGAAGTTTTTGAGATACTCGATTCCGAATTTGACATAGATGAAACAGCCAGGAAGTTAGCAGACCTGTTTATAGAAAAGGAAAGCAAGGATATAACACGGCTTCATGATATGATTAAAATTTTTGAAGATGGTCAGTGCCTGGCAAAAAGCCTGTCCGCGTACTTTGGTGAAAGGCTGGAAACAGACTGCGGGAGATGTTCGGTCTGCCTGGAGAAAAAACCAATCAGGCTTGAGTCTTCAGAACTGCCCTCTATCGATCAGATGGATTTTAACTCCCTTGTAAAACCGCTGGTAGATGCTGCAGGTCCTGGGTTGCCGGTAGATCTTTTAACCCGCTTTTTATGCGGGGTTTCATCTCCCCGGCTGGTTGAGTATAAAGCAAAACAATTACCGGGATTTGGCAGGCTGGAAGGTTATCCATATAAAACTGTTGAAAAATGGACGGTAGAACACCTGATATTGCTGCTGAAGAAATAGGAAAAGATATCGCAGATGCTGTTTCAATGGTGAGAACAGACAGTGTTGAAAGCTGTTCTTGATACAAACATCTTTATAAGCAGCCTTTTAAACAAAAAGGGTGCGTCTGCTAAAGTACCGGATATGTGGAACGTGGAAATCCCATATTCCCGCCTGAGTATTCAGGCAGGTGAAACCGTAAGGCACAACTGTTGGGGTTGTAGGCGTAAACCTTATATCCGGCGGGTGGCCCAACAAGGGCTTGCCTTTTGGAAGCTTGAGCCGTATGATGGGAAACTATCACGTAGGGTTCTGGGGGGAAAAGGGGTGGTAACACCCCTGACCTACCCGGTAAGCTGAAATGGAACAATAAAGAAGACATCAGTTTTGGTATTTATCCAAAAAGGAAACATTTCCTAAATGGATAAATAGCAGTGTGGAAATCATTACATAATAGTTTGTCAGGTGATCGATACGTCAGGAGTCAGTTTTTCATTTATTAATCTCATTTTTAGACGAAAGGACAATATTATGAAATACGGTGCAAGAAATGATCTGAAGGCGAAGGTAAAATCCATAAAAAAAGGCGATGTGATGTCACTGATAAAATTTAAAGTAAACAAGCCAACAGAGATGGGATCAGTTATCACCACAGAATCATTAGAAGACCTCGATCTAAAGGTCGGAGATGAAGTGCATCTGGTAATTAAGGCTATACACGTGATGCCGATAAAGGAGTAGTTAACATATCGTCCCCAGTGTCCTGCTAAACCGGGATAGTGCCAGATAATAAATTATTCAAGCCCGAATCCTGGATCCTGGAAGCTTCCCGGTTTTTTCATATGTGTTGCTAAAATATTTATTACAGAAAAGTCTTAAATCTAATCCATTATATCTTTTCGGGTATAATGGTTTACTGCCTTAAAGCATCAAAGCGAATCAAGTTATTTTATATATAGAGTATCTGTTCTTTTCCTGTATAAAGATCTATGGGAGGGGGGCGATCCTTTCATGATTCAATATCTTTTTTTTATTGTATTACTATAGAATTGTCCCATTCTCATGATATATTGTAGTGCCAATTTTTTCTTTTATTTAAAACACTCATAAAAGGAGGGAAAATGGAACCGACTATATGGAGATTTCTTTTGTTCCTTGGCTCAGAACTCCTGTTCATCTTCAGCTCATTTGCAGGGATGATATTACTTGGAGTGATCATTTTAAAAAAAGGTACTATCAAAAATCATTATATCTTCCTTCTGGTGCTGGTAATGACTATCTTCACGACAGTGTTCCTGATACTGTTCACAAGGATACTTACGGGTGAGGGGCACTTTTTTATTTTCGGGCTAATCGCCGCTGTATCAGTCATATTGATGCTTCTTGTCGAGATGATATGGCTGATCTTCGGTGAAGGCGACGTGCCATGGGCGTGCAAGATTATATGGGCCGGTTTCGAGTTTCAACTGCTTACTCCCAAAGTCAACAAAATACTGCAAATAATGGGTATATTGGTGTTTATTATTTATCCTGTCTACATCGGCATAGGATACTTCGGAGATGAGTTTAGCAGCAATTACTGGCCTCAATATGTATTACGTGCTACTCTGATCGTACTTTTCGGTGTAACATGGCTGTTGCAGCTCCCTTCTATGATCTTCATTCTCACCTCGCAAAATATCATGGAACCCACATGATCACGGCTCTTCATGGCCCAGCTGGGTAATTCCGCTTCATTACTCATACTTTTGTCAGTGTTTATATGGACGTTTAATAAGACTGGCGTAACAATACACTTACTCGGAAAGTACTTCGTGTTCTCTTCCACTATCGGTTATTTAATAGCTTCCTATGTGCTGATAATTCTGATCATCCCCTATTTAATAGGTCACTACAGGGCAAAACACCGGATTGAAAAACTGGAAACTGACCTGAAGGATCTGATAGATGAAATTATCAAAGGGCTCAGTTCACTAACTCTGGAAAAATCAATCAATGCTCTTGATGTATCGGAAATCAGCCTAAAGGAAAGGATAGACATGCTAAATAGCGAAAAGTTCATGGATCTGGCAAACAGAGTATCTATCACCGATGACGAACAGCACCTTGTACAGCGCTTAGCCCTGCATGAAGTCTGTTTTCAAATTTATCCTTACAAGGGAAAATATTTTTTCCGTGGTAATTTTCAGTTTTACTTCTCCGTCTTTTCTTTTCAGAGTCACAGGAACATCTTTTTGAGGCACACCGCTTTCCATTGATGCTTTAACAGCGGTGCGTATTGCACACCCCACACAGTGATAGGTGTTACCGCACCCTTCCGGAAGATCCGCATATACACATTTCATAGCTTCACCACCGAGCAGACCTATGTAGTCACGTTTTGATGGCCCTAATCCTGCTATATGGGAAGCCATTTTATTTGAGGCTATTATTCTGCAATCTTCATCCACAACCAGCACGGGAGTTTCAAATTCGTCAATAAGATTATCAAGAGTAATTCCTTTGACCTTTTCAGCATACACATTATGGCAATCATCACATATGCCGTATTTGGTGCTTATATCGGAAAGGGGTTCTTTTTCACAGATATCCTTTCTGCAATAGGAACAAATAATTCTCATATGAAAATCCTTTTTATCAAAACGTATGAGTTCCAAAGGCAAAGGGCCTTGGTGGGAATTCTTCCGGGTATTTGAATTTTTTTTCAGCCATCATAACCATCTGCCTGCCAAGGTCCCTGGCAGCCTTCATTCCTTTTTCAAGCTTTTTCAGGTCATCTGCCGCGCCGGAATACATGGCAACATAACTTGCGGGAAGCATCTGTTTAACCGCGAAAAAAAAGTAAAAATCCTTAAGTGCATCCACCATCCCCAGGCTGCCGGCCAGTGTCACAATGCCGCCCACCTTGTTTTTAAGGCTGTTCTCCGGTGTATTCAATGAAAAGCTCCGGTCAATGATGGCTTTTGCCTGGGCCGTCATGCCGTAGTAATAAATGGGGGTACCAAAGACAATACCATCGGCTTTTGCCATCTTTGAATACAGCACCTTCATGTTAAGCTTATATCAATACTTTGTCCATATCTGATAGGTATAATCGACATTCGATCGAAAATTCTGTGAAAATACCATTTTAAATTCCCCGGGGATTGCAGGGAAAAACACATTACCTTCCACATCGCAGTGGATGACAGAAAGATGGATTATATCAACCCTTGATATCATTCCGGCGTATATCTGTCCTCCGCCTGAAACCACCACAAGGTCCGTTTTATTTGACAGATAATCCAGCGCTGAATCCACTGTATTAAAAAAGCAGACATCCTCACCGGTGCGTTCTTCAAGGGATGTGGAAATGACCGCATACCGCCTGTTGGGAAGTTTTCCCATTGCCTCGAAGGTCTTTCTTCCCACGAGCAGCCAGTGGTTATATGTCATGGCCTTGAAAAGAAGCTGTTCACCTTCTGCCTTCCAGGGGATTTTTTCGTTGTTTCCTATTACGTTGTTGTCTGACTTTGCTGCCATCAATGAAATGATCATAACATTACCACCCTGTTTTCATTCCGGTAAAATGATTGGTCGGCCCATGCCCTGCCCCTATGCTGAAGCCTTCCTTGATAGCCATTGAAATAAAGGCCTTTGCCTGTTCTATGGCCTTGATGACCGGGTAGCCTTTGGCAATCCCCGCGGCTATTGCGGAAGAAAATGTACAGCCGGTTCCATGGCTGTTTTTTGTGCTGTACCGGGTTTCCGAAAGCATAAAATATTCATCACCATTATATACAACATCGGTTGCTTTTTTATCATTTTCCATATGGCCGCCCTTAATAACAACCCAGTTGCATCCCATGCCCCTGATCATCTTTCCTGCTGTTTTCATATCATCGATGCTGTTTATCCTGATATCGAGCATTGCCTCGGCTTCATGGATATTGGGTGTTACAACAGTTGCAAGGGGGATGAGTTCTTCAATGAGGTCCATGCATGCAGCCTTTGAAAGCAGTGAGTCACCGCTTTTTGCGATCATGACAGGGTCAACAACAATGTTTTTAACACGGTATTCCTTTAGCGTGCCTGCAACAGCCTTTACGATCCCGGGACTTCCCAGCATGCCGGTCTTGACTGCGTCGGCTCCGATATCGTCAAGCACGCTTTTTATCTGTTTTTTTACAAAACCGGGATCAACTTCCAGGATACCCTGCACTCCTACCGTATTCTGGGCCGTAAGGGCTGTTATGGCAGAGGTTCCGAAAACACCGAATGCAGTAAAGGTTTTGATATCTGCCTGAATACCGGCCCCTCCGCCACTGTCAGAGCCGGCGATTGTCAGGACCTTTTTCATTTTATACCTATAAAACCTTCCATCAGTCTGTGACCCGGATCTATCAGCAGTTTACTTTCAACTGCATGTTTTTCGGTAAACCCGGCATCGCCCTTTGCCGACTCCAGTTCATTTTTACCGGCCCATGCAAATGGCGCAGGTTCGTTCGTGTGGGTCTTCCTGATAACTGGTGTGTAATGATCGCTTACTACCATGATCCTGTAATCATCAAATCTCTTCAGCCCTTCCAGGGCCACACCTACAACTTCACTGTCAAAGGACTCGATCGCCTGTATCTTTTCTTTATAATTTCCGTTGTGGCCGGCCTCATCAGGCGCTTCCACATGCACGAAAACAAAATCCATGTCCGCTAAACATTCAAGGGCGCCTTCGGCCTTGCCCCTGTAGTTTGTATCGAGATACCCGGTGGCACCTTCCACATGAACAGGCGTGAATCCTGCATATTTTCCAATTCCCTTTATAAGATCAACCGCAGATATAACGCTGCCCTCCAGACCGTAAATATCTCTGAACAGAGGAATAGCCGGCGCCTTTCCCTGTCCCCATAGCCATATGGAGTTGGCTTCTTTCAATAAAGCCCTTTTTCTCTTTTCGTTTACAGGATGATATTCAAGCGATTCCCATGAATCCTGAATCAGTTCAGCAACAGGATTGCCACTACTGTGAAGATATTCTGCCATGTTCTGATCAAGGACATCATGAGGAGGTATTGTGAGCGCCTTTTCGGGGCCGTTTTTCCATACCAGTAGGTGCCTGTAGGCTACGCCCGGATAAATTGTAGTTCCAGGAATCTGGAGAAATTTCTTAAGGTCATTTACTATCTCACAGGATTCTTCGGTTGTTATATCCCCTGAACTGTGACTGACCATAATTATTTCATTGTAGGATTTTCTGTCCAGTGTAACCAGGTTCATCCTGAAGGCAACATCGTTTTCTTCAAGTTTCACACCCATGCTTGCAGCCTCGAGGGGAGCCCTGCCAGTGTGATACACTGAGGGATCATAACCCATAAGGGCAAGGTTTGCCACATCACTCCCGGCTTCCATACCGTCAGGGATAGTCTTTACACAGCCTATGCGGCAGGAGGCTATCAGATCCATGTTGGGTGTTTTCGCCACCTCAAGGGGTGTTTTTCCGCCAAGTTCATCTATCGGGTAATCGGCCATGCCGTCACCGACGAGGAAAAGGTATTTAGTTTTATTTTTAGCCATTACAATTTCTATCGCTTCCTTTTCTTTTTATTTATTAAGGATTTATGGACGAGGCGCAAGGTACATGGCGCAGGGCATAAGGCCGGATTTATATCCGCTTTTCCCTGAGCCTTGCGCCCTGCACCTTGCGCCTTTCTTCTATCCCATCACCCTTATCATCATGGTTTTATCCTGAAGCACATCGAGTTTATCTATTTCCTCGAGAGCCGTTGTTACATCACGTTCGAAGGCCTCATGGGTAAGCATTACTATGGGAACAGCCCCGTCAGTATCCCGTCCCTTCTGTATGACAGACGAAATACTTATGTTCTTTTCGCCCAGAATTCCGGCTATCTTTGAAAGAACCCCCGGTTTATCAAGGGCCGAAAACCTGAAATAATAGGCTGTTTTCAAGTTCTGCATGGATTGAATCCTGATATTCTGCCCTGTTGAATCGGCAAATCCAAGGGGGCAGACTGTCATGTCTGAACCGCATTTTATCTTCCTTGCGATCGCCATGATATCCGACACAACTGCACTGCCAGTGGGCCTCCTTCCTGCACCCTGTCCATAGTAGAGTGTCTGCCCGACATAGTCGCCTTCTATAAAGACTGCATTAAATGCTTCATTTACACTGGCAAGAATATGCTTCTTTGGCAGCATGGCCGGATGAACACGTGCTTCCACCTCGTTTCCAAGATTTTTTGCTACAGTGAGAAGCTTTATGCAATACCCGAATTCATCGGCAAACTGTATATCTTCCTGGGTCAGTCTATCTATGCCTTCTCTGTATATACTCTCAAAGGGGGCAGGCACACCATATGCCAGCGAAATAAGGATAGCCAGCTTATGGGCAGCATCGGTTCCGTTTACATCCAGTGTGGGCGGATCTTCTGCATAACCCAGCTTTATGGCGCCTTTTACGGCATCCTCATATGGCAGGCCGTCCTTTGACATACGTGTAAGGATATAGTTGGATGTTCCGTTCAATATCCCTATTATGGTCATGGTGTTATTTGCTGCAAGTCCGTCCCTCAGTGCACCTATTACCGGCATGCCGCCGCCAACAGCCGCTTCGTAGGCCAGATTCACCCCGTTTCGGGATGCAATCTCGTATAGCTCGCTTCCATATTCGGCCAGGAGGGCCTTATTGGCCGTCACAACATGTTTGTGGTTTTGCAATGCAGTGCCGATAAATTTTTTAGAGATTGTTAAACCGCCGATCAGTTCAACCACAATGTCTATCTCAGGATCATTCAGCAATCCGGCAGAGTCGTTTGTAAGTACCCCTTCAGGAAGTATTACGCCACGGTCCGTTTCAAGATCAAGATCTGCGACTCTTTTTAAGACTATATCCAGACCAACCCTTTTTCTTATTATTTCCCTGTTATTCAGTAGGATTTCCGCTGTACCGGCACCCACAGTGCCGAACCCGATTATACCTACATTTACCTGTTTCATTATTTATCTCCTTTTATAGGAAATTACTTATCCGGTTACAGAACCAGCTTTATGCCCCTTATTGCCTGCCTGGTTCTCTGGGGATTCTCAACCAGTGCAAACCTTACATACTCGTCACCATATTCGCCAAAACCCCTGCCAGGTGAAACAGCAACCTTTGCCTTTTTGATAAGCATCTTTGAAAATTCCACAGAGCCCATCTTCCTGTACTGTTCCGGGATCCTTGCCCATACAAACATCGTGGCCTTGGGCTTTTCAATGTGCCAGCCTACACGATCGAGGCCCTCTACAAGTACATCCCTTCTCTCCTTATAGATATTCACAATATCCCTGACACAGTCATCAGGGCCGTTAAGGGCAATTATTGACGCAATCTGGATGGGCTGGAACATACCGTAATCGAGGTAGCTCTTGATACGCTTTAGAGCTGCTATTATCTTTTTGTTGCCTACACAAAAACCTACCCTCCATCCGGGCATGGAATAGCTCTTTGAAAGGCTGAAAAATTCCACACCAATCTTCTTTGCGCCCGGTACCTGCAGGAAGCTGGGAGCTTCATACCCGTCAAAAACAAGATCCGCATAAGCCAGATCATGGACCACAATCATATTTCTTTCACGGCAGAATTTGACAATCTTTTTAAAAAAATTCTTATCCACAACTGCTGTAGTAGGGTTATGCGGATAAGAAATAATAAGCATTTTCGGATTCGGCCATGTCTGCTTTGCAGCTGCAGTAAGATCCTCAAAAAAGTCCCTGTCCGGGCCTATTGGTATACTCCTTAAGTCACCGCCTGCAATTATTACGGAGTAAGGGTGAATAGGGTATGTAGGATTAGGGGCAAATACCACATCACCAGGGCTTATAGTAGCCAGGACCAGATGGGCAAGCCCTTCCTTTGCCCCCATTGTTGCAATAGCCTCTTCATCGGGATCTATATTGACATTGTACCTGCGTTTGTACCAGTCGGATATCGCGAGCCTTAGTTTAGGGATACCGGCAGACGCGGAATAGCGGTGGTTATGGCCCTTTTTGGCAGCTTCAACCAGTTTGTTTACAATATGTTTAGGAGTGGGAATATCAGGGTTTCCCATTCCAAGATCTATAATGTCTTCACCCTTGTGTCTCAGTTCCATTTTCAGTGCATTTACTTCAGCAAAGACATAGGGTGGCAGCCTTGTCATTCTTGCGAAATTGAACATCAGCTCATCTCCTTATGCAAATGTTTCAGTTAATAATAGAAAGAGTAAATTACCCCATCGACAAAAAAAAATCAAAAAGTTAATAATTTCATTCCAATAAAAAACCGGGCTTTATGTGCCCGGTTCTTTCTTTTTTTATTTGTTATTTTAATTTCAACTTAACTTCGAAAGACTCACCGCACATACCTTGTACTCGGGTATTTTGGCCACCGGATCAAGGGCGGCGTTAGTAAGCATATTGGCCGCTCCCTTGGCGTAGTGGAACGGAATGAATACCGTGCCGGTAACGGCCTTGTCTGATATCTTTGCCTCGGCTTCGATTTCTCCCCTTCTTGATGCGATTTTCAGCATATCGCCATCAGCTATGTTATAAGACTCGGCGTCTTCTCCTGATATCTCCACGAAACTTCTCGGAGCCAGCTCATTCAGGCCTTCCGACTTCATGGTCATGGTCCCGGTATGGTACTGATAGAGCACTCTCCCGGTTGTAAGATACATCGGATACCTGTCATCGACAATCTCCGCCGGGGGCAGGTAATCAATGGCATGGAATACGCCCAGTCCGCATGAAAATTTATCTACATGCAGGCAGGGTGTGCCGGGATGATCGGTGTTCGGGCACGGCCAGTGTATGCCGTCATCCTCAATGCGGCCATAATTGATACCGCAGTATGAAGGAGTTACTTCCGAAATTTCCTTCATGATCTCTTCGACATTATTGTATTTCATAGAATATCCCATCCTTCGGGATATCTCACAGATTATCTCCCAGTCGTCCTTTGCCTGCCCGGGCGGATTTAATGCCTTGCGTACCCTCTGGACCTTACGCTCGGTATTTGTGAAAGTTCCGTCCTTTTCAGCAAAGGATGCGGTCGGAAGAACCACATCGGCCAATTCTGCTGTCTCTGTCATGAAGATATCCTGGACCACCATAAATTCGAGGTTTTCAAGGCTCTTTTTCGCATGGTTCAGGTTGGGATCTGATATCATGGGATTTTCACCGATGATATAAAGGGCCCTAAGATCTCCGGCATGGGCCTTTTCCATCATAAATGTTGCAGTAAGCCCGACTTCGGAAGGAAGCCCTGTAACTCCCCAGGCCTTCTCCATGCGTTCTCTGGCATTCCTGTCTGTCACGGGCTGATATCCGGTGTATACATTCGGAAGCCCTCCCATGTCACAGGCACCCTGGACATTGTTCTGTCCCCTTAGCGGATTTACTCCTCCGCCCTCGACACCCACATTACCGCACAGCATGGCCAGATTGGCCAGGGATTTCACATTGTCGGTACCGGTAATATGCTGGGTTATTCCCATTGCATAGAGTATCGAGGCTGCCTTTGCATTGGCAAAGGTCCTTGCCGCTTGTATCAACTGTTCCTTCGGAATACCGGTTATACCCTCCACATATTCGGGTGTGTATTTCTCAACTGTTGCCTTTAATTCATCCAGGCCAACGGTCCTCTCGGCAACATATTTTTCATCATAGAGGTTTTCCTTGATAATGACATGCATCATGCCGTTTATCCAGGCCACATCCGTTCCAAGATTCTGCCTGATCCAGATATCAGCATATTTGGTAACAGGAATCTTCCTGGGGTCAACAACTATCAGCTTTGCACCCTTGAACTTAACCGCCCTTTTAACATAGGTGGAAAGGACCGGATGATTCTCTGTTGTGTTCGATCCGGTAATAAGGATTACGTTTGCCTTTTCTATATCCTCTATGGGATTGGTCATTGCGCCACTTCCAAATGCTGCGGCCAGCCCGGCCACTGTGGAGCTGTGTCAGAGACGTGCGCAATGGTCTACATTATTAGTCTTTATTACTGCCCTGGTAAATTTTTGGGCAAGGTAATTTTCTTCGTTTGTAATCCTGGCGCTACACAGTGTTGCTATTGAATCCGGCCCTGATGATTTTTTAATGGAAGTAAACTTTTCGGATACCAGGTCCAGGGCTTCTTCCCAGCTTGCTTCCCTGAACCTGCCATTTTCCTTTATCAGGGGTGTCTTGAGGCGGCCCGGGGCATTCACAAAGTCATAACCGAATCTGCCCTTTACACAGAGGCTCCCGAAATTCGGTTTTACATCCTTGACCCCTGTTACCTTCATTACCCTGTTATCCTTGATATGAAGATAAAGCTGGCATCCTACTCCGCAATATGAACAAGTTGTACGTACCTTTTGTACATCATGATCGAGCCCGTTTGACAAAAATTCATCCTTTGTGATAAGGGCGCCAACCGGGCAGGCCTGAACACATTCGCCGCAGAACACGCAGTCCGAATCCTTCAGTGGCCGGTCACCCTTTTCTCCAGTTGTGACAACCTTCTGCAGGGAACCCGTACCCGTTATCTCTATGGCATTGTTCACCTGAATATCATTACAGGCCTGGACACATCTTCCGCACAGGATACAGCGGGAAAGATCCCTCACAATAAAGGGATTAACATTTTCAACCGGTATTTGCGATTTATCAACCGGGAACTCCTTACCCCGCACCCTGTATCTTATGGCAAGGTCCTGGAGTTCACAGTCGCCATATGCCGGGCACAGTGTTTTATGCTCTTCAGGCGCAAGGGTCTGTAACTGAAACTCCGTCCATGAACCCGCATCAAGGCTTTGAACAAGGCAGTTATGACTTCCGGAAGAAACGAGCAGTTCGAGATTCATCCGTCTTGCCTCAACCACCTTTGGCGATTCCGTTTTAATAACCATACCAGGGGCCGCAGGCTCGGAACACGAAGCCACAAGGGAGTCGGAACCCTCTATTTCTACCAGGCATATCCTGCATTTGCCTGTCGGTGAAGCGCCTTTCAGGTAACACAGTGTCGGTATATCTGTTCCGTTTCTTCGGGCTGCCTGGAGGATGGTTTCACCCGTTTCAAAAGCAAATTCACGGCCATTAATCGTAATTGTGTTTTCAGAATTCATTTAAAAACTCCGGCATAAATATGACTTTTTAGTAATATTAAATTTAACCAAAGGAGAATAGAAAAAAAAGGGAGTCGAGTCAAGAAGATATTGGGTATCAGAATCAGGTATTTAACCACGAAATACACTAAACACAATAAAGTTTTAAAAAAGAAAAAATAATTATGTTTTTTTCGTGTATTTCGTGTATTTCGTGTGTTTCGTGGTTAATGGAATCGTTCTTTCAGTTTGCTTCGTCGTTGAATCCGGCAATATACTCCATTGATAGTTCATTGGAGACTTTTCTTAAAGATTTGTTTAATGTCCATAATAGAGTTTCCGAAATAATAGCCGATCCGAGAATATGGATATCCACATACCCAATACCCTGGTTCATTATTTTGCGAATCTCAATGAATTCCATTATTTCGTCATGTTCAAGCAGATGTGTAGATGGAAGGGCGTTAAGCAGATTTATTATTTCATTCCTGTTTTTCATTCCGCCACAAGCCAGTTCTCCTATTATAAAAGGATGACAGGCTACTAATCCGTTCTCAAGCAGAAGGGACAAATCCTTATCCCCCTCTCTCAAGTGTCTTATCCACACCGAAGTATCAACAAGAATGAGTTCAGGCATCCTGCGGTTTCCTGCGCGGTGCAGATGAAATCCCTTTTTCACTTCCCCCAAGTTTTGCAAGTCTTTTACTGCTTTCTCTTGCTATAAGCGCTTCCAGGCCAAGTTTAACCAGCGAGGTCTTTTCCTTAATCCCGGTTAATTTAGAAGCCCTATCAATAAGGTTGTCTTCGATATTAATTGTTGTTCTCATTGCAATTCCTTTAAGTATGATATTTTATGCATGCAATGATGTCTTATTTAGATGCGTCAGTCAACAAACAAATGATAAGCGCGGCTTGAGTCAGAAGTAAGATAAAAAACAACTGTGAGCCAATATGGTCGAAATGAAGGGAGAAATAAAGAAAAGCTAATCGGAGATTTAATACTTTGTCATCCCCTTTGACATAACAGGTAAAATATCCCTTTTGTTGAACCACGAAACACACTAAATACACGAAAAAAATTTTATGTTTATTTTTTAACCTCTACTTAGGATTCTATTCATTTCAATAGTCCTTCAAGTTATCGAATACTTAAAAACTCACATCTCAGCGATCTTTTTTAACATTTCATCCAATGGTAAAACTTCTATATCACTGGATAAATAAGGACGTTCTATATCCGCTACAAGAAAGGACTTTATTTTTATATTATCGGGAAGTGAATCAGTAAATGATTTCAAACCTCGAAAATGTTGCGGCATGACCTTCTTTGAACTCTTTATCTCAATAGCCCATATCTCAAAAGGATTTTTTTCGATTACGAGATCAACTTCAACACCACCTTTTGTGGCATAAAAATAATATTTCCAGTGTTTTCGCAAATTATATCCGACTTTTAACACTTCATTTATCACCATTGATTCGAATAAAGTTCCATACAGTCTCGGAATTTTTGTGATATCCACACTTATAATATTTGTCAGGGCAGCCACAATCCCATTATCAAAGAAATAAAATTTCGGTGTTTCGATTACCTGCTTCCTTATGCTTTTTTTATAGGGGTACAACTTTGTCCCTATTAATGTATCTTCGAGTATCTGATAATACTGTGCTATTGTTCTTTCTGAAACCCCGGTTTCTCTGGATATATTCTTATAGCTAGTCCGTTGTGTATTCTCAGAAGCGGCAAGCTCAAGGAACCTGCTGAAAGCTGAGATATTTCTGACTATTGCTTCTGCCTTTACTTCCTCTTTTAAATAGGTATCCATATAGGTATATAAAATATCAGCAGCAATTTTAGGTGATTCGTAATTTGAAATTACAGCCGGAATAAAACCATATTTTACATGCCATGATAGAGGAATAGTTTCTCTTCCCAATTCCAGGAGGGAAAAGGGGTATAAACATAGTTCAATGGCCCTGCCTCACAGGCCTCCTCTGCTATTCCAAGCACATATTCTTTAGTAAGTTCACCGGAAGTTTTCGGAGAAGACGAAAACAGACAATGGGAACAGGTCAGGTTGCATCTGTTTGTAATGTGAAACCAGAGTTCATTTAATTTCCCTGGAAGAAGGTGATCGTTTCTTCCTGTGTAGGGCGATGAGATCATCTGCGGAAGCCTTTTTATGAATCTCTGCATAAAAAAATCATTTCCAATATTTTTGCCCTGGGCCATATCCCTTAACAGACTGTCACCCGCACTGTTTGGGACAAACCAGTCGGATTCTTTGCTGTTAAAATATATAGGGATTCCTTCCCCGTCATATCGTTTCCAGTCATTGATATTAAAAATCATGGGACCTACTTCACTCTCCTTAACCTGTGGGTTTCATGCAGCTTGAGCCATAACTCCTTTATTATAACTGTCGATGCCCCTTCTCCATCCAGATTTTTATTGTTATTGATCAACATGCAGGATTGCAGCAGTGACTCATTAGCCATATCCAGCCCGAATCTTTTGCATACAAAGTGCACCAGGCTTTTTGAAGGATGGTCGATATCGGATTCAGCCATCCTTGAGATCGCAACCATCTCCTTTTTTGTCATCATGGATATCAGTGTATCCACTGCCTCTGCGACACACCTGGGATTCTTAACTGTAATATTCTCAGGAGGCGGATACAGAACGGACTTCATGATATTCAGCACTGCGTCATATATAACAGGGCTTTCGCTTGCCCTCGGTCCTGCCACATTGAGCGTTTCAATATTTCTTACTTCCAGCCATGATTTGATGATCTCGACAGCCTTGTATTCGGATAGAGTCTCTATATCGATATGGAGACACGGTTTAAGATGCTTCCTTGCCAGCCTCTTTGTAAGCGCGGAACCGCCTCTTAACTCGCCCTGGCCGAACAGGAGCGTCCCGTCAGAATCCATTACGTTAAGCTCTGTCCTCTGATCATAGTCAATTGCGTTTATTTCCTGCATTTTATATCGCCGTGACAATCGGCCATTTTCGGTCATCCTGCCAAGGGGGACCCATCCTCCGTGTGGGATACCCATCTCTATCGCCGCGTCAAGGGCGGCCTGGTCGGCACCTGTCTGTCCACCCGAAATAATCTTTCTAATACTCATTACCAATCTTCTTCCGTTGATTTTAATGGGCGCTAGGATATGTCATATTCCCTGATTTTTGCAATCAGAATCGGCCTGCTTATTTCAAGTATTTTTGCTGCCCTTGACCTGTTGCCACCCGTAAGATCGAGAACCTTTTCAATAAGACTCCGTTCGAGCATCCTTGTCGCTTTTTTTATTGATAAGGTATCGCCAGGAGCAACGGAAGATACCAGACTTTTACCTGCGGTTATGGAGTGCGGGAGTTCGGAGGGGGCTATAAACCTGTCCCCTGCAAGAATGATTGCTCTTTCAATCACATTTTCAAGTTCCCGGATATTTCCTGGCCAGTTGTGCCCCATTAGTAATGCCATTGCTTCCGATGATATCCCTTCAAGGTCCTTTTTAAGTTTTTTGTTAAAGACATTTATAAAATGCACCACAAGAAGAGGAATATCGCTCCTGCGCTCCCTCAGTGGCGGAAGATGTATAGTCATTACGTTTATCCTGTAATACAGGTCTTCACGGAACCTTCCTTCCATTACCTCTTTTTCAAGATCCTTTGATGTGGCTGCAACTACCCTTACATCTATCTTTTCCGGCTCTGTGCATCCAAGGGGTGTTACCTCCTCTTCCTGCAGAATCCTTAACATTTTAGTTTGAAGGGGAAAGGGCATTTCACCGATCTCGTCAAGAAAAATAGTCCCTTTGTGTGCCTGGGTGAAAAGACCGGGCTTGTCCCTCGCCGCGTCGGTAAATGCGCCTTTTTTATATCCGAACAATTCGCTCTCAAGGAGGTTTTCAGGTATCCCGGCACAATTTATTGCCACCATTTTACAGGACGATCTCCTGCTCCTCGCATGTATCTCCTTTGCTATGAGTTCCTTGCCTGTTCCGCTTTCACCTGTTATAAGCACCGTTGTTTTATGGTCGGCGACCCTGTCAACAAGATCAAATACACCTGCCATTGCGTCGCTTCCGGCTATTATGCTGCCAAAGGAATATTTCTGCTCCAGTTTTCTCAGCCTGTTCTGGAGTGTCAGGTTTTCTTCCTTGAGTCCATCTCTCTCCCTTGCCTTTTTTAATGCAAGAAGTATTTCATCCGTCCTGAATGGTTTTGATATGAAGTCATATGCACCCTTCTTCATCGCTTCAAGGGCTGTATCTATGGTTCCATATGCGGACATCATAATAATGGTCTTTTCCGGGAATTTTTCTTTTGAACTGTCTAAAAAGCTTATCCCATCCATAACGGGCATCCTTATATCGCACAGGATGAAATCAAAGTCCTTTTCATCCATGATCGCCAGCGCCTCAATACCGTTTGCGGCTACCTCGGTAATATAACCTTCTTTGTTGAGTAATGCCCTAAGCATATGTCTCATATTAAGTTCGTCATCCACAACAAGAACACGATTTCCCTGTAGGGTCATCTGGGATCTCCCTGTGACATATTATCAAGCTGTTCATTGACGGGCAGTTCAATAAAGATCGTCATACCATTACCCGGAGCGCTTTCTGCCTTTATTGTGCCCCCAAGTTCTTCGATTATCCTGTAGCATACGGAAAGCCCGAGCCCTGTTCCCCTGCCTGGTTCCTTTGTTGTATAAAACGGGTCAAAGATGCGGTCGATTTCGCCCGGGGGCATACCCGGGCCGCTGTCAATAAATTTTAGCTCAAGAAGACCGTTTTTATTTCTACTGCTGACTTCAATATGTGCATTTGCTATGCCCGGCCCTGCCTCATCCAGGGCATCTATGGAGTTGATCAGGATATTCATGAATACCTGTTGAAGCTGATTTTTATCTGCAAGCACATAATCTTTTTCCGCTGCAAGATCGAGGCTTATTTTAAGTTCACTCATCCTTGACTTGGGGCTGAGCATTTCGACCGTGCTGGTAATCAGGTCATGAACACTGCATTTTTCAATAAGTTCTGTCGTGTTCCTGGAGAAATCAAGAAGCTGCCTTATTATGATATTTACCCTCGTTACTTCACTTTCCGCCCTGATAAGAAAGTCTTTTTCCTCTTCCTTCGATAGCCCTCCCTTCCGTATGAGGTCAATGTATCCGAGAATAATACCCACTGGGTTACCTATTTCGTGTGCTATTCCTGCGGCCAGTCGTCCGATAGAGGCCAGTTTTTCGGATCTTATTATTTCATTCTGCGCCGCCTTTAATTCTTTGTTCGCCTTCTCCAGTGAAACTATATGAGACTTCAGCTCTTTTTTATTTTCATTGAGCCTTTTCAGCATGTTGGTCAGTGCCCTGGATAAATTTCCTATCTCATTTGCCTGGGTATCTCCTGCTGACAGGACAAGCTCATTGTCCTCATATTCCTCTGTCATCCTGAGGAGTCTGTGGATCGGATTTACCACTATCCTGGACAGGAGATAGATTCCGACCAGTGCGAGTATAGCAGTATCGAGGATTATATAGAGGATAACAAGCTTCTCGGAACTTCGCAATATTTCATAAACCGGTACCAGAGATGAAATAGCTGATATTCCTCCTATTACACGGCCTCTGTATCTCAAAGGAGATGAAAGGCAAAGCTCTCTCTTTCCCGGCCAGAGGACACCCCAGGTATTTCCCGTAAAATTTATTGACTGTGTTAAAGTGCTCATGGCACTCATTGCCATAGTATGTCCATACTGTTTTTTATCTCCTGAAAACCCTGTCCTGAATACTGTTTTTCCGTTGTTATCGACGATCACAAGACCTGAAAATTCGCCGGCTTTAAGGATGCCCTGTATGGCGCCAACAGTATCCATGTCCGATTGAAGGTTTACAAGGCCGGCAGCGCTATTTTTCATCGTGTAACCCAGGAGATTCTCAATACCCAGAACCATGACGCTTCCGGCCTGCTCCCTTGCCCTTATCAGATCTTTTTCATACAGGTTCAGAATGGCAACATTTATGAGAAGCATGGCGGCTATAATCAGCAGGATAAGTTGTGTAAGGATACCCGCCCGCAGTCCGAAGATGGGAGTTTTCAATTCTTCACCATATGGAACTATTTAAAATTCTTCTGCTCAACTAAAGGACAGAATATTGAAATACCATTGAATAAGTTCTTTTCCGAAAAAGATATACAGTATTGCGCCAAAGGCCAGGAAAGGCCCAAAGGGAATTTTTGTCCTTAATCCCTTCCTTGAAAGCAGGAGAGCAGCTCCGCCTATTATACTTCCGGTAAGGGACGACGCCAGAATAACAAAAGGAATAGCCTTCCACCCGAGCCACGCCCCTATCATGGCAAGAAGTTTTATATCCCCGCCGCCCATGCCTTCCTTCTTCATAAAGACTTCAAATACAAAAGCAACAAGGTAAAGTATTCCCCCTCCTGCTATAATTCCTGCAAGGGAATCTATCCACGTTATATGTGGAAGGAGGAATGATATTACAAACCCTGATATTATGCCCGGGATAGAAATAACATCCGGGATAATCTGGTGTTCAAGATCAATAAAGCTGATGCAGATAAGGGCGGATATAAAGCATAAATAAACAAAATACTGGGAAAAATAATGATTAAAAAGATTAAAACGTATAAGGAGCGCCATACTTATGAGACCCGTTGCCAGTTCTACTGTCGGATAAAGCATGGATATAGACGCCCCGCAATACCTGCATCTTCCCCTCAGTATCATATAGCTCAAAACGGGGATGTTGTCATAGAACTTTATCCTGTTCCCGCAGGCCGGGCAGCCCGACGGGGGTGTTACGATGGATTTTTTAAGGGGGATTCTGTAGATACACACATTAAGAAAACTGCCAATCGTCAGGCCGAAAATAAAGGCAAATATCATTTGTATATTAAGTGGAAGCATATATCAGTCTGTTTTGAGGGTTTAGTTAAATTTAAGATAAAGAAGAGCATTTTCTTATAATTTTGTCAATGACCAGTATACACTTATTAATTTGACATAGAATTACTTTTTATATAAAAGCCCACTATGATAATATCTATAAACCCGGATAACCCGCAACAGCGGCTGATAGACAGCGTATGCGAAACCCTGGACAGGGGAGGCCTTATTGCCTACCCTACTGATACCTTTTACGGTATGGGTTGTGACCTCTATAATAAAAAAGGGGTTCAGCGCATACACCAGTTGAAAAACCGCCCACTGAAACAGCCCTTCTCTATTATCTGCGACAGTCTCAAGGGAATAAGCAGATATGCAAAGGTTTCCGATTATGCATATAAAACAATGAGGAGGCTGTTACCCGGGCCCTATACATTTATACTGGAAGGCACAAAGCTTGTACCACATATAATGCTCACAAAAAGAAAGACAGTTGGGATAAGGGTGCCGGCTAATAATATATGCCTAGCGATCGTTAATACACTGGGCAGACCCATAATAACCACGAGCGCAATACATGAGGATCCCTATTCAATGAAGGAGGCTGCATATGCCTCTTCCATTGATATAATTATAGACGGCGGGGTGCTTTATCCTGAACCGTCCAGTGTTATCTCATTGATTAATGACGAACCGGAAGTGATACGTGAAGGAAGGGGAGATATCAGTTTATTCCGCTAGAAGGGCCGTCCCACCTGTACTCAATCCCGCTTTTCATACTGTTATGGATAATTCTGGATACCGATTCGGCTGTGTCACCCAGTAAAAGATCAAGAAGCCGCAGCTTTTTCTTCTCAGGATATACAAGGTTGACTTCACCTTCAATACCTGCAAGCTTCTTTGTCAGGGCAACGGCATCTTCAAAATTGCCAAGCTGGTCAACCAATCCCAATTTCTTTGCCATGGAACCTGTAAATATCCTGCCGTCAGCTATTTCTCTCACTTTCTCGGGAGGAAGGTTCCTGCCGGTGGCTACAGAGTTTACAAACTGGGACAGTACATCTGTTATCACTGCATTGAGTATTTCACGGTCTTTTTCCGTCAATTCTCTGTCCGGATTGCCGATATCCTTGAACTCACCGCTTTTGATGACCTCCTGTTTAATCCCTATTTTATCGGCCAGTGCCTTGTACTGGTAATACTGCATGATAACGCCGATACTTCCGGTTATCGTACCCGGATTGGCAACTATTTTGTCAGCTGCTGCGGCAATATAATACCCGCCCGATGCAGCCACTCCTCCCATTGAAACGACTACCTTTTTGATCTCTCTGGTCCTGATAATTTCACGGTATATTTCCTGTGAAGCACCCACACCTCCGCCGGGAGAATCGATTCTTAAGATAATGGCCTTTATCGATTTATCCTTTGCAAAGGTTATAATCTGTTTGAGCACCTGGGTGGAGTCCTCTATTGCGCCGGTTATCGGGATCACGCCCACCTTGTTGGTAAAGGCTATACCTGATGAACGGCTGATAGACCCTCGCAGGGCTGTCATCAGAATGCCTAATACAACGATTATGCAGACAAGGATTAAAACAACTGTAAGTATAGGGTGTTTTTTCATTACATGTATCTTCTCGGGAGGATTTAATAAATCAAGTTGCCTGCCCTTATTATAAGGACAGGCAGTATATCGTCAGTAAAAAGGTCCTTATATTCCGGACCAGGTTTTATTCGTTAGATTCATCCTCAGATGATTCAGGCTCATCGGCCTGGGCGGCCTTTTCAACCTCTTCCTGCGCCTTGTTTTCAAGATCAAGCATTCCTGCCTTCAATAATTCGCCAAGGTTTGAGGTGGCTTCTTTTCCGTTATTGAGATAACTCCTGTAGATATCCTTTTCCTCAGTTTCTTCAAGCTTGCGGATGGAAAGACCTATCTTCTTGTCTTCCTTTGCAATATTGATGACCTTTGCCTGAATTACATCATCTATCTTAAACCGGCTCAGCGGGTTGCCGCTCTTATCCTTTGTCAGTTCCGAAACATGAATAAGGCCTTCGATCCCTTCCTCCAGTTCGACGAAAACACCAAAATCAGTTATGTTGGTTACTGTTCCGGTAACTCTTGTGCCTGGTTTATATCTTTCAGGGATTTCATCCCACGGATCTATAGTGAGCTGTTTGATGCCGAGTGAGAACCTCTCGTTTTCTTCATCGATATTAAGGACAACCGCCTGGACTTCCTCTCCTTTTTTATATACTTCCGAAGGATGTTTAATCCGCTTTGTCCAGGATATATCGGAAATATGAACAAGCCCGTCGATTCCTTCGTCAATTCCGATAAAGATGCCAAAGTCCGTTATATTTTTAATACGGCCTTCTATGGTTGTACCGATGGGATATTTTTCTCCGATAACCTCCCAGGGATTGGGCTCTACCTGTTTCAATCCGAGAGAAATCCTCTTGTTCTCCGAATCTATATTCAGGACAACGGCTTCTACATCATCACCGACCTTCAGGATCTGTGAAGGATGCCTGATTTTACGCGTCCATGACATCTCCGATACATGAATAAGTCCCTCAATACCTTCCTTGATCTCAATAAACGCGCCGTAATCCGCAAGGCTGACTACCTTTCCGGTTACCCGTGTGTTGATGGGATAATCCTTATCGGCATTGATCCACGGATCGGGATTCAACTGTTTGAGGCCAAGGGAGACCCTTTCCTTGTCTTCATCATATTTTAAGACCTTTACTGTAATTTCATCGCCAACCTGATAGAGTTCCGATGGATGTCCCACCCTTCCCCATGAAATATCAGTTATATGCAGAAGCCCGTCTATTCCACCCAGATCGATAAAGAAGCCGTAATCGGTAATGTTTTTTACTGTCCCCTTCAGTACTGCACCATCCCTGAGATCCTGGAGGGTCTGTTCACGTTTAGCCTTGCGGTCCGTTTCGAGCAATGCCCTTCTTGAAAGGACTATATTTGATCTCCTCTTGTTATATTTGAGGATCTTGAATTCATGTTTTGTACCTATAAGGGAGTCAAAATTCCTTACAGGTTTGAGATCGATCTGCGATCCGGGGAGAAAGGCCTGAAGGCCTATATCAACAGCCATTCCGCCCTTGAGCCTGGCGACGATTTCACCTTCCACAGTTCTGTCTTCTTCGTATATTTTCTTTATTTCATCCCATATCTTGATCTTGGCGGCCTTTTCCTTTGACAGGATTATCCTGCCGTCATCATCTTCTCTTTTTTCAAGCAGAACATCTACTTTATCGCCAACCTTGGCTGTCAGATTGCCATCAGCATCTATGAATTCATTGATACGTATCTGGCCCTCTGATTTATATCCAATATCAACCAGGACATGTTCTTTGCCGATCATAACAATTTCGCCTGTAACGAGTTCTCCTTCCTGAATACTCTTCAGGCTCTTCTCGTACAGCTCCATAAAGCTGTCTTCACCGAAATCGTCATCATCGTCTTCATCACCTGCACCAGAAGAAAAATACTTGCTCATGCTTTCGTCATCGGATTTCTGTTCATCTTTTTCGAAATTATCATCCATGTTTGTCTGATTGTTAATTTCCTCTTCCTGGCTACCGTCTATAATTTTGTCTGTTGGTTTGTCCATTAAACTAATTACCCCCTGAATATATTATCCTAGCAATTGGATTTACTTAAACCAGTATAAATATCAAATACTGTCAATATAATCAAGCATTTTTTCCAGAACCTTCTCAATGCCTATCCCGGATGTATCTATAAAAACAGCATCCTCAGCCGGTTTCAGAGGAGCCAGTTTTCTTGACTGATCCTGATCATCCCGTTTTCGGATATCCGCTTCAACATCCGCCCTGTTAACATCTTCATTTCTTGCCCTTCTTTCCGTATAGCGCCTATCTGCCCTTACCTCCGGAGTGGCGGTAATAAAAAACTTGAACTCCGCTTCCGGAAACACCACTGTTCCCATATCTCTTCCCTCGGCAACCAGGCCGCCATGTTCACCTATTTTACGCTGAAGGGCGGTCATGGCCGTCCTTACCTCCGGTACGGCAGAAACCGATGACGACAGCATATCCATTTCAGGTTTTCTTATCTCAACCGAAACATCTTCATCATCAATACAGATTTTAGAGTTTTCACCATCGCCTGCAAAATGAAGATTTATGCCCTGACACATTTTATAAAGCGCCTGCCCGTCTGAAAACGGGATATCCATTCTTTTGGCATTTAACGCTACAGCCCTGTACATTGCCCCTGTATCAAGATATACAAGGTTCATTCTCTTTGCAAGCAAACGGCTCACCGTACTCTTTCCGGCCCCTGCAGGGCCGTCAATGGTAATTACCGGTTTTCTCATCTGATACCAGACCTCTTTAAAAATAACTAATCCAGGCTGTCTATCACCTTTTTCAGGGTCTTGACAAACCTCTCATTTTCTTCGGGAAGCCCGACATTTATCCTGATATATTCTTCAAGGCCATAGCTGTCCATTGAACGGACTATAACCCCTTCCCTGAGCATGCGCTGGTAGATATTTTTTCCGCCCGAAGGGACCCTGATCAGGAAAAAATTGGTCTCGGTAGGTAAATATTCTAGCCCCATTTCATCCAGGCACTTATGCAGGTATTTCAATCCTTCCTTAACCATATCCAGGGTTTTATTAACAAAATCCCTGTCATCAAGGGCAGCTACGGCTGCTGCCTGTGCGAGCAGGTTGGAATTGAACGGCTGCCTGACCCTGTTTATAAAGTCAACGATTTCAACAGAGGAAAATCCATATCCTACCCTCAAGCCTGCAAGACCATACAGTTTGGAAAAGGTCCTCAGGACTATCAGCCTGTCTCGCTCGTCCAAAAGATCAATTCCTTTTGCAACCCTGTCTGACGAAAACTCTATATAGGCCTCATCAATAACTATTACAATATCCTCGGGAACCGATTTGATAAAATCCAGCATGTCACTTTCTGAAAGACCTGAACCGGTAGGGTTGTTAGGATTATTTATAAAAATTAACTTTGTTTTCGGGGTAATTGCCTTTTTTATATCATCCAGGCTTATCTTGAATTCTTTCAGATTTACGGATACAAGATCGCCTCCGGCTCCGTTGACGACCTTTTCATATACAAGAAAGGTCGGGAACGCCTGTATGACCTCCTCACCAGGAGAAAGGAATGACCTGATAGTAAGTTCGATCAGTTCGTTTGAGCCGTTACCTGTAATTATTCTACCCATTGGCAACCCGAATACCGCGGATAACTTTTCCTTGAGGTAGTAACTGCTTCCGTCGGGGTACCTGTTAAGCTTATTCACGTTGTCCAGTATAGCCTTCACCGCCATTGGCGAAGGCCCTATGGGATTTTCATTCGAGGCGAGTTTAATGGACCCGGTGATCCCAAGCTCCCTTTCGAGCTCTTCTATGGGTTTTCCGGGCGGGTATGGTACAAGTTTTTCGATTTTTTCAATTGTCAGTCTTTTCATAAATATTTCCTTATATTATCCCGGGTGTTATACCAGAGGAAACAGAAATAGCAAGATATTTACCCTTCAATATCAGTGAGAAAAATTTTTTCAAAGATACTTGATCTCCCTTAAGATTTTAAGTATCCTGCCTTCGTATTCTTTGAAATGAACATTTATTAAAAAAATCAGGCAAGTAAAGTCTTGACTTAGGGTTTTCGATTATTTATCTTTGGAGCTTTCAGATACATATCTAATCCTTTCTTGGATCAGCAAATTAGGACTTTTGAGTGTATAAATAAAGATTTTAGAAACAGGAGATTTATGAATAAATCACAGCTTATTGAAGCCCTTGCTAAAGAAGAAAACCTGGCGCTGAAAAAAGCGGAAGAGGTAGTCAACACGGTCTTTGGGGACATGGAAAAGGCGCTCGCTAATGGAGAACGGGTTGAGATCAGAGGTTTTGGCAGCTTTAAGATCAAAAACTACGATGGTTACCAGGGAAGGAACCCCAAAACCGGTGAGATTATTAATGTCGCGCCGAAAAAACTCCCGTTTTTCAAAGTTGGCAAAGAACTCAAGGAAAGAGTCGATATTTCTTAATCTCAAACAAGTCCAGGCGGTAGCGGATTGAAAGTATATGCACTTCACCCGGAATCCGCTTCGGGGGTGTAACAATCCCAGGACGGAGAAAAGATTTACGATGTCCTCTGAATGTTTGCGGGTCCGGGTGGACCATGCGTGACAGACGCTTATGAACCCCGTCAGGTCCGGAAGGAAGCAGCGGTAAGTAAGGCAGTTTGTGTCGTTTAGGTATCTACCCGGACCCTCAAGTATTTAACCTGCCCCTTTATGATGGTGCCATATAATAAAAATAATAAAAAAAATTCCGGCCATGAGAATGGAGGCCTGTTTTATTACTGTTTCCCCGGGTTGACCCGGTACGAATCCCTCTGTCACAGGGTCTTTACCAGGAACTGCGGGTACAGCAAACCTCCCTATAACAGCCTCAATATCAGCTATGCGGTTGGTGACGATCCTTCCTGTGTTGATAAAAATCTCCTCATGATACAACAGAATACCGACGCTGAACAGCTGCTGCACATGAACCAGCAGCATGGAAAAACAGTCATCTCCATTAAACGGGGGCAAGAAAAGGCTTTTAATCATGTGCCTGATGCAGATGCCCTTATCACTGATATTCCGTCAGCAGCCATTATGGTCAAACAGGCGGATTGCCAGGGGGTTATCCTCTTTGATCCCATTAAATCGATTGTTGCGGTTGTGCATTCCGGGTGGAAGGGAAGCGTAAAAAATATCCTCGGTGAAACAGTGAGAAAAATGGTTAATGATTTTAACTGCTCTACGGAGGACATAGCGGCAGGAATAGGACCTTCACTCGGGCCATGCTGTGCGGAATTTACGACATATAAAGAGATCCTGCCTGAACATTTCCAGGATTACATGACGGGAAAATCCAATTTTGATTTCTGGTCCATAAGCGAAATGCAACTGATTAACGCCGGCCTGAAAAAAAGCAATATAGAAAAAGCAGGCGTCTGCACAAAATGCAATACCGATATCTTCTACTCCTACAGAGGCGAAGGTATAACAGGCAGGTTCGCGACTGTCGCAATGATAAACATTTAAGCATGTAATATCCCGATTTGACACTCTATAAAATTTTATCGCCAGGAGAAAATATGCCCCGCTCCATCTGGACAAAGCTGGCTTTTAACAAAAATGAATTTAATCTGCTTGACCTTGATCATCCCCGGTTAGAAAAGGATATACTTCGGGAGATCAGTTCGGGGGTGGATGTGTATTATGACCGGAGATGGGGGCTTACACAGGAGTTCTGCGAGTTTGTTTATGAAATGCCTGAACTGTTCAGAAACAAGGATATACTTATTGCAGGGGCCGGAATCGGTGCCGAGACAGTAGTAATAGGAAGTATGGCCAGAAAGCTATTTATAAATGACCTTGCCCCTGTTGCCCTCGATTACTGCGGAAGACAGCTCAGAAAAAACAATATCAATAACTTCGAAACTATCACAGGCAGTTACGGTACTATTGATATTCCTGATGTTAATCTGGCAGTCGCCTGTTTCTGTGTCTATAACAGTGCAACCATGCGGGCGATGAAAAGCTTTATTGAGAAATCAGAAAACCCTGTATTGATAGTCAATGATCCCCTTCCCGGCTTTGTCAGACTCATGAAGGCTGTTGAAAGAAACAGGAAACGATTGGTTTCCGACGACAGGTTCCCGTGTTTTTTGTTCGAATAATTTAATTGAAAGAAATAAGCTTTAAACCATAGGAAAGTATTTCATCATTTACTCGATCTTCCTGTTTATTTCATCATAGGGTTCGAGATGAACTACAACATCAATCACATCGGGCCCCCGGTTAAGAAGCTGCCCCTTTACATCCTCGGATATTTCATGGCCTTCACGAACAGACAGTTCGGGTTCCACTAAAATATGCAGATCAATTAGAAGGCGTGATCCAATCTTCCGTGTTCGAATCGCATGTGCACTTTTTACCCCCTTTACCTCCATTGCAATGGTTTTAAGAAGCTCCTGGGTTTTAGCCGATGCACCTGTATCAATCAGCCCCTTGAGAGCAGGGATGATGATGTCCCATGATACCTTAAGAATAAAACATGCAATAACGACCGCTCCTATATGGTCGACAAATCCCCAGTCCGGATACAGGCCGGCGACCACAACTGCTACCAGCGCCGGGATGGAACTGAATGCATCGGATCTGTGATGCCATGCATTGGCAATAACAGCCGACGACTTGACCCTGTCGCCGACATGGACAGTCCAGCGGTAAAGGGCCTCCTTTGCTATAATTGATAAAACAGGTCCTGATACAGCCACCCAGCGGACAACCTGGATATCTTCATCATGTATGGTAGCAAGCGCATCGTATGTAATGCCAATTGCTACAGCCACCAGTGCCAGACCAATAGAAAGGGTTACCAGTTCCTCTATTCTCTGATGTCCATATGGGTGGTCGCTGTCCGGAGGAGCAGACCAGAACTGAACCCCCAGAAGTACGGCGATATCGGTTGTCATATCGGAGAGGCTGTGAACTGCATCGGCAATAACCGCCTGGCTCTCCCCCAGAAACCCGACAAGAAATTTTAGGCCAGCAAGAATTATATTAACAACCATCCCCCCCCATGTAACTCTTTTGATGAGGCCAATGTGTAGAGGGTTTATTTCCGGTTCACAATTATCTTTCATATTCTTTTATCTTGTATATATAAAGCCAAAGATACTCTTGTCCGGTTCAGAATTTCATCTGATAATAACGCAGTATTTCAAATCGTGTCATCAGGCACGCTGAGCCATGCGAAGGCATCATCAGCGGTGCGAAATACAGCAAAATCCCAGGGAACAGAATCAGCAAATGCCTGATACATCCTTGCGAGTCCAAACGAGAGAGATCCTGGCGCTACCACAGCAACTTTACGACGTGTGTTCACATCTCTGAAACGTTCCCGGACGAACCTGGCCAATTGATGCAGGATGCCTGAACTCCTCTGTCTGCTGTTTGTTTCACGCAAGTCAATCAATATATCCATGAATGGGTTAAATTCACTGCCCTGAAAAAAGTGTTCGTAAAATGAGCGAAACTCATCATCTGAAATCTCTCCCCTGTGTGAAATGATAATCAGATTATGCTCAGGTTTAGTCATCAATGTGATAGGCATGGTGTTCTCTCCGGATGCCTCCAGTTACCAGGGATCACTTCATGTAAATCAATATAAAAGATGAAGCCGGTAAACTTTAAAAGATACGAGCTAAAACTTTAGCACCTTTATTTCCATATCGTCTTTATGCAATAGATTCAGACAAAATTGCAATACCTAAAAATAGCAATCTGATAGTAGATGAGAGATATGTGATCCTTGGAGCCACCGTGCGGAATCGAACCGCAGACATCCTCATTACGAGTGAGGTGCTCTACCAACTGAGCTACGGTGGCCCTTCAGGGGAACTGACTATATTATCTTTTTTTTTGCCTGTCCATATTTTTTTCCTTTAATTCTATCTAATTATTAAAGCCCCGGATATAAAATGCCGATAAGAGGCCTATGGACATAATTATAAAGATAATAAGTGATCCCCTGGTATTGATACTGGCTGCGGTAATAATATTATCTTTTCTGGGGGAACGCGGTTTTAGAAAAAAAAGGAAGTAACCTGTTTTAAAAATCCTATGAGTTATATCCGGCTCGAAACCGATCTAATTCACCCACAAGACTATCCAGATACTTAGATGTGAAGGGAAGAGAATCCCTTCGGTGTTCCAGGCCATAATAAAAATCCATTACAGTCTCATAATGCCTTTTTTTAGCGGATTCTGTCTTGAGTGTTTTTGCCTTCTCCATACTCTGGCAGATAGTTTTCCATTCCTTTTTAAAATTGTCCGCTTCCTGCCATCTGGCAAGGTTTTTTGCGCCTGAGTAGATATCCGATCCGGCACAGGCCTCAAGAAGGTATTCTATTCTTCTGTTGTTTTTATGGCATGCATACCTGAATGTGCAGTATTCACAGGTAAGTCCGTCTGCCGATTGGTGAAAACTCCCTTTTTCCATAAGGCGGGCAAGGTGTCTTATAAAATCATCTATAAGAGATACACCGCTTATATCCAGTCCTGATCCTGAGAAGCCACTTGTCACATGGTTTTTTAACGGCGCATTTTCAAGAAAGGCGCTTCTCTTCACGGAATAGGATGCCGCAGATATTGCTCCGGGTTTTATAATTGACTCAAGCGCCCTTATATATACAGGCAACTGAAAGGCGAGCCCTTTTTTTATATTTGCAGCCGGTTTTATATAACCTGTTTTGTAGTCGTAGATATAAACTGTTTCCTGGGAGTTGATATCCCTGTCAAACCTGTCAATAAAGCCTTTAATAAAAATATTTCCCATCGAAACCGGCTTGTCTCCGGTTCCGAATTCAAACTCAACCCCTGCAGGAACCCTGTTTATGAACTCTGCGTTTTCGTACCGGAGGAGGGCATGGATTACCCCTTCCCTGCTGTCCATACCTCCATCGGGAAGCGTTTCATTCCCGATGCCTGTAAACAGCTCGAGTTTATGGTATTCACCGAAATCAAGCCTTTCCAGGACAGATCTTTTTCCAATGCATGCACTTATAATTTCCCCTGCCATAGCAATTGCCCTGTCAAGGCCAATGCCTGCAATGTTTTTTTTAATATCCGCCAGTTCTTTAAAAATCATCTTAAGGATATCATGGACAAACTGACCCAGATCCCTGGAAGATGCCTCCGGCGTTATTTCATCAATATCCTGTATCCTATAAACATACCTGAAGAGATATTTCATGGGGCAGTTCGCAAGGGTTTCAAGCCTGGAGGATGAGAATGTTTTGCCTGTTTCTTTGATAAACTCCTTGAATCCGGATGCATCTCCTACCTGCCCGTCATATTCAAAAAGACCGTTTGCAGCGGAACGTGAGGCAATGGTTTTTATTCCCCTTATTATATCTTCTTCCGATGAATGATCCCTGATAATTATATCCTTCAGGTTGAACATGGGGATATGCTTGCCGCCGTCCTGTTCCTTATTTTTATCTTTCCCGGCGTTTAACAGGTCATTACCGGAGGTATAAAACGGGTTTTCATTCCATCTGTTACTTTTTTCAGGCCCTGCACCTGTTTTTATGATGTCATAAAGATCCTGTATGACCTGTGACGGCTGTACAGGTTTTTCAGAGATGTTTTCAGGGAAAGACAGGTAAAGACCTTTTCTGTAATTTTTTAACAGGTTGCTGAAGAGATGCTTGGAATAATCTACAGGGTCTATTATCCTGAATAACCCCCTGGATGATTCGGGGATAATAAAATCAGGCTCATCTTTTAACGGGAACCTGCTTGCTGTAAGCCCTCCGGCAAACACATATTCAAAGGAACGGCCCCTTGTTTCAAGCCACTGTGATACCCGGATAACATCGGGATTCCTCTCATCGAGAAGATATTTGTTATTTATCCTGTTGATAAAGGCTTTATAAAATGAAGCGAGCAGGATATCACTTTTTTCAATATCAAAGAGCCGTTGTGCAAGCCTCATTTCCCTGTGGCTTATATTCAGGAGATCCTTTAAAAGAGTAAATGCCCTTATATCCCTTTTAAGCATCCCTCTTTTTGCGAAAGGTCCGATCCCTATATCCCGGTTGTTTATATTAATAATATTGGATGGAAAACCGAGAAGACGGATCAGTCGATCGAATGTCTCAACTATTCTTTCAGGAGTCCTGCAGGTTAAAAGGGAAGTAAAAGGCGTAAGTATCAGATCAAAAATTATCCTCTGATATAAAAACATGTAATATTCACGCCTCAGGGCGATTTTTTCATCTGCATTCTTTTGTGTCATTAACTGCAGAAGAATAAATATCCCTGAAATCTTCTATGTCATCATGCCTTAAATTTTCAAGATCCAATCCGAGATGATCAACACCGCATCTTCTGAGGGCCGTATCAAAAATATGAATATCTGTTTTCCGGCCGTTTACGGAAGGTGCTGTATTGAACAGGGTATTCAGACCCTCCCGGGTGTCACCGGGAAGATAATGGCCTGAGGGAAAGATATCCAATGAAAAATCAGGGAGCGCAATGCATAAAAAATCGGGATCAATTATCCTCATTGAAAAGAGACCGAACAGATCTTCTCTCCTGAATCCTTCGATAGGCAGTTGAAATATCTTTAAAAAAATATTTGACAGAGGATGTGAAGAAAGGGGAATGCCCTTTGTAAGGCTGAAAGGAAGTCCGTATTCAGTAAATATCTCGGATACAATGGAAGAATAATAATTCAGATCCGGGAAAAGAACCCTGATATTCCCGGGGCGCATATCTTCTTCAGCTCCCTGTTCAAGGATTATACGTTTTATCTCCGATGCAATGGCCATGACCTCATCTACCTCTCCGGAGAACGATCCTATCTTTAATGTACCTGATTCCGAATTCCTGTCCACGCACCTGTTCGTAGTATATTGCACCGCCGTAAGGATTGGGGTATGGGACCCGGCGTGCCTTTTCCATTTTAAATGGGATACCGTTTTCATGGAGCCTGTCCATCAGAGAGGTAAGGGAGTAGCAGACCCTTAAGGACTCCAGATCACCTTCTTTTGCCCTGGTGTTCTTTGACCTGTCTGCTTCCCTGCCGCATGCCTTCCTGAATCCGGCCAAAGGATCGTCACAGTCCATGTCATAATCAATAAGCCACCACAGTTCCTCAGTCGAACTGATCAGGTGATAGAGAATTTCTTCTTCAATTCTAGATATATGGGTGAGGCTGTCCAGAATAATTACATTGAAGCAGGCCATGTATGACGTATATTTTTTTTCTTTGAGAAGATCTCTTACGCCCTTTAAGATATCATCATCGTCATACCCCTTTATTTCCCTTTTTAGTTCTTCATAATCACCCATAAGCCAGAGGAGATCACTTTCGAGGGCGTATTTCTCATCGGCAGTCCCGGGGTCTTTTTCTTCCTGCCATATTATCCTGCCGCCAAGATCATTGGCATAGATGTCTTCATAATTATTCTGATAAAGGGTAGAGAAAAAACCGGAAATATTCCTGCAGATACCCGGAAAGTCCCTGTCTATGCCTTCATTTGCAAAAAGCGAATGGAAATAGGCAAGGCCCAGGGGCTCCTTTGACCTGTTTATAAGGACCTTTTTTATGAGGAGTTGACCTATTATCCGGTCTATATGAGAATAGTCAGCATATTTTTCAGATTTTACATCCTGTTCAAATATCTGATGGATCACGCCTGTAAGGGTGTTCACCCTGCGGTTCAGCCAGAAAAGGGGATCGGTCTCAAGCTCCATTACCCTGCCCTTAGTCGGGACAACATGAAGGAAGGACTTATCTTTCGATGCCCGCATCTTTCCCTCAAGGAGATCATGGCGTGATGATACTGTTGTCCCGATAAGGTAGCTGATTTCTGTCATGCCGATTTATTTATTTAAAAAATCTGGATCTTTGCCTTTTCTTTCAGAGTGTTGATATAATTGCTGATATCCTTCTGTATTTTCAAGTCTTTGAGATATGTTTGAAGTTTTGTTTTAATCTCATCCAGTGAATACTTCCCTGCCGCCTTCCTGTCAGTGACCTTGATAATATGATAACCGAACTGGGTTTCGACTATATCACTGACCATACCGGGTTTAAGGGCAAAGGCTGCATCTTCAAACGGCTTAACCATCTGTCCCCTTGTAAAGAAGCCCAGGTCTCCGCCATTTTCCTTGCTGCCAGGGTCCTTGGAGTTTTCCTTTGCAAGGGTTGCAAAATCCTCACCCGCCTTGATCCTTGCCTGTATCTTTTCGATTTCCGTCCTGGCCGCTTTTTTTTGGGCGTCATCTGCATCAGGCTTTACTGTTATCAGAATATGGCTCGCCCTTACCTCCTCGGGTTTATTGAATTTGTCAGGGTTGGCGTCATAAAAGGCCTTGACTTCACTGTCTGAGATATTGGTTTTATCGTAAAAATTTTCTTTTATAAATTTTTGCAGGGTTAAACCTTTTTTAATCTGTTCCTTGATACTGTCTTCCGTAATATTTAATTGTTTCAATGCATCCTGAAGTTTTTGATCGTCAGGATACTGGTCTTTCAACTGTTTCCACTGGCTGTCAATAGCAGTCTGGTCAGCCGTGATTCCTTTTGCTGTGGCATCCTGGTATAAAAGCATCATACCTATTATATTTTCAATAACCTGCTTTTTTATAGCCGGCATGTCAGAGTCATTAATTTCCCCCCCCTGCATTGTCATCCTTTCTTTAAACCTGGCCAGTTCCCTGTCATACTCATTCTTGGTAATAACAGTGCCATTGACAACTGCTACCTTTTCTGCCGCTGGTTCGGCAGAAAAAGCCACGGGCAGAAATAAAATAATGGTGAGGAAGATAATTGGGAGGACAACAGAAAATTTCTTTTTCATTTTTGAATGCTCCATTAAAAGGTAGTTAAAGTTTTCCTAAAAAAGCCCCATAGGGCGGACTTGTATATTTCAGGTGTCTTAAAAAAAATGATTATACCCGTATCCAAGAATAAAGAAACCTTTTTTTAACCCAGATTTTGCAGTAGAAAACGTAGCGAGGGCGAAAAACCAAAGCGAAACGCGAAGTTGGAACAATTTTGACCCGGAAGCATATCATAACTATGTTGAGGATCGAAATTGTGAAACGAGCGTTGCAGCAAAGGTTTTTAGTCCGCAGTAGATGGCTACTGCAAAACCTGGGTTTAATAAAACAAAATAGCCATGATCCCCTCAAACCAGAATGATTTTGACTTGAATGAAAAGGGTTAGTATATTTTCTCAGATAGAAAAGGATCAGGATAAAATGGCAAGAAAAAACAGGATAAAGGTACAGGACCTTACCCGTTTCATGATTTATATACTCGGGCACAGCCCCTATGAGTTCGGTCTTGTTCCTGATATCCATGGATTTGTTAAAATAAAGGATCTTCTGCCTGCGATACATGAAGAGCCAGGATGGTCTCATATAAGCCAGGGAAGTATTAATGAAGTACTGATGAGTGACGACAGATATCTTTTTGAAACAGATGCAAACCGTATACGTGCCGTATCAAGGCATTGGGAACTCAACACGGATCTTCCTTCGGATCATGTTCCTTCTCTGCTTTATATCCCGATCAGGAGAAAGGCCCATTCCACTGTTATGGATAATGGCCTGATCAAACGAGATAACACACCCTGTGTGCTGGCGGCCGACAGGTCAATGGCCGAAAGGATCGGCAAAAGGAAGGACCCAAAACCTGTTCTGCTGGAAATAATGGCAGAAAGGGCAAGGGATGAAGGTGTTTTGTTTTATTCATTTGGCGATCTTTTTCTTACTCCTGAAATACCCCCGAGGTACATTGCCGGTCCGCCCCTGCCAAAGGATATTTTAAAGATGCGGGAGACAAAGCCGGCAAAGAAAAAAGAAACAGCCAGGGATTTCAATGCGGGCACCTTTACACTGGATATCACAAAAGACCCTGATCCTGCGCGAAGAAAAAAAGGGCAGAAGAAAAAAGGCTGGAAAGAGGAATTGAGGGGAAAGAGGAGAAAGGGCTAAACTAAACACAGCGAATTTACTAATATAACATTTTTTTCTTAATCTTACTCCTGCTCTTAATCTTGATCTCGTCTTTGATTTTAGAGTAAGAGCGAGAATAAAAGTAAGATTGCTATTGGTATTTCAGTATTGGTGAATCCATTACCTGGCTTTTATCTTTCCCAGTATGTAATCCTTTTTATGTTTTTCGGCCGTTATATTGACAATCTCGTTCTTTAAGAATCTGTCCGAGTGCAGAAATACCTTGAGATAATTGTCGCTCAATCCTTTGATGATTTTATCCTCTTCAGACTCCCATCCTTCGGTAAGTATGGAGAAATCCTTTCCAAGGAATGATTTGTAGAACCGGTTTTTTTTATCCCTGCCAAGTTCTCGCAATTTTGCAGCCCTTTCCTTTATTATTTTTGTGTTCACCTGATCCGGATAATCTGCCGCAGGTGTCCCTTCCCTTGGGGAGAAGGGAAATACATGCAGGTATGATACGGGCAGTTCTTCCAGAAGAGTATAACTGTTATTAAAGGCATGATCGTCTTCACCCGGAAAGCCGGCAATGATATCAATCCCGATGGCTGCTTCGGGAATTTTATTGTGTACCTTAAGAACAAGTTTTTTAAACTCCGAGGGCGTATAATGCCTGTTCATTCTTTTCAGGATATCCTTGTCGCCACTCTGAAGGGGGATGTGAAGGTGTCTGCATAACCAGTGCTCACCGGCGACCATATCAATGAGTTCATCGCTTATCTCGCCAGGTTCAAGAGAACTGAGTCTTATTCTGTAGGCAGGCTTTCGTTTGGCTATTTCCTTTAACAAATATACCAGTTCCGATTTGCCGGTCAGGTCTCTTCCGTATTTTCCCAGGTGTATTCCTGTAAGGACTATCTCTTTATATCCTTCTTCCTCAAAGCAGTGTATAGAGCTTATTACCTCATCCGGCACCATGCTTTTTACAGGACCCCTGGCATAGGGTACGATGCAGTAGCTGCAATAGGAGTCGCACCCATCCTGAATCTTCAGGAAGGCCCTTGTGCGGCCCATGAACCTTTTAACAGGCATGACATCGAAGGGTTGATGTTCCGGTCTCTCCGTTTCATCCTGAAAATTTCCAGATAAAAAATCGGCATTTTCAATGATGTCGGGGATCCTTAATTTATTATTGTTCCCTGCAAGGATATGTACGCCATCTATTTTTGACAACTCTTCGGGGAAGACCTGCGGGTAGCATCCGACTACTGCTATCTTTGCTGACGGATTTTCTCTGATGGCCTTTCGTATCGCTTGTCTTGACTGGTAGGATGCCCGTTGAGTTACAATGCATGTGTTGACTATAATAAGATCCGCATCGGCCGAGGTTTCCGCGGATTGCCAGTTTTTTAAGGTAAGTTTTTCCTGAATGGATGCCGTTTCATATTGATTGACCTTGCAGCCCAGTGTGATTATTTTATACCTCTTATTCAAGCATGCTCCTGTCGAAACTCACCTCCATGGCTCTCGCAGGACATGCTGCAACGCACAGTTCACAGGCGCTGCACCGTTCCTTGTCAAAGAGCACCTCCATTTCAGGCCTTTTAACATGCAGCGCACCGGTGGGACACACTGCTGTGCATGCCCCGCACTGAAAGCACCTGGTATCATCTCTCCGGATATCATTGCCAATGCTTTTAACCTTTATGCCCAGATCCTTGAGATACTGGACCCCCTTCAGATAGTTTTGTTTATGACCGGACAGCTCAAGGACCATCAGTCCTTCTTTTCGGGGATAGATGGTTGCCTTTAGAATATTGAGAGAAAGGTCATATTTTTTGACCAGGTCAACTACAATGGGTTCATTGACCGTCTTTTTGGGAAATCTGAGAGATATTATTTTTGCGTACATTGGACACTCCTGTGATGCCTTTATGAAACTTTAATTTATTATTTAAATTTTTCTATTGCCCTTCTAAAGCCCGGCATTGAATTTATAATTGTTTCATCGGAAACACAATAGGCAATTCTAAAATGACCCGGGCCCCGCACCCGCTTCCCGGGACTGTGAGGATGTTTTCATCCTTGAGCGCCGAGACAAAGGTTACATCGTCATCTATCGGGCTTTTGGGAAACAGGTAAAAAGAACCCTGGGGCCTGAAAAACTCATAGCCCATGGAGGCCAGCCCGTCACACAGTATATCCCTTTTTTTCTGGTAAATGCTGACATCGATACTCACACCCAGAAGGCTGGTTACCGCCCTCTGCATAAGGGCCGGAGCATTAACAAAACCGAGAATCCTGTTGGATAAAACAAGACCGGCTGAAATCATGCTCCTGTCATCTATATCGGGGTTAAGTGCCGCGTATCCTATTCTTTCCCCGGGAAGCGAAAGGTCCTTTGAGAATGAAGTGGCAATAAAACTGTTTCTGTAAACGTTAAAAATGCTTGGGACAGTAATGCCGTCAAATACGATCTTTTTATAGGGTTCGTCAGAAATCAGGTAAATGGCATCTCCCTTTTTTTCGCTGTATTCAGTAAGGAGGTCTGCAAGTGAATCGAGTTCCGAACGGGAGAAGACCCTGCCGGTAGGATTATTTGGCGAATTGATCAGAACTGCCTTTGTCTTTTCTGTAATCGCTTCTCTTATAGCCTCTATATCCAGTGTGAAATCAGGATTGGTTGTTACGAATTTAGGTATACCCTGATGATTGTCAACATAGAACCTGTACTCCATAAAACACGGGGCAGATATGATCACTTCATCACCGGGATCAAGTATGGTTTTTAAGATTACGTTCAGGGCACCGCCTGCACCCACAGTCATTATGATATCGTTGCGGGAAAAGGTCTGGCTGTTATGCTCGGACAAATAGTCTGCAACAGCCTCCCTTGTATCTTCATAACCTGCATTGGACATATAACAGTGCTGACCTTTACATGCGTCATTCACAAGGTCTTTCAGTATCACTTTGAATTCTGCAGGTGGTTCCAGGTTCGGGTTACCGATGCTGAAGTCAAAAACGTTTTCTTCGCCATATATGGCCTTCCTGCTCGCACCTTCTTCAAACATCTTTCTTATCCAGGAAGCCTGTTTTATAGCGGCTTGAATTTTCTTTGAAGCAGACATGAAAATCTCCTTTCAATCCGGATTTTACTGCAAATACAGAGGAAACATTACTAGATATTACACATATATGTAAAATCCGACATTTGCAAAAAGGGTAAAATAGTTGGTTTTTTATATTTTGTAAAGCATTCAATGATATTCTTAAATAAATACTTATATTTATAGAAAACAAGTTTTATACCTGAAACAATCAGCCTTCTATTCTTCAGAGACGAATGTTTTTGACGGGCAACTATTTAATTGACATAAAGCATTGGCCGAAATTATGCTGTAAATTTAATCATATTGAGGCGGGAACCTTGACACAACAGTTTACAAAAAGAAGAAAGAGCAGGCAGATATTTTTAGGCGGTTTTCCCATAGGCGGTGATGCACCTGTGTCGGTCCAGTCAATGACCAACACCGATACAAGGGATGCAGCTGCAACCATAAGACAGGTAAACCAGCTAAAAAACGCCGGGTGTGAAATCGCAAGGATTGCCATACCTGATGAAGAAGCTGCCGCAGCCTTTGCTCAGATAAAGGATAATGTCGATATCCCTTTGATAGCCGACATACACTTTGACTACCGTCTTGCGATCGCGGCAATAAAGAGAGGTGCGGACGGTATAAGGATAAATCCAGGCAACATAGGAGACAGGGAAGGTATAGAAAAGATCCTTGATGCAGCAGGGAAGAAAAATACATGCATAAGGATCGGCGTGAACAGCGGCTCCGTTTCAAGACATCTCCTCGAAAAATACGGACATCCTACGCCTGAGGCAATGGTTGAAAGTGCGATGGAACACATAGGATTATTTGAGGAACTCGGATACCGGAATATAAAGATATCATTAAAATCCTCAAACGTGCTGCACAGTATCAGGGCCTATGAGATGCTTGCCGATCGGACGGATTACCCCTTTCATCTAGGTATAACAGAGGCAGGGACCCTGATATCGGGTACAGTGAAGAATTCAATTGGTATAGGTGCGCTTCTCTTGAAGGGGATCGGCGATACCATGCGGGTTTCCCTCTCAAGAGATCCTGTTGAAGAAATAAAGGTCGCCTACGAAATCCTGCGTGCCCTTGATCTAAGGCACAGGGGACCTGAGATTATCTCATGTCCGACATGCGGAAGGTGCGAGGTGAATCTTTTCAGTATTATAGAACAGGTTGAAAAAGGGCTGGCTGATATTGTTTCCCCTTTAAAAGTGGCCATTATGGGGTGTGTAGTCAATGGGCCGGGAGAAGCAAGAGAGGCCGATATCGGAGTGGCAGGGGCTCGTGGAAAAGGTGTCCTGTTTAAAAAGGGCAGTGTAGTGCAAAAACTGCCGGAGGATAAACTGGCGGAAGTACTGATTATGGAAGTGAGAAGAATGATCGGCTGATGCATTACCGAAATACTTAGGTGTAACCATATATGATTAGACTGAATGATATAACTTCCAGACTCATTAGTTATAATCCGAAGGCTGATATCAACCTTGTGGAAAAGGCATATGTGTATTCCGCCAAGGTTCACCAGGGCCAGGTAAGACTGTCGGGCGTTCCATATCTTTCCCATCCGCTGGAGGTTGCCTACATCCTGACTGAAATGAAGATGGATGTGGTCAGTATTGTTGCGGGTCTCCTCCACGATACCATCGAAGACACCGATGCCGAGCTTGCCGAAATTGAACGGCTTTTTGGTATGGAGACTGCAAACATAGTCGATGGTGTCACAAAGATAAGCAAGATCCAATTCGGAAGTACCGAAGAGCGTCAGGCAGAGAATATCAGAAAGATGATCCTTGCCATGACTACCGATATCAGGGTCATAATGGTCAAGCTTTCCGACAGGCTCCATAATATGAGGACCCTCGGTTTTCATACCGAAAAAAAACAGGCAAGCATAGCACAGGAGACACTGGATATCTATGCGCCGCTTGCCGGCAGAATGGGCATCTACTGGCTGAAAGGCAATCTGGAAGACCTCTGCCTTTTTTATCTTGAACCTGAAATATACAAACAGATAAATACGGGCATAGCGGAAAGGCGCGGCGCCAGAGAGCAGTTTATTGAGGAAGTCAAGGGGCTCATCAGCCAGAAGGTAAAGGAATACGGCATTGAGGCAACCGTAAAGGGGCGGCACAAGCATTATTTCAGCATCTATCAGAAAATGAAGGACCAGAACCTGAGTGTGGACCAGGTATATGATGTTGTTGCCTTCAGGGTCATTGTAAATACACTGAAGGAGTGTTACGAGGTCCTGGGTATAATCCATTCGACATGGAAGCCTATCCCCGGCAGGTTCAAGGACTACATATCACTGCCAAAAGCGAATATGTACCAGTCGCTGCACACATCGGTTATCGGACCCTATGCGCATCGTATGGAGGTTCAGATAAGGACCTGGGAGATGGACAAGGTGGCGGAAGAAGGGATCGCCGCCCACTGGAAATATAAGGAGGGTATAAAGGGCGGAGGAACCGACCAAAAGCAGTTCGCGTGGTTAAGGCAGCTTCTCGAGTGGCAGAAGAATCTCCATGATCCGAAGGAGTTTATGGAGATGGTCCAGATGGATCTCTTTCCTGACGAGGTGTATGTCTTTACGCCAAAGGGGGAGGTCAAGGAATTTCCAAAAGGGGCAACGCCGGTTGATTTTGCCTACAGTATTCACTCCGAGATAGGCGAGAAATGCGCCGGAGCCAGGGTAAACGGCAGGATGGTCCCCTTGCGGTATCTGTTAAAGAACGGTGACATAATAGAGATTATTACCTCAAACAGGCAGCATCCCCGGAAGGACTGGCTCGATTTTGTAAAGACAACAAAGGCGAAATCCAGAATAAGGCAGTGGATAAAAAAAGAGGAAAGGGATGAAAGTATAATTATAGGCAAGAATATCCTCGAGAAAAGCCTTGAGCATTCACAGCTCAATATTACCAATATTGCCAAAAACCAGCAACTGGCCGCAGTGGCAAAGGATCTGTCTTTACAGACGCTGGAAGATTTGTTCGCCAATATTGGCTATGGGAAGATTTCTGCAAATCAGGTAATGGGCAGGCTGAAACCCGTACTTGGCATTGAAAAGCAGGAACCGCATAATATTGTCCGAAAAGTAGTATCAAAGATCACCAGAAGAAAAAGCAGCAAGGGCATAAAGGTAAAGGGTATCGATGATATGCTGGTAAGGTTTGCAAACTGCTGCCATCCCCTGCCGGGAGAACATGTGCTGGGATTTATCACCAGGGGGCGCGGCGTAACAATCCATAAGTATAACTGCAGCCATATCCTCGATTCCGATCCGGAAAGGCTCGTTGATGTACAGTGGGATCCTGCGGATGAAGATGTTTATATGGCCAGGATAAAGGTAACCTCGGTAGACAGGAAGGGAATACTTGCGGACGTCAGTTTAATAATGGCAAAAAAGGAAGCCAATATTATCAATGCAGAAATAAAAACCACCATGGATAAAAAAGGTGTTTCCTTCTTTACCATAGAGGTCGAAAGTTACAGGCAGCTTGAAGAAATAATGGGAGCGATTAAAAGGGTTGAAAATGTTTTAATCGTGGAAAGGGTATAGTTTTCCAGGCCGCTCCCTTTTCTATTTAAGTCTTAACACAAATAAAAAATCCGGTGCAAAGGCAGTATTAAGGTGTGCCGGCCCCTAATATTTGGTTGCCCGTCCTGATCGGAGGCAGCCTGTGCAGACCTTGATTCTTTTTGTCTGGCCGTTTTGAATGGTTTTTACCTTCTGCAGATTGGGATACCATGTTTTTTTTGTCTTGTTATGGGCATGACTTACACTATATCCAACCTGCGGTCCTTTTCCGCAAATATCGCAAACTTTTGACATTTTATGACTCCTAATATTAAATATGAACCAGATACTATAGATATTAATTTATAAAAAGGCAATAAATTTTTATGGAACAGGAAAAAAATACTTCAGAAAGCAAACATACCCTTATAAAGGAACTTAACTCAGTCCCGACTAAGATGAACCATATTCACCTGATGGGGATCTGCGGTACGGCAATGGCTTCCCTCGCAGGGATATTAAAGAATAAAGGCTATTATGTAACAGGATCGGATCAGAATGTATACCCTCCCATGAGCCTTTTCCTGGAAGAAATGGATATCAATATCAAAAAAGGCTATTCGGGCGATAACCTTGATCCCCGGCCTGACCTGGTAATTGTGGGAAATGTAATCACAAGGCAGAATCCCGAGGCAGTCCGGCTGTCAGAATCTGAAATAAGTTATCTTTCACTTCCCCAGGCCTTAAAGATTTTCGCCATTGAGGACAGAAAATCAATAGTGATTGCAGGAACCCATGGAAAAAGTACCACATCGGCAGTCTGTGCATGGCTCCTTGAACAGACCGGCCTTGAACCTGGATATATGGTGGGGGGAATTCTCAACAATTTTAAAAGCAGTTTCAAGCTTGGAAAAGGAAAATACTTTGTAATTGAAGGCGATGAGTATGACACCGCCTTTTTTGACAAGGGACCCAAGTTTCTGCACTATGCGCCCTTTATAACCATTCTTACAAGTATAGAGTTCGATCACGCGGATATATACCGTGACCTGGATCATGTAATTTCGAGCTTCAGGAAACTGATTGAAATCATGCCTGCCGACGGATTACTTATCGCAAACAACGATGACCCTATAGTACGGGAAGAGGCTGGAAGGGCAAAATGCCTGGTCCGGACGTATGGATTTAATGAAAAAGCCCTCTGGCGGGCAGTGGATGTAAAAGATGAAAAGGACGGTACAAATGTAAAGATTCTTAAGGGCGGAAAGGAATATATTTCATTTTCAAGCCCCTTATACGGCAGGCATAATATCTCAAATATACTTTCTGCAGTCGCTTTATCCGATTTTATTGGGATATCTCCTGAAAAGATCCCGCTGGCAATTGGCTCCTTCAGGGGTGTAAAAAGGAGGCAGGAGATAAGGGGCGAGGAAAAAGGTATCCTGGTTCTTGATGATTTTGCCCATCATCCTACGGCTGTTGAGAAAACCATTGAGGCTGTGAAAGGGAAATACAGCGGAAGACGTGTCATAGCGGTATTTGAGCCCAGGTCCAATTCCAGCCGCAGAGGTATATTTCAGGAACGCTACGGCAGGTCATTCAATATGGCCGACCTGGTATTCATCCCTGAACCGACTATGATGGAAAAGGTGCCTTTCGATGACAGGTTTTCATCCAGGCGCCTTGTCGAGGAGTTAAAGGTCCGGGGTATTAATGCCTTTTATGGCGAAGCAACCGAAAAGCTTCTGGATATGCTTTTAACAAATATTCTTCCCGGGGATGTTGTTCTTATTATGTCAAACGGTTCTTTTGACAATATTCATGAAAGACTCCTGAAAAAATTAAGGGAAAATCCTGGAACAAAATGAGTTTTTTTCTGTCTAAAAATACTATTTGAGTTTTTTATGTTTGCTGATCCGGGTTTATATCATTTTTAATCAAAGGTAGCCCCTTGTAATTATTAAAAAATCAATAGTAAGGAGAGTGTTATGATCAATGCTGAAGGATTGACCAAATATTACGGCACATATTGTGCCGTGGATCATATCGACCTGGATATTCGAAACGGAGAAATCGTAGGACTCCTTGGCCCCAACGGGGCCGGTAAGACAACCACTCTAAGGATGCTTACCGGCTACCTGAAACCATCTTCGGGCAATATCAGGATCAAGGATTACAACATAAATGATAATACCCTTGAGATAAAAAAGCTCATGGGGTACCTGCCCGAATCAGCCCCGCTTTATAATGAAATGCTTGCCTACGATTACCTTAAATATGTGGCCGAGATACGAAATATAGAGAAGGACAGAATTGAGTCCAGATTAAAACGTGTTGCCGATCTATGCGGTATCAATGAGGCAATGCACAAACCCATAAACACATTGTCAAAGGGATACAAACAGAGAGTAGGGCTTGCACACGCAATGATGGATGATCCCGAAATACTTATACTGGACGAACCCACCTCCGGACTTGATCCCAACCAGATTGTGGAAATCAGGGATATTATAAGAGAGATAGGAAAGGAAAAGACGGTAATACTCTCAACACATATCCTTAGCGAAGCGGAGGCAACGTGCGATCGAATCATCATAATCGACAAGGGTAAAATCGCGGCAGATCAAACCATAGAAGAACTAAAGGACAGCATGGGCAAGGAGTTCCTCGTAAACATAACGCTTAAATATGCCTCCCCGGATGATGTCGTAAAGGAGTTCGGTTCGATGAACGGTATCGAAGAGGTCAATGAAAGCGGGGACGATGCAGGGCTCACAAAGATATCGCTCCGCTGCGGTTCGGATAATGATCCCCGTGAAGAGATATATAAAAGGATCAAACAGCATGACTGGGTCCTTCTGGAGTTTCATCATGAATTGCAGACCCTAGAAAAAGTATTCAGAGATATAACCAGGGAGAACTGAGATGAATCAATGCTACAATATTTTTAAAAAAGAGTTTAAGGCCTACTTTGTTTCACCCATAGCCTATATAGTGATAGCAGTTTTCCTGCTTGTGACGGGATGGTTTTTTTTCTCAACCTTTTTTATCTATGATCAGGCGGACATGAGAAATTTTTACACTCTTCTTCCCCTTGTATTTGCCTTTATTGTTCCGGCGATTACAATGCGGCTTTTCTCGGAGGAGTTGAGTGTGGGTTCCTATGAAATACTTCTTACAATGCCTGTAACCTATCTGGATGTGGTGATCGGCAAGTTTATGGCCGCAGTTGCTTTTATAGGGGCCATGCTGATCCCGACCCTTTCCTACCCGATATTCATATCGTTTATCGGGCGACTTGACTGGGGTCCTGTCATTGGCGGTTATGTTGGAGCGCTGCTGCTTGGTGCCACCTTTTCTGCCGTGGGTCTTTTTTCTTCATCCCTTACAAAAAACCAGATTATTTCCTTTATAATAGCCACGGCTATCTGTTTTGCCCTTACCCTTGTTGAACGGATGCTGTTTTTTGTGCCTGTCGATGTTGTTCAGTATGTGGAATATCTGGGTGCAAATTATCATTTTCAGAATATTGCCAAAGGAATAATAGATTCCAGAGACATTCTCTACTTTATCAGCATGAGCTTTATCGGCCTTTACGGCACAAACCTGGTAATACAGAGAAAGAATTAAGGAGGAGAACTATGTCATCCAATGAACGTTCTGGCGATCTTGTTAAATTTTTCATCTATCTCATCGTAGTAATCCTCATTAATATAGCGGGATATACCATGTTTTTCAGGATTGATCTTACATCAAACAGGGTTTATTCCCTTTCCGATGTCAGTAAAAAGGTGGTCTCTACGCTTGAAGATCCCCTTACAGTAAATGTCTTTTTCACTAAAAATCTTCCCGCACCCTATAATAATGTAGAAAAATATCTTCATGATCTTCTTGAGGAATATGCCCTGGCGGGTAACCGGTATTTCAACTACAAATTTTATAATGTCAGCCCCCAGGAAGGGGCTATGAATGAGGCGGTCAGGAAAAACCAGGAACTCGCCCAGAGCTTCGGAATCCGTCCCGTTCAGATCCAGGTGCTGGATCAGGATGAATTTAAATTCAAGATGGCATATATGGGGCTGGCCATTATTCATGGCGATATGATCGAAAGGATTCCGTCCATTTCCTCTTCCGACAGGCTCGAATACCAGTTGACCACCGCGATCCAGAAACTGAACAATAAAATAAGTTCCTTCCAGAAGCTTAAAGGCAATATCAAGGTCAGATTGTTTTTGTCATCATCCCTGGATGATATAGCGCCTTTGCTGGGGCTGGAGGGGTTTTCGGATATCCCGACTAAAGTGAAGGGGATTGTCGATAAGCTTAACAAAAAAAGTTTCGGAAAGCTTGAATATAAGATGCTTGATCCGACAAAGGATCCTTCCCTGGAGGATCAGGTGAAAAAATACGATATTATGACCATGCAGTGGCCGGCAGTACCTGAAAAATCAATTAAGGCCGGTAAAGGTATCCATTGGTTTTGTTGCTGAATATAATGGAAAGGTCATGGATATCCCGCTGCTTGAAAGGCTTCAGATCCCTATCCTGGGTGCCAATCAGATGAACTCAGTATACCACCTTGTAGATATGAAGGAGGTTGCAGACGTACTGGAGAAGGATATCGAATCCCTCATCGATATAAATGAAAACCTTGGTTACCTTGCCGATCACGGATGTATAAACCTGTTCGGCAGTAATTACAATATACCCGGAATGCCAAACCAGGGAAGCATATCGAGGTTCAATGAGATCGCCTCAAAGACATATTCGATCAAGGAGGTACGCCTTTCTGACAGGGATCTGCTGGACGGTCTCAACTGCCTCGTAATAGCAGACCCGACAAAACCCTTTAGTGATTATGAATTGTTTCAGATCGATCAGTTCCTGATGAAGGGAAAAAGTATAGCCTTTTTTCTTGACTCATTTGAACAGTCTTCGTCACAGGGGGGCGGCGCGCAGTATAAACCAATAGATACGGGCCTTGAAAAACTCCTTAATCACTGGGGTATAAATATAAAGAAATCCATAGTGCTTGATAAGGATTGTTACAAGGCGCAGCTTCCCAAAGAATACGGAGGAGGTGAACGACCCCTATATTATGTCGCACAGATCAGGGACAAAAATATCAACAAGAAACTGCCTTTTATGAGGAATATAAGGGGGTTGCTTATTGAGAAAAGTTCACCTGTCGAACTTGATGAAAAACGTGTCAAGGAAGAAGGCCTGACTTTCCATAAGCTGTTTTCATCATCGGACAAGTCCTGGGAGATGACCGAACCGATTAATCTGAATCCTCTAATGATGAGCCCTCCCGGACCCGGCAAAAAGCTGAAGAGTTTTCCGCTTGCCTATACTGTGGAAGGTGCATTCCCGAGCTATTTTGCAGATAAACCGATTCCTCATGCGGTAATCGAAAAGAAGGAAGATAAAGATAAAAAAGGTGATGTGAAAGAAAAAAAGGAGCCTGTTGTTGCATTTAATAAGATCAAGACGGAAGAGAAAAAGATAGATAAAGGTAAACCTGGAAAAATCTTTATAATAGGTACAGCTGACGTATTGAAGAATAATGTCATAAGCCCTGAAGGTAACAACCCGAATTCCATTTTTATAATGAACCTGCTTGATTACCTGAACGGCCGTGAAGCTATAGCCGTGATGAGGAGCAAGACCGGCAGCCTGAACCCACTTGCCGTAATATCGGCAGGTGCAAAATCCGGGATAAAGTATTTTAATATTATCGGCCTGCCGATAATAGTCGCTCTTTTCGGGCTGTTTATATGGTTTATCCGTCATAGAAGAAAACTGGCGATTCAGGAGTTGTTTAAGAAATAAAGACTGGCGGTTCATTTAATTATCTTGATTAGAGGTCTGATATGAAATTGAAAAAAGAATACATAATACTCTTTATAATTATTGCAGTACTTGTATCATATATAGCTTTGAGGAAAGGGAACAGGATACATTATAAGCTTCCTGAGATAGCGGAACTGGCACCTGCGGACATTTCAGGAATTGTAATACAGAAAGACACCAAAGAGATTGTGTTGAAAAAGGAAAATGGCAAGTGGCTCATAGGACCGGAAAAATATCCAGCCGATTCATACAAGGTGAAACAAATGATCAATTTCCTTAAAAAACCCGTACTAATGACGCTTGTATCCGAATCAAAGGATTATATGCGTTACGGGCTGGATGATAAAGCCAGGATCACTGTAAAGGCCCTTTCGGGCAACAGTCCAAAAAGGGTAGTGGAGATAGGTTACCAGGCGGATGTTCAAAACTGTACGTTCATAAAACTTGAAAATGACTACAGGGTCTATCAGGCAAAGGAAGATCTCAGGGAGATATTCAGTACCGATATCGACAATATAAGGGATAAATCCGTTCTGTCTTTTAACCTCGACAGGATATATTCAGTTGATCTTTCAAGGGATGGAAAAGAAACGGTTTTTACTAAAAAAGAGGTGCCTTCCAAAGGAAAGGAAAACAAGGATAAGACCACCTATCAATGGGAAACCGGGGATGGAAAGATTATTGATATTTCCCTCATGAACGCTGTCCTTGATGATATTCTGAAGATAAAATGCTCAAAATATTTCTATGACACCAAAAAAGAAGAACCGGTCAAACCTGCATACGTAATCAGGGTTAAGGATGAAAAGGAGCATGTCTTGACTGTATTTCCCAAAAAAGACGATGCCTACAGGGCCGAATCATCGGATAATCCTACGCCCTTTAGTCTGTACGCGTGGAGAATCGATAATATTATCAAGAAGTTCGATGAAATGCTGGGCAAAGAGGCTAAAAAGGGAGCTAAAACGAATTGATCTTTTTGTAAAATACTTGAAATTCCGGGCAGGCATGTAATATAAAAGTGAAGAAATTTAGATCCTAATAAAAAAGATTAAAGGATACTGGTAGATAGCCCTTTAACATGGCTGTAACCAGCCATAAACACAAGAAAAGGAGAAATAAAATGTCAATGCTCGACGATTCCTGTAAGAATTTTATATCTGTACTCGCATCAAAGGCTCCTGTGCCAGGCGGGGGAGGCGCTGCTGCTTTTGGGGGCGCGATTGGTATGGCCCTTAGCAACATGGTAGGCAATCTTACAACCGGTAAAAAGAAATATGCCGATGTTGAACCGGAAGTAATCGAATTAATAAAACGCGGTGATGATATTATCAATGAACTTCAAAACCTGGTGGATAAAGACGCTGAGGTTTTTGAGCCGCTTTCAAAGGCCTATGGCTTACCCAAGAACACACCCGAAGAAGTAAAGTACAAAGAAGAATGTATTGAAGATTGCAGTAAATTAGCCTGCTCTGTTCCAATTGAAATAATGCGCAAATCATTTGAAGGGATTAAGATCCATGCCAGAATGGGACAGATAGGAACTGCAATTGCCCTTTCCGATGTAGGTTGCGGTGTGGTTTTTCTGAAAAGCGCACTGATTGCAGCAAGTCTTAATATTGTAATAAATCTGAATACAATAAAGGACACGGATTTTAAAAATGAAATGCAAACGGAAATGGACAGCCTGATCGCAGAAGGTTCAAAAATGGCTGACGAGACATTTGACTTTGTTATAAATAAACTTAAAAAATAAGGAGCTTATAAATGGCCGAAATTCTCAAAGGAAAGCCGGTTGCCGATGCAACGAAGGAAGAGCTTGCAAAGAAGGTTGAAGCTCTTAAGGCAAAAAACATATCTCCGAAACTGGGTATTATCCGCGTGGGTGCAAGACCCGATGACCTTTTCTATGAAGGAGGGGCTAAAAAGACCTGTGCCGCTATTGGAATGGACTGCGAAGTATTCGAGTTTCCAGTTGATATAGCACAGGACGCGCTTGAAAAGTCGGTAACGGAAATAGGTGCAAAAAATGATGTAAACGGAATACTCATGTTTTTCCCTCTCCCGGAAAACCTGGACGGGAAAAAGATCAGGGAACTTATCCCGGTTGAAAAGGATGTTGACTGTCTTACAACTGCGGGTGCTGCCAAGATATTTACGGATGATCCGACCGGATTTCCCCCATGCACTCCCACGGCATGCATGGATATGATTCATTTCTACAATATCCCGCTCAAGGGGAAAAAATGCACGGTTGTAGGAAGATCTCTTGTTGTGGGGAAACCCCTGGCGATGCTGCTTTTAAGGGAACATGCAACCGTTACAATCTGCCACTCAAGAACGGAAAATCTCCCCGGAGTATGCCAGGACAGCGATATTCTTATTGCGGCCGTGGGACGCGCCAAGATGATCAAAAGCAGTTATGTAAAACCAGGCCAGATTGTCATTGACGTTGGTATCAATGCTGATCCGGACAACCCGGGGAAATACTGTGGTGACGTGGATTTTCAGGAAGCCGAACCCATTGTGGCCAAGATTTCACCGGTACCGGCAGGTGTAGGTTCTGTAACCACCTCAGTCCTGTGTAAACAGACTATAAGGGCATGTGAACTCCAGCACGGCATATAAATGTATTTTAAGGGGAGTGATGAAATATCATTCCCCTTTATTCGTCCTTGTTTTTCCCTGCTTCATCAATTTTCTTTATAATCGCTTTCAGGTACATTGCCATTTCAGTTCCGGTCTGAAATCTGCCAAGAGGGTTTTTTTCGAGGGCCTTATTTATTACCTGTTCGCACACCTTGGGGATTTTCGGGTTTATTGCCCTGACTGAAGCATGTCTCTCCTGTGTTATCTGATACAGCAGGTTGGTGATGTTCTTGCCATGAAACGGAACCTGTCCGGTTAGCATTTCGAACATAACCACACCAAGGGAGAAGAGATCAGACCTGCCATCGATGTCATGGCCATTGATCTGTTCCGGAGACATGTAATTTGGTGTACCGAGCACAACCCCGCTTTTTGTCGAAGAGGTTGAAATTGCTTTTGCTATGCCGAAATCCGTAACCTTGACCCTGCCTGTCTTGAGCAGCATAATATTCCCAGGTTTTATGTCCCTGTGTATCACCCCTTTGCTATGGGCGTGGTCAAGTGCCAGTGCAACCTCACTTATAGTATACAGCACCTTTCGAAGGGGCCTGAGGTGTCCTCTTTTACAGTATTCACGCAGATCTTTTCCTTCAAGGAATTCCATTGCCAGGTAGGTAAGGTCATAATCATCCCCCACATCGAAAATTGCCACAATCGATGGATGGGACAGCTTGCCGGCGATTTCCGCCTCCCTAAAAAAACGGTTTTTGACCTCCTGAACCTTTGCCTCTTCGAACTCATCAGAGAATCTGATTGTTTTAATTGCGACGCGTCTGTTGATTTTTGGATCTTTTGCTTCATACACCACACCCATCGCACCCTGACCGATCTCTCTTACAATTTCATAACGGCCTACCGTGGGTTTGATTTCCAGGTCATTGACAACCATTATTTTTTCTTGCTTTTTACCCTTTGCCGGCGAAGCAGCAGTGGTCGCAATGGCCTCTTTCAGCTTGGGTATTCTGGACTTAAGATCCCTGAATCCGCTGTCGTTACCGGCTATATACTCATAAACACTTATAGCCTTGTTGATCATTCGTTTTCTTTCGTAGTCAAGGCCAAGATTGTAGACAACATCCTTCATGGAGGAGTCCAGATCACATTTTCTAAATTTTTCAAAGGCAAGGTCAAGCAAACCCTGGCTCTGAAAACTCAGCCCGAGCATCCTGTTCGATTCCTTGAATTCTTTTGACTGCACCCCCAGCATTTTATGGCCTGCGACAATATCCGCTACCAGTAATTCGAGATACAGGATAACCAGCGCGGAAACGATATATACGGTTTTAAACCATATATTCATAACTACAAATGAGATGGCACCCGCCATTATTATTATAATACAAAGACTTATGATGATACAAAGACGGTTAAGCTGCGTTGTGCGCGGAAGTATATTGGAAAAAGACATAATTAATATAAGTAGAATAACCGCTTCAAGGTAAATCATGCCACCGGGACGTTTGATATAACTATCGCTCAACAGGGACTGGACAACATTTGCGAGAAATTCGACTCTTGGCATTGCCATGTCGACAGGAGTGGATATCCTGTCCCTGCCATCTGCCGTATAACCTATTAGTACTATTTTATCCTCGAATACAGGCGGGACCTTTTCTTCATTGTAAATATCGACAAAGGAATAATACGGGAATGAGCGGGTTCCACCCAGAAATCTGATCAGTACTTCCCCTTTTTGATGCCGGTATTGTTTTATTTGCGAACTCAATTTTCCCCTTCTTAAAAATTGGTGTGCCTCCTTTTTTCCCCAGATACTCAAGGGCAAGTTTAAAGGCCATTGAAGGGATGATATTGTCTTTAAAATTATTCCTGAAGTTTAAAAAGAGCAGGTGCGTTCTGCCGGACATCGTTTTTTCAGGTGACAGATTAATATGGCCTATGCCCAGGCAGTTTGATGCCAACTCGTTGAATGGCATCGAGATGTTATTATACTGATGTAACGAATTCGGAGCCGTTAAAGTTGTGCCAATCTTTGTCCTGTTTATTGTTGAGGTGTAATCTTCGTTCAGGACGGGATCAGTGTCGCTATTGAAACCTTTTGCAGGCAGAATGACATTTCCGCTTTTTTTTATTGCCCTGCTGAGAAAAGAATCATTGTCAAGACCCTCTTCTATTTTATAAAGCCTGTCTTTTAAGATATCGGTTTTATCCTGAGAGAGACCCATCGTGCCTAATTCGTTATCAAGATTTTGTATTTCCTTCAATCCCTGGTTTTGCTCTTTACGTTCCAGTCCATCCAGATCGAGCCCGATTAATCTGGCGCCATTACTTTTGAGCTTATCAACCATCTTTGCAATATACGACCTGGGCCATGGCCATGGCCCAAGCTTGTCAATGCTTTTTTTATCAATATTAACCATTGATATTTTCCCTGCACCAACCGGTGGTGCAAGTGCAAAGCGCATTTCTATCCCATATAAAATTTTTTCGATGGATTCAAAAAGACTAAAATTCTGGAAAGACAGAACAATAAATACAAAGGAGATAATTATGCCCCTGAGAAGATCGTTTCTGTTTGGCTTAATTTTAATCATATTCGTTATAAAGTGATAAGATACTTCCTAATAAGCGTGCTGTTTAAAAAAATGCTAAATATATTAGCTTCCTTAAATGGGATAAACATTCTGATAAACTGTAATTAATAACACGATGTGTAATAACCTGTTGAAATTTTCAGATATTTTAGATATCTAAATATATTATATAAAAAGTGATGTCAAAGTAAAATGATCATTTATATTCGCTGTCTGGCTGCATGATCAGGATTGTGCCATCAGTCTAAATTTTTTAAATATCGATTTATTTACAGGTAAAATCAGATGGTTGATGATCGGGCTGTTAAAACCGAAAAATCTTATGCAAAACGGAATTCTCTTTCAAGAAAGAAAGTCGGCGAACTCCTTATAGAGACAGGCCTTTTGCGTATTGAGCAGCTGACCGAGGCGCTGAAGGTCCAAAGAGAAACAGGGAGAAGGCTTGGAGATATCCTTGTTGACATGAAATTTATCACTGAAGAGGAAATGGCACTCGCCCTGGCCCTCCAGTTGAAAATCGAATATATAGATCTGAACGACTATGATATAGAAATAAAAATCCTTGAGACCATACCGAGGGAGATTGCCACAAAATTCACATGCGTTGGTATAGGTTTAAATAATAATATACTTGAAGTCGCAATGGCTGATCCTCTTGATCTGAACATGATCAAAGATCTGCAATTCATAACCGGATACAGTATAAAGCCTACAATCTCAACTGCAAGTCAGATACTTGATATCCTCCAGAAACATTATAACCCCGAAAAATCTCTGAGCGAAGTTGCCAATGAATTTGATAATGATGAAATCATGGAATTTTTACCGGACGAAGGGATTGAAGAGGAAGATCATGGTATAGAAGAGTTCAAGGATTCTCCTTTTGTGAAAATGGTAGATCTTATAATAAAAAATGCCATAAAAAGGGGGGCGAGCGATGTTCATATAGAGGCCCAGGAAAGCCATGTAAGGGTCAGGAACCGGATAGACGGTGTTTTGCAGGATTCCATGCCAAAACTGCCGAAATGGACACAACCTATTATTATATCACGCATAAAGGTCCTTGGCGGTATGGACATCTCCGAGAAAAGACTTCCGCAGGACGGCAGGATAAAGGTAAGATCCAAAACCATGTCGGTTGACCTCCGCGTATCCACTTTGCCGACCTATTATGGCGAAAAGGCGGTTATCAGGATACTTAACAAGGAGGATACATTCTTAAGAATTAATGAGCTGGGATTAAATCCAAGAAGCCACACGACAATAAAGAACTTTATAAGCCAGCCCCAGGGAATGATACTCTTCACCGGCCCGACCGGAAGCGGAAAAACATCTTCTCTTTATGCCTGCATGCGGGAAATAAGATCCGAAGAGGTGAACATCATAACCGTGGAGGACCCGGTTGAATATGAACTGCCGGGAATAAATCAGGTCCAGATCAATGAGAAAGTCGGGCTGACTTTTCCTTATATCCTGAGATCTATCTTGAGACAGGATCCAAATGTGATCATGATCGGTGAAATCCGGGATATGGAGACGTCAGAGATTGCCCTTCAGGCATCCCTTACAGGTCACCTTGTCCTGTCGACTCTGCACACCAATGATGCACCGTCGGCGGTGACAAGGCTCATAGATATAGGGATGCCTCCATACCTTATCTCTTCATCCATACTTGGTATCGTTGCCCAGCGCCTCGTAAGAAAGATATGTCCCTATTGCAAAGAAGAATATATCCCTGATCCGGATCTCCTTTCCCGCCTGAGCCTCAACAAGGAGGAACTCCCGTTTAAATTTTACAGGGGCGCGGGGTGCAATAACTGTGGCCAGCTCGGCTATAAAGGGCGGACCGTTATCGATGAAGTAATGGTAATGGGTCATAAAATAAGGGAGCTTATACAGGGATCGGCCTCGGTTGATATAATCAGGGAAGCTGCCCTTGCCACTGGAATGACAACCCTGGGCGTAAGCGGTCTTAAAAAAATAGAGGCAGGGATTACCACACTGGATGAGGTCTTAAAGGCTGTTCAACAGAAGGAAGAGCTGACAACAATCTGCCCTTCATGCGGAAAAGGCGTAAGCCTTGATTTCAAGGACTGCCCCTATTGCAAAAAGGTCCTTGTGCCTTCCTGTTCATCGTGCGGCAGGATCGCACAGCAGGGCTGGGTCGTATGTCCATATTGCCGGAATGATTTGTCTGCCGGGAAATAATTCCCCATACAAAGAGAATTTTTGTCGTTAGGGCGCATCCTTTTCATCCTTGACTAATAAGCATATTATATTTAACCTATTGCGAACTTTCCTTCATGAAAAGGTAAATAAATGAGGTGTAAAAATCATCCAGCCCGTAATGCTGAAAAAATTTGCGCCAGTTGCAGTATCCCGATATGCGATGATTGTGCTGAAGAAATAAATCCGGGACAGTTTCTTTGCTTCAACTGTGCAATGCTGCAGGCAATATCCAATGTAGGAGGTTCACTGGCTGACAGGAGAAAAAGGTCTCAGGAAAAAAAATATGAAAAGAAAATAATCAGCTGGGGGCCTTTTCAATATTTTGTGGTGGTGTCATGTGTCCTTATAAGCGTCATGTGGGTCGTAATTTTATTCGGTGGCGAGAAGGCTCCGGGCAATAGAATAGATTACTCAAAACAGGGGAGGGTATTGCTTTTTATGGTGGACAGCGCCATAACGAGATACAATCATTATGAGGGTAAAGGCTATCCGGATGAGTTGACTGCGCTTACCCCTAGATATTTACCCATGGCAAAGGAAGATCTGCATTATCTCAACAGTCTGCGTTATAAAAAAGACCCTGCTAAAGGGTACAGCATTTCTCTGGCAAATCCAAAACCAGGGACTCTAAGTATTATTCTATCTCCCCAGGGAATCAAATATGAGACCGGGACAGGCCGAGGGGGAGAGTAATGGTCTCCAGGAATAAAGGTTTTACCCTGGTCGAGCTGTTGGTCACTATTGCTATTATTGGAATTCTGGTCGCCACGGCTGTGCCGGTTTATCACACATGGCAGCAGAGGGCTTATGGTTCTGAAGCGGCAGTTATGCTCAAACAGTTGATAAACGCCGAAATTACTTATAATCTGGACAAAGATTATTATTATCCTAAAGATAATACTTATATAATAGATTCCGGTGGTTTTATAACACCGGACGATGCCTTAGGCAATATTAAAGAAAATTTAAATCTCGAGATTCCACAAGGTCATTTTTTAAATTATCGAATTTCTGGTGGTAAAATCGTATATATTGAAATCAGCTCAGATGGAAATTTTAATTTGTTCAAGGATGCATCTTTGATTTCAGCTACAATAGATGAAAATGGGCACTTGACAATTGAGAAACATTAGCTTTTCAGGGATTTATTAATGCTAAGTTTACAGTGTTGGCAAGTCTTAGTATTTATAATAAAAATTGATAAAATTCTGAAATGAATTCAAGCCGACTTTTATGAGCCTTCAATATATAATAAGTAATCTACTCACCAGCGGGCTTGACCTTGCTGATCCCGATGTCCTGAGAAAACATAAGGTCCTGAATATTTTTCAGATAACAGTACTGATACTTGCCCCCCTTCTGGGAGCCTTTTTTTATTTTTATCTGGGCTCCATTCTCTTGTTTTACAGTACAATAGCCGCAAGTGTATTGATGCTTGCTGGAATACTGCTGCTGAGGAGGTCAAAAAATCTGATGCTGTCAGGAAACTATTCTTTATTCGTTCTGTGGGCAGCTATCTCAATAATATCATGGAAGACAGGCGCAGTATCAATCGACGGGATAATAAATCCATCATGGATTTTGAATGCAGGGCTTATTCTACTGGCAATATTCCTGAACGGTTACCTCTCCGGCACCATCTGGGCGGCTATTATATTTATTCAGGCAGGTATAATCATTCTGCTTTTCCGAAAAGGGTACCAGTTTGCGAGCATTATACCGCCTGAGCTTGCTTCGACATATTTTATGAGCGTCTACATGATATGCCTTCTGGCCATACTGCTTTTTGCATTTTTATTTGAAAAGGAGAAAAGCGATGCGCTATTGAGAGAACAGGGCAAATCACGAACTATCAGAGAATCAAAAAAGTATATGGATAATATTTTTGACAGATATCCTCTCCCCACATTCGTGCTTGACAGAAGACACAGGGTTATCCAGTGGAACAGGGCATGCAGTGAAATATCCGGTTTGTCTCCGGAGGATGTTCTAGGTAAAGATATATGGGAGGGATTTTATATGAACGGACAGGATAGGAGTATGGCTGACATACTGCTTGAGGACGTCGACTCCATTTCCGACCTGTATAAAGACGATATAGTATCTTCTGACAGGGGGTGGTTTGAGGTAAATACATATTTATCCGGGCTGAATGGAGGCCGGGGGGTGACAATCACGGCAGCACCTATCCTCGATGATGATGGGATTATCAGGGGTGCCATCCAGACCATACAGGAAGTAAAGCAGATACCGGTTGAAGGCGGCGGGCAGGATTATCTGCTTGATTCTTTTCCAAAGGCCGTTTTTAAAGTAGATGCAAAAGGAAAGATAAATTTCTGGAACAGGGCATGTTATGATCTGTTAGGTTATGATTCTCATGAAATATTAGGCCAAAGCCCTTTAAGTATCGTGGCGAAAAATTCCAGGCACGTATTTAAAAATATATTTGTAAAGGTGATTAAAGGCGAATCTTTTTCCAGTCGGGAATTAAGGTATATGACAACAGAAGGTAAGCCTGTTTATGTTATGGCTAGGGTTTTTCCGTGTCATAACACGTTAAGCAATGTCGTAGAATGTGTCTTTGTCAATACGGATATCACTGCATTGCAACTTAAATTAATAAAATTGATGCAAATGGCCTCGGAAAGTAACGAAAAATATAAGGGACTTTCAGAGGAATATAATCTTTTGAAGAAGAATATAGCCAATTTTGTCAGGAAGAAAGAAAATAGCTAAGCCAGTTTCAGGCTACCAAAGCCAGTCGCCGTTTGAATCCCATCGGCTGTTAACATTCACGCCTAGTTTGGAAAGGATATGGTAAAAAAGAAAACGACGGTTTCCCCTGAAGTAACCTAGATCTACGTCATACTGATGAGGTTTGTATCCCTCTTTGATGGCTTCCGACAGGGTCATGGTTTTTGCCGTTTTCCCCAGGAGGCATTTCTCGCCCCCAAAAATCGAGTGATATAATTTGTCTTCCTGAGTTACAATCACTACCGCATTTCCAGGTGGAGTTTCGTCAACTGTTATAAAAATACTCATAAAAAGTCCGATCATAATAATGCTTAATATTATAACCACGACTGTTTTATGATGTTTTTTCATTTCCAAAGCTCCTTCACAGGATCAGCCCTGTCGGATCTGGTGCCATTTATTTATAAAAAAGCTATTACTATATTCGTGTTAATAAAGTCAATCTGCTGATATGCTCAGTAAGATTGAACTCAGTTTTCGTCTTTTTTTTTATCGGCTGAGGGGAATTTAACATAAGGGACTCCTTCTTCTTCCAGGATCTTTTCTTCATCTTTGGTCGCAGTGCCTCTGATGTTTCTGGCTTCGGCTGCACCATAGTGTATCTTCAATGCCTCTTTTGTAAACCCGGAACCAATGTCTTCAAATTCATTCTGAATATAATTGATCACCTCCATTGCAAGCTTTTGATAATCAATCTCCGGATTCTTTATTTCCGGATTGTATTTCGAAGAAGATTTCATTGCCACAGGGGAAAGTATTTTTTTTATTTCCGTGTTATCGCACAACGGGCAGTTTATCATGTTTTCGGAATCCTGTTTTTCAAAGGAATCCAGGTTATCGAACCATCCCTCAAAGGTATGTCCGTTGGCGCACATCAGATCAAATGCTATCATCTTGATAATTCCTGTTTAATATTTTCCTCAGTATGGTCAGGTTTATATAATTGATCCCACCACCATCTAATCGGTCAATTCATGTAATATTATCAAATTGTTCGGCGGTTTGTCCATAGGCTTCTTATTACCTGATATTATATCCGACGGCGTAAGTATGGCAGGTGTCAAAACAGACTCCGGCCTTCCACTGTTCCCCGACAGGTCTATAATGGCTTCAGAATGTTTTAATTCAGGTTATGATTCCAGGACGAAAATGACTTCCATCCTGACCCTGTATTCTGCTATCTGGTCATCATTGATTGAGACTCTTTGCTCTATAATCCTCAGCCCCGTAATGCCCCTCAGGGTTCGTTTTGCTCTTTCGAACCCGGCCTTTATAGCATCGTCAAAACTATGTGGCGATCCTGCGATTATTTCTGATACTCTTGCTATCCGGTCCATAATCTCCCCCTTTAAAATTATAATTTTTTCTTTACAAGGTTAAGGCAGCCTGTAAAGGTATATAGCCTGGTATTCAAACAGAATGAAGGATGTTTCATATTATTTGACAGAAATATATTCCAGCCAGTAAGAAATATCCGGCTAAGCTAAACAAAAAATGTGTAAAAATCAAATTATTTTATGGTATTTAATGTGTATATAATTTAATTTGCTCATATCGCGTAATGTTATTACTAAAAGGAAGGACATCTCCTGACTGGCGCAATTGAAAAGAAAAAGCTTTATGAAAAGACTTCTCAGCTTGGAATTTTTTTAACAGAGGCACAGGCTGATTTATTAATTATTTTTATGGATCAGTTAATTGAGTGGAACAGCAAGATAAATCTTGTTGGAATATCTGAAAAGGACAGGATTTTTAACGAATTAGTGCTTGATTCCATGGTGCCTGTGCCATATCTGCCTGATAGGGGCAGGTTGATAGACCTGGGAAGCGGGGCCGGTTTCCCTGCTGTAATTATCAAAATCTTAAAACCGGATTTGGATGTAATATTAATCGAATCAAATGGGAAAAAGATCAGTTTCCTTAAGTATGCAATACATACACTAAAATTGACAGCGATAAAGACGATTAATGCCCGTATAGAAACAATCACGGAAGACATTAAGGCCCTGGGGTGCGATATAGTCACATCGCGTGCCATGACAAGCCTTGAAAATATTATCTGTATATCGGACCCTTTTCTTAAATCCGGTGGGACGATTATCGGATTTTTAGGCAGGGATGGGGCAAAAGAGCTGAAAAATATCAGGGAACTGCTTTTTGAGCACAATTTGGGCCTGAAAGATTCCATCACTTATCGCCTACCGGGGAAAAAAGCGGAAAGAACAACCGTTATAATTCAAAAAGAGTCTATTTGCGATACTTAATCGGATTTATACGGGCCACCAGTCATTTTGATCTTCTGAATAAATATGGCTTAGATAAAAATAATAAACTTTAAAGTATTATCGGACTAAATCCGATATTTATTTTTATTATAAAAAAAGAAACCTGTTAAGAAGAAAGAAATATATATATATGGAAAAAAATCAATTAAACGTAGTTTATATATAATTTGACTTCTAAGGGGTATCTTTTCTTGACTTTTTATTATTTGTCTATTATATTACCAAATACATAAACATTTTATGATATGTCAAATGAAAGGAGACATTATGGCAACAGCTAATCAAATTAACTACAGGTTGGGTCAGGCAAAGAAAAAATTAGCTAAACTTAACAAAGACATCACAGCTACAAAAGCCAACGTCAAAAAGCTTGAAGCGGAACTAAAAAAGGCTAAGGCAGCAGAAAAAGCCAAGCCTAAAAAGAAAGCAGCTAAAAAGAAAGTAGCTAAAAAGAAAGCAGTACCTAAGAAGAAAAAGGTAGCAGCTACAAAGAAGAAAAAATAATTATCCTTTTGATTTAATAAAATAAGGTTAGTCAGTCACAGGCTGATAAAGGTGTATCTGAATGGGATTGCCTCAGTCAGGTCGGGGGGGTGTGTCTGTAAATTATCTTTCAGGATAATCCCCAGCTTTTTAACTGTTTTAGCATTCTTGTCCTGTGGCTGCCAGGCCATAAATATCTGTTACATGAGGGGCAGAATTTAATCCCTCTGATATTCTGGCTTGCAATGTATTCCGGTATTCTTCCCCGGGCGTCCTCCAGTTGTACGCTCTGCAGTGGGATATTGCATATTATACATCTCTTGAACCAATTTTCATTGGCCACGGGGAGAAAACCGTGTTCTTTCAATTCCATGAGTTGATCCCGTATTTTATCAGAGCTTATCAGTATCGATGGCTTGAGGCTGTCCTTTAATTTCCTGTTTCTGGTCATCAATATACGTCCTTCTTTGAGCAGGACTTCAATCTCCATATTTTTATATGATGTCTGGTAATGGGCGTCAAAACCCATTATTCTCAACCATTTCGAAAGTTTGCCCAATGTGGGGTCAATTACGAAAAGAGCAGGTTTACTTTTCATTGATTATATTCCTCTGTCTTTGTGTAGAGAGCTATTATATTTTATGAGTGTATCCATGTAAATAATTTGACTGGTGTTCAGGGTTAATATAGATTCAATAATCGTTTTTTTTACTAAATGCACAGGGAATTGATTCAATGCAAAAGATACTCATAGAAGGTGGCAGAAATCTCAGGGGAACGGTAGAGATAAGCGGAGCAAAAAACGCTGCTTTACCTGTTATTGCCTCATGCCTACTCACCGGCGGATGGCATAAAATTCAGAACGTCCCTGATTTGAGAGATATACAGACAATAAAAAAGATTATGGAAGGTATGGGTGTTGTTTTCAGGGAGGAAGGCAATACATTATATATAAATAGTGAAAATTTAAATAAATATGAGGCACCATATGATCTGGTAAAGACAATGCGCGCCTCAATCCTGCTGTTGGGACCTCTGGTTGCACGGCTGGGCAAGGCAAAGATATCATTGCCCGGAGGATGTGCCATTGGTGCCAGGCCGGTAAATCTGCACCTTAAGGCCCTTTCATCCATGGGAGTGGATATGTTCCTTGAAAAGGGCTATATCAATGCAAAAACAAACGGTATTAAAGGTGCTGACATATTTTTTGATATCCCGACTGTAACAGGAACCGAAAATATTATTATGGCGGCAGTGAAGGCGGAAGGACAAACCATTATAAACAATGCTGCCAAAGAACCGGAGATATCCGACCTTGCTGATATATTAAGAAATATGGGCGCATATATTGAAGGTGATGGAACTGATACGATTGTTATTACCGGGAAAAAAGAATTATTTCCGGCAGAGCATAAGGTGATTTCTGATAGGATTGAGGCCGGCACCTTTATGATGGCGTCCGCGATGACCGGTGGCGAAATAGATATTTTAAACTGCAAACGGGATGATCTTTCATCCGTTATAGAAAAGGTCAGATCGGTTGGTGCAGTTGTTGAATTTATAGAAAATGGCATATCAGTAAAAGGCGCCGATGTTATAGAGAGTGTTGACATAAAGACAATGCCTTTTCCCGGTTTCCCGACCGACCTGCAGGCGCAGTTTATGGCCATGATGTGTATTGCGGAAGGCTCCAGTATAATAAAGGAGACGATTTTTGAAAACAGATTCATACACGTAAGTGAATTGAAAAGGATGGGTGCGGATATCGCCATAAATGGTAATCAGGCACTGGTTAGAGGCCGAAAACGGCTGCTTTCCGCGCCTGTAATGGCAACTGACCTGCGGGCAAGTGCATCTCTGGTGCTTGCGGGCCTTGTAGCCGAAGAGGGGATAACCGAGATAAACAGGATCTACCATCTCGACAGGGGCTATGAAAAAATGGAAGAAAAATTCCGGGCGCTTGGTGCAAATATATGGAGAGAAACAAGCTGACATGTTCCGGCGGCCATTAGTTCCAGCCTTTGTATTTTTTACAGGAGGGATTTTAACCGGTCGCTTGATCGCATTTTCATATAACCTGCTGTTCAGTCTATTCGTATTTATCATAATTACTGTTTTTCTTCTTTTGTTTTTTTCATTCAAGTATGATGCATTAAAATCCTTTACTGTCTGTTTCCTTTTTCTATTGTCAGGGATGTTTTTAACCGCTTGCAATGGCAATGATGCGCATCTCATTGAGCTGGCATCAGATAAAAAAGTGCCAATAGAAGGAACGGTTTTAAGTCCACCAAGGATAAGCGGACAGATAGTGCGCTTTGAATTAAAAACCGAAAAAATCTTTCTTAAAGAGAAGATTATCAATATCAGCAGAAAAGTACTTGTTACTGTGTATCATGACGCCCGGATATTCCCCATCGGAACACGAATCAGGTTCCAATCATATCTTAAGCCATTTAATAATTTTAAAAATCCTGGCGCCTATGACTATGAATTATCGATGCGCCTTAAAAGAATATCATGTAATGCATCGGTATCCGACGGTAGATACATTGTGCCGATGGGCAGGGGTAATCCCGGTTTTTTAATAGAAACAGCGGAATATATCAGGAAGCCGGTGAGGGATTTTTTAGCCGAAAGACTGGCGCCAAGGGACTATGCCCTCTACGCTGCCCTTCTGCTCGGTGAAAGAGAGAGTATAAGCGACGAATTGAGAGAGCCGTTTAATGTTACAGGTATGGGGCATGTGCTTGCAGTATCAGGCCTTCACATAGGCATAATAGCATGGCTTTCTTTTTTTATATGCAGGCGTCTTCTGACATTGTCGGAAAAACTGGTTATCAGATATGATATAAAAAAGATTGCCGCCCTGATAACCTGCATCCCGGTAATTGCCTACACAGGCCTGAGCGGGTTTCAGATTTCAGGTCAAAGGGCTATGATAATGGCCCTGACATATCTTTTTTCTATCGTTTTGGGCAAGGAAAGGGATATATGGTCAACCCTTGTTTTTTCGGCCTTGATTATCCTTGCCATTGATCCGCTGGCCCTTGAAAGCATATCATTTCAATTGACCTTCCTTGCTGTGATCGGAATTTTGTGGCTTACCCCTTTCATATATAATATTTTTCCTGATCTTCCGATCCTGTCCAGACAAAAAGGCATTCTAAAAAACGGATATTTTTATATTACAGGCATCTTTTCCGCCAGTCTTTCCGCCATGATCTTTTTATTGCCTGTTACCATATATTATTTCTACAGGGTCTCTTTCGTTTCCATTCTCGCCAACCTGGTGATTATTCCCTTACTCGGATTAATAATCCTGCCTGCGGGCATGTTTGCTCTTATGGTCTTGACGATATCCCCTCTTATAGCGGGAATTATTTTGAAAATCGGTGTCGCCGGTATTCATATTATGATGCATATTATAGAATATCTTGCAGGTCTGCCATGGGCCTCATGCTGGATGGTTACACCCGGATTGGGCGAAATACTTCTCTTCTATTGCCTGTTATTCTGTATTATGTTTTTCAGAAAATGGCACTGGGTAAAATACGGAATGATTGTAGCTGTATTAATAGCAGTTACTGATATATCTTACTGGATATATGATACAAACCTTAATCAGGATTTAAGAGTATATTTTATTGATGTGGGTCAGGGGAATTCCGCATTGATACAATTTCCCGGTCAAAAAAGGATGCTTATTGATGGAGGAGGCTTCAGGTCAGGAACCTTTGACACGGGTAAAAGCGTGGTTGCCCCCTTTCTTTTCCGAAAAAAAATACTGCATATAGATTATGTTGTCCTTTCACATCCGCACCCTGATCATCTGAATGGTTTAAGGTTTATTGCCTCTGAATTTAAGCCTTCACAATTCTGGTATAACGGGGATAGCGCCGGAAGTGATGAGTTTAATGATCTTATGAATATTGTTGGATCCGGACATATCAGGGTATTGACGCCGGATGATCTTGCACGTGGTATGATGATTTCCGGAGTAAGGGTGAAATGCCTTCATCCCTATGACAACGCCGTCATATCTCCTCCGAATATGATCGATAACAGGGAGGTGAATAACCGTTCCCTCGTATTAAAAATAAGTTATAAAGGCAGATCCATTATGTTTCCCGGTGACATCGAATCGGAGACGGAAAGCCGTCTGGTGAAAAAATTCGGAAGGAATCTTAATAGCGATGTGCTTCTTGTTCCTCACCATGGGAGTAAATATTCCAGTACCAGTTCTTTTGTTCAAATGGTGAGTCCTGAAGTTTGTGTAATTTCCGCCGGAAAGGACAATAGTTTTGGTTTTCCAAATCCTGAAATTATAAAGCGATTGAATAATACAGGCTCCAAAATTTTAAGAATAGATCAAAAAGGTGCCGCAAGGATTGAGATTGGTGAAAAAGTCTTTTCGGCTGAATATTGTCTTAATTAGTGTTATTTCAGTGAATAATCTTTCTTTGACTCCGTAAGGCATCTGACATATAATCGACCTATTCAATTGGAGTTATTCGTGGACGAACAGGAATACAAAAAAAAGTACACTAACCTGATGATACTTAAGAGTGTTCAGGACTACCTGAAAACCGACAGTGAATCTTCGGAATCTGTTTACCCTGTTAAGGTTCCCGATGAACTTTTTATGCAGGTTTTAAAGATTGACGGGCCGGAAGGATTGGACCGTATCGTACATCATATCTTTAAAATGGGGCTTTCCCTGTGGAACGAAAAGTTATACGACAATGAATTCGGATCGCCGGCTGCATTAAATGAATTTATCGATCTGGTAAAGCGCAGAGAAAAAATCAATAAATAACCTTATTTTAACAGAACGCTCATAAGCCTGTTTTATAGTGAGAGTGACAGGTTAGAATATCCTTTAAATTTTATATTTTATTAAAGTTTTACTGTTTATATGACGATCATTCTTAATAAATTTGTAGTAAATCTATTATTAATCCATACTCATTTTGTTTGTTGCATATAAGGCGGAGCTCTGAATGGAGAAACTTCATGAATTATTAGAATGCCTTTCATCCAATGATTATCCTGTGAATTATGCCATAGCAAAATCAAACTGCACCTGTATAATGTGTGGACGAGAGGTAGGCGAATTCAGGGATGCGGCCACACGTCTGGAATATGATATATCTGCCCTCTGTCAGGAGTGTCAGGACGCATGTTTTGGCGGCATGTAGAATCTAAGAAAAGATATTACCCCTCTCCCAATCTGTAAAATCCCATTCTTGAATAATAAATTATGGCAAAGCGTGAAGATCATAGAGCGGAGTGTATAGCGCATGGATTATAAAAGGTTAACGGCATTTTATTGTTCCCTTTGCTCTATGCCCTCTGTTTATTCATCAATCCTGTAGGAAGGCTCATGGATATGGCTGCTCCGGCATTTAGGACATTTTCCGGGGGTATGAATTTTTGACCTGTCTTTAAATACAAATCCGCAATTGAGACATTCTGCCGGCTTGATAATAAACTTATAAGGCAGTCTCATGCTTTTTCGAACATGATCCAGGTGGTCCATAACGTCTCTCATGGATAAATGTAATGTAGAAGAGATATCCTGAACAGTGCAGTTCTCAATTGAAAGTAATTCGATTATTTCCTGTCTTTTCGTAGGCATAGGTAAATTCGGTTTGCGGTATACGGTTTAAGGTTTATGGAAAAATGCATAAAAGACTAAAGATTCGATTTTCTATCTCTCAATCCTCGATACTGTTTATTAAATAATATTAACTTTTTGTGAACCAATTTATATATTATCTGTATATACAGGCATAAGGCAATTATTTAAATCCATTCTAATTTGATTACTTGATAAAACAGGGACAGGGACTCTTTTTTGAAATTACCGATCAAGAACTGGCAGGTATATATTCAATGCAGGAGAAGCGAAGGTTCCAGAAGGGAACTTTTTAATCTGATCTGGAATCAGTATCAGCGGCGAATCGTTTTCTTTATCAGGAATATGGTTAAGGACAATGCTGAAGATCTTTTCCAGGATGTGATGCTAAAGGTGTACCGGAATCTCGATAAATACAATCCCCTGTATTCCTTTAATTCATGGATTTATTCGATTGCCCGGAATCATTGTCTGAATTTTATAAACAAGAAAAGACTGCCCGAGCAACGCCTTGAAAACAGAGATGAAAGTCAACACAGCAGTAATGAAAATAATTCACCAGAGGCTGAATCACTCAATAAAGAATTGAGTCAGAAAATAGAGAATATCCTGAATACCTTTAGCGAAGAAAACCGGCAGGTAGCCTTTTTATATTTTTATGAAGGATTAAAAAATCGTGAAATAGCACAGGTTATGGATGTTCCCGCAGGGACTGTAAAATCACGTTTGCATAAAATCAGAGAGATTTTTAAAAAGGATTTGGAGAAGTATCATGGATACTAAAAAAATTATGAAACAATATTATGAGTCCGAGATAGAGGGGATCGATGCTGTTACACCTCCTCCGGACACCCTGAAACCGGAACCCGCAGGGGAAATTCAGCTACGAAAGCTCAGCCTGGAGAATGTCTTCGGCTGCATTGTTACAGCAGGGTGTCTATTATCTGTTCTTGCGCCTCAATCCTGGTTTTCCTTTGGTAATTTTCTTTTATCTTTTCGTTTTGGCTTTTTATTTTAAGGAGATCAAGCATGGAAAATGATGCTGTCAAAAAACGCAGGAGATGGTGGCTGGCCGGATTATTGAGTTTTTTAGTGCCCGGACTGGGACAGGTATATAACGGGCAGGAGACAAAAGGACTGTTATTTTATGTTGCATTATCAGTCTGGGGCGGAATCTTTATGTTTTCATTTTATTACCTGATAAAGCCGCCTGCAACTCCCGTTCATTTTGCTCTAATAGCTTTTATGGCCGTGGTCTCTCTGGTTTTCTGGTTATATATCCTGTTTGAAGCTATTCGTTCGGCAAAAAGAATCTCCGGCAACTATATCCTCAAAGGTTTTAACAGGTGGTATGTTTATGTAATCGTAATAATTGTCATACGTCTGGTAAATTTTTCAACAGGGACTGTCATTGTAAAAAAAATCATTTTCAAGGCATTCAAGGCCCCGGCAGGAAGCATGATGCCGACAATTGATGTGGGGGACCATTTTATATGTGACCTTAGCTATTATCGTTTAAATAATCCTGAAAGAGGCGATATTATAATATTTAAGTGGCCGGTGGATGAAAGTAAATTTTTTATAAAAAGAATTATCGGGATCCCGGGCGATACAATCCGGATAGTTGATGATGAAGTTTATGTAAATCAGAAAAAACTGGATCTGAAATTTATTAAAAAGTACAGACTTGAAGACGGAAAAGAGGCTGATATCTGCGAGGAAACTGTTGATTCAAGAGGCTACAAGGTATTATATCAGGAGAAAAAGCATGAAAATTTTGGTCCTGTTAAAGTCCCGGATGGAAAATACTTCGTACTTGGTGATAACAGGGACAACTCAGACGACAGTAGATACTGGGGCTATGTAAAGCGACGTCAGATATATGGCAGGCCGGTTTTTATATATTTTTCCTGGAATACGAAAATCCCCGCATGGAATATTTTCGGTCGAATTGCTTCAATAAGGTTTTCAAGATTTGGTGAGAATTTGGAATAGAAAACAGTCTATTGTTCGTTGTTGATTCTTAAAACATAAGAAGGCTCTTAATCTCAGCGATTGTGATCTGTATAATCAATAGCCGAAGCGCATGCGCCTTAAGCCCAACTCGGGGATCATAGAGGTGGTTGGCATGAACCTTTATTCGGAAGGAGCCAGTCCAAGAACCAGGGTCGGATATTTCTCCGAAATTCCCCAGCTTTATGAATTCATGACTGTGCAGGAACTACTGGATTTTGTTGCCTCGGTTAAAAAATGTGATGTGCATGAATACATGGATATTCTAAAAAATCTCAATATGCATAAATATATCAGCCAGCAGATAGAAACCCTGTCGAACGGGATGAAGCGCAAGGTTGTTTTAACCGCCTGCCTTATGGGCCGGCCCGAACATATTATTCTGGATGAGCCGACCAACGCGCTGGATAAACAATCAATAGGCTATTTAAAGGAAATTTTTCGCACTTATCAAAAGGAAAACAGGGTTATTATCTTTTCGACCCACAGGGAAGATTTTGGTATTGATATAAGTGATGAGTTGTATACGCTTGAGGATGGAAGACTTTGGAATAGTTCTTAAAAAATCAAATTAATTGTTCCTGATGTCTTTTAATAGATTTTCCTGTATACTCTATAGGGTATTCTCCGATATCCTGGCTAATCGTCTGCGCCTGACAAGCGAGGAGTTGATAAAGACAAAGGAAGAAAATGAAAAGATAAAGGGGTTAAAACCATGAAAGACCTTATAAAACCTGAAAATGCGACTGAGGCGGATGTAATAAAAAAAATATTGGAAGAAAATGGAATCACTGCAGAAATAAAATCCTTTTATGATACCGCATATGATGGTCTTTTTCAGGCCCAGTATGGCTGGGGTTTAATTCGGGTTTCCGATGCAGATTATCATGAAGCAAAAAGGATAATTGAAGATTGGAAAAGTGCGACCCCGGTAGACATCCAGTGGGACAGTGAAACACCTGATAAATAAAAGTTTTCAGGTGAACGCCCTCCAGTGTAGCCTTGCTTATCGGGGATGGAAAGATGCCTTAAATATTGACCACTTGTCGAAGATACCGACCCTGTTTTCGAGAAATCCTCGGCCCCTGCTTTTTTTAATATTTGCTCATTGAAAAATAAAAAGCGATATGCTAATAAGACTTTTTTCAATGCGCCCATAGCTCAGCTGGATAGAGTAACGGACTACGAATCCGCAGGTCGGGTGTTCGAATCACCCTGGGCGCACCATTAAATAGAATCTTGAAGGCTTTCAGTTATTATTACCGGAAGCCTTTCTTATTTAATGGCTGTGAAATTTTTGAAACAATCGAATTATCTCGACACATTTCAATTAGTCACGATAGTCAACAGCCGCATGCCGAATTATTCGTCATCAGTATTTTCTTTATTATCCTCCTCAAGGTACGGGTCCAGAATGTTGCCTCCCAGTAATTCAAGATAGGTAACTTCAAGCTTTTTCATTTCTCTTAAAATATCCATGGCATGTCTGGTGCCCACTTCGGCAGCCTTTTCAGGATCCCTCTGTCTGAAGGCTTCCATGATTTCATCATGGTTCTCGTTCATTATGTATAATAGTAGTTACAGGTTTCATGGTCCTGATGAAGTTCTCGGTAAAATCCATAATATTTTCCATTATGATGGAATATATTGCATTTCCGCAAGCTCGTCCCACTAACCTGTGGAATCTTGCATACAGCGGGTCCAACTCGTCTCTTTCTTTTACAAGGGCGTAGGAGTCAATGAGGTCCTGCATTTCTTTCAGTGATTTTGGTGAAGCTTTTAGCGCGGCAAGCCTGCAGACTTCAGGCTCGAGGAGAAGTCGTGCCATTGCCAGATCATCCACCTTTGCCCGCCTGTATCTGACAAGTTCGATAAAGTTTTCCATCAAGGGCAACCTGTAAAATTTTCTCACAAATATGCCTCTGCTACCTTTCTTTTTTTCAAGGAAGCCCTTAGACTCTAAAACCTTGATAGCTTCTTTAATAACAGGTCGAGTCACATCAAATTGCCGGGCAAGCTCTGCTTCACCTGGCAATGCTCCTCCGGGTTTATACCTGCCTGAAAGAATAGCTTTTTTTATTTCGTTAACAACACCCTCATACAGATTGGTTGATCTTTTTGTTTTTTTTAAATCAGGCAATTTTTTCTCCTATCAGTAATGAGTTTATATTCTATTCTCATCAAAGTATTGATACGTGGAAATATAGTCTGTCTGTAGGTTCATAAGTTTTTACAAGTTATGGTTTACTAATAAGCTAGACTCAAACGCAGTAATTCTTTGCACCTGAATTGATACAATTACATATTTTTAGGACTGATATGTTGAAAAAGCAAGGGAAAAACGCCGGAAGCAGGAGGTAAAAACTCAAAGTTAAAAAAGAAGGCATAACCTGGACGAGAAGCTGGAGGTCCGAAACCATAGTAAACCACTATGCATTGTCCTGAAAAGATAAAAATTCCCCTGCTAAATTAGACTTGGAATTCGTAAAAAAATTCATTCAAGTGTTTTTTCTTTAAAGTCCATCTGATGGCCTGCCGATAGAAAATTAAATGCGATAAGAGCCAAATAATTCAAACTTCTAATTAATGTACAGATATCATTCATGGTTCAGATCTACTGATACATTTTAATATTAACCAGGGCACTTATTAAAAAAATAGTATCGTATTATGCGGAAATTGCCGCGATTATTAACTTTGAAGATTAACTCAGGAGTTATAAAGAAATGAAATTATTCATCAAAATGACACTTGCAACTTTAATATTGGTATCCTTTTCAGCTACAGCTTTTGGGCAGCAACAATTATACAACAGCCTGAATAAAAGAATGGCAATACTCTATAAAAATGGCAAAATCACGGAGGCTGTTTCTACGGCTCAGGAAGTTGTAAAGGTTGCAGAAGAAACCTTCGGAAAGACTCATGCATATTATTCAGCAGCACTTGAGAATTTAGCGCTTCTGTATGTTGCAGAGGGCTCAAGTCAAAAAGCGGCTGACCTTTACGAACAGTCGTTTAAAGTAAGGCAGGGTTTGCTTGGCAATAATGATCCGCGCCTTAAAGATGTGCTTGAAAAACTGATAAAATGTTATGAGGCAATGAATGAAACTGATAAAATCGATTCAGTCAAGGCTCGTATGAAAAGTCTTCGGAGCTAAAATATTACTTTTTCATTAAACTTGTTTGCCATTGTGTCGATATAATTTTAGTCACTTGAACAACAAAATATTTATTGTACCATTTGAAAGGCCGAGGAGAATTGCCCTTCCCACTCGGCCTTTTTTTTATATAAAGGTGTTAAGGCTGCAGGAGATACTCTAATTGCATGCTTTTTTTATCGGGCTTCATTCATTGGGACATAGGCCTGTTTTATTTAAATGGAGCGGCGATTTTATCCCTTGTTCTTTGCTGCGGATCTGATCGACTCCAATTTGTCCCGCAGTTCCAGATAGTCTGTCCTTAAACGCGTATTAGCTGTCCAGACCTCTTCCATATATTTTCTCTCCTTATCTGAAACCAGCCGGAGTGACAGTACTTCCGGGCGATCACGGATAACAGACCCGGCAGGAACCCTGGTAAACGATTGCAATGTAACCAGTTTGGCAATGGCACCAATGCCTATCCATACATTGTCTTCGAGAGTGGCTTTGTATAGAGTAGCCCTTAAAGCTATGAAACACTCCTGTCCAATGGTACAGGGGCCATGAACGATTGCGCTATGAGCTATAGAGGTCCTGGGGCCTATGATTACAGATGCCCCAGGGTCAGCGTGTATAATGACATTGTCCTGGATACTGACCTCGTTATCAATCTGTATTGGAGCCACCTTCCCGTCCGGCCCACGCTGGTCAGCTCTGATAACAGTTAATGGTCCAATGAAAACATCTCTTGCGATTTTTACATTACCGATGATTTGAGCTGAAGGATCAATCAGGGCAGTGTGATCGATCTGCGGGTAATCACCTGCCAGGTTAGGTCTAATGTTGTTTTGTAATGATGTCATCCTGTTGCCTCCTTGTCTTTTTTTAAAATGATTACTCATTTCCTACAATGATTAATCTCATCGCAATCTTTTTACTTCAGGAGTTCATTTTTTTATAAACAGCACAGAAGAATAGCCCACAACACGTTTTTTATCCCCCCCGGGTACATCCCCAGAATTGGCGTGTTTCAGAACCAAAGCGGTATCTGCCCCCATTTCCTTTGCATACAATAAGGCGGTTCCAACCCCGCCGCTGGCACATACGGCAGTTTGAAGCCCGGGAATCTGCGGGTCTTTCAGCTGTTTATAGACATGTTTAAAAAGTCTGCGTATATCCATGCTCCTGATAATATCAAGCGTAAGGCCGTCTATTTCATTTGATCCTTCATAGGTGGGGTAATGGGACATATCGCTGCTTGCAAGGACAAATACTTTTTTCCCATCGGATGCATATTTGATTGCACCAGCCAGTATTTTACAGTTTTCAGGTGAAGGATATCCGAAAAGTATGGGTACAATTTTACATTTTTTATTCATTGCCTGTAAAAAAGGCAACTGAATCTCAATAGTCTGATCATCCCTGTGGATTGATATATCCGGCTTTATATTTTTATTATAAGCGTACATTTTGTTGATCATATCAATATCCACAGGCATTTTACCAAGAGGGGTTTCAAAGTAATCGACAGGACAAGTATAGGCTACTGCACTGCGAAATGAATCATGCCCTATTATTATAATCGTATCGAACGCAACATCAGATATATTCTTAAAGGTTGTAGCCGCAATGTTTCCCGAATAGACATATCCCGCATGGGGTGCTATTGCTGCGAAGATTGTCCCGGTAACTTCCTTTTTTTCAGCATTTTTAAGGAGATCGTCTACAGCTTTTTTTAAGTTTTTCCTGTCACCGGGATAAAAGGAGCCTGCAACTGCGGCAGGTCTGATTTTTTCATTGTGCCCGGGCGCTATCCTGTTTTCGCCACGGGCATTAAAGAGGGCCAGGGATATAAAAATAGATACAATTGTTGAAATATATAGTTTTTGTGCCATTTTCTCCTCGTACATTTATTTCCAGGAAAATATTCCATATCCGATGAAAAAATAGTATTTAGTATTATAGTTTAATATTGCCCGTTCGCAAAGTAATTGTTTTTTTTAGACGGCAGCGTTGAGGTGATACTGTCAATAAGGCCTTCTGCCGAAAGCTGATAGCCGTAATATTATTATCCGTGGAGTAAAAAAATGAAATACCCCTTTGCCGGGAAACTATTCTGGATTTTAACTATACTGTTGTTATTGAATTTTTCAGGGTGCACATCCAAACCTGTCGCAATAGATGCGCCGGATTTTACGTTGAAATCAGTAACAGGTGAAGATATTACCCTTTCGAGTTACAGGGGTAAAGTGGTTCTTCTGGATTTCTGGGCGACCTGGTGCGGTCCGTGTATGCAATCCATCCCGGAGCTTGTCAGGCTTCAGGAAAAATACAGGGACAAAGGCCTTGTTATTCTGGGAATATCTATGGACACACCTTCTCAGGCAGATGATGATCAATTGAAAAAATTTATGCGAACCTTTAATATTAAGTACCCAGTAATGAGAGATAATGGCTTGGTTAGTCGTGCCTACTTCGGTCATTCGCCCGCCGCCATACCAACAATGCATATAGTCAACAGGGAGGGAAAGATTGTAAAAACCATTATAGGGTTCTCTCCGGGCGAAGTAGAAAAATCAATCGGGACTATATTATAATGATTATAGACGCGCATACTCATATATTTCCTTCTTTTATTCGTAATAAAAGAGAGTCTTTTTTTTCAGGAGAGCCTGGCTTTGAATTGCTCTATGGACCGGAATCATCAAAGATGGAAGGTGCCGGTGAGCTTATAGCATCTATGGATAATGAAGGAGTCGATGTTTCTGTGGTATTCGGTTTCCCGTGGAAGAAAGCGGATTATTACAGGCGGCACAATGATTATATTATCGAAGCTGTCCTTTCGAACCCTGAACGTCTGATCGGATTGAGCTGTTTTGATCCGCTGTCACCTGATGCGGCAAAGGAGGCGGAAAGGTGTCTTGCTTCCGGGCTTAAAGGTGTCGGTGAACTTGCAGTATATGACTCTCCCCTGACAGATGACATTATCTTGAGGATGGCCGATGTTATGGCAGTCTGCCTTGAGCATGATGGACCCCTTCTTATACACACAAATGAGCCTGTTGGTCATAGGTATCCAGGAAAACAGCCATTGACATTAAAGCAGATAGAAAACTTTATAAAGGCCTATCCTGACAATAAAATAATTCTTGCCCACTGGGGAGGCGGCATCTTTTTTTATGGACTCCTTAAAAAAGAAGTAAAGGCAGCCATTAAAAATGTCTGGTTCGATACTGCGGCATCACCTTATCTTTACTCCTCCGCAATTTATAAAACGGCGGTATCGATTATAGGGGATAATAAAATACTCTTCGGGACTGATTATCCCCTGTTAAGGCCCAACAGGTATTACAGGGAGATAGAGTCTGCCGGGATTGCACCCGAAGCTGTTGAAAAGATAATGGGAAAAAACGCTTTAACTCTTTTTGGCCCGCTATTTAGTTAAGATTTAATCTCTACAGCCGATAAAGATATTAAGAAAAGAGAATCAAACTTCAGGAGGTCATCCCCTTATGAACACCACCTTTGGTTTTTCGAATAATTTATTGGGAAGATCTGATCCTGGTGGGTATCCTGTCGGCCAGTTCAACTGGGCATCTGCCAGTTACACAAAAACCGAAAACACCGATATCATGATTGTCACGAATGATGGCGACAGGGTTACCATTTCATCTGACAGCAATATGGAGGCTAATTATTCCTCCTACAGCGGGCTTTTGCGTTCAGGATCTTCATCCGTGAAGGCGGAAGGGTATAGTTACAAGAATCAGCTCGGCAGTAACCTCTCCCTGTCCATAACAGGTAACCTGGACAGCGAGGAGTATGACGATATAATGGCGGCAGTTAAGACTATCGAGTCTACCATGGAAGGTGCATTTTCAGGAAATATGGACGAAATGCAGGCACTGGCCGATAAATTTAAGGAGCTTGATTCCCTGTCAGGTCTCAGTGCAAGTGTCAAGGTCGAAGAATCAGTGCATTATGAGCAGGGGCAGGCTCAGGTATCAGGCAGTGATGACTCCGCTGGCAAAGATCTTAAAGGGGTGAGGGATGCCAAGAAAATAGATCACGCACTGGACAAGATAATGGGTTCGGGTAAAAGACACGGAAAGGCATATGGCAGGGTTAGAAAACTTATGGATAACTACCTTTCCGGATTACTCGATTCATTTTCCCAAAAAGCAGAAAAAAATCATCAGGGCGGTAAAACAGGTGAAATAATGAAGGGCATGATTATGAATCGTCTTGGAAAAAAAGCAGAGACGGGCAGTCGTGCCTAGTTTTTCATGTAGAACAAGGTATGCCTTGTCTCTATAGTTTTTATATATCATAATATGAAAAAAGCCCTTAGTCAGAAAGTTATGACTAAGGCTTTTTTCATCGTTTTACCTCCCGGTGAAATAGCTGTATAATAGCAATAGTCTGTTATTGAGAACTATATTCTTCAAATTCTTAAAGCCCGTCTTAAGAAAAAATATATGCTATATTAAGTAGTAAATATGTAGATATTGTTACATTGATCTTATTTGGTGACCAAGTTAAATGTAATACATTTTTACATTTAACAATTGACAATAAAAAAACCCAAAAGTATAATCTGATTACTTAATGGGGCTTGCCTTAATAATTTCCTGATTTTTCCTGTGTTTCATTCTGATTTTTATCGCCCTTCTAAGTAAATGTAAAAAGCTAATTATTATCATTTGAAGGCTGAAATTTTATAGCCGCAAATAGATAGTCAGCCAGGATGTTTTGGCTTTATTGCGACCGGCATGATGCCGGGTCGGATGTCATAAAAGGAGACAATATTATGAGATGGGGAATGGTAATAGACCTTGTAAGATGCACAAGATGCCATGCTTGCGTGGCAGCCTGCAGAGTGGAGCACTTCCTTCCTTTACATGTTACCTGGCCGAGGCTGTTAGCCCTTGAGACCGATGTCGGTGGGAAGCCGGAGCTGACCACCTTTCCTGTTCGGTGTAACCAGTGCAAAGAGGCGCCCTGCGTTAAAGTCTGTCCGACAGAGGCAACGACACAGAGGGATGATGGAATTGTTGTAATAGATTCCAACAAATGCATTGGCTGCCGGTATTGTGTTATTGCATGTCCATATCAGAATCGTACCTTCGTATCAAAGGAAAAGGACCCCGGATATTTCCCGGGTTATGAACTTACCGGTTTTGAAAAGAAAGGGAAAAAAATATTCCCGCACCAGAAAGGGACGACAGAGAAATGCAATTTCTGCGCTGAAAAAATCGATGCAGGCAGGGAGAAAGGCCTTATACCCGGAAAAGACCGGGATGCCACACCTGCCTGTGTAAATACCTGTCAGGCCCGTGCCATGACATTCGGCAATCTGGATGATCCGGACAGTGATGTTTCGGTACTTATCAGGGAAAGGAAGGGTTTCACTCTTCAGAGCGAATACGGGACAGAACCTTCGGTTTTTTATGTTGATGGCAAGATCGGCGGTAAGGAGTCAAACATTGCGCCGGAGAGTGCCCGGACCGGTAGTTATATACAGCATCTGAGTACAATAGATGCTGATGCCAAAAGGCGTATAGACGGATTAGTGGAAGAATAGGGAGGTAAATATGCAGACTCAAACATCTCGTCAATGGATGGTAACTCATGAGTGGATGGTTAAACCCATGCAGCAGACCGAATGGATAGAAAAGCAGGGCCTGCTTGTTTGGCTTTCGGAGGTATTCTCTGCCCTTGGCACAGGCCTTTATCTTGTTGCGATATTTGCCGACAACTGGTGGGGAGCACTTCAGGCTATCTCATGGTAATGCTCTTGAAGCTTCCGCTTCACCTTCTCTATCTTGGTAAACCACTGAGATTCTGGAGAACAATGCCGCCCTTTTCCGGGGCATGGCGGACATCATGGATAGCAAGAGGTGTCGTTTTTACAGTGTTTTTCAGCATCTTTGGCCTTGCTCAGCTTATCACTTCATACATCCTTGGCCCCGGCCATATGGTGATCGGCCAGGCTCAGCATATAATATATGTTGCAGATATCGTATTAAAAGTGTTTGCAGGTATCTTTGTTGTTCTTACCGGGATCTACTGCGGGTTTATGATGAGCTACTGCAAGAGTGTTCCCTTCTGGAATACCGGGATTTTACCGATAGTTATCATGAATGCAGGTATCGCGGACGGTCTTGCCCTTGTAATGGCAATAGGGCTTTTTACCCATGGTGTTAACTTCCATGGCCTCGAATATGCAAGCCGGATTGTTTTAGGTATCAATGCCATACTTCTCGGAACCTACCTGATGAATGCGACATACCAGTCAACAACAGCCGAACTGTCTGTCAGAGAGCTTCTTGTGGGTCGCGTGGCAATTGTTTTCTGGCTTGGCATTGTTCTATTCGGCATTGTTTTACCTCTTGCAGTATCCTTTGTAAGTATGTTTACAGGGGAGGCAACCGCGGTGCTTCTTGTCGCAGGAATTGCCAGCCATACAGCCGGGGCATTTGCCCTTAAATACTGTATCCTCAAGGTAGGTATCTATAAACCTATACTGCCCAAGAGTATTGTATTCTAGGGTTAATCGGAATAAAGGAGAAATAAATGGGCGAAAGAAAAGTAATTATACCACCTGCAAAAGCTGCCATGGCGGTTGCGGAGTAAAGGTTACGACAGAAGACGGTGCTATAGTGCATATTGAAGGAAATCCCGATTCGTTAACAAAGGGACCATGTGTTCCAAGGGCCTATCAAGCATTCAGCATATCGATAACCCCTACCGTTTAAAATATCCCATAAAGAGGCAGGCGCCAAGGGCGACGGGAAGTGGAAAAGGATTACCTGGGATGAGGCTCTTGAAACTATTGCCGATAAAATGAAAAGTGCTATAAAAGATTTCGGGCCTCACTCCATAGCCATTTCCCAGGGTACTGGAAGGGGTTATAACCGCTATATGCATCGAATGGCCCGATCTATGGGTACTGCAAATATAATAACTCCGGGCTATGTCTGTCACAGTCCCGAGGCTTGGGCTTTACGGTCTGGTTACAGGTTATGGCAGACTCTACTGTGATTACCATGGCTGGGGTGGTGAGTTTCCAAAGACCCAGATCATGTGGGCGAAGCAGCTTGAAATCACCAGCGCAGACTCAGAGATGTGCAACTGGTTTATCCAGTCCCTGAATTACTGCAAAAACCTCATAATTATCGATCCCAGAGCCAGACTGCCTATGCATCAAGGGCAACCCTCATCTTCAGCCAAGGCCGGGTACTGAAGTGCCCTTGCCATGGGCATGATGAATGTTATAATCAACGAAGGCCTCTGGGACAAGGAGTTTGTTGAAAACTGGACATACGGCTTTGAAGAACTCAAAGAAAGAGTTCATGCCCATGACCCCTGAGAGGGCCTCGGAAATTACCTGGGTGCCAAAGGAAAAGATTATTCAGGCGGCCAGAATGTTTGCCATTGATACGCCGGGTTGTATCCAGGTTGGAAGCTCTCTGGAACGCCAGGCTAACTGCGGCCATACCTTAAGGGCTATTACCTGTTTGATGGGACTATGCGGCAACATCGAACGTCCCGGCAGCATGATAAGCTGGGTTCTGCCCGAGACGGGTCTCATCGAAGACTTCTTCCTTGAACTACCTGTAACCGATGAAATGAAGAAGCAAGATTATCGGTATTGATAAATACAAGATGGGAGCGGCCAGGACATGTAATCCGGACACCATGGTCAAGGCCATACTTTCCGGCGAAGCCCCTATCAAGGTCTGGATCAGCGTAGGCGGGCAGCAGATCGTTCATATGGCCAATACCAAGGAAGTCGTAGAGGCAATAGAAAAGGTCGAGTTCATGGTGCACTGTGACCAGTTCATGGGGCCTATGGCAGAGGCAGCCGATATAGTCCTTCCTGTCAGCCCACTGGCTTGAGATGGATGATGTCTATGATATGCACCCAAGGTTCATGATAGAGGCACATAACAAGGTTGTCGAACCCCAGGGTGAGGCAAAATCCAATATCTGGATCTTCAACGAGATAGGAAAAAGGGTTGTTCCCGAACACTGGTTTGAAGATGTTGAGGCATGCCTTGATTATCAGGTAAAAAAAGGTCATAATATGACCTGGAAAAAATTCAGCGAACAGCTTGTTAGCGGATGCTGGGGCAAGGACCAGGTTTATTATAAATACAAAACCGATTACTGGAGAAAAGGCGGCGGCTTTCCAACTGCCACAGGAAAATTTGAGTTCGTCTCCAAAAGACTTGAAGAGCTTGGTTATGATCCGCTGCCAGTGTATCGTGAGCCCGGTGAAAGCCCGCTTTCAACTCCCGATTTATACAAGGAGTACCCTGTTGTTATGACCAGCGGTTTCAGACAGCCTTTCTATTTTCTGGGGCAGTACCGGAATATTCCATGGCTGAGGAGCTTTATGGAATATCCCCAGTGCCAGATCCATCCTAATACAGCCAAAAAGTATGGAATTGAAGACGGCGACTGGATCTGGATAGAGTCTCCAAGAGGAAAAATAAGGCAGAAATGCCGGGTTTTTCCCGGTATAATTGAGGGAGTCCTGATGGCAACGGCGAACTGCTTTTACCCTGAAGAATCACCTGAGACATATCACGGGGTGTTAATATCGAACCCGAATGTACTGACAAATAATAATCATCTTGATCCCATGTACGGCTCCCCTGACCTGACATGCCTTCTCTGCAAGATCTACCCCTGTAAAGAGGAAGACCTTCAGGAAAATGTATTCAAGACAGATGAATATGGAACTGTACAGAGGACGGGCGAAGGGAGGACAGCCCTTACGGAAAAGGATTAGAAAATAATATCTGGAAGGAACTGGTTCTTTTTTCCGAAGTACTCTGAATGCTGTTTCAGTAACATGCTGGCCAGATCAGAGTTCTTCTGGAAAAAGGACCAGTTCCCATTTAAAAGGGTGGTTGCAAAACACTATGTTTTAATAGTATAGACAATACCTGTCTTACCATAACAACTTTATAAAGGAGGGTTACATGGCATCCCGGAAGACTAAAGATAAAACAGTAATTAGAGCCCTTGGGCTGGGCGGGCTTCTAGGGGGCAGTAGTGAAGGGGTGGTCGATGTCAAAGACGGCAGGATCGTCAGGGTCAGACCTTTTCATTACGACTGGAAATACAAAAAAGAAGATATAAAGACATGGAAGATGGAAAAAAACGGAAAGGTCTTCGAACAGCCCTGGAAATCTCTTCCCGGTCCATTTTCTCTGGCGTATAAAAAACGCGTCTATTCTCCCAACAGGATCAAATTCCCCATGAAAAGGGTAGACTGGGACCCGAATGGCGAAAGAAATCCCCAGAACAGGGGTAAAAGTAAATATGTAAGAATCTCGTGGGATGAGGCAACCGATATCCTTGCAGCAGAGATCAGAAGGGTTCACAAGCAGTACGGACCTAACGGTATACTGGTCCAGGGCGACGGTCACGGTGAATGTATGACAATACATACCCCGCACGGGCATTCCGGATCACTCCTTGACAAGATGGGTGGTTTCACGCAGCAGGTTCGTAATCCTGACTCATGGGAAGGCTGGTACTGGGGTTCTAAACATGTATGGGGCCAGGGTATTCAGGGCGCCATGTTTCCTGCAGGAAATATTGTTAAAGATACAACCGAAAACGCTGAAATGGTCCTGTTCTGGGGTTGTGATCCTGAAACAACACCGTGGGGTTTCACGGGCCAGATGCCAAGTCGTCTTACCTATTTCTGGAAAGAGATTGGCATTGAACAGGTTTATATCTGCCCGGATGTAAACTATGGATGTGCCGTTCACGCAGATAAATGGATACCGGTACTCCCGAATACGGATGCTGCCCTTCAGCTTGCTATAGCATATATGTGGATCAAGGAAGGCACATATGACAAGAAATATGTAAAGACCCATGTTGTAGGCTTTGAGCAGTTCAAGGCATATGTAATGGGGGAAGAGGAAGATGATGTGCCCAAGACCCCTGAATGGGCATCCAAAAAGTGCGGAGTGCCGCCATGGACGATCAGGGCACTGGCAAGGCAATTCGCAAAAAAAGTTACATCAATCGCTCACTACTTTGGAGGTGGTTATGTAAGAGGGCCTTTCAGCCATGAACCCGGAAGACTTGAAGTATGTCTACTCGGAATGCAGGGTTTAGGCGGACCAGGCAGGCATCATCATCAGCTTACCTATTTCGGGCTTCCAAGATCAAACGGCTTATCAGGTACATTCTTCTGGAACCCTGACCTTGCCGACAGATTAAGGACTCCGAGCCTGACAACGATCAATGCATGGCAGAAACAGCTTATCCCCAAGACATATATTCATGATGCGATCGAAGCGGATGAACCAATGACATTCTATGGTTCAGGCGCCATCGAGGTTGGTACCGACGATCAGTTCAAAAAATACGTATATCCTCTTCCAAAGGAAGAAGGAGGTACAGAGATCCACATGATCTGGAGTGACACCCCTTGCAGGACAACATGCTGGAATAACGGCAATGCAACAGAACTTTCACTCAGGAATCCGAAGATAGAGTGCGTTGTTACACAGCATCCATGGATGGAAAACGATACCCTCTTCTCCGATATTATTCTTCCATCAAATACCCATATGGAAGTAGGCGATATAGTATCGAGCATCAGGGGCGGGACATCCATCCCCAACGTTGCTTTATGTGATCAGGCAATCGAGCCGGTAGGTGAATCCAAGAGTAATTTTGAGGTTGTTCTTGAAGTTGCCAAGAAACTGGGCATGGAAGAGGCCTTGACCGGTGGTAAGACAGATGAAGACATGAAAAAGGAAATGTTTAAAAACATGCGTCTTGACAAACTTACCACATGGAAAGAATTCAGGAAAAAAGGCTATTATCTTTACAGTGTGGCTGAGGACTGGGAGGATGATCCCCCGGGGTTGAGACCCTTCTATGATGATCCTGAGAAGAATCCTCTGCCCACTCCTACCGGAAAGCTTGAGTTTTATTCAGAGGCTCTGGCAAAGAACTTCCCCTATGACAAGGAAAGGCCTCCTGTACCAAAGTGGATAGAAAAGGGCCCAACCCATGATGAAAGGATTTCAAGCGAACGCGCCAAGATGTTCCCGCTTCTCCTCATGTCCAACCACGGCAGGTGGAGGGTGCATGCCCAGGCCGACGATATATCCTGGACCCGTGAAGCTCCTACATGTAAAGTAAGAGGGTGGGACGGATATATGTATGAGCCATGCTGGATTCATCCCTCGGAAGCAGAAAAGAGGGGTATCAAAAATGGCGATATCGTTAAGGTGTTCAATGAGAGAGGAATAGTTCTCGCAGGGGCCTATGTTACAGAAAGGCTGCGCCAGGGAGTCGCATACATGGATCACGGTGCAAGGATAGACATGATCAAACCCGGTGAAATAGACCGCGGCGGTGCAATCAACACCATTTCAGGCTCAGGTACGTCCTCACGAAATGCTGTAGGCCAGGCCACAACCGCTTACCTGATTGAGGTCGAAAGGCTCAGCATGGAGGAGATGGACCAGTGGAGAAAAGATTATCCGGAAGCATTTGAGAGAGAATATGATCCGGCTTCCGGCCTTTGTGTAAATGCATGGATAGAGGGAGGAGATAAATAATGAAAGCATTCGTAATCGATCTTTCGATATGTAACGGCTGTTATGCCTGCCAGATTGCGTGCAAGGATGAACATGTGGGCAATGACTGGACTCCCTATGCGAAACCTCAGCCCGATACAGGGCAGTTCTGGCTTGGGATCAAAGAAACCGTCAGAGGAACCGTACCCAAGGTAATGGTAAGCTATGTGCCCATGTTATGCATGCACTGTGTCGATGCTCCCTGTATGAAGGCATGTAAATCTGACGCAATTTATAAAAGAGAAGACGGCCTTGTCATTATCGATCCTGATAAATGCACCGGGTGCAAGCTCTGTGCTGATGTCTGCCCGTATGACGCCATCTTTATGAACAGCGGGCTCAATATAGCCCAGAAGTGTACCGGTTGTGCTCATCTTCTTGATGACGGCTGGGAGGTTCCTAGATGTGTGGATAACTGTCCTACTGATGCCATCAAGTTTGGCGAAGAAAAGGACCTTAAGAAGTATATATCAAAGGCAGAGCCAATTAAACCGGGTATAAAACTCAAGACAAGGGTACATTATCTGAACACTCCCAAAAAATGGGTTGCCGGAACGCTCTATGATCCAAAAATAAATGATGTTATAACAGGGGCCAAAGCCACTCTTACAGATTGTGAAACCAGGGAAACATTTACCACCGAAACCAATGCGTGGGGTGATTTCTGGTTCAGGGATCTTAAGGATGACCGGACATTTACTCTTAAGATTAAAAAGGGCAGTAAATCAGTAACTGTCAATTCAATCTGTACTGATGACGACCGGAACCTCGGTGATATTTCGTTGAAGTAGTTTTCCAATCAGCTCAGGGGTCAGAATACATTCTTATCAGAGCCCTGTGATGTAATTTTTTAAGGTTTTTTAAATATTGATTCAAGTAATATTTATTAGGCGATAGTCAACCTTTATAAAGGGAGTTTTGATCAAATCATCTTAACGGAGGCTTTATGTCGGAAGGAAAATCAAAAGCTAAAAAAAAGAAAACAAAGGGAAAGGAGCCGCTTGCAAGTTTTTCAGACAAGACTGTATACAAGGCTCTTGGGCTCAGCGGTGGAATATTTGGGGCTGCTCCTTGTGCGGTGGATGTAAAGAATGACAGGATAGTAAGGATAAGACCACTTCACTATGATGCCAAATATGATCCTAAAACATTTAATCCATGGCAGATCAAAAAGAATGGGAAGACGCTCGACCCCATGTATAAGGCTCTTCCGTCTCCTTTCAGCCTTGCCTATAAAAAAAGGGTATACTCCCCAAACAGGATAAAATACCCGTTAAAGAGGGTTGATTGGGACCCGGACGGAGAGCGCAATACCCAGAACAGGGGAAAGAGCAAGTTTGTGAGGATATCATGGGATGAGGCCACAGACCTCATAGCCAAAGAGATAAAAAGAGTACACAAAAAATACGGACCACTTGCCATTCTGATCCAGGGAGATGGTCACGGTGAGTGTATGTTTATCCATGCCACCCACGGCTCCTCATCACTCCTTCTGGATAAGATGGGCGGATTTACCCAGCAGATCAGAAACCCTGACTCTTGGGAAGGCTGGTACTGGGGTTCAAAACATATGTGGGGTTCCGGGCTCATAGGCATGATGAATCCGGCCGACAATATAGTTAAAGATATCACTGATCATACAGAACTGCTCCTGGTATGGGGTGGAGATCCCGAGACAACCCCATGGGGTTTTAGAGGTCAGTTCGCCAGTAACATAGTCAGATTCTGGGGAGACATCGGAATCAAGCAGGTCTATATCTGCCCCGATCTTAACTATGCGGCGGCTGTCCATGCAAATAAATGGATACCCGTACTGCCAAATACGGACGCAGCGCTGCAGCTTGCCATCATTTACACATGGATCAAGGAAGGCACCTATGACAAGGAATACGTTGAGACCCATACCAGTGGTTTTGACAAGATAAAGGCCTATGTTATGGGCGAAGAAGATGGAGAGCCAAAGACACCCGAATGGGCATCTCCCAAGTGTGGGGTTCCTGAATGGACTATAAAGGCACTCGCAAGAGACTGGGCCAAGAAGATAACCACAATAGGCCACTATTTTGGCGGTGGTATGATAAGAGGTCCTCTGGCCCATGAACCTGCAAGGTTCGAGGTTATTCTACTTGGAATGCAGGGCCTTGGAAAACCCGGTGTTCACCAGGCTCAGATATCTTATCAGGGAATGCCAAGGAATATTGTCTCCAAAAAGACCGGCAGCCACATGGGAATGTTTGAACGCCTCAAGAACTCCAAGTATGGTGACAGGTTGTTGAAGCCCCACAGCATAACCCCGACAGCGTGGGGTAAACAGAAGATTCCAAAGACACTCATTGAAAAAGCTATCAATGAAGGTAAAGTCGATTTCTGGGGCACCGGCGGCCATGAAGTACCCACGTCTGACCAGTTCGTAAAGTACACATACCCCATACCCAAAAAGGATGGAGGTACCGAGATACATATGATATGGACTGATACACCGTGTCGTATTACATGCTGGAACTGCGGTAACGATGTTATTGAAACATCGAGAAATCCCAAGATAGAATTTATCCTTGCCCAGCACCCCTGGTTGGAAAATGACTGCCTGTACGCGGATGTAATTCTGCCTATCAAGACTATCGTAGAGACAGACGATATTTCACCATGCGTTAGGGATGGGGACAGCTTCCAGAGCCTCGTGCGTATGAAACCGGCAATAAGCCCTATCGGAGAATCAAGGTCCAACTATGAAGCAGTCTGCGCGATTGCCGAGAAACTGGGTATGCTGGATGAGGTTACGGAAAAAAGGTCAAATGACGACCTTGTAAAGGATGTTTTTTACGGTCTGGGCTTTGATGAACACGTAACCTACAAGGAGTTTGATGAGAAGGGCTATTATGTTCTTCCTGTTGCCGATGACTGGGAAGAGGATGTTGCAGGTCTCTATAACTTCTATAAGGATCCCGAAAAGAATCCCCTGCCCACACCATCAGGAAAGCTGGAATTCTATTCCGAGCGTATTGCGAAGAATTTTCCGGATGACAAGGAGCGTGGCCCCTATCCCAAGTGGATAGAGAGGAGTATAACCCACGATGAAAGGATATCCAGTGAGAGGGCCAAGCTGTATCCCATTCTTCTGATGTCCAACCATGGAAGATGGAGGGTTCATTCCCAGTGTGACGATATAACCTGGACAAGAGAAGCCTATACAGGCAAGGTCAAAGGCTTTGACGGGTATAATTACGAACCGTGCTGGATCAACCCCAAGGATGCAGAGGCAAGGGGAATAAAGGACAACGATATCGTTCATATCTTTAATGAAAGAGGCGGTGTCCTTGTAGGAGCCAGGGTCTTTGAGAGGGTAATGCCAGGAGTTATTTCTGTAGACCATGGTGCCAGGGCAGATGCAATCATCCCGGGAAAACTGGACAGGGGTGGTGCCATTAATACGGTTACACCCGCCGGGCTGACTTCAAAGCACTGCGCCGGTCAGGCCACGAGCGGTTTTCTTGTAAACTTTGAAAAGGTTACTCCGGAGCAGATGGGCAAATGGATGAGTGAATACCCCGATGCCTTCAACAGAGAATATGATGCTGGTTCAGGTCTTCGGTTTGATGCCTGGGTTGAAGGGAGGTAATAGATATGTCAAAAAAAGTATTTGTAATAGATATTAAAAAGTGTAACGGGTGTCATGCCTGCCAGATCGTATGTAAGGATGAGCATGTTGGTAATGACTGGTCACCCATAGCAAAACCCCAACCCGACTCGGGACAGTTCTGGATGGAGCTTACCGAGCGTGTAAGGGGAACTGTGCCCAAGGTAAAGGTCGCCTATCGTCCTCACTTTTGCATGCATTGTGAAAATGCTCCCTGTATGGATGCCTGCCCGGTTGAAGGAGCCCTATACAGGAGGGATGACGGCCTTGTGATCATAGATTCGGTAAAGTGCTCCGGATGCAGAAACTGTCTTGATGTGTGCCCGTATGATGTTATCTTCTATAACGATGATCTCAACCTGGCACAGAAATGTACAGGGTGCGCCCATCTCCTGGATGACGGGTGGGAGGTCCCAAGGTGCGCGGATGCATGCCCGACAGAGGCCATACAGTTTATGGATGAAGATGAGGCCAAGAAGCTGATATCCAAAGCCGAGGTCTGGAAGCCTGAACTGAAGAAACAGGTAAAACCAAGGGTATACTATCTGAATCTGCCCGGTAGATTCATTGCCGGGACATTGTACGACCCGAAGCAAAAAGAAGTTATTATAGATGCTGATTGTTCTCTTACCGAGAAATCAAGCGGGAAGAATTTCGACACAAAGACAGACAGTTACGGTGACTTCTGGTTCGAAAATCTTAAGGAAGGTGTATACGACCTGGAGATCAAAAAGGGTAAAAAGAAAGAAACATTTAAAAAGATAGATACAACTGCGGCAGACATCAATCTGGGTGACATCCCCATGAAACTTTAATCCTTTAAAATCAAAGGGCCCTGATTTGTTAATCAGTGCCCTTTTTTATTTTTCCTGTCCCTCTTCTTCACCCTCTTCATTATAGGGCTCAGGCACATTGCCACCGAGTAACTCAAGGTAGGTATCCTCGAGTTTCTTCATTTCTCTTAAGATATCCATGGCATGCCTGGTTCCAACTTCAGCGGCCTTTTCCGAGTCCCTCTGCCTGAACGCTTCGAGGATTTCACCATGATCGCTTTCATTGTGTATAATGGTAGTAACAGGTTTCATTGTCCTGATAAAACTCTCTGTGAAATCCATAATATTTTCCATTATGATTGAATATATTGGATTTCCGCATGCCCTCCCTACCAACCTGTGAAACATGGCGTATAATGCGTCCAGTTTATCCCGTTCTCCTATAACATCATATGAATCAAGGAGGGTTTGCATTTCCTTGAGCGATTTAGGAGACGCGTTCTGGGCCGTAAGCCTGCACACTTCAGGTTCCAGAAGCAGCCTGGCCCTTGCCAGATGATCCACCTTGACTCTCCTGTATCTGATAAGGTCGGCAAAGTCCTCCATAAAGGGGAGCTGGTATAATTCCCTTACAAAGGCGCCGCCGGTTATGCCCCTTCTGACTTCAAGAAAACCCCTTGACCTGCAGGACCCTTATCCCTTCTCTGATTACAGGGCGGCTTACACCAAGCAGCCTTGCGAGTTCTGTCTCGCTCGGGAGAGCTTCACCTGTCTTGTATTTACCCGATAGGATGGCCTTTTTTATCTCATTTACTACATCCTCATACAGGTTGGTTGCACGTTTTATCTTTTTAAAATTGGTCAAATCATTTTCTCCTGTTCGGATCAGCCCTGTCTTTTACCGGGGTCTTATTAGATACAATTCAATAAGGTGTCGGATCAGATACCTGTTTTTGCAAATTTGTCAATAAGTTAAATAGATTATTGATTTTACTTTATATCAAAGATCTAAATATATTGTAAAGATCAAACTCCTTTTGTAGAATGCGCAAAATTTCAAACAAAACCTGAAGGAGTGGCACAATGAAAAAGACTTTCATGCATCGTTTAACTGCGATCTCTTTGCTTGTTGTCTCTTTACTCTTTTTAGCATCTCTTGCCTGTGCAACAGATCTAAAATCCTTTGACCCGCAGGCCAAGGCACTTTTAAAGAAAATGACACTGGAAGAAAAAATCGGACAGATGACCCAGCCCGAACAGGATAAGGTCCTGGGGAACCCCGGTGACATGCAGAAATACTTTATAGGCTCAGTTTTAAGCGGCGGTGATTCCGACCCGGTCAAGAATAACAGCCTTGAGGAGTGGACTGCGCTTTATGACAGAGTGCAGGAAGAAGCGATGAAAACAAGGCTGAAGATTCCGGTTCTTTATGGGATTGACGCGGTTCACGGCCACAGTAATGTTCTTGGAGCGGTCATCTTCCCTCACAATATAGCCCTTGGATGCACACGTGACCCGGAACTGGTTGAAAAAATAGGAAGAATTACGGCTATGGAAATGCGTGCATCCGGGATACAGTGGACCTTTGCTCCGGCTGTAACCGTTCCGCAGGATATCCGATGGGGACGAACGTATGAAGGCTTTTCCGAGGACCCGAAAATAGTAAAGGAGCTTGGTAAGGCAATGATCATAGGGCTTCAGGGAAAAGATCTGTCTGATCCTCTTTCGGTCCTGGCCTGCGCAAAACACTTTGCAGGAGACGGCGGGACTGAGGCGACCACCGCACCCAGACCGGGTTTTCCCGGAGTGAATACCGGGCGCCTGTGGCTTGACCAGGGGAATACAAAGGTCGATGAAGCCACCCTGCGCCGCATACACCTTCCCGGATATATAGGGGCCATTGAGGCCGGTGTAGGGAGTATAATGCCTTCTTACAGCATGTGGAACGGAGTCAGGTGCTCCGCAAATAAACACCTGCTTACGGAAATGCTCAAGGAAGAACTTGGATTCGACGGATTTCTTATTTCCGACTACAATGCGATCCATCAGATCGATCCCGCGAACCTCAAGAAATCCATCATGATATCAATCAACGCCGGTATGGACATGGCAATGGAACCTGGCGGCTACCGTGAATTTTACAATGACCTTAAGGCACTTGTTGAAGAAGGTAAAGTTCCCATGTCGCGAATTGACGATGCTGTCACCCGTATACTAAGAGTTAAACTGGCAATGGGGCTGATGGATAAAAACCGATCACAACTGGCCGACAGATCGTTGCAGAAGTCTTTCGGATCAAAGGAACACAGGGCCGTAGCAAGGGAGGCGGTTCGCGAATCTCTCGTGCTTCTTAAAAATGATAACAGGACTCTGCCAATTTCAAAAAATATTGCGCGGATTCATGTGGCTGGAAAAAGTGCAGACAACATAGGTAATCAGTGCGGCGGATGGACCATACGCTGGCAGGGACAGACAGGCAATGTTACTACAGGCGGAACAACAGTCCTGCAGGCGATAAAGAAAGCAGTATCAAAGGACACCCAGGTGACCTATTCCCCTGACGGGAGCGGAGCCGAGGGTGCAACACTGGGCATTGCAGTTATTGGTGAACTGCCCTATGCCGAGGGCATGGGTGACCGAGCAGACCTGTCACTGGATGCCGCAGATGTTGCCACTGTTAATAACCTGAAAAACGCGGGGATTCCTGTCGTGGTTATTATCATCTCAGGGCGGCCCATGATCGTTAACAATATCCTTTCTAAAACGGATGCACTTGTGGCAGCATTTCTTCCGGGAACAGAAGGGCAAGGGGTCGCGGATGTTCTTTTCGGGGATTATAATCCTACAGGAAAGCTTTCATTTTCATGGCCGAGATCCAATGAGCAGCTTCCGATTAATATAAATATGCCTGAAGAAAAATACGACCCCCTTTACCCCTTTGGTTACGGGTTGAGTTATAAATAATCGGAAAAAGTGGCGTTACGAAATTTCATCGCCTAATAAATAATTTGTCTAAAGACGCAGGTAGATAGACGTCAGGAGGCGTTGATCCGGCAAAGGCATCATTTTTCAGGATGCGATCGAATAGCCTTAGTACATGTGTTTTATTTTTAAAGACCAGGCGGTTCAAATATTATCGATCCATTTTTCTATTGGTATTACTCCATAATTATTAAATTTTTCTATCAAACCCTTCGGATCAACATCAACGAGCAGCATGTCTTTATGTTCCTGCCTTACAAATCGCTGAGTTACTGCATTTTCCAGGAATGTGAGAATGCTGTCATAGTATCCGCATATGTTCAGGATGCCGCATGGTTTTGTGTGGAATCCCAACTGAGCCCATGTCAGCACTTCAAAAATTTCCTCAATGGTGCCCATTCCACCGGGCAATGCTATAAAGCCGTCTGACATGTCAAACATCATGGTTTTTCTTTCATGCATGGTTGCCACAACATGAAGTTCTGTCAGATTATCATGGGCGACCCTGTCCGCAAATGATTCTGGGATCACACCAGTTACCTTTCCACCGCTCTCCATTGCCGACGAAGCCACTGCCCCCATAAGGCCAACTCCCGCACCGCCGTAGACAAGGCCGATATTATTTTGGGCAAGGTATTTTCCAAGCTCAATAGCGGCCTTTAAATACTCAGGTCTTACACCTGAATTTGAACCGCAATTCACGCATATATTTTTAATTTTCATTAATTGATCCTGCTCTTCAATTTGCAAGAATTATTTTAATATCATGTTTATTACAGAAAAGGTGCAATAATTTTTGAAGTTTTATATGAGCATATTGCAATATATTATAATGAATGTATTATAGTCCGATGGAAAGAGAAAATTGGAAACAGGAAAGAGAGGCCCTGATTTATGACCCGGAAGACCATACCTGAAAGGAAAGATGTCGCTGAAGAGCACAGGTGGGATCTTTCTCCCATGTTCAGTTCCGATGAGGAATGGGACGCGCTGTACAGTGAAGTTGAAAAAAAGCTGCCCCAATATGAAACCTTTCGCGGTAAGCTCGGGGAATCCGCACAAACCCTGGCCGATGCGATCGGTTTTTCTCTGGAGACAGGGAGAAGCATCGAAAAACTTTATGTATATGCACATCTGAAAAGCGACGAAGACAAATCAAATCAGCAGTACCTCGGGATGTACCAGAGGGCGGTTGGTCTGTATACACGTGCGGCAGAACAGGCAAGCTTTTTTACCCCCGAGGTGCAGAGAATAGAAGACAACCGTATCAAAGAGTTTTTAAAAGAGGATATTCTGGCAGAATACAGGTTCTATCTTGAAAAAATACTCAGGTATAAACCCCATACCCATGATGAAAAAACCGAGCAGATCCTGGCAATGAGTCAGGATTTTGCACAGGGTGCATATCAGGTTTTTGGCCAGCTTGATAATGTAGACCTTAAATTCGGGGAAATAATCGATGAGACCGGCGAATCAATAGAGTTGAGCCATGGAAATTTTTCTACCTTTTTAATAAACCCTGACAGGGAGACAAGGAAAAAGGCCTTTCATCAGTATTACAGCGAATATAAAGGCCATGAAAATACCATCGCCACTACCCTTACATACAGCGACAAGAAGAATATATTCTATTCGAGGGTAAGAAATTTTGAATCTGCGAGGAAAGCCGCCCTGTTTACCGACGATGTACCTGAAACTGTCTATGACAACCTCGTTTCGACAGTTCGCAAAAATCTCGATCCGCTGTTTGATTATTTCAGGTTCCGAAGGGGTGTGCTGGGCCTGGATGAACTGCATTTCTATGATACCTATGTGCCCATAGTCCCGGATATAAAATTCAGCATGACTTACGATGAAGCAGTGGATGTGTGCGAAAAGGCACTTGCCCCTCTTGGTGAGGATTATATGAAGACATTGAAAAAAGGTCTTACAGAGGGCTGGGTCGATCGCTATGAAAACAAGGGAAAGAGAAGCGGGGCATATTCGTCCGGATGCTATGATTCTCCTCCCTATATACTTCTGAATTTTGAGGAGAAGAACATTAACAGCCTCTATACCCTGGCACACGAGGCAGGTCATTCCATGCATTCACATCTTTCTAAAATGAACCAGCCTTACGTGGATCATGAATATACCATTTTTGTTGCCGAGGTTGCCTCCACATTCAATGAAGCCCTTTTAAGCCGATATCTTCTTAATCTATATGATAATGATCCTGCCATGAAGGCATATATACTTAATCGTGAAGTGGATAATTTCAGGGCAACCCTGTACAGGCAGACAATGTTTGCCGAGTTTGAAAGGGAATGTCATGACATACTTGAACAGAACCAGCCTCTTACACTGGAGACAATTAAGAGAGAATACAGAAAACTGCTTGAAACCTATTTTGGCGATACCATTGTCATTGACACTGAGCTTGAGCTTGAATGCCTGAGGATACCTCATTTTTATTCCGCGTTTTATGTATATAAGTATGCAACCGGTATTTCGGCTGCAATAGCCCTTGCGGAGATGGTAATAGAAGGCGGAGAAAAAGCAAGGGATTCCTATCTGGATTTTCTTAAACTTGGCGGAAGCAAATTTCCTCTTGATGAGCTATTGGATGCAGGTGTGGATATGAGATCCCCTGAGCCTGTTAAAAAAGCAATAGCGCATTTTGAAAAGAGGGTGAGTCAGTTGAAGGAAGAAATTTCTAAATTATAAAAAGGAGAAAAAATGCATAAATCAAATTATGATAAATTTGCAGTAAGAACACCTGGAAGGGAGGCCTTTCCGGGCGTAAAAGGCCGCCAGTCACCCACCATGACCTTGATGAGCGGTGAAATTGTACCGGAATGCCCCTATTACATCGAGGTCGGATGGATCACCGATGTGCCTGAACCGCATATTTTTGAACACAGCATTGATTATGACAGGATAATCATACTCTGGGGCGGCGACTATAAAAAACCTCAGGACCTTGGCGGCACAGTGGAACTTTACATAGGAGGCCAGAAGATCATACCTCTTACAACAACAACCGGGATGTTTATTCCCAAAGGTACGCCAATAGGCCCTGTAACATGGAAAGAGTTCAGGCATCCCCATATTATGATGAATTTCATTCTGGGTTCAGGTGATCCGAATGTATGGGCAAAAAACAGTGATGTAACGACACCAAAGGATAAACTGCCGGAGAAGAAAGAGGACGATGATTTTGATTACGAGCAATATGTTATCAGAAGCCCCATGAGGCAGGCCGGCATGCCTGACCATGCAACTCATCGTCAGCAGCCTACCATGACATTTATGAGCAGGGATCAGATAGTTGTTGCAAATACATACATCGAGTTCGGATGGTGCTGGGACATAGTCAAACCTGACCTGCCGAGAATGGTTCATAATAAGTATGATGAGATAGTCCTTCATGTCGGGTGTGATCCTGATAATCCAGAAGATCTTGGCGCGACTATAGATTTCGGCATGGGAGACGGATATGTAAGATCAAATACTACTTTCGGTATGTGGGTGCCGAAGGAACTGAAACACGGGCCCCTGGTCTGGAGAGAGTACAGAAAGCCCCATATAGAGATGGCAATAATGCTCGGGGCAGGTACTGTGAAGGAGGGGTGGGCGGACAGTTTCTTCGGAAAAGATGCTGCGGACAACCCTCCTCTGCCGCCGTTTCCGGAGGAGTAAAATAAGTAAGGAAATAGAATAGAGGCTAGAGGAAAGAGGAGTAGGATTAAAAAAGATTGCCCGATTGTTATCCAATCCTCTTCTCTTTCCTGTTTCCTGTTTCCTCTTTACTATCCCCCTACGCTATGCCCCATGCTCTTTGCGCCATGCGACAGCACTAGTCGATAACAAAACCCTCTTTAAGACGAATATCCCTGGATGATGAACCTGCCATCACAGTATATACCCCTTTGAAAACTTTCCATGTCTGATCCGATTCATCAAACATCTTAAGTTTTTCATCATTCAGAGGAATGGTAACACTCACAGTCTCTCCCGGCTCCAGCTTTATTTTTTCAAAACCTTTAAGCTGTTTCGGGGGTTCCTGCGCCTCATCGGGAACCGCAGCATATATCTGAACAACTTCTGCACCTGCCCTGTCACCTGTGTTTTTAATATTAAGACTGACAATCCGTCCGGCACCGTCACCGGATATCCTGAGGTTGCTGTATTGAAACTGTGTATATGAAAGACCGTGACCGAACGGGAAAAGCGGTTCCTGGTTCATGGCATCATACCACCGGTATCCCACCAGGATACCTTCGTCATATATCATATTGAGCCCGTCTCCCGGATAATTCATCCAGTGAAAAGTCGGCCCCTGTTTTTCGTCCCTTGGGAATGTAACCGGGAGTTTGCCTGAAGGATTAACGTCTCCGAACAGGATGTCCGCAATGGATACTCCTGCCTCCTGGCCCGGATACCACGCCTCAATAACAGCTTCTACCTTGTCTATCCACGGCATTGCAACCGGGGTAGACGTGTGAAGAACAACAATGGTGCGCGAATTTACCTTTGCCACTTCTTCAATAAGCCTGTTCTGGTCTCCCGGCAGTTGAAGGTGCATCTTGTCATTTCCTTCGCCAAGCTGCTCACCTGCAAAAACCACTGCTACATGAGATTCTCTGGCCGCCTCCACTGCCTTTTCCAGCCTGTCATCAGGAGGCAGCCATCCCAGTTTTATCCCTGCTCCGAGGACGGCAGATCCGGTGTTGTATTTTATCAGCACCTTTGCCTTTTTGTCTTTAATAAGGTCGACTGTTCCGACAGAGGTGCCCGGGAAATCGGTATGCTCTATTTGGGTTACAAGCCTGTTATTGATATACAGTTCTCCTGTGCCTGTGCCTGACAGCGAGAATGCATATTCTCCGGATTTGGGAGGCAATATATATCCCGACCACTGGGCGGACCAGGAAACTGCCTGGGGGTTTTCCTTTTTGCCCAGCAGACCTTCAGGGACAGGAGGTATTTTCGGATCAGGCCCGAAATTAATAATTGGATCTATACGTGTTTCCGCCTCCGACCAGTACCATGGGGTATAATAATACACCCCTTTGAGACCGTGACCATTTTCATCAGGAGGCATAAACACGGAAGGAGGTATTGAATTGAGCGCCCTGACGCCCGCGCTTCCTCTTTCATATACTACGGGTATGTTCCCTGCCCGCTTCTTTATGGCGTCAATGGGAACAGACAGGTTCTGTACATTAACATTCGGGCTGCCGGTTTCCATAACAACCGCGTCCGGTCCGGCATCCGCTCCGATTACTGCTATGGACTTTACCTTATCGATAGGAAGGGCCTTATTGTCATTTTTGAGTAATACGGCACTTGAATCCGCTATTTTTCTGGCAAGGGCGATATGCTCGGGAGTGGAGACCGATGCTGTGTCACTTCCCTTTCCGGCATTTTTATACAGACCATGCCTGAACCTCGTTACAAGAGTATAATATACTTTTTTATCGAAATAGGATTTGTCTATCTCTCCCCTGTCTACTGCGGCAATAATCTCTTCAAGAGGCGACGCTGATGTGACACCTGCCTTTGCCGCCGTAACGGCATCCCTTTGCGCAAAAACGGCATCAGGGGTGATAGTCCCGTCAAAACCCCATTTTCTCAAACGACCCAGGAGATCCGAATTGTTGCAGCAGAATTCACCATTGATCCTGTTGTAGGCGCACATCACGGACCCGGCCCTGGCACGTTCAACAGCGGCTTTAAAGGCAGGCAGATATATCTCCTGTAAGGCCTTTTCGGTAATGTGTTCATCCGTGCCGCCGAAGTAGGGGTAATTTCCGACCCTGCTGAATTCCTGATTATTTGCAGCATAATGTTTAATGGTGGCGATTACAGCCTTGCTTTGCATACCGATTATTTCAGGTACAACAAGTTCACTTATAAGAAACGGGTCCTCACCGAATGTTTCTGCGGACCTTCCGCCATGCCATGAGCGAATGAGGTTGATTGTCGGTCCGAGGTTTGCAGTGAGTCCCTTGCCACTGAATTCTTCACCAAGCGCATTGCCAAACTCTCTTGCCAGTTCCCTGTCCCATGTGGCTCCAAGATTGATTACATTCGGAAAGGCCGTCACATTAAGGGATCTGTCCTTTGTTTCAGTACCAAAAAGAACAGACATGTCTGCTATACCGTTCGGGCCGTCACTGGCGCTTCCGAGATCAGGGAGGCCGAGTTTTTTCTTTACACTCTGTGTAATGGCCTGTGCGGTTTTTTCTTCTTCGGTTTCCTCACCCTGTGTGTTAAGTTTAAAATAACCGAAATAAATTTTTTCTTCGTCAGTCAATACAGAAAGCGCATCAAGCGCCCTGCATTCAGGAGAGCGGCTGGTGTCGAGCCAAGGTTTTTCTTTATTGGAAGGGCTGCATTTAACAGCAGGCAGGCCTGGAATAGATATGTCAGCCGGCGCGGAATAAAGTGCTGATGATGAAAAAATAAAGATGAGAGATGCCAGTATAAAAAAGACTTTCCTGTAATTCATTTACCTTCTCCTTTAAAAAGGGGATAGTTGAATCGGGATTGGATTATTTTTCCAGTGCCTTCAAATCTTTATATTTGCCTGCATTAATAACATGGGTGTATCCCATACTCCGAAGCCTCTTTGCTGCTATCCCGGCCCGTTTCCCGGTCGCGCAATAAACCACTACGGTCTGTTCTTTGTCAGGGGCAAAATATTTAATGTTTTCTTCGATTTTGTTGTATGGGATATTGACAGCGTTTTTAAGATGGCCGTACAGGAACTCCGATGGGGTTCTTACATCAATAACCATATTTTTCGGATTGAGAGCAGGGTTTACATCCTTTGAAGCCGTCTTTCCCCATGCAGTTGCAGTTGAAGCCAGAAGAACCAGCAGCAGTATAATTACTTTTTTTATAGTCATAATAAAACCTTTCCTGTGTGAGATTATTTTGGGATATCTTTTCTTTAAACGAAGAGAATTTTCCAAGAAAAATATTTAATACACGATGAAAAGATAACACTTCAAAAATAATGTGTCCAATGAAAATCAGCCCTTTTTTACAGGCTGTTTTTATCGGGATAGTATCCTGTAAACATCATTTTGCGGTAAGAAAAAAATGGTTGACATATTTCAGAAGTTATATAGGATAAATATAATCCTATTAATCCTGAAAGGTGGCTGATGAGAATAACAAGGGCCGGCGAGTATGCTGTCAGGTGTATCCTGTATATGTCGGGCAGGGAAATGGACCGGATAGTAAGCCGAAGAGAAATATCAAAAGATATGGACATTCCCGACCAGTTCCTGGGGAAGATTGCACAACAGCTTGCCAGGGCGGGAATCATGGAAATAATCCAGGGGGCCAGGGGAGGGTATCGTCTTCTTAAGAAACCTGATAAAATAACCCTGCTGGATGTTGTTGAAGCGGTTACAGGTGAAATATTTTTAAATGACTGCCTTATGAATCCGGTTTCCTGTTCAAGAAGCGGTTCATGTGCAGTAAACGCTGTCTGGGAAAAGGCAAGGAATGAGCTGAGGGCTACCTTGAGGGACGCAACATTTGACAGATTATTGAATGATGATTCTTGTATCAGCATATCTTTAAAATAAAGCTAAACAGGGAGGAATGCCATGGATGTTCTGTTTTTATCAAGGCTACAGTTTGCGGCAGCCACGATGTTCCATTTTTTGTTTGTTCCGCTTACGCTGGGACTTACACTCATGGTGGCTATCATGGAAACGAAGTATGTCAGTACAGGTGATGAAACATATCTGAAAATGACCAGGTTCTGGGGCAAGCTTTTTTTGATAAATTTTGCCCTTGGGATAGTTACCGGGATAACCCTTGAGTTCCAGTTTGGAACCAACTGGTCGAGATATTCCGCGTTCGTGGGTGATGTCTTCGGTTCATTACTGGCCATTGAGGCAACAGCGGCCTTCTTTCTGGAATCCACCCTTATCGGTGTATGGGTCTTCGGCTGGAAGAAACTCAGTCCAAAGGCCCATGCATTCGTCATGTGGCTTGTTGCCGGGGCATCCACACTTTCTGCGGTATGGATTCTGATAGCCAATTCCTGGATGCAGCATCCAGTGGGCTATGTCATGAGAAACGGGAGGGCAGAGCTCGAAAGCTTTTCAGCAGTTGTTACCCAGCGGTGGGCAATCCTTGAATTTATACATACTGTAAGTGCCGCATACATTTTGAGCGCATTTTTTATTATGGGGATAAGTGCTTACCACCTTCTTAAAAAACAGCATACTGAATTTTTTACAAAGTCATTTCGAATAGCACTCGGATTCGGCCTTATATTTTCTATTGTTGAAATAGGCGAAGGTCACCTTCACGGAACCGACCTGGCTGAAAAGCAACCCACAAAGCTTGCTGCAATGGAATCCCACTGGGAAACTCAGAAAAATGCGCCTATATATCTGTTTGCAATCCCGGATGAAAAAAATGAAAAAAACATGGTTGAAATGCTTCCTATCCCCGGGGCCTTAAGCATACTTGCCTATAATGACCCTAATGCAGAGGTTAAAGGCCTCAAAGATTTCCCGGCCGATGAAAGACCGCCGGTGCTTATCAGTTTTGTTTCATTCAGGCTGATGGTGGCACTTGGTACCTTTTTTCTGCTGGTAACAGTGATCGGTTTTTTTATCCGGAAACGACTGGAGGATTTTCCCCGGTATTTAAAAGTTATGCTCTTTTCCATTCCGCTGCCTTATATTGCCATAGAGGCAGGCTGGGTTCTTGCAGAGGTCGGCCGCCAGCCATGGATAGTTTATGGACTCATGAAGACCTCCGATGCGGTCTCACCCATAGATACGTCCCAGGTTTTCATATCGTTTCTGGCATTTCTCATTGTTTACGGCCTGCTGGGCGCTGTCGGGTTTTATCTTATTGTTAAGAATGCAAAGAAAGGGCCGGAAGCGATTCGTTGATAACAGAAAACAGTAAACCTTCATAAAAGGGGGTATAAAAGATGGAATTACAGAATATATGGTTTTTTCTATGGGGCCTTCTATGGGCAGTATATTTTATATCGGACGGATTTGATCTTGGCCTGGGGACACTTCTACCCTTTATCGCCAGAAATGAAGATGAAAAACGCATTATCTATAACTCTATGGGCCCGTTATGGGACGGCAATGAGGTATGGCTGCTTACTGCAGGCGGTGTTACATTCGCAGCCTTTCCAAAGGTGTATGCAGTGATGTTCAGCTCTCTGTACTCGGCGTTAATGCTGATATTGTTTGCCCTGATCTTAAGGGGTGTATCCTTTGAATTCAGGCACCAGATTGAAAATTCGGGCTGGAAAAAGATATGGGACTTCTGCATGTTTACCGGAAGCATCCTTCCCGCTATTTTATTCGGCGCGGCATTTGCAAATATATTCAGGGGACTGCCAATAGATCAGCAGGGCATATACCACGGGACATTACTTACCCTTCTTAACCCCTATGGTCTTTTAGGCGGAGTGCTTTTTTTACTGTTCTTCCTGGTTCACGGGGCCATCTGGCTGTCTATAAAAAGTGAAGGCGATTTACATGACAGGGCCAGGGCCGCTGCTTCAAAACTCTGGATTGTGCTGCTGGTAGCCGCTGTTATGTTCCTGGTTGCCTCATACTTCGCAACAAACCTCTATGCCAATTATCTGGCGAACCCGGTGCTGTTTCTGGTAATTGCAATAACAGTACTGGCTCTTTTAGGGATAAGGATTTTCCTTGCTAAAGGGGCACTCTGGAAGGCATGGTTTTCATCTGCTTTAACGATAATAGGGGCAACCTTTTATGGTGTATTAGGTCTGTTCCCCAATATGTTTCCCTCAACCATGAGTCCTGAATTCAGCCTGACAGCTCATAACGCCTCATCAAGTCCGATGACATTGAAGATAATGCTGATTGTTGCATGTATTTTTGTGCCGATCGTGCTTATTTACCAGATATGGACCTATATCCTTTTTAAAGGAAAGGTAGGTGAAGGGGATTACGAGAAGATTTATTAGTTATTCAGGCACCACACATGTGGCATGAGAACATGTCACATGTGGTGCGGTTTTGGGATAGACTTACCGATGGTAACATTTATATTTTTAATAATGAAAGACAGCGGTAAGTTTGATAATTAATCGACTTCTCTGGGTTCGGTTAGTAATTTGATACCCTGAAGAACTTGTAAGATACGATTTTTTGATAAAGTTCCTATTTTTTCCGATAAGTCACTTTTGTTAACAGTAAAAAGCAGAGAAACATTTACAACACATTTTTCTGGCAGGTTTGCTTCGCCTTTTTTTAAAGTCATATTTCCGGGAGAACTTGCTTTTTAACCCTTTTGTAAGCTGTCTATGAAAAAGTATAACAATGGGTATAACCCATGTAAATGCTGATCTGCTAAAACCTCATGGGTTTTCAAAAAGTGTAAAAAAGTGGGCGCATAAATAATTATTAATGGAGAAGAAACTCGCTTAGACATCTGGACTCCCTGATGATCGGGGGAACGAGGGAAAAAGGTCAAAGGCCGTAATTCCCCTACTTTGACTGAGGAATCCCATCCCGCCTGTCATTCTCCGGCTCCTCGAAGATCCCGTGTTGTTTACGGGGGGACCGAGAAATCCATGTTTTTGTTTTCACGTTTATTAATAAGTAAGAATCAAAGGCAGACCTGCCCCCAATTCTTTTCATGCATTTTAAACTATTTTATACAGCCTTAAGCGTTTCCACCAGAAAATCCCAGAATTTTCTGACAGAAGGTATATGCAGCTTTTCATCGGGAGAATGGGGAAATTTTATGGTGGGGCCGACTGATACCATGTCCATGCCTTTAAAAACAGATCCTATGATTCCGCATTCAAGTCCTGCATGGATGACTTTTACGTCAGGCTTTTTATTGAAGAGGTTTTTGTATACCTGCTGTGTAACCTGTAAAAGTATTGAATCCATATCCGGCTTCCATCCGGGATACGACCCTTCATGATTTACTTTGCATTTGCATAAGTCCGCAATGCCCGTGAAAACATTGCTCAGATCTGTTTTTGCCGAATCCGATGAGCTTCGTAATAAACTCAAAACCTCAATAATATTTTTTGATGCATCTGACCTGACAACAGCCAGGTTGGTCGATGTTTCAACAATATCAGGCATTTCTTTGATCATACGGATTACACCGTCAGGAACAGCATAAACGGCGTTTAATAAAATTTCCTGCGTATTTATGTCAATCAGGTGATCAAACGTACCTTCTGCGGGATTTGCTTTAAAAGAAAAATCAGGTTCTGTTGATGATAATTCATTTTTTATTACATTGCCAATTTCGGTAATCAGGTTCAGGAATTGCTTTTCTTTATTAGAGGGAATTGCAGCTGTCACAAATGATTCCCTTGGAATTGCGTTACGCAGGCTGCCTCCTTCGATATTAGCGATTCGCAATCCGAATTCCCGGGATGCCGTCCATAGCATCCTGTTCATCAGTTTATTTGCATTACCGCGACCGAGATTAATATCAACACCTGAATGTCCTCCCTTGAGGCCTGTAAGGCTGATCTTATATATCTTCATTCCTGACGGGACAGGTTCCGGCGTATATTCGAATGTAAGGGTTGAATTCAACCCTCCTGCGCAGCCAATGCAGATTTCTCCTTCATCTTCCGAATCAAGGTTTATCATGATCCTGCCCTTTAATGCATCAGGGTTCAGGTTGAATGCTCCGGTCATTCCGGTTTCTTCATCAACTGTAAACAGGGCTTCTACCGGACCATGGAGAAGTTCCTTTGATTCGAGAACAGCCAGCGCTGCAGCCACTCCTATGCCGTTGTCAGCGCCGAGTGTGGTACCCTGTGCTTTTACCCATTCTCCATCTATATATGTTTTTACAGGGTCTTTTTCAAAATCATGAACAGTTTCAGAATTTTTTTGACAGACCATATCCAAATGCGCCTGCAGAATTACAGCGTGTCTGTTTTCATATCCATCATAAGCATCTTTACGGATTACTATGTTGCCGGCACTGTCTTTAATGTATTCCAGGTTATGGTTTACTGCAAAATCGATTATATAATTAATTATCTTTTCTTCTTTTTTTGAAGGCCTTGGAATAGCACATATTTCATAAAAGTATTTCCAGAGGGATTCAGGTGATAGTTCTTTGTTTTCGGTCATGATAAGTTCCTTGGAAAATTAATTTTTTTAAAAATACTACAGGAGTTGAAAACAGGCAATGGCTTTTATCGACTGTAGTAAAATCCCTGAAATGGGATGCTCTTTATAAATTCAGTTGTAATAAGTTATTGAATTTTTAAAGAGCGTGCCGCTCTATCCCGCTTCAGAAAACAACTCCGAAAGATGGCCCAGCTTTCCCGCTTTTTCATTACCCACATAATAATCATCACCAACCAGAACAACGCTGCCAGGTCCTTTACCCTTCAGTTTGCGAAATTCACTGAAATCCGGCTGATCTTCCGGCAGCTGATCCGGGATATCTTTCGCTTTACCTATGGGCATCATTGGAAAATCACCAAAGGTGATACCATATTGACCGTAATACTCTTTCATTTCTTTGGGCAGAGAGGAGTCCGGATCTTTTGTGACGATAATAACAACGTGGGTTTCAAGCAGTTTTCTTTTCTCTTCCGGGATTTTGCTTAGTACCTTGATGATATTATCCAGGCTTTCAGCTCTGCCCTTTTCTTCATCGTAGTTTTTGTGGAATTTATCCATGCTGATAAAAGTTCTGAGGGGAACATCTGCATTCTCAAGGTATCGATCAAAAAACCTGCGGCACCTTTCAAGGCTGTGAAAATAGCTTCCGTTTGTATTATAGCTTGGTAACGCCCCTGAATTCGCAGATTTTATGAGGATGTCCATAAAATCTTTTCCATTGTCTTTCCATAGAATGGGTTCACCGCCCGTGTAATTGTGATTCCATTTTGTGCCAACGATCTCAACGCTTTCTGTTATAGCGGTATTCCCCTGTTCCCAGGAAAGCGTATAACCCGGCTTGATAATGTGATCCTCATTATTACCGATGTAAATATAACCGCAGTGTTCACAGTTGAAGTTGCATTCATAAAGAAGTGAGATACCCATTACATTTGTAAAGGGAGGCATTTGTGCCATAGTTACCTCCTGAGATTAATGGTTTAAGGATCTGACACTGTTGCTTTTTTTTGCTGTTTCTTTTGTTTTTATTCATTTTTGAGACTGCTATTTGGCCATTTTGCCAGCATTGGCATTCTGGCCAAATAGCATGTTATGCCTGTCAGAAGAGTTTTGATATTTTGCGGTATTGTCCCCTGGCCTTCCATAGCTTTGCCGGTTTCACTTTTAAAAAACTTGCCAATAGTCAAAGGCAGATCTGCCCCCTATGTTTTCATATATCTGAAATCATTCCTTGAAGCGCGTCTTTCTGATTAGGATCACCTCCACCAACAATTTATTTTATTGTTGCAAATAGAATGACAACGATTGAAGTTATCGTCTGGCCAGCCAGATAGATAATGAAAACTAAAAAAGCGGTCCCGCTTCACAGCATTAGTCTAGATAAACTTATGAACTTATGGGCATCCCCCTTACCATATCCAGTTGACCGAAGCAGAGGAAGCCTTTCGAATACAGAAAAATGATTTAAGGATCAGGCCCATATGGCATCAAAAAGAAGAACGTGTTTTATCTCACATACTGGTTTGTTTTTTAGCTTATGTACTCTGGAAAACATTGGAAGGTTTATGCCGGCAAGCTGGTTTAGGTGATGAACCGAGAAAGGTGTTTCATGAGCTGTCCCAGATCAAACTGACAGACGTTGTTTTGCCTACACGCAACGGAAAGGAAATCAGATTAAGGTGTGTCGGAACTCCGACAAAACATCAGTTGATATTACTCGAGAGGTTGAAGCTGGTTATGCCAAAAAGATTTTTAAATAAAAAAATGTAGTGGTACAATTTTAATCCAGCCCTAGTATTTCCAGTAACTTAGCTGATCTGCAACCCTCTAACTGCGGAAGTTGGGCTAATGGAGAGGTGTTTTTTCTCTTGACTAACCCTTTAATGGGTGACCCCTTTCATTTTCATGTTTTCATTAGAATAATATATTTTTAATAAGATAAGAAGCACATTGAGCACTTGTATAACCTGCAAATGGTTTTGCACTATCATCTTTTTTTGATGTTTTATCCATAACTGATTTGATAATAATCGCTTTACTCTTTTTATCATTTGATAATAAACATGCTCTGGCAACAGAAAAACTTTCCATATCAACAGCAATAATATTTCTATCCATTGAGGATATATTTTTTTCAAAATAACCTTTTTTGTTAACAACCAATAGCCCACAAGCCATGGGTTCAATATGTAGACTAAGATTTGAATAATCTCTACTTGGATCATTATCCTTTATAAAGCGAGTAATATTTTTTTTATTTTCACGAATTTTTTGAATTAATTTCGTATCAATATCGCAAACATCGATTTCATTTTGCTTTCCTTTTTCTGTTTGTTTTCCTTTTTGATAAAGTAACAGCTCAGATGCTACTACAATATCACCTAAATTTGTGTCACCTTCTCTACCGCCACAAACCCCTGTCATAATGAGATATTTGGGATTAAACCGATTTATAATCTCAGTTGAAAGAATAGCTGCATCTACAATACCTTTTTTATGTTGGTGAGTTGCAATAATGTTAATATTCATCCCATTATTACATAGGGTTTGTCCAATGTGATAAACAATAGTTTCATTTTCAATTGTATCCTCCCAATTAAATAGTGGTTTTATATTCTCAAATTCATCATCATGAAGTGCTGTTAAAATAGCAACGTCGATATTTTTTTTATTAGCGTATTGAAGAGAGTTATCGTACGATTTATTTTTTCGAACACTAAGTATTTTATTTAACCTCGATTCATTAAAATAATCTCCTTCGAGATAGTATTTCGAAAATACTCCATCATTATTTCCGAGAACTGCGTCAGAGAAAATATCAAGCTGTCTCTTAAAATTTAATTTTCCTGTAACATTAAAGGTCAATATATTTGGATAGATAGCAGATAGTTTTTCTGCAATTCTAACTCCAAAGTCATCTATCTCACCATCTTCAACAACAACGATATCGACGAAAAAGGCGACGACATTTTTTTTATCCTTACGAATTATTGAATCGACTTTTTCTAAAACGTCAGCAATCATGCTGTCTATACCCAAAGAGGTATTAGGGACAACATTGATAAGCGAATAGTCTTTTTCTAGTTTGTTATAAGCTAATCTCTTCTGAAATCTATTTTTAAATTCAGTATCGGTATCAATTACTATCATCGTTTTCATCGTTGTCTTTGCCTCCTTTATTGCTTAGCCACAATGTTACCTCAGCTACAGTGCCACAAGAAATAGTAGGAAATTTATTTTGAATTAACTCACGATATTTGTTTTTTTCTAAATTAGATATATTAAAGCTCCCCCTACACATATTAACAGCTCGTGACACACTCAATAAACCTCTGCTGTATTCAATGTTAGTACTTTGTCCGTTATCAATAAATAATATTTTCAATTTATCTTGATTCTGATTAATCATACCGTAAATGAAACATTTTGTTCCTTTTGAATGTTTGTGCATATTTTCTATAAGATTTTTAAAAATTAAAATAACTTGATTCCTATCGCCAAAAGTAACACAGGGGGGTTCTGGTAAGAAAAAATCGTATTCTATCTCCTTCTTTTTAAATGACTTATCTTCTTGCTGAAGAGTCTCCCAACATATTTTTTTAATATCGATTTCGAAAGAATCTAGTATTATAGGTAAGCCTTCTGAATTAGCTCTGTGACATAATAAATCATTTATTCTCTTAAATAATATTTTATTATCTTCTTTGTTTACCTCATAGGTCCTGCTAATATTTATATTTTTTATTTCCTTTAATGTAATCTCTACTTTAGATATAATGCCATTTATTTTAATAGAAGTGGCTTCATTGTATAAATTGTCTACAAATATTTTTATTTTTTTTAAAAAAGAATCGATCTCATCGATAAACAAAGTGTAATTTGATAAAAAAGATTCTTCATCATTATTTTCGGGATGTAAATAATGTACGATAGCATTTAAAGCATGGTTTATGTTATGAAGTTTTACCATACTTTCATTAAACAGGGCTAACATAAGATAAGTATTGTCTAATAGCTGTTTCTCCTTCTTTTCAAAATAAAGAACCAATTTTTCAATTAGTTTAAAATGTTTTTTTACCTCTATGTGAGTATTTAATTCATTTAATTCTCTCAATGTTCTTAGAGGATTTTCTTTTATATCGGGACTCATAAAAACTCCCGTAAGTACTGCATAGAATCTATCATCGTCATTAACGAAATTTCTCAATAAATTTTGATATTTTTCAAGGAAGTATGATTCATCAAAAATAATTATAAGATCGATAACTGAAACGATTAATTCTGGTTTTAATTCACTAATATTATCTATAAAAAATCTGCAGGTAGAAACTAATGAAGATATGAATTTATTATAAAATAAAGCTTCAAAATTTTTTTCTGTTTTGATAAAATAATGTTTTTCATCAGATAGTATTTTTAATAAAATTAATATTGATTGCCTGTAATCATCAATTCTTTTTATAAATTCACGAATATGCTTTCTCATACTCACATTGTGTAATCCTGCTTCAAGTTTCCATCGTAGATTAATTGCTGAAAAGTAAGGCCTTTCTATGTCTATCTCGGTTGGATCAGAAAATGGAGAGTTCAATTTATATGTAAGCGTCTGACCAACCCATCTTTTCGGCGACGGGCGGACATGGTAACTTCCCCTCTGTAAATGATAATACAGGGAGGAAACGATGACAAGAGAGGAACGACGCAGCCACTGGAAGCATATCGTAGATGACCAGGCTGCCAGCGGATTAGAAGTTTCAGTATTTTGCAGGAAGCACAAAATCAAGATACCTCAGTTTTACAGATGGCGCAGTAAATTCCAAGACATGAACCATGAGGAACCGACAGCCGCATTTATTCAGCTTATCCCAGGTGAGAGTAGCCCGGACAGCGGTATCAGAGTAAGGATTTTTGATGATCTCTTTATAGAAGTCGATAGAGGCTTTGATCCTGTTACTCTTCGCACAGCGGTGGAAACATTGTACAGCAGAGGTTAAGATTTTGTTCGCACTGACCGCTGCCACCCACATTTACCTGTACCGCGCGCCATGCGATATGAGAAAATCCTTTAACGGCCTTTCCGGCCTCATTCGTTCTGAACTGAATGCCGATCCACTGTCCGGCTCTTTGTTTGTTTTCTGCAACAGACGCAGGAACATGGTTAAACTCATGTACTGGGACCGTGACGGATTTGCCATCTGGCACAAAAGACTGGAGAAAGGCTGTTTCAGTTTGCCATCGATAGCCTCTGCTAACGCACGTATTGACAGGTTGCAGTTGACCTTGCTGCTGGAGGGGATAACGCCGAAAAAAGTGAATAAAAGGTATATTTATGATAGATAATTATTGCTAAATGTATTATTTTGTATTAAATATCGCAGCATGTTTACTTCAATCAATGAAGCCAATGCGGCGCTCGAACAAAAAGACCTGCAGATTCAGGAGCTGACTAAGAAGCTTGAGTCTACTCAGCTTACAATGAAAAAGCTTCAGCATCAGATTGAGCAACTACTGAGAAGGGTCTACGGCAAACGATCCGAGAAAATTGACCCGAGACAGATGGTGTTTGACAGTTTTTTCATGGAAGCGCTTGATCAGCAGGCTCCACAGACTCAGCCCGAGATCATCCCTGAGCAGAAGGTTGAAATAAAAAAGACCCGCACTGTCAAGCGTAATCACCCGGGCCGCGTTCCATACCCGATCACCTGGAGCGGGTGGAGATACTTCTGGATATCCCCGAAGAAGAGAAGATATGCCCCGAAACAGGAAAGCCTCTTAAAAAGATCGGTGAGGAAATATCCGAGAAACTGGAATACCGGCCCAGGAAACTGATTGTCAATGTGTACATACGGCCTAAATATGCCTCTCCTGACAGCATTGCAGCCGGACATACAGGCGTTATCACCGCCCCTATGCCGGATCATCCTATTGAGAAGTGCAAGGCGGATGTTGGGCTCTTGTCCCATATTATTGTAAGCAAGTTTGCCGATCATCTGCCCCTGTACCGCCAGGATGCAATCTTTGAGCGGGAAGGGGTAAATATACCACGGGGAACACAAACCAGCTGGATGATGCAGATCTATGAAGCTATACGTCCTCTTCAAAATGAACTGAAAAGGGCGGTTCTTGAGAGGGACATCCTGTTTACTGATGATTCCATCATACCTCTTCAGGTTAAGGGGAACGGCAAAGTAAAAAAGGCCCGGTTGTGGGTATATGTCCGGGGAGGACCAGGACCACCAATATGCGTATATGATTTTTCACCGGACAGGAGCAAAAAGAGGCCCCTTGATTTTCTGGGAGTCTATAGAGGCTACATCCATGCTGATGCCTACAGCGGATATGACGAGCTTTTCAGGATGGAAGGCATCATAGAGGTGGCCTGTTGGGTACATGCCCGGCGCAAGTTTGATGAAGCAGTATCTTCACGGC
>CAWFFS010000006.1:0-78267 GCA_963815145.1 uncultured delta proteobacterium
ATTTATATGACTCTTCTAAATAATATTTACGTTCCTCAAAAATATCAGAGACTGGCCTAATTATAAGGTCATCTGATAATTTCTGAATAAATGACTTGAAACCTTTAAATGAGGTATCATCAGTAAGTTGCGTGATTATATCGTTATAATCATCAATTTTTTTACATAATGGACAATTATTTCTACTAAAGCTTGGAATTTCAGCGTCTACTAAATATCGTGAGTGTACTGAAGAATCACCATATTGTTTAATTTTTTCAAATTTTCTACCTTGAAATGCGTTACCTCTTTTAATTAAAACAAAAGAAAAGATTTCTTTTGCTCCTCGTTCTGATGCTATATCAATCATCTGTTCAATAGTCATCCCTGTACTAAAAGCATCATCAATAAGTATAACTGGTTTCCCATCAAAATTATATTTTGCCGACAGATTTTTTTCTAAATCTGCCTCGGTAATTGGTATCAATGATAAATGAGGTATCTTTTTTGCAATTGATTGTGCAACTATATCTAATCCAGGGTTGAACGTGGGATAAAGTAAATATAAAATCATATTATCTTTATTATTGTGCTTTGAATAAGTATCCATACGAGGCAGGATGTCATATAAATAGTCAACAATTGTGTCACTTATCTCATCTGTGTACTCATTGATAATTGATTTAATATTGAATAGATAAGCCATATGGTTGTTTCTTGATTCAAAATGTCCCCGGAAATACGCTTTTTCTGCTTTAATTAAGTCCTCCAAAAAGGGATTAATTTGTATCATGAATTCACCGTCTTCATCTCTTACTTTTTTTTCATTAAGTTTGATCCATATTGGACCTTCAAGCGGAGATGCGCTTTCTATTAATCGATTACTTTTTACATCAAATATTTTAACATCATTGTAACTCCAATGTTTAGGCATTCTAGTGGAATATTCGATTTTCTTCTCAATGATACATGCGATAGGATAATTTATTTTGTTAACAAATAAAGTATCAGTTGGCGTGGCATTAACTATGGTGAGTATTTTTTTGATCTTGCTTCTATTTAGTTGATCAATTGTAGTGGTAAGATACTCAGCACTACCAACAACATCAGTAATAAAGACAATTGATTCATCATTCGATATTTTACTTTGTAAATTATATGCAGATAGATAGATATTTGAAGTGTCAATATAATATCTTTTTGCATTTATTTTTATATCCTGGTTTTCAAAATCCTTGTATATTTTGTTAAGAAAATATTTTGCATTATCACCGATTGTTATTATGCAGTCAGGTTTTTCGATTTGTAGGTTTAGAATTATCCACGTTAGAACTTCGTTAAATAAGAGCCTAGAATCGTATAAGTTGGTTAATTCAAAAAAACCAAGACAGTAATATTTATTTGGTATGAGAACCTTTTGTTTGGGGTAATAAATATTATATTTAGCATCTAATATTTTGGGCTCGATATGTTTTGATAAACGTTCGCAAAAATAATTACGAACATCATTTGTATTGAATTTTATTGATAAAGAGTTATCTGAGTAGAAAATATGTCTACATTTTTCGTAGTAGTTATTTTTTTCTTTTTGATCTTTTAATGCATAAAAATGATTTTTTATATCAGAAACATTTGATGATCCAAGACCTATTATTTTTGGATTAAAAATATTATCATATGCAAGTAAAGGTAAGAAATAATCAAAGAATTTTTCATCGTTATAGTCTTTATGAAATTCAGCTATGAATTTATTATCTAAATTAACCAATATGAAAGCTAAATTAGACAATTGTGCAGCCATTATATTTGATACTATTAAATGTTTAATATTCTTATTCTTAACATATTTGAAATTAGCAACATCAATCAGTACTCCACCGTTTTTATTTTTATATTTTAGTTTGATACTCTCAATTTTATCTAAAATTGCTTGTATTCTTGAAATATCTTTATGTTCATCGAATGATTCATCAAGATATTCATTTAAAGAAATAAAATCCAAAAGACTAATTCCTGCCTTTTGTATCTCTTCAGTAGGCATATATAAATTTGAATATTTTTCAACGATATTTTTTATTGGGAAATAAAATTTGAATTGTGTGCCTGGGAAAGAAGATAATTTTTCTAGTTTATTAACAGACTCATTAGAAAATATTTTTTCTCTTCCAGGTTCAGAAAAGTAATCATAGCATAATATGGATTTACCACTCCTAACATATAATAATCCTTCATATTGTTGAACTATGTTTTTAACTTTGTAAAGTCCAGTTGGAAGTGGGTAATCAAGAGAGGGACTTTCTAGATATTTAATTAAATCTTTTTTTCTTTCCTCATCTGTTCGTGATGTAGAATGCTTTAAAAAAGCATACTTTAATATATCGATTTCTGAAGGATTTTGTTTTTTAGTTTTCTCTGGTAAAATTTTATCATCCATATAAGGTTTTACTAACTTTTTATTTATACCTGAACCAGAATCGCTGATTACAATATAAAGGATTTCCTTATTACCTATTTTATTTATGAAATGGGTTTCAAAATCTGTTCTATTAAATTTTGAAAGGCTTCTTAATTTGGTCATTATAATATTTGAGAATTTACTTTTTGAATGAGTAAATATGTTATCTCCTATCTCTTTAAGTATAATCTCATGAATAACGTTATTTTTGACTAATGTACTTTCTTTTATTTCATTTAAATAAATTTCTGTTCTCTCTGGTTTAGAGATATCATCTATAAAGGACTTAAACTGCTCATCGTTATAGAATTTCATAGGAAACATTGGTTTTCCATGAGGTGTGTATGGTTTTTTAAGCTTGGTTTCGGGGTCTGTTATACCTAATTTTGTAATATGATTTATAAATTCATAATTGTACAAGAATCTATAGAAATTATTATCATCAGGTAAAATAACACTTACTTGTTTTGATTTTGAAATTAGATAAGACACCCATAACGCTATTTGGCTTAATTCCATTAATCCGCAAAAAGTAGTTGATTTAAAATTAAAACTTATGTTTTTAAATTTTTTTTGCCTACTTTTAAAATAATAATAATTTAGAATCCTCTCAAATTCTAAAGCATTGATATTTTCATTAAATATAATATTGAGAATGACATCTGTATTTGAATTTTTCATATGTGTTGCCTTGAAATAATTGTGTCAAAGAAATTGAAAATCAAGAAAGTGCAAAGCTTCAGTGTCAGGCCTACATATTTGACAGCCCCTCAAAATCTTAAATCAAAAACAACTGGATTCCCGTGTTAATAATTACTTTGCCCTGTTAAATGATGCTCCGCACCCCGCCATACGGATTTAACTGGGTAAAAAATTCAATATTTTAGATAAAACGATAATACTATTAACAGTGATCAATGATCAATTAACAATTATCAATGAAAAACCTTAAAGCGATAAGTCTTTGAGGCAGTACCTCTTTATGCCTGAAATGATACAGTTATTCTTAAAACTTATTTCAGAATAATTCAAGATTCAAAATTCAAGCCCGGTTCACCCTGTTAAATAGGGTTCCCTCCGGGAAATTTAACAGGGTAAATAGTAACAGTTTAGTCCTTATGGAAACTGTAAGCTAGGCGCAATCAGGAAGAATTTCTATATAAAGCAACCTTAGCAATATCTGTAGCGGCGGTAAAAAGGGTCTGGAAGAAAGTAATGGGTGATACGCCCTGACGCCTTGCAGTCTGAAGGAGGCTGGGTAAGACACTATGGTTTTTAATACCACTTTGAGATCTTGTTCCGAAAGATAATTTTCTAAAAATGATAAAGGGGTCAAATCTCCGTTTAGCTCATTAATATGTTTTGCTCCATTTTACTTATTTTTATCTTCATTTTTTTAAAATTTACAAGTGTTTTTAACTCTACCCACTACATAATAAGTCCATGAGCTAATAGGAGACCCCATTACGATCGGTTCACTATATGGTGGGGTGATTGAAGATTGACATCAACACCGATCTCCATATACTTTATTCCTTAAAAAGGGAATTCTTATCAAAAAAAGAGGAAATCGAGAAGAAAAGCTGGGGGCTATTGGACGGATTCTTCCCCAGCCGGGAAGAATCTTTTGCTTTATAAATATGGTAAGTAGCAGGGATGTAAAGATGATTTTGACGTAAACACTATGATGGGCGCCTTTAGCAACAAAGGCAACCGAAATGCCCTACGATCTAATAAAAGGAGAGAGGATATGCAGTTTGAAAGTTATTCCCCAGACCGTTTGATGATTGACAGCATTGTTTCTCGTTTGACGCCCGAGGAAAATAGTTTCAGAAGATGGCTCATGGACTATTCCATTGCAAACAAAAAGCCATTTAACGTTAAAAGGGATTACCCGACTCAGTTCGAAGGATCGGACACCAAGAAACTTGCTGAAAGTCTTATCACCAAGAAAGTTGTGGCTAGTTCAGACAACGGAGACCTGAACTTCATCTATCCATTGTCATTGGTCCCTACCTCCCACCAGGTCTTTTTGGAAGACGGACGAACCCTGTTTGCCATGTGTGCGGTGGATGCTCTTGGAACGTCATTAACATTCGGCCAGAATATCCGCATTCAATCAAAATGTAGCGAATGCGGCAAACCGGTTAACATAAGGGTCCAGGACGGTTGTATTACTACTTATGAACCTGAAGAAACCCGGGTCCTTCATGTTGACCTGAACAAATTCGAAAACTGGGCCTGCGGCGCCTGAAACATCATGAACTTCTTCTGTACGAAGGAGCACTACGATACCTGGACAAAAGATAAAGGTGTGAATGAAAATAATGTGTTTTGCCTGAATATCCCTGAAGCTATGGAGGTCGCCCGGATGTTGTTCAGTGAATAGTCTTAACTAACCGATGTGGCCGCACTATTCAGAGAAAGAGAGTAGTGGTAAAACGTGTAACCCGGGACGTCCATGAAATAATGAAATAGATTCTGTAAATGGTTCCAGTTATAATTTCATGGACGCTGAAGATAAAAAAGAAAAGGTTCAAGGATTCAAGGGGTCGAGGGCTCCCCGAAAACTGCTCGGGATTTAAAACAAGTGGAAAGACAAAAGACTAAGATTTCTCTCGTTGGTCGAAATGACAGGATAATGGATTCAATATTCCCGCCTTCGTATAAAGCTTCGGTCTTCGCTGAAGCTATGTCCCGATAGGATGGCGGGACAGGGTAGGTTGTTAGGGAAAGAAAATAAACAGAGATCAGAAGTCAGAAATGAGTAGGACTTAATTGATACCCCGCTGCTTGCTGCTGGGCAGTTCATTAATCCAGAAATCTTTTTATTTTTATTTTCTTTCCACCTGTACCATGGGTGTAATACCAGTGTAATTCAGCTTTCCTAAAGCTACGGAGCGAGGACCGATCCAGCGGCCAAGAACCAGGTAACCAAACTTGCTGTCACCAGAGCCCCAAGGTAGATCCTTCCGGTCCGACGATAGAACCAGGTATGGAAGAAGAAGAGGATGATGAACTCGGGAATGTACACCCAGAGCATCAAAGGCCACATCCCACCGTATTGCCGTAATCCGAGAATCTCAAAGCCAGGGCCCCCGGTTGAACCAAGGAACCATGGCAGGTACTGGATGAGCCATACCACGACCAGACCAGTGACCATGGCATACACGACCTTGAGCCACCAGACAATCTGGGTCATAGCAGGGGATTCCCCTTCCTTTAGTCTGGCTTGGCCAAACAGGAAAATGCCGCCGTTGATCAGGAAGAAAAGCAGAGCCGGGATCATGTAGATGAGGAACAATCCTGCTCGGTTCAGGGTTGCGAATTGCCGCATGTAAGGCCAGGCAAAACGGAATTCCTCCCCAAAGAAGTGTTGGAAGAACCCTTCGAACAGGTACATCCACATGAACAGAATTACGGCCAGCAAGACAGTTTTGCCAATGATGCCCCAGTCGATGACGGTCTTCTTTTCATCAAAGGACACGCCCATATCGTACATGGTGATGCCTTGCTTCCTGGCATCCCGCCACCAGAACAGGAACAGCGCTCCGGCCACAACAGCATTCATAAGGAAGAAGGCGGCCACGCCATTACCCATTTGAAGTTTCATAAATGGGAACCATTTTCCAATCACGCCATTCGATCCTCCCCATTGGGTTGTAAGAGGATACAGGATTCCGCCAATGATCATGTTGATTGTTGCCAGCTTCCACCATGTGCCATTGTTGGGAAGATGCTTCTGCGGAACAGCCTGGGCAACAGGCTTGAAGTAACCTGTAGTCAGGAGGATATTGGTGAGGGGGATCAATGAAACCAAAGTTCCCAAAAGGGCGATTAACCCGAAGATTTCCTTGAACATGTAAATTTGGCTGGTCGGCTCGATCCATTGCGGGCCACCGTCACCACCCTTGAGGGCCAGGCGCATCCAGTCCACAGCTTCTGCCACGGCCTTGCCACTCAATGTAGTGAGGTGATGGTTGATGTTGATCAAAGACATTCGACGTGCGGTTCCATCATCAAAACTACCGTAGGTGGTATCCCAGTCTATAGTCCCCAAATCCTCCAAACCCATATTGGTTAATTGAGTTTTATTGCTGGTCAAACTCTCGGTACGCGCTGCACCTTCACGGAAGAATTCTTCGTAGCGTGCAGTGGTAATCAAAACGTTGGGGAGGTCTTTGCTGCCGGACACAGAGGCATGCGGGTTAACCGCATCCACGATATCCGGGAAAAGGGCAGCCAGGTTAACGGCATTCAAACCGCCCAATGAGTGACCCATGACGCCAATGTGTTCTGCATCAACGAACGGGAGGGTGATCACGTATTTTAACGCATCTGCATTGCCCATTACGTAAGTGGGATTTGCGCCAAAATTGATGCCCCCTTCCGAATCTCCATGCCCAGCTGCATCCGGAGCCAAAACGATAAAGCCACGACGGGCAAGTTCAATCGAGAACGAATCCTGAACGTCTTTGTCGTTCTGATAACCATGCATATTCACCACGGCCGGCAATGGATTATCGGCTGAAGCTGTGACCGGGCGGAACAATTTGGCCACGATCACATCACCGTTAGCGCTTTCAAGCCGAACGATTGAGACATCCACATTCCCCCAGTCGCGCTCGATAGCAAAAGCCATCAGTATTGAGATTGCGACAATGGCAGCCAGTCCCAAGAACCAATACCATTGCCTTCTAAGGTCTACTTTCATGTTGGTTTCCTTTTCTGTTTTTACTCGCCGTATGCCCTGTAAATACTAGGTCGGATATAAAATCCGACCCCTACGAAAGACTTGTAAAACGTAGGGTGGGGTTCGCGTCCCGGCGTAGCCTTGTGCGAAGACGGATTACACCCCACCTGTTTTTTGCTTTAAAAATCAGAAGTCAACGACCATATATTCAATATGTTTTATAGTGTAACTATTTTTCTATTATATTGAAATTGCAGCTTATTTCCTTTGCGTCGCATATTGAATATAACTGCGAAACTTTAGTAATCAAATAACATTTTCCCCTCTTGTTAAAATAAGACGTCAAATGTTTTTAACTGGTAATAATTATTTTATTTGAAAGACTTGTAAGACAGTAAATCTTTATATCTGAAATGATACGTTTTAGCCCGGTTCACCCTGTTTAATAGGGTTCCATCTGGAAAATTTAACAGGGTAAATCCGCTTTGCTGTCATTAAAATTAATTTCACTGGCTTAATATTTAGGACTTTTTTGTTATAAATTCAAGAAGGAAAAGACCAGAGATCAGAAATCAGAGGTCGGAGGTCAGAGGCAGGGAAAAAATAGGCTGAAGCGGTTTAGTCTGTAGGCTGTTAGTGGAAGAAAAAGAAGAGAGATCAGAGGTCGGATGCCAGGAGTCAGCACCAAAACCAATTCAAGGTTCAATATTCATCCCGGTTAAATGCTGCTTCGCATCCCGCTACGCGTATTTAACTGGGTAAAAGATTTCCACCTCCGCATAAAGCTACTGGCGGACAGGCAAGATTAGAAATACAGGCTGCCGTCGTCGCCAATGCTTCAGTCTACGCCAAGGCTTCCGTCTTCGCTTGAAGCTACGCCGTGACAAGACGCCCTGATAAAATGCCGTGCCACGGAAGTCAGGATCATTTATGACCAGGGACCTGACGGCTTCCATTTTTTTAATTCAGGAACCCCTTTGACTACAGGAATTAGAAACGATTCAACTTCAGCCACGATGTCCTGAAACGATAAGGAGACATTATCAAGTTTCAGGCGTTTACAAAAGGCAATCCACATATTTTGTTTTGAAGAAACAAACTCTGCTGAAAAAGCTTCAACAGGCTGCTTTAATTCTGTTCCCCGTTGTTTAAATGTCAGTCTCACAGCTTCTGCAAGATCTGTAAATTCAAACCGGAAATAACATGACAGTAACCATATATCATAAAAATCCTTCATACGGCTGTTAAGGTATCCGAGTTTTATCATTGCTTCAAATTTCTCAGCTATAGTGCTCTCCCGGCTGTAACATAGCAGGACAGGTGCAGGGTACTGAGGCAGATATGTTTACAGGAGACTTCATATATTAGCCTCCAGGTATAGGAGAATAATTTTATCGACCCTGCAAATCCTGGCATATTCCAGAATTTTTTTATGGTTGAATTTCATGTTGTTTCTATAGAGTTTCAGGGCCTCAAGCACAACATCCATACCTATTTTATTGCGAAATTTAAAGCAATCCGCCAGTGTTTTTTCAGGGTTATAAATTTTTACTGTCAGAGCATCGATTCTGTGTTCTTCAATGCCGGCGCTAAAAGCTGAGCTGGAGAACTTATAAACTTTTATGGGTGGATAATCGATAACAGGGGCTTTTTTATCTTTGAGGATTGCTATAGAAATCTCATGGGGGATCTGGGTTGTGATCCCATGAAATGAAAGTGCAGAAATAAGGCATATTACAGAATTAGGAACTCTGCTGGCAATAACAGCAATATCAGGATTTGAAACAGCTTCAATATCCATAAGATGGTAGAGCCCGCGGGAAAGTTTCTCAAGGATTCCCCTGTCCCGCATCTGATAAAGAGTTCTGGGATGTATACCTGCTTTAATAGCTTCAGAAGTCCTGATTATACCATTGCGATCCAGAATTATTTCTGTCGCCTGTTCGATAGAATTTCGTATTTTTTGTTTTTTACTCACGGATAGTTATTACCCTATTTATATTTAAATAGGGTGTATTTTATCCGCCCTGTAAAAATAACACAACTAAAAAATGTATTATGAAATCTGTTAAGGGGGTATCCATTATCAAATCTCCGCTTAGCTCATTGCGAATATGATTCCCTCATTTTTGGTTTTAAAACCTGGGAAAAACAAAGGTGTCAGGTCTACACTCTTGACAGAACCCCAAAACTATAAATCAAAAACAACTGGATTCCACGGTCGTAGCCGTGGAATGACGTCAAATAAAATATTTTATTTTGAAAAACATAAGACATTGCGCCTATAGCGCTTTAATCCGCCAGAGGCGGAAAAGGGCAGAATTTTATTATACCCGAAAAGATACGTTTTTAGCCCGGTGAAATCCGCTTTGCTGCCATAACTATGAATTTCACTGGCTTAATATTTAAGACTTTTTTGTAATAAATTCAAGAAGGAAAAGTAGGCGAGCTGAAAGCTCAAAGCTGGAAGTTGAAAGGGAGGTCAGGAAAAGCTGAGGTCAGAAATCAGAGATCAGAGGTCGGAGACTAAGTCAGGCTGCCGTCTTCGCCAAGGCTTCGCCGCGCCATGGAAGCGGTTTAGACTATAGGCTGTTAGGGTTGACTTATATTCTATCCTTCCAGTAATCAGGCCTTCGATGAAGATTAGCCACTGCTACTACAAGTATTTCCTGATCGCGAACTTGATAAATTATCCCATATGGAAAACGACGAGTCTGACATCTCTTCGTTCTTTCTGAGCAGGGATGCCATGCCTCCGGAAATTTGCCAATCCTGTCAAGTGCATTTAATACTTCATTTAAAAATGCATCACCAATCCCCGGGAGTTCGTAATTATAATAATCAATAGCATCTTCCAGTTCATATTGAGCGACTTCCAGAAAATTTATCTTCATTAATATTTACCTGTATTTTTGAAGAACTTTTTCCAATGATACCGCTTTCATTTTTCCCGCATTATATGCTTCAATCCTGTCCTCAGCTTCTTTGGCCCATAATTCGTCTATTTCCTTGTCTGACTTGTCAAGGGATGAAATCAGTTTGTCAATAAGTTGAGCCTTTTGAAAAGGATTAAGTGTTAAAGCCTCTTTAAGAAGATTTTCTGCAGTGTTCATCTTTAACTCCGAATATGGTTTTTATCTGAATTATTATTAGTGCATATACTATCAAAATAAATAATGGGATACAAGCATATGATAAAAATGTGGTATAATCGGGGTCAGCCCTTGACATTGAGAAGCGCCGATTAAAACCGGCAGGTAACAGGGGATGAAAGTTCCCTAGGACGTAGAAGGGGACGTCCTTTAATAATCAAATAACTCTGAAAACAGTATTGAATTTTTATTTATATTCATAATCTAAACTTTTATTATTTTAGGAATTATGGCAAATAGTCTATAAAATCTTCTATTAGGGGTTAGTTTGAACAATGGGATTGAATCAACGGCTTGGTTTTTTATCATCATTAGGTCTCTTTTTTGTGAGTGTCGGGTACACCATCACTGTAGCAATCGGTATTGCCCAGGCTGGTTTAGACGAACCGATTGTTGATCCGATATTGGCGTTGATGGAGGTCATTACCCTTATAGCCGCGTTCCTCATCGTGATTTTGATGGTGGCAATTTACTGTTACGCGATTGAAGATCGAAAGCCGCTGGCGTTGATTGCTCTTTCATTTGGTGTGCTCATGGCAGGCTTGACCAGTTGTGTTCATTTCGTGGCGCTGTCTTCGGGACGTCAGACTGATTTCACTGTGCTTCAATGGCCCTCAGTATACTATGCAGTTGAGCTTTTGGCCTGGGATATCTTTCTCGGGTTATCGCTGCTTTTCTCTGCTCAAGTATTTATAGGATCAGGCCTCTATTCGGCGGCCCGATGGTCATTGACTATTACTGGTGCACTGTGCCTGATCGGGGCTATTGGACCCATTATTGGGGATATGGATATTCAGCGCATCGGTATCATAGGTTATGGGATCTTACTCCCAATATCATGCCTGATTCTTACATTTGTTTTTCGGAGGGAAAACAAGAGTCATCATGTGAGTGAACCCGGTTTGTAAACTCAGCAGGTTATTTTAATATTCGTAAGAACAGTAAGAACAGGGACGACCATAAAAAAGTAAAAAACACTTAAGATGCAGTAATAGCAAGGCTTTTGGAGGCTATTTATGGGAGTAATCGATTTTAAAAATAGGTCAAACACTGTGTCCTATGAGATGTACTTCTAAATATCAATCCAGAAGAGTTTTGATATTTAGAGGTACGTTTTATTAGCTTTAAAGACTGAAATGTAATGGGTGAAATCGGTTATTTGGTAAAAATGGCAGCGTTGCCAAATTTACCAAATAGCAGTTTAAAAAATGAAAACCGGACAATAAAATCCCTATTTGGGGAAAATGCCAATGCTGGCAAAATCCCCAAATAGAAAAATAAAATCGAAAATATTCTGCAATTATAGGAACTTATTAAAATTAGCTATTCCCCAAATACCAGTGAGTAAAAGGTGATTCTGTTTTCTCACTAGAGCGATGAGAGATTACAGCCAATAAAGGGGTCATAAAGGGTCTGCCCTTGACTCATTAATACATTAAACGTCTAAAATTAAACAGGTTATGTTTTTTCTTACAAAAGATTTGAAAGTCTGTAACGCTTTGATACTGAAATTGTAAAGAGGGGCGTCCTTAAATAATCAAATATCATTTTCCCCTCTTGTTAAAATAGGATAATGGTTTTTATTTTAAAACTGGTAATAATTTATTTTGAAAGACTTTTAAGGCAGTACGTCTTTATGCCTGAAATGATACGTACTATTTTTAAATCTTATTTAAAAATAATTCAAGAAGGAAATGATAGAGGTCAGAAATCTGAGGTCAGAGGTCAGCGAAAACAAGGGGAACTGCCCTTGATGTTGGACATATTTCCAGCACCACACCATTACATTATTTCTTTTCTCTTTTATACTTCGCTTTTGGCTCTTCTACCTGAAATCCTATTTTCCGTTTAGGTTTTTCTTCTTCGACCATGAGTGCCCTTATTGCCTCAAAGACTATTTGGAATTGTTCATCATATTTTTTCTCCAAAGCAAGCAGCTTTCTTTTTAGATCTTTATGCGTGGAAAGAATTTCTCGTAATTTTACAAATGCCCTCATGATTTCAATATTTACCTGCACTGCTCTCTTACTTCGTAACACACTTGATAGCATCGCAACTCCTTGTTCAGTGAATGCCATAGGCGGATGTCTCAATCCCATCTTATCACTTTTGGAGGTCACAAATTGTGACCTCCAATTCTCAAACTCCTCTTTTGAAAGCTCAAACATAAAATCCGTCGGGAATCTATCCAGATTCCTTTTAACAGCTTGTTTTAACACTCTAGTTTCTACATCATAAAGTGCTGCCAGATCCCTGTCCAGTATGACTTTATGACTCCGGATAAAATAAATTGCATTCTCAATTCTCTCCATGGGTATTAAAGTCGACATCATTAGATTCCTTTTTAAAATATTTATTTTAGATTTACACACCATGAGCATGGGAAACTCTTAAGCTAATAAGTTTTTATAGGCATTGATTAATATTTAAGAAAGACTTGCAAGGAGATAATTCATTATACCCGAAAAGATACGTACTATTTTTAAATCTTATTTAAAAATAATTCAACGATTCAGTCGATTCACCGCTTGTTCCGCACCTGCTGTTATTTTAATACATTTCGCCTTTTCAATGTATCGTCTGCCATGCCTTGCTTTCAGTTTCCTTATGATTCAGGGGTAATGTCGCAGTCAGGTAAATGCTCAGGATATAGCACACGCATATAAAAACCAGGACCCCTGTATAACCAAACCTTGCCTTTATGAAACCTGAAGTGCTGTCCATGTAAACATTGTCGCTGCCGACATGGACATAAAGAGGTAAATGATCCCGATGCGCCAGACTCTGACATCGTTGAACATCTCCTTAAATTTTATGTGTTTTTTCCCTGCACCGGTTTTTGCAGCATTCTCTCTTTCCATTTCAGTAATGAGCCAGGTTTTCTCTTCATTTGAAAGCCACTTTGCCTGCTGCGGGAAATCCGTTAAATAAAACCAGGTCAATATGCCTGTTAGAATTGCGGGTAAACCTTCGAGGAAGAAAAGCCACCTCCACCCTGAAAGTCCCATCCAGTTCAGATTGTCTAGGATCCATCCGGATACCGGGGCCGAGATAAAACCCGCCAATGGCAATGCCAGCATGAAAAAAGCAACAACCTTGCCTCTCTCTCTTTGAGGAAACCACAGGGTGAAATAAAACATTACACCGGGGAAAAAGCCGGCTTCCATCATTCCGAGTAAAAAGCGCATTGTTGCAATGTAACCAAAGCCATTGCTGAACATCGTCGCACAGGTAACCAGTCCCCAGGTTACCATAATACGTGCAATCCACTTTCGCGCTCCAAAACGATTAAGGAGAAGGTTGCTCGGTACCTCGAAAAGGAAATAGGGGATAAAGAATATTGAGGATAATGCACCATATGCAGAGGAGGAAATGTTCAATTCGCTGTTCATTGTAAGAGCGGCAAAGGAGAGGTTCCCTCTATCAATAGCATTTATTATGTAACAGGCTAAGAGAAAAGGTATCAGTCTCCATCGAACTTTACTGATTGTCCTTGTGCCGACTGATTCTGCATGTTTCATAATATCCTGCCTATAGTCTTACTTAACAATAATGCAGGGCTGTTTAGTGACAATTTCCTCATTTAAATCTATTCCTAATCCCGGCAGGTCCGGGATTACGTACTGTCCTTTTACTGGTTGATAATCCTGCAGGCACAGAACTCTATTAGTTGGTTTCAGCGCCCTGACATGATGTTCGTGAATCTGGAAATTAGGTATTACAGCTTCAAGCTGTAATGCCGCCGCAGTTGAGATTGGGCTTCCGCAGACATGCATCTGTACAGTGATGTCATATATATGAGCATAATCGCATATTTTCTTCCCTTCTGTAATTCCTCCCGCCAGACATAAATCAGGCTGGATCATTGCAAGGCTCTGATTTTCGAAATACTCCCTGTAGCCCCATCTTGTATAAAGACGCTCACCGGCTGCCATTGGAATATTAACATTGTCACTTAACTTTTTTTGGAGTTTGGGATTAAGGTAATGCACTCCTTCTTCAAAAAACATGCAGTTGAATTCTTCAAAGGCCTTACCTAATTGAATAGCAGCTGTAACAACAGGCGCGGCATGAAGCTCTATCAGAATATCCACATCATCTCCCACTGCTTCCCGCATTGCTTTAATGCGGTTGTATGCCATTTTAACTGTCCTGTTACTGAGGATCTGTCTCATATTTGATCCAAATTTCCCATCTTCATCAAATGTAACGGGATCTACCTTGATGGCGTCATAGCCGTCCTCCACAGCAGCTATTGCGGCTTCAGCATATTCTTCCGGCTTTGACAACCAGAGATAATCACCTTCGCCCCATCCGAACTGGACCTGACTCGCATAACTTCTCAGAGTGTCATTGGTTTTGCCGCCGAGCAACTGATAAATGGGTTGTCCCAATGCCTTCCCCTTGATATCCCAGCAGGCTATATCTATCGCACTCATCCCGGCGAAAACCACCGGGCCTCCCCCCTGCGCCCAGAATGTCTTCCGGAACATGGTGTCCCAGAGCTTTTCTGTTTTCATAGGATCTGCCCCGATCAGAAAACCTTCTGCCAGGTTTTTGACATAACCGATTCCGGCTGAATATCCGGTCCCATAGGCAAGACCGACTTCTCCAAGTCCGCTTATACCTTCGTCGGTATTTACCCTGATCATTATGGGGTGATCTATGGGCAACATCCCGTTTTGAATCTCCCAGATTTCAACACTTGTTATTTTCATATTGTTCCTCTTTTTCTGCAGAAACCAGCAGTGTCAGTTCTGCACTTTTTACAGTACTGTGAAGTGAAGTGAAGTGGGACGGTCGTTAATAATTTAAAAACTTAAAGGGGTACGTCCTTAAATAATCAAATAACATTTTCCCCTCTTGTTAAAATAGGATAATGGTTTTTATTTTAAAACTGGTAATAATTTATTTTGGAAGACTTGTAAGACAGTACATCTTTATACCTGAAATGATACGTACTATTTTTAAATCTTATTTAAAAATAATTCAAGAAGGAAAAGATAGAGGTCGGAGATCAGGGGACAAAGCAGGCTGAAGCAGTTTAGACTGTAGGCTGTTAGGGAAAGAAAAAACCGGAGGTCAGAGGGCAATAGTCAGAAGCCAGAAGGCTTCGCCAAGGCTTTGGCGAACAGGGTCGCAAGAATTTAATACATTCTTTATTTTATATTATTTTATCACTCCACAATCTTTCCAGAAATTTTTTCCAGTGAATAGCATGGATATTGCCTTTTTTTGTTTCTACCGGATCCTGACTCACCAGATAGAAGTCCGAAAATATCTCCTCTTCAGAAAGAACTTTCAGCCCTTTAAAATCAGCTGAGGTTACACGCTGGCTTGACTTAACTTCAACTGCAATTTTTTCCCCAATTAAAAAATCAACTTCGTGTCCATGGGTTGATCTCCAGTAGGATAGAGATGAATTTGACCTTCTGTAACCAAGGTATGCCCGGATTTCCATACCTATAAATTGTTCAAAGCTTTTACCATATAGATCCGAATTCCTATCAAGAGCCTGCGTACCTGAAAGAGTGTGTGTAACTCCAGGATCAAAAAAATAAAATTTTCCTGATTTAATAGCTTTTCTTTTCTTTGATTCTATCCATGCAGGAAGTAAAAAGCCAACCAGCGTGTCTTCCAGAAGAGATATATATTCTCTTACTGTAGAAGAAGCAACCTGACAGTCATTACCAAGTTTTGTAAAATTTATAACTTCTCCGTTTGCCAGGGCCATGGACTTTAAAAAACGGGCAAAGGGAGGAAGGTTTCTTATTAAACCCTCGGCCATTATCTCTTCTTTCAGGTAGGTATTTACATAAGCATCAAGTTCCTCTTCAGGGTATTCTCCAAGGTAAACCGATGGCAATCCGCCATAAAGAAGGTATCTTTCAAGATTAAATTCAGGGATCTCTTTCCACGTTAACGGGTAAAGTCTTGCTTCCCATACCCGTCCTGCAAGGAGATTTGCATTGCCTCTTTTTAGTTTTCTGGCGCTGCTTCCAGTCAATAAAAAACGTATCTTTCTGTTTTCAATCAATCGATGGACCTCATTCAGCAGTTCAGGAATACGCTGGATTTCATCAATAACAACAAGATTTGTTTCCAGAGCATCTATAATCTCTTCAATCTCATGAGGGGCGCTTGAAAGCCGCAAAAACAGCCGGGAATCCAAAAGATCAATAATACCGGCTGAATCCAACAACTGTTGTTTAACGAGTGTTGATTTACCAGTAGACCTTGGACCAAACAGAAAAAAAGATTTCTTCTTTAATAAATCATTAAGATCAAGTAAACGAACAATGGGCATATGACACCTCTATCGCTGTTTATCCGGATTTACAGCAATATACTGGCTGATATTTCAAAAGTCAATATACTCTTTTATTTTATACTGACCCCCTTTTTGACCCCTTTCCCTCTGTCAAACGTTGGTGGTCCCCCTGGCAAAGCTGGGGGTTAACCTAACCGAAATGAACTGTTTGGCGCGTATATCGACATAAATGTCTGAGGGTTTCTGACATTAAATGATCCTTACCAGGATTAAAATCTCCCAATCAGCCTTGAAGCCGCGTATGCGGTGCTGGTTGCGTAAAGGATGTTTGCGGCTTTCCGGCATTCGCCGATCATGTGGAAGTCCTTTGCGCAGCGGTTGAATTTCAAAGCTTCGTCATGGAGAGGTTTCATACCGACGGCATGAATCACCGCGTCAGCGGCATAAAACACATCGCCATCCGGACCCTGGCATTTTACCCCATCTCCGGTTATCTCAACAGCCTTCGTATTAAAATGGATGGGTATATTTTTCTGCGTTATCATATCGATAACAGCGATCTTGTGCGTGCTGTTGCCACCGTCGTTTATATCACCGAGCATTTCAACGATTTCGGCGTCGATTCCGAAATCTTTAAGATAAATAGCCAGCTCTGTGCCGACGAAACCTGCCCCGAGAATGACAACTCTCCCTTTGACAAGCGATGGGTTTTTATACACATCAATCGCCTGATACACATTGCTTCCGTTTATCCCCGGAATACTTGGCGTTACCGGGTCTGAACCGACTGCCGCTATAATGACATCAGGACATTCCGCCTGCGCGTATTCCGGTGTCACCGACCTGTTCAGTCTCAGGTCAATACTCGATTTCGCAATCAGCGCCCGTTGCAGTAATACGTAATTATGCAAATTCTGCTTAAACGGCACCTCGGTTTCGCACAGGATTTTCCCACCGAGTTCGCCACTCTTTTCACATAAAACCACATCATGACCGTTTTTACTCGCGGTAAGCGCAGCCTGCATTCCGGCTATACCGCCGCCGATAACGAGTACACGCTGCTTTTCAGGTGTGGGAAGGGCCCTGAACACCTCGCGTTCGCGGCCTATTTCGGGATTGATGGCGCAAATGAGGTCACCGTGCCTCACTCCTTCGGCAAAGCAGGTAAGGCAACGCATACACTTGCGTATCTCATCGACACAACCGCGCCGTACCTTATTCGGGAAATCGGGGTCGCAGACAAGCCCGACGCCCCATATAAATAATGTCCGCTTTACCCGAAGCGAGGATTTGCTCCATTTGATAAGGGTCGCTCAGACCGCCGACTGTACCGACAAACGATTTTTTTACATGTTTTTTTACTTCCGCCGCGCATTCGACGTTAACACCATGCGGGATAAAACATGCTAACTTGAGTGCGCGATAATGTTTCAGCTCCGAATCTTTCTATCGCTCCGACAGAGACATGGATTATATCCGCGTGCCCATCAAGCTGCTCAGCTATCCGGCAGCCTTCGTCAATGCCATATCCGTCTTTTACGACTTCACTGCCGCTGATTCGAATTTCAACAGGGAAATCCTGACCGCAGAGTTGCTTAATCTTATCGATTGCCATGACGGCGAAACGGCAGCGGTTTTCCGGGTTGCCTCCCCATCGGTCAGTTCTGGTGTTTATGGTCGGCGACATGAACTGCTGCAGACCGAAGCCGTGGGCGCCATGCAGGCATATCATATCAAAATCAGCATTTTTCGCCGCAAGTGCTGCGTTTCCAAACTCGTCTATAATTTGCAGGATTTTCTCTTCAGGCATAGCTGCGACTTTCTCTCCGAATCGCGGAGCCATATCGACCGGCCCCCATGCGGGTTTTCCCGGTCCCGTATACATACGGGCATGGATACCGGAAAAGCACAGCTCTAAAACAGCGACGGCGCCCTGACGTCTGATTGCGCTTGCAAGACGCGCGTAGTTATAATTGCTCATTCGGGTGATTTCACGAGGATATCTCCCTTCCCGATAATCTTCAGGGTCTACGTCGACTTCTCCGTATGTGATTGCCGCCGCGCCGCCCATAGCCTTCCTTTCAAAATATGCGACCGCTTCAAGCGAAGGTTGACCATCGCGTATAACTTCAGCTGAGTTAACCGGTGACTGCGAACATCCTGTGACGGAATACTACATTTCCTATTTTCAGCGGGGATAACAGGTGCGGAAACGATCTCAAATGCATTTATCATGTTAAATCACCCTCCTATTTTTAAGAATAAAGTCTTCAGGTTTCAGAACAGGGAATATTTCATTCCTCAGATGATGAACAAATTTTACTCACAACACAATCATATTTTTCCTCACAAATAACAAAGTATCACTTATCTAACTCAGTAACATGCCGGACAAGATGTCAAATCGATTATTCCATTGTGTAATTTACCCATTTAACGAGGCTGTGGAATTTGCCATTTCACAGATTTGATCGACAAATCAAAAGCATCAATAATCAGCTCAGTTGATTCTGATGGATTCCCGAACACAAAAGCGATACTCTTTGATAAGAATTCCCTTTTTGAGAAATAAAGCATATGGAGTTGAACGTTCAATCTTTTTACTTTAAACCGTGTTTTTATAAATACCCTTCAATAATCCCCCTTATTTCTCCTGGACTATCTATCACTGTAATCCCTTTCATCTTTCGCAGCTTTTCGGTGTTATCAACATCGATATCACGCATTGTAAGTTCAAATGGCTTTCCATCCGGCAGGTAAGTTGTTATGGTGCCTCTCTCCCGATCAACCGGGAGTATGTAAATATCTTTTTTTACCTTATTTACCATGGATACGCAGTTTGTAAGGAGGGTATCTGCTATTCCGTGCACAAGCTTTGCAACAGTGTTTGCAGTGGCAGGAGCGACTATAAGGCATTTGTATTTTCCGGTCTGCAGAGAGCCTGTAATAAAAGGTGTATTGGCATCCTTTTCTATCTTGACCTTCTCGGCGATATTATCAAGCTTTTCCATGAGATTGTACCATTTGAGTACTGTCTCACCTGCCTTTGAAACAATAGCTGTGATTCTAAGATCATCATGCTTTGATAAAGCATCCATGAGATCAAATACTTCATTGAGGAGATCACCCGCTCCGGTGATTCCCCAGGCGATATTGACAGGCATATTAAACCCCTCGCTTATTCCCTTAATTTTGATGCAAGCTTTACAAGATGATCGATGGTCCTGTGGATGGTCCTTATTCCTTCCTCATCCTCCTCTGTACCTTCGGCCTTTTTATCCTTTGACCAAAGTGTCATGCCCAGATTTGCACCAAAGGCCCCTCCCCCGACCGGGATCATCTCGTTTATTATAAAGAAATCTATCATTGTTTGTATAACAGGCTCCTGACCTCCTACCCTGTCTCCTCCTACTGCAAGCCCTGCCCCGACCTTGCCTGCAAAGGCAGTCTTTTTTCTGGCTACTGATGCACGCGTTCGATCCAGGACCGTCTTGAGCTGCCCGCTGATTGCTCCCTGGTAAACAGGACTTCCAAGTATCCATGCATCCGCCCATTCCAGCTTTGGATAAAGCTCAACCATATCGTCTTTGTGTATGCATCCCTGCTTTTTCCTTACACAGTAATCACAGTGAATACAGAAATTGATCTGCTTTTTGTGCACTGAAAAATAATCCGTTTCAACATTATGTTTTTCTTCCGCGTAGCTTAAGGCAGTTTTTACGGCATAGTCAGTGGAGGCGATGCGGGGACTTCCCGATATACCTATAAGTTTTATTTTATTGTCAGTCATGTCGGCTCCGGATGATTATTTTCAAAGAGATACTGGTAAAGATATAATAAAGAATGTTTTGATAATAGGCGAGAAAATTTGCTTTCCTTATGCAAAGCATTTGTTATTTTAATTGTAATTATTTAGATTTTCGCAGGGTCGGGTTTTATACCCGACCGGTTTATACTGGGTTATTATTCCTGTAATAAAATCCGGTGGCATATAATCCGCCGTCGCTAAAGCCTCAGCCTTTGCACAAGGCTATGGCTTGACAAGATGGCGGGACAAGAATGCCACCCTAAAAAAAACAGGCAGGCCTGTTTGTTTAAAGGCCTGCCTCAAAAAAATTATGCTGCCTGGAACGGATGATTTACGCTGCCTTTTTGGGCAACTACATCGGCTGCCTTTGGCTCACCGGCAACAGCACGTTTTATGGCTTCCTTTGTTGCCTGATAATTGTAATCCTGAATCTTCTTGTCATCGGTTGCCTGCCAGTGAATGAATACACCAACACAGATGAAAATATCATCAGCTTCTGCGACAGGGATAGTGCCGTCTTCCACACAGTCTTCTACTGCCATGGCGACCGCACGCTGGGCAGGACCAAACATCTGAACTGCCTGGGTAGCGCCCTTGATGGTTACCTTATTGAACATAACCGTGCTTGGTTTTGTTGCAAGGTTTGGTGCGACAACTGCAAGAAGTGATGTGAAACCGTCCTTGTTATTGGTAAGGCAGTTGCAGAATGCTGTCTCTGCCGCACTGCCACGAGGTCCAAGAATAAGGTCTATATGAGCTACTTCGTTTCCTTCGCCAATCAGAGATTCTCCAACCATTACTTTATTGATTTTTGCCATGTTAAATTCTCCTTTTTACTAATTATTGATGTTACAGGTTTAAAATAGATAAATCCGAATATAACGCATAAAATTTTCTGTTCCGCAAAAAGTCTAAAATAAATTCCATGAGGCAATAATTTATTTTGGGGTCCCTGAAACGATTAGAAATCGCATTGTAGCCCCCTGGTTTTTTCATGTCAAGTGTGCTTTGAGATAGTTGAATCAGACTTTATACTCTCAATTTGTGTTTCGGCCGCAAGCTGTAAGGTCGGTCATAAAACCCGCCCCTTCTACGAGTAACATTACTTCAAAAATATTATTTTCCTGCCAGAAGTTCGTCCATATCAATCCCGCACATTTTCGAAAGCTCTCTGTGCAGGGCAATGCATCTTTCTGCTCCTTCATTTATACCTTTGCGGCGCATATTCTGCTCAAGCTGTTTGATCGTCTGCAGGCTGTCGCCAAAGGCGAGGTTGTCTGCTGCCGCAACAATCTTTTCTTCAATGGTAATGGGGATATAATCCTGTGCCGGAAGGCCCATTTCTATTGCCTCCCGCCTGGTAATCCCGGCACCGATATGGTTCCTTATTATTGAGATGATATCCTTTGAAAGGCAAAGTCTTTCTGCAATTTCACAGCCGGCTGTTGCATGAGAGAGATCGTGTGTCTTTGCTCTGCCTATATCATGAAGCAGAGCCCCTGCTTCAAGCAAAGGCATATTTACATCATTTCCCTGTTCTATAAGCCTGTTCCCGATTATCACTGCAAAATGATGAACTGCCTTTACATGTTTCAGGACACCGATGCTTACCCCTTCATTTTCAAGGAGTGAAAGACAGGAGTTATAATCCGGATAAAGCATTAGATTTATGTTTGATCCTTCTATGCTACTCATTTCCAGGCGAGCATTTATTTAACAGTTTTTCCATTATTTCAACATACCGGGAATCAGGCGCCACCTTTTTTATCACCCTGTAGTTTTCATTTAAAATATCTGCTTTTCCTTCAGGCATATAGCTGATCCTTGTTGAGGCTATAAGGCTTTCCATAACAAGCCCCTCCGCGCGATTAAACAGTCTGGGAATACAATTAATACTTATATCAACGATTTTAGCATCAATAATATAACTCTGCATTTTTTCCTTACAATCTGTTATTTCCGCTTCAATAAATGCCGGACAATCAGCGATTGCCGGGGCCTTTATTTTATTGGCTTCTACATAACAGATTTGACTTTCATCATACAGTGAGGCAAAAAAAAATGCCGGGTCATCGATAAAATTTATTACAAATTCTTTTTTATCCATAATACAGGCTAGTGTGTCTGAACCTTGATACATTTCCAGCTGTATGGTATCTATTTCAGGGCATTTTATTCCAAATGGCGCGGCATGAGGCGTATTGTCATTAAAACAGGTTACAACAGTCTCGTATATCCAGTTTATTTTAATACCTAATCCCGCGAAAGAAGACATTTAACCTCACCTGCAAATTCATTGATATTTAACTTTCATCTTAAAAACCATAGTAAATAAAGCTAATATCAAAACCGGATTATCGGGTAAACATAATTTTATCTGTTTTCGTCTTTCCCTGAACCTTGCGCCTTGTGCCGTGTGTCGGGCAATGATATGTATAAGCGACTTAAAGAAATAATGTATAACTTTTTCGGAGCCTGCACCCCATGCAACTTCTCATCAGCGTAGTAAACGAACAGGAGACAATCTCGGCAATAAAGGGAGGAGCCGACATCATTGATGTTAAAAATCCTAATGAAGGGGCCCTTGGTGCGAATTTCCCAGGCATAATAAGCGGCATAAGAAGAACAACACCACCGGAAATACCGGTAAGTGCTGCCATTGGGGATGCCCCCGACCTTCCCGGGCTGATGTCTCTGGCGGCTCTTGGTGCGGCGACATGCAATATCCAGTATATTAAGGTCGGACTGTATGGGGTAAAATCCGTTGAACGTGCGGTGAATCTGCTTAAAGAAATAAAAAAGCCGGTAAAGGAATATGACAAAAAAATTAAGGTCATAGCTGTCGGTTATGGGGATGCACATAAAATAAACGCGCTTTCTCCGCTTGAATGTCCGGGGGCAGCATTCCAGGCAGGAATAGACGGATGCATGCTGGATACAATTATAAAAGGAGAAGGGGACCTGTTTTCAAGTCTTTCTATGGATAAACTGCATAGATTCATTGAAGGCTGCAGGATGAATAATATTTTATCAGCACTTGCAGGATCGCTTTCTATTGGACACATCCGGATGCTGAAAGAACTTGATCCTGACATAATAGGCTTTAGGGGAGCTGTGTGCAGTGGTGACCGGCTTAATGGAACGCTGAGTGCCGAGGAAGTCAGATCTATTAAAAATCTCATATGACAGTCAGATCCCGAATCATACCATATTATCCGATAATCCGATCAACTGTTCCGGACAGTTCCCGTTGATAATCCACAGATCAATGCCGAGGTCTTTCATGATCCTGCAGAACATCGGATCAACTATATCTGTATTTTCAAGTTGTTCTTTGTCTACGGGATTTTTAAAATCCCGGTATGTATAACTGTCCGAGGGAAGATTTCTGCTTTTTATAAGGAGCAGTTTTTTTGCATCCATGTATCCGGCAATCCATGCCACTATTGAGTCTGACGTGACATCCCAGGAATGCAGCAGGGGGTCTTTATCCTTTATGAGCCTGTAGGGAAGGAGTATTGCAGGGCGATATGCTCCGGAGTATTCTTTTGCCTCATCAATATTCTCTGTACATATACTTCCGGGGATCAATGAAGAGATCAGATAACCAAACTGATTCATTGCAAGAATTGCCATCCAGTGGGATGTGTCCTGATCTAGATTGAAATCCCGGTCGCAGTCCCTGACCATATCTGCAAAAAGGCCGCCACCGGGTATTATTATTATCCTGTATCTTTCCCCGAGTATCCCAAGCTGCCGGCAGGTATCAGCGAAATGTTTCCCCTTTTGAAGACTTCCGCCCACCTTTATGATTATTGCTGTCATGCTACAGGTTCCATTGGTGCTCTTTTAAAAGGGAGGCAGCGGCAAAGGCAGGTAAACAGTTGCGGTCTTCTTCCGACTTCCATGGAATGATATTATGAATGCCGGCCTTTTTTGCGGCCTGTTCCGCCAGAAAAGTGCCGGTGCCTGTGATTACGGCCTTTATATCCGCGCCCCCATATAGTAATTTTACATCTGATACTGCCGATGATATCCTGTCTATCTGTTTTTCCTTCAGATACAGGGCAATATTATCAATCTCCTTTACAGAAAGGGTTTCACTGTCAGCGCATATAATCCTGGCGAGCCTCGATCTTGCATCATCAATTGTCTTATCTCTTCCGTCCGGCGTTGGGCAGGTGTATGATTCAGGAGATATATCCCCAAGAATAAGGTAGATATCAGCCATTACAGCAAAATATTCCGCTGCAACAGGGCATTCTTTTCCGGACAGGGGCACTGTGTGGGTAATAGTATTAGGGTTTGCCCTCAGCACACCCGAGTAAACCAGTTCACTGTTGAGGAGACGACCGGTATCTGTCCTCTCTTCGCATACAGCACTACCATTTACTATGGGGATAATGTCCGTGGTAGTGCTTCCAACATCTATTAGGATGCAATCACTGTGAAATTTCCCGATGTAGGAGCTGCTTGCAAGCCAGTTGGAAGCGGCACAAAGAAGCGGGTCTTTTTCCGCTTCATGTATACCGTAGAAACCACCTTTCAGATTGAAAACAAAGACCTGCGAATCACCGAATGCTTTTTTAAGCGCATGAACTATGAAAAGGATTCCCTCTCTTTTTGTCCGGAATGCGTCTGACAGTTCGGCTGTTATTGTTATCGCATGGGCCTGATCATTTTTAACGCAAAGGAAATTCGCTGCTGTATCCAGTTGCGCGGCAAGCTTATCCGGGTCCTGCCATATCTCAAAGGGGATGTTTATGGATTTTAAAACAGCCGCCGGCATGGTGCCGCTGTCTATCTGGACAGCCTTTATGTTTACACCGCCTATGTCCCAGCCGTTTATTATTGAACTATATCGCATTTATTGTTACCGATTATAATAATACAACGATATTACGAAACAATCTTTACAGGTTAATCAATCAGCGCCTTACTAAATACTTTGTTGTTATTGATTTTAACAGATTCCGGCAATACGCCCTTGGTCACCGCATCAAACATTGCCTCTGCAAGATTGATATCGATTACTTTTCTTAAGCCCACGTATGATGTAGTCAGCCTGGGATTTATCTCAATTATTTTATAGCCCTTCTCAGTTCTTATTAGATCAACACCAAAATATCCAACAAGACCCGGTATTACTTCCAGTATCCGTTCAATGATATTATGCAGTTCATCACCTGCATAGGGCGGCGGCATTATTTCTCCACCAAGATACTTAAATGGCGCGCCTTCGTTAATATACTGCTTGTTCAAACTTAATAAAACAAACTTTTTATTGGTTGAGAGTATTGAAAGACTCAGATGCTCTCCTCTTATATATTCCTGTAAAAGCGTTCTGTCAGCGTATGATGGATCATGTTCGAGCACAGTTCGGAGCATGTCCATGTCTCTAACAAGATTTACACCTTCGCAGCCTATGCCATCAACCGGTTTTATTACCAGGGGGAATCCTGTTTTAAGGGCGTTCTCAATCACGTTATATTTATCAGAACATACAGATGCAGGGACAGGCAGTCCTGCCCCTAAAAGTTTTTGGCAGAATTCCCATTTGTCTCCTGTGGTATTAATTGCATCCCTTTCACAGCCAAGAGGAACAGTCCCATTGTCCTCCATTTGTTTATTCAGGCTGGCAAGGATACCATTACTTTCAGGAGCAATAATGAGTGCAAAGTCACATTCCTTTGCAAGCCTATGGATGCCTTCATTATAACCGGCAGGATCTATAAAAGATATACTGTCAGCGGTTAAAGGAGTATCCGGGAGCCTTTTATCCAGCGTTGTATAAACTATAGCATTTTCCCATCTATTGAAATCGTCCACTGCAGCACAAAGCATTGCCAGGCCTTCGGATACAAGATCAGGCGGCATCTCAGGTTCTGTCCATCCCCCGCCTGTAAAAAATTCATGAACCAGGATTTTATGAAGTTTTGTACTCATTATTTTGGAGCTCTATACTTGGGATGCAAGCTTTAAATCATTTTCCATGAGATAAACAAACAACACGGATGCTGTCAGGTCTGCAGTGGTGCCAGGATTAAGGCTGTGGGTGCCATCTCTTAAAAATCTGTCCAGGGCATTGATTTTTTCACGGCCATGGGGAGTTAACACTCCACCCGAATCCAGTATTTTTTTTGACCGGCTGGATATATCCTGCGCCGTGTTTTTGTCTTTTTTCCTCGCTATCAGTGTGTCCGGTACCCTGGAGAGGATGGTAAGAAAAGTCTGGATAACCGCGTCTGAAAAAGTGGAGCCCATATCAAGCGCATCTCTAAGAGCGGGAAGACCTGTTTCGAATGTGATCTCAAAATCGGTAATGTATTCTCTTGCTATACTGTCCCTTTCACATGCTTCGGACATTGCCTCCAAGAGGGTGATATCAACATTCACATTATTTACATCATATTTTACGACTTTTCCAAGACCACCCGGATTCGCAATCCTTATTGCTTCATATGCAAATTCAGCATCTTTTACTGATAGATCTTTTAAAACTGTGCGCAGGGCAGATCTGATGTTCTCGTGTTTTTTCAGGGAGTATGCCTTTGCAAGGGGGGCAAGAAGAAGGATGATTCCAAGGTTAGTATTAACTCCGGTTAGTTCTCTTGTATCCTTTACTGCCTGAAAAATGGTTTCACCGACAGAGGCATTTGATATGTTTCTGAATGCCCTGCCTATAGCCGCCCCGCTTAAGAGGAAATCCTCATATTTCGTATCAAAAAAATCATGACATGGTGTGACATTGCCGGGTTTTTCGGCACTTGCTTCAAGTAAACATGCCATCTCGGTGGCGAGTCCTATCTTTTCTGAAATGTTTATTTTATTTACAAGTGCCATGATATCTATTTTTTTAGCACATAATCAGCAAGGTGCTCTGCGGCATCAAAGCCCGTGGCCTTTTTTAAGCCACGCCAGCCAGGGATTGAGTTAACTTCTATTAAGTACAGGTTGCCATCCTCACCCGGAAGTATATCGACCCCGGCATAATCGGCCTTTATGACTTCGGCTGCCCTGATACTTATATCTCCGAGCATGTTATCAGCTTCAAGTGCTTCTGCCCCGGCCCCGTTTGCCATGTTGCATTTCCAGTCTTTTCCGGTCCTTGTCATTGCGGCCACTACTCTGCCACCGATAACAAATACCCGGAAATCTTTGTGATAATGCGGAATGTACCTTTGAACATAGTAAATGTACCGACCCATCTCAAGTGCCCTGAACAACCTGTATGCCGCATCTTTTTCATTTACGCGCACCATGCCCTTTCCTTCGGAACCGAACAGGGGTTTTACAACCACATCCTTTCCAAGCTCATCAAACGCAGCAACGGCATCGTCAAATTTTTCAGTAACTATTGTCTCTGGCACCCTTATCCCGAGATCTTCAAAAAGTGTGAGCGTATAGTATTTGTCCACACCCCTTTCAATGGTTTCAGCAGAATTGATTATCCTTATACCCAGGTTTTCAAGGCGATGAAGGGCATCCATCCTGTATACTACCTGTTCCAGAGAGCCTGAAGGGATTGCCCTGACAAGAATAACGTCATAATCATCAAGGATGTTATCTGAAGAGGACATGTGCCTGTCCAGTCCCACTGACGCGGTAAGGGCTGTTACCGGAAAACACGGGACTTCAATATTCTTGAGACTGAAAGCCTTCTGCAGGGCATTGGTGTACCATGTATCTTTTTTGCCCAGGATGGCTATTTTCACGAGAAAAGCCCCTGTTTTAAAAGATCCGGGTTCACTTTGCCGGCACGGAATGTTCTTCCTGTTCTGGCATCATTTATTGATATCTCTGCCGGGCTGAAGAGCATGGGATCTATTTTATAGAAATCATATTCATATCTTTTAAAAAGATCATAAAAGGGCGTGCCGTAATCTGTAGATGCGGAAGACGGGAGTTTATCTATCACCTTTTCAATCGGCTCGGCTCCACAATTTGCTGTGTACCATGCCCTGCCTCCGAAGAGGACGGCATCATTAGTCCTCCCTATGGCCTTGAGGTCGTTTTCGGCTATCGGCGCCAAAGGGCAGACTCCAAAACCTGATGTGATGCTGTTAATATCAAAACCCGTTTCCATCATCTTATGAAGACCTGTCTCCACCACCCTGGCTGCTATCTGGATAGATCCGGCGATGCTGGCTGTCGGCGCTGTAATTAGAACCAGTTTATCGGGTGAAACATTACATTTTTCTGCAGTCCACAGGGCTACTTCGTCATCAGGCAGTTTGCTGTTTTCGAGAAGAAGAACCGCGCGATCTGCCTGTTCTCTTATTCCCAGTTTCTTAAGGAGATCTTCCCTGTTGTAAAGGGCCCTTGCCGGACCTGAACCCATTGCCTGGAAGGGTTTCTTCCCTTCCCTTTCAACCTTTATGGCCCAACCTGCATACTGGGAACCCATGCAGGCGAGTACAGGCATGTTTACCGATACCTTAACACCGGGAATAGAAAAATCATCAAATTCAAGCTCACAGAATTCCACCTTCCCCATTCCGCTCATGCAGATCTCACTGAAATATTTTCCCGCCTCAAAAGAGCCTTCGATATTTACTCCAGCATCAATTACAGTTGCTCCGCATGACAGCCATTCTGACCTGGTGTTGATAATGTCAGAATTGTTAATCATTTCTTCTGCCATTTTATAGGCAGTCTCATTCATCCCGGGCATATAAAAGTATTTCTCCTTTTCCAAGACTGTTTATATCACCGGAATAGCGGTAAAAAACAGCATCAGCCGGAATATCCGGTATCCGGATATTATCTTTACGCAACTTGTTCAGAAGCAGATTAATATAAAGAGGTTGATAAACACAATTTAATCTGAAGGTTGGAAGAAGCTGCTCCGGCTCCCTAAAGGCGATAATGCTTCCGCGTTTCATATTGGCGCCTGCCCTTTTCCCCAGTTGCCCGAATACCAGTATGGTTCCGGCCAGCATCCTTACTCCGGTGAAATCACCTGTATTTCCTTTAACAACAATCACTCCCCTGCGCATGCATGCACCTGCGTCCGAACCGCAGTCACCCTCAACAATTATAGTGCCGCGGTTCATGCCGTGTTTTTCACCGGGATAAGCCCCGCCGAGCATGTGACCTGCATTACCCCTTACCCTTATAATACCGCCTGACATGTGAGCGCCGCAGTTATCAGACACATTTCCTTCAACCGTGATCTGGCCCCCTGACATAAAGGCGCCCGTGTGCTTTCCGGCGTTTCCCCTTATCAGCATATTCCCCCTGGTCATGCCGTAGCCAAGTTTTTTTACATGCGAGAGATCTCCTTCAATAACAATAAGTTCAGGATCGTTACCAATGATATCAAATATGTCACAAAGTTTACACTTGCGCCTGCCGTAAAAAACAGGTAACCCTGATATCTCTTCCATAGACCTGTTAATAAAATTATCCGGACTGATGCTGTCCGCCTCAATGGGGATAGTAGTTGAAGTTTTTAATCTTAGAATTGTTGGAACCATAACACTCATAATTTAAATTTGAATATTCTGTGTTTATTATTCGCGCCTCACTCCCCATGCCATGAACCCTGCGCCTTTATTTCATTATCTCTCTCAAATGAAAATGATAGGGCCCAAGGTTCCCGCCATAATTTCCTGCCGAAATCTTTATTACACCCGGGATGCATGCTTCAACAATCCCTTTCCGGGTGGCCTCTTTTATCACCTCTTCATTCAGCCCATCAATTACTATTTCAAGCACAGCGTTAACGCCAGCAGGCAGTTTCGTTTCAACCATCGACCTGACAGACGGACAATATGGCGTATTAACAGAGACATGCTGCCCCTTGTACCTTGAGCCTACTTTGCTGCCGCTTCTTACTATCCCTCCGGGAAAGGGCATGATTACACCGGGAACCTTTTTCATTTCTTCTATTGCCTTTTCTGCAGCAGTAAGGGCTGAGGCGATGTCCTTTGCAAGGATAAAAAAATTACCGCCTCCTATCGCCTTTATAACAGAGTAGCTTTCTTCAATAAGAAATTCACCATCCATAACAGGAACACGCCAGAAGCGGCGACCGGCTATCAGTTTGCTGCCCTGAAAACCATCGCCGAAAAATCTCAGTTTTCCGCCGGTCTTTATCCTCTTATCCGAATCAAGGGCATTATAGCAGGCAGAAGTAGGGGATGTCATAACGCATTGACCGATACGGTTCATGAGCTGTTTTTCCATATCCTTCGTTGACATGGTGAAGAATAAGACCTGTACGCCGGGACGGCCGTCCAATGTATCATCAGGAGGGATGATCCGGTCTATTCCGGCCTCACAGCCGCAGCCAATTATGGATGTTGCAAAGCCTGTTGCGGTTTGAGCGGCAGTCATGGCCCATTTTTCATTGATGGCGGTAACAAAGATGCCGGCGGCCTTCATACCAAATGCCTCGGCAAAGGTGTCTTCTATTTCAACATTGTTTATTTTCATTTAATCTGTTTTCCCTGCGCCGTTCTAATACAATTGCGCCCCACCTCAAAAGCACGATGTATCTGTCCCGCTATAGCCCTGCGATGGCGGATCGTGACCCTACATCCCTGCGCCTTGTGCCCTGAGCCTCACGCCATTTCTTTTATAAATACCCCCACCGAAGCTTTTCCTCCTGTACATACTTCTTCCCAAGCCTTACTGCCAGGGCTGCCCGTTCAAGTTCTTTGCCAAGGTAAAATGCATGCCCCGGATCTTTGATTCCAAGCATGTCGAATATCTCCTGCGGGTCATTTCCTGATAAAAATGTGTCATTATTAAACAGGTATATCTGTTTTTCATCCGTAAATATCCTGTAATTTTTGTCCCTGATCTCCGACTGTATACCCCTGAGTTCCTCCTCTCCATATGACTCGAAAGGCGGATCCTTTAATGCTATGAGATTATCATTTATCCTTTTGGGCGGAATATGGTTTTCACGGGCATAATGCATCAACTTCCTTGCCAGATCCAGCTCTTTTACAGATCCCCTGGCCCAGCTTATCACTTCGGTTGTAAGTACATAATTGATATCAAGCTCAACCGCTATGGCCGCCAGGACAGTATTAACGCCAACGCTGTCTGCATCCGTAAGCTCGGTTACATTGCCCAGGCCTGTCATGATTTCTTTATCAGGATATCTTTTTCTGAGTCGAATCAGCCTGTTTATTGACTCTGCAAATCCCAGGCACGGGGGTTCCAGAATCGGGTCCATTATATAATCTTTGCCCAGGTCATCCAGCTTTGCAGCGTTTTTCAACAGGGATTCGAGTCCCTTTCCAAAGTCAGGTATAACGACAACCTTTGCACTAACCTGTTGCGCGACATCAATGTTTTGGGAGTTGACGCTCAAAATTATATCAACACCGGCACTGTCCGCCTTTAATGCAGTATCCCTGTCAAATGTATCCACACTCACCATAAAGCCCGATTTCTTGAGTGCCCTGACAGCAGTTTCAATCCCTTCGAACTCACCCGTTGCAGGGCAGCCAAGATCGATGATATCCGCCCCTGAATCTTTGTAATATTCTGCCCTCTTTAAGATACTCACCAGAGGCAGGTTATATGCATCGACTATCTCGGCAATGATTTTTGTGCCGTATGCACCATATCCCTTTAAATCTTTTTCCTCACCGAAAAACAGCGGAAGGTCCTTAAGGTCCTTTGGCCCCCTCCGGGCAGGGATGCCGGTTTTCTTTTCTATTACGGAAAGGTCCCCCTCTTGATAGCCCCGGGATTATTATCCAGTCATATTTCAAGCCGGGTTCAAGGTGGCCGGCTATCCATTCCGTGTTCATAAACGCGGCAACAGTGCAGTTGAGTGCAGTAATATCATATTTAAAATCCTGGTCGAGCCGGGCCAGTGTTTTTTCAAGCGCCTTGGCAGCAAGTTTACCGGTTATGAATAAGTATGTTTGATTTTTTTCCACTTGAATCCCTGGAGCATCGCCTCCTTGTCGGAGAACCCTTTGCTAATCGCCCTTCACTAATTCACTCTGGCCAATTTCGGTAACATCAATACCGTAATTATCAAAAGAAACAGTATATACATCTCTAAAATGACTTCTTATATGTTTTTCGATCGAGGGGTCATACCCGGGTTCAACATAAAAGGTTTTTCCTTCCTGTTCACAGGTAACCCTGCCGTCCTTTACTACTGTCCTGCCACTCTTGATAACCCATGCAGGGGAGGAAAACATCTCTTCTGCGTTATCGTTTTTGTTATATATGGTTATATCTGCATCAGCCCCGGCACCCAGATGCCCTTTGTTTTTAAGTCCCAATCGTTTTGCCGGGCCGGACCTTGTAATGATTGCTATTTCGTAAAGGCTGTATTCCCTGTCCAGTTCAGGCAGCAGGGCATTTTGTTGAACGGTTTTGTTGAGTCTTTCAAACTCTGCGGCGCGATAATCCCTGTCCATCAAAAGCCTTATGATCTGTGGATAGGCCAGAAACGGGCCTCCGTTGGGATGATCTGTTGTAAGGAATATCCTCCACGGATCATCCATAAGCAGGAACAGCTCAAGCCCGGTCACCCACATGGCAGCATGCACGGGATTTTTTCTCTTGTAGACAAGGGGCACGATTCCTCCGCCCGATTCACTTTCAAGATCATCATTCATCCATTTGCTGCCTATTTTTCTGCTGAGGTTATACTGGACAGGCCCGTCCGATGTCATAGTGATGGCAGGCCCGAATATAATCTGGCCAACGTCCATGGATACATTTTTATTTTCATTTACAGCCTTTGCGGTTTTAACTGCCGCGGAAACCTGTGCCTTTCCCCTGTCACCGCCATAACTCATAAACTGGAGGTGGCAGAAGTGGGCGTTCATGCCATTCATCGCATTTATAGTATCTGCTGTAATATCGGCGTTGCCCGATTGACCGAGCCTGAGCCCATGGATATGAACAGGGTGAGGCAGATGGAGATCATTACTTATTTCAGCAAGGGTAGCAAGGATATCCCCTGGTGTAACATCAAAGCCAATAACCCTGTCGTCGAGTTCCTGTACGTTTTTTCCATATTTCCAGTTTTCAACACCGCCCGGGTTAACGATCTTGATTGCGTATCCTTTACTTCTCCCCAGAAGCCATGCAACATAATCTTTTGCCTTTGCCTTTTCACCATCCCTGATGCATTTCATTATAAAATGGTTATTGCCCATTGTCACAAGAACACCCCTGTCAATAATGGGGATGTCCAGGAGTTCTTCATGCGTGTGTCTTGCCATAAGCGGGGCTGCTGCCGCTTCCATGACTGTTGTGTATCCCATTTCCGAATAGAGGTAGCCGGTAAGGTGGGTTGTCGGAACAGTATAGCCGCTTCCCGAGCGGGTATTCACTGTCCTTTCCCTTGCCAGTCTCCTGCTGTCTTCAGGGCAGAGTTTCCTTCCTGCATTCGCCTTTGCCCCTGAAATATGGCTGTGAATGTCAACACCTCCGGGCATGACCACTTTCCCCGAGGCGTCGATTGTTTCTATGTCCGAAATATCGGCATCTTCAGCGTGAACAATCCTGCCGTCTTTTATCCAGATGTCCCGAATCTCGCCATTGATTCCGTTCAAGGGATCATATATTTCTCCGCCTTTTATCAATAACACTGTCTGATTTCCTCTATTATTTTAGTCAGTATCTCTTCGTCACTTGGCCTTTTTTTTGTTAACACTGCCTTTAAGGGTACTGGAATATTGTCCATCCTGTATGCAGTGCCTGGGGTATCAATGCCATAACACGATACAGGAAGATATATCTTCGCCTTATCTTTTGAGCAGTTTGCCTCAGGTGTCATCAGAACAGTCGGGATTTTAGAAAGGTAGCGGGACGCGGCCTCAGGCAGATGACTCCCGGGGTCCGATGCAATTATCAGGGCCGCGTCCGCCTCATTTGATGCCAGCATGTCCACACTTGTAAATTCTCCGGGACCAAACTGCGGAAAACCCCTGGCAAAACTTACTGCCGTCGGGTAACCGCTCTGCCAGGTCAGGACCTGGTCAATGCCGGCGACATTGCCATGCCCCCGCATGGGCATTGCCGAAAACCTTGTATATTTATTCAACTCTGCCACCAGCGTAAAAAGTTCGGAGATGTTATGTTTCCTGCCCGAAGTCATGGTTAAGCCCATTCCGAAAAAGATAATACCGTAGCGGCATGATTTCATCATGTCGGCAAGCTTTGAGATCTCATCAGCAGGTATGCCGCTTGCGTCCGGCCGGAGGATATCATGGCCATTAACAATTGCCCTTAAGCCGGTTAAAATTTCATAATCAGTTCCCGGCTTTATCTGTATGAATTTATCCGCAGTTTTTGCAGTGTCTGTCCTCCTGACATCAATAACAACGACCTTCCGGTCCTTTCTTCCTCCCGGAGTAAGAAAACCTTTGCTGTTTGCAGAGTAACGCGCGAAATGGCGTATATGACTTACAAGGGGGTTGCATCCCCAGAATATAAGGAGGTCGGCCCTGTTTTTTACCTCACCAAGGGTGCATGTGGGTTCTCCCGTCATTTGAACCGCCATACTTGTAGGGAAATGGCAGACTGATGATGTTGAATCTATTACTGCGCCTGTCAGGTCAGCCAGCTCAACCGCCTTTTTCTGGGCCTCCGTTCCAGTGGAGCTTAAACCATAAATGAGGGGGCTGTCCGCATTATTAAAGATTTTGGCAACCGATTTAACTGCCTCTTCCCAATCCGCTTCCTTCCCGTCAATGGCAGGTTTGAGAGGCCCCGGATTATAATCCAGAAACATGCTGCGGCCATTTGGGCAGGCGTTTTTTGCCTTTATAATCCTGTCATTTTCCACTTCTGCAACTATGTCGTCACAGAGGCATCCACAGAATTTGCATGTCACATTATCAATGGAAAAACTCACAGTTTTATTATCTCCACAGACTGTTCTTTAAAGGAAGGCATACCGGTTCCGCCGGTCTCGGGGCCGACAAGGCGGTTTGCAGAAGGCCCCATTGGCATGAAAACCAGGCCGGCCGGCAGGTCGTCTCCAGGGTATGCTGCTACATCAACAGAGCCTGAAGCCGATTTTATTCTGACTATCGCCCCTGTTTCGATCTCCAGGCGTTCCATATCGTCAGGAGATATTTCAACCCTGGCAGTGGCCTTTATATGTTCTTCCGAACCGCCTCCTCCACTGTGCAGGCCCTTTGCCTGTTCTCTTGTTCTGCCTGTTATAAGTTTGAATCCGGTATTCATGATTGTTTCCAATTTCTTAATTTTCCCCCTCCCCCGACCCCTCCCACAAAGGGGAGGGGAGTTTTTTTGAATGGAGAATTTATTAAATCAACAACACCGGGTATTATACCCTGCCGTTTGTCAGCTCGATCACGATTTTTTTCTCGGGGAGGACATTGGTACCGGATGTTTAATCCATATCTCCGGTTTCTAGTCTTATTTCTTTCGCACTGGCAAACAGTTTCGATTTGCATTTATCAAAACTGTTATCGATTCCCATAACTGTACATACCGGATGCCCCTGCTCAATTTCGTCGTCTGGAAACGGTATATCCTTTATACCTCTTTCCTCCCAATCTCCTGTGTTTCCAATCTTTACTTTGTTCCCGGCAAACACAATTCCTTTTCCGTAAAATTCACTGCCCGTCTGCTGTGCCAGTGAAAAGTCCGGAAGCCTGCCGCCAACTGCCATAAGATGCAGGGAATATATATTCAATCCATAAACGGCTTCAATAATTTCCATAGATGCCGTATATCTTGGATTGATTTCAAGGATAAAGGGCGCAGGCCCTTCCTTATCATCCAATTTTATTATAAAATCTATACCACAGGCACCTTTTAATCCGAAATGCGAGGTGAACATGGTTATATAATTTTCTATCTGATCTATTATATAAAGATATGTATCTCTGTCCAGCGGAAGCGGTAGAATATTACCGCACCAGGTGCAGCCGTTTGCACCAAGCTCCTTTATTCCTATCAGCTGGGCAGACAGACCTATCAGAACGCTTTTCTTTCCATTTGCAAGAAAACTCGCGGAAGCAGGAATCCCTTCAACATGTTTCTGGAGGATCTGATTTTCCGATAACCTTTCTCCTTCCCATGTCTTTATCCTCGACCCTCCTCCGCTGTTTGTGGGTTTAAGGAGCCACTCTTTTTGTCCCCTTGCTTTATTGTCTTCACCCGTGAGAAGAGTGTCAGGAAAAGGGATATTGTTCCTTTTCATGAAATCTCTCAACAGCCGCCAGTCACGGACTTTTCTCAGTGTGTCCGGTGTATTCCCTAATATTTTCACCCTTTCCGGAAGATTCTCCAGTAATTCGGGGAAATTTTCAAAATTTGATATGTACACTACCGAGTCAAAATCAAACCGGCTGCATGCCCGTACGAGGTTTTCAGCCCTGAAGGGCAGGTTAAAGTCCCTGAGGAGCGAGTAGTTTTCGACGATCCTTTTCTGATCAGAATCACCGAAATAATCAATGGTAAAAACATTATTGCCTGACCGGACTGCTGACTCGGCAATCGCCCTTGTACTTACACCTGTTATCAGCGTCTTCATTGTATCAGGATATCAATTCAATCTGCTGGCTACCCTGTATATCCCCTCTGCATCAAGGACCATGTCATTCTGGTCAAAAAGGATCGAGATACATTCCCTGTGGACCTTCATTTTTAAACCGCCTATCCCTACCGCCCCAAATATGATTTTCCCTTCCTTTTCCTTGCCTGACCAGTGAGATTTTGTCCCGTCAATGCCAAGGGGAGGGACAGCATTGACATCAGCCATTATTTTGATGGCTTCATGTTTTTTCCAGTTTGATTCCGGCAGCATTGTAATGCCTGCTGCACCTGCTGAAAACACTGCATATTTGTTGCTTATTATTTTATCCAGATCATCAATTCCATTTATACAGGCAGGACTCACATCCGTGTCAAAACGCTTTTTTATCAATCCGCATGTATCAATTGCTTTATCCGGATTTCTGGATGTGACAGTAACAAGAGCTCCCTCCTTTGCAAGAAGCGCGGCAGCACGCATGCCGACCGGACCCGTTCCACCAAGTACAGCTACTTTTTTGCCCTTGATGTTTCCGCATGAAATTATCTTTCTGACAACAGCCGCCGCAGTTGTATTGCACCCGTTGGCATCCATCATTACCGATACTCTGGTTGTCCCGAAAAAAGTGTCCACTGTTTCCTTCAGTATCATCTCGCCGAGGGATACATTTGACCCGCCTATAAAGATTGCGCTGTTTTTAAGATCGTTATCCCCCCTGGTAAACATCGCACCATACACAATATCACGCACCTCACCAGGCAGTATTCCGGCATAGGTCAGGATGCGGTCAACCCCGGAGTCAAGGGCAGTTATACTGTCAAAGGAACTCGGGACTTTATCGCTGTCAATCTGGATCAATATTTTCTTCATGTTATTCCTCCTTGCTGTTAGGGAATAATATCAATCTTTGCACCTCTGTTACGTGCCTGTGTAATAATAACATCACCTCTGATTTTTTTTCTTTCCAGAAAATCCTTCATATTTTCGGCGAGCAGAGGGGCATCATTTTCGTGTGTCAGGCCATAAACCGCCGGCCCCCATGAGCTCTGGCCAGCCCCTGCGGCGCCCGACTTTAGCATTTGCTTAATAATCCCGTAGGAGGATCTTTCGGAATAGATGCCTCCCTGAACAGGCTTGAAAAAGGTGCCGGTCCTGATATCTATTTCGGATACTGCATTCCCGAATTTTTCTATATCCTCATCAACAAGTGCAGGTAAAAGCTGCATCATGACCAGCCGGCAAATTTCTTCCGAGATACGCCTGGAGGGGCTTACATAGCCCATTGCCTCCTTTTCCTGATCACCTGAAAGCCCAACCTTTTTTTCGGGTATGACAATAACGAAATGCCATGATAAAGGGAAGTTATATCGCAATAAAGTCTTCGGAGGTTCAGGGCTGGTTTTTTTGGGGCTGATTCTTTTTTTACCGCAGTCAATAATGAACCCGCCCTTTTTAAATGCAGTGATCCCTATTCCTGAGCGCAGCCCTCTTCCTGCCATCCGTGCGAGTTCAGAACCTTCTTCATCAATATTGCAGATCCTGGCTAGTGCAGTGGCAAGCGCGAGCCCTAGCTGTGATCCGAATACGAGGCCCTTATGCTCTGGGATATGTCTGGTGATATTTATTATTCCCCCGGGAGTTATTTTATAATGATCAGAGAAGGCCTTTATAAAAGAAGAAATCCTTTTAAAAAAATTGCTGTCCTTTACATTGATGGTAAGCTTTTCATGCTCTTCAACAGTCAATTGAGTCAGGGGCGCTTTTATGGTTACGCCGATGCTCCCGTATAATCTGCCCAGGTCACCATTTAAATCCATGAAACCCAGATGGAGTCTTCCCGATGTTGTAACCTTTACCTTCATTTGCACCCCTGATCAGGTTAACAGATGGATTATCTGTTCAATATTTTCCAGTTCTTCAAGTCTGTCCAAAAGCGAAAGCAGTTTTTCACCCTTCCCAGTATCAATTTTTTTCGAGAACTCAAGGTTCGAGAAAAATTTGTTTGTAATTTCATCCTTTGAAAGCGGATTACCCAGAGGGTCGCCCTTTGGCGATTCGGTCAATCTTTCATATTTTTCGCCATTGTTCATGGTTACTTTCAGCCCTGCATATAAAAGCTCCCTCTCCACTCCCGGAAGCTGATCAAGACTGATCTTATTCATAAAATTTAAAACATCAGGATCCTTTACATGTTTTTCCGAAAAGTGTTCCGGCTTTATGGATTTTTCCATCAGTGCCGTTGCCACATGGTATTTGTAATTGAATGCCGATCCGGCATGGGGAAATGCACCGACCTCCAGCGGCTGCGCAAGAAAACTGTTCAGTCCGGATCTGGAGACATATAACACAACATCCTTTATTTGTCTGTAGTCCGGATTATATTTATCTGTAATAAACAGGGCACAGTCAATTGCCGCGTGGCTGACAGCGCAGCAGGGATAAAGTTTAAAGTGTGCATCCGTGTAATATTTTTTGCCCAGATCCTTTGTCAGGATCCCGGGATTTCCGCAGCCCTGAGCGAACAGATTGAAATAACTCTGTCTGCCAAAAAGCGGGTCGTCCGGGCCTGCCCACCCTGTTTTCGCGAGTTGTGCCGAGATTATGCCGTTCCGGGCGGACAAACCCTGCAGGAGTTTAAAGGCAGGCACACCATCCCATATATTCTGCATGGAGCCTGACATCTGGTTGAATGCGAGGCCCAGGGCATTCTTTATATCTTTGCTGTCTAAGCCCAGGGTTTTTGCCGCTATGGCAGCGGCTCCAAAACTGTTTGCAGTGCCCACACTGTCCCAGCCGGGGGGAAGTCCTCCCGTGCTTTCGGCTGCAATGATCCTGGCCGTAAGGTTGTCGCCCGAGATGAGGGCAGTAATTAATTCCTTACCCGAGATCCTGGAGGCCTCGGCCATTGTGACAGCCGTTATTACTGTGGTTCCGCTGATATGAGCGGGGATTGATCTTCCGTCTACAAGCGGCCCGAGTGATTCAAAATCAAAGGAGCGGGCCATTACACTGTTGGCAAGGGCTGCGTTATGGGCGACTGTCCTGCCTCCATGTATCAATATGCTGGCTTCGGCCTTTCCTCCCCAGTCCCTTATCAGCCCTATGAGCTCCGGGTTGCATTCCGCATCTGCGCCTGCTGCAACGCAGCCAAGGACATCGATTATCCGGTTTTTAGCGTTTATGACTGTTGCTTCATCAATATCTTCAAACCGGGTATCGGCGATATTTTTACAAAGGGCATTTGTAATATCCATATTTTGTAAAGCCATTAAGAATCTCCTGATGGGTGAAATAAACCCGATTCTTATTTAACATGATAATAGTGTCAAGATGTAATTTAAAAGCCTGTTATTTCCTGATTTAGACTCATTAAGGAGATAACAAAGTTTGGGGCAGTTGTGAGTACAGACACGGATTGCACGGATAAATCCGCCTTCGTAAAAATCGCTCAAACTACGGCGGGACAGGCACTGATCTTTTTTTATTTTAAAATCCTGTAAATTTTTGCCTGCCTGCATTAATAACAGCCTTCAGCCAAAAATGCTTCCATGGCCCGGCATTTTATCTCGGTGTCTTGTCCCGGCGAAGCCTAGGCGAAGACGGAAGCTTTATGCGAAGACTGAAGCCTTGGCGACGACGGCAGCCTGTTTTTGACAGTTGATTATTTAGTTTCAAATAGCTATTATGCAAAAGCTTCAAATTGAAAATACCGATAAATTTATTTATATTTCTGAAAAATCCGGATTCATCTTTGTGTATAACATTCAGAATGTAAACATGGCCAGACCTACTCAATAACCTATTAAGTGCCATTAGAAAAAATGGAAAAGATTATTGATATCAACAAATTTCGAAAAACTGTTTCTGATAGATTTAAAAATGTAAATTTCGAATATGTCTCTACAGAGATGGTCGATAGGTTTGCTGAAATCAAAGCTGAATTTATGAAAGATATTTTTGAACTATCTGAGGGAAATTATCTAATATCAGATGAATCATTACTAAGCGATATGTTTATGGATTGGACGGAAGAAGAACTAAGAGAAAGAATAAAAGAAAAATATGGTATAAATATTGAAGATGTTGAGAATACACTATTTTGTGACATTTTCTCACGTATTCACCATATTAAAAAAAGCACTTAACCTTAGACGACTGATCAGTCGTATATACAATTTAGTATTACTGAATAGCCATAAAATATACGTCTGTTCAGCAGTCTACTATATGTCGGTGTGAGGAAACTTATGGACGTTAAAATATTTCATGCAAATATAAATGATACACCCGAAATCCTCGAACTTCAGAAACTCGCATATCAAAGGGAAGCTATCCTGTATGATGACTGGACTATTCCTCCTTTAATTCAGACGCTTTCTGAAATACAGGCAGAGTGTGAGAACAGTGTTTTTCTTAAGGCACAATGGGAAGCCCAAATTGTCGGATCAGTAAGGGCGGTATTCGATTCTGATACTTGCAAAATAGGAAGGCTTATAGTCCATCCAAATTTTCAGCAGAAAGGAATTGGGTCATTGCTAATGAAAAACATAGAGGCTTCTTTTCCAAATGCGAAGCGATTTGAGCTGTTCACCGGAGCCAGAGCACTGACAATATTAGGTTATATCAAAAACTCGGATATAAAGAATATCATCAACAGGTTCTTTCGTAAAAAGTGCAGATAGTATTTATGGAAAAAATCAATCAAAGTTGCCAACCATTTTCTGCATCTGACCAGTGTTCCGCTTCGCTGCACACCATCAGGTGAGAAATACGTTAGCTGCATGCTTCGCGGTGAAAAAGGAGTATTATGAATATTAACATTCGTTTAGAAACTAAAGACGACTATTTCAAAGTCGAAGAACTGACACGAGAAGCGTTCTGGAATTTATATAATCCAGGATGTGACGAACACTATTTATGTCATATTCTTCGCGATCACAAAGACTTTATTAAAGAACTTGATTATGTCGCGGAAATCGATGGAAATGTAATAGCTTCAATTATGTATACAGATTCGTACCTTTTAAGTGATGATCTGGAAAAGGTGCAAATCGTTTCATTTGGTCCTTTATGTGTTCATCCTGACTATCAGAGGAAAGGAATAGGTACAGCATTAATTGAAAAGACAAAATCGCTGGTAGAAAAAAGAAATATTCCAGCGATTGTAATTTATGGAGATCCTCATAATTATTGTAAGCATGGGTTTAAGAATGGAATTGACTATCAGGTAAGCAATATGGATGGAGAGTATCCTTTAGGATTACTTGCTTTAGAGCTTCAACCTGGATTCTTTGGAAAAAAAGAATGGAAGGCGAAACAAAGTGATATATTTATTTTTGAACATGAGAAAGTCATAGAGTTTGACAAGAAGTTTAAGGAAAAAGAAAAGAAAATCCAATACAGCCAAGAGCTATTTAAAATACAGATTAGGTCTTTCTTAAAAAGACTCAGCTAACAAAAGTTACCACCGGACCGCGTATCGCCACTGCAGGACTAAAATAAAGCGGTCTTGGCAAAATCATCATAAATCAACCATCGGCGTGACGGCCGGTGAAACCAGTGTTAAAAGCTGAAAGGGCCTAATAAAGAAGGCATCAGTTTGGGTATTTATCCAAAAAGGAAACATTTCCTAAATGGATAAATAGCCTGAAAGCCTATATTGGTAAGGCTTTCAGGCGATTGATTAAAGTTGCAACCAGAACACGAAATTCCTTTGTCCAAAACCCGTAACTTGTTGATTTCACAAGAGCGAGATTTCTTTTTTCAATTATTTTGGACAGGAGTGCAAAAAATATTAATGAGCTAATAGGAGATTTGATACCACAAAAGATGAATTCAGTATACTTCATCATGATGACCGACATTTACCAACACGATTTCTTTGTCTTTTAAATAAAATTCAAGGGTAATTCGGTATGAAATATTGATAGAAATGGAATACAGGTCTTTCAATTTACCTTTAAGTTGATGCAACCTTAATGATGGATGGTGGGGGTCATTTTCCAATATCTTTAGAGTTTTTTCATATTGAGTGACCAACTCCGGATGCTTTTTTACAAATCGTTTTGCTTTATTAATATAGCTATCTGTGTAAATTATTTTATAGTTCATTCTGTAATTCGTTTTATGTGGTCTTCGACACTTTCAGTTACATATTTTCCATTTTGGTAGTCTGCTCTTGTTTCGTGCAAAGCAGCATCAAGTTCACATTCACGTAAGTAATTATATTGTTCCATATCCATAATTACATACTTTTCTTTGCCACGGACAGAAATGATTAATTCTTTTTTACCGGTTAATTTACTTTCAATAACCGATACACCTTTTGTTTTTAATTGATTTGCGGTAATAATATCCATAACAACCTCTTTGATAATACTATATATCATATTAACTAAAGTTATATTTTAAGTACTTTATAGAGTTTAGTCAAATAGAAAAAAATAACAAAAGTTCTACCCGACCCACGTCGGCTTCGCCGCGCGGGCCGGTAAACTTTGTCGTTACAAGCTAAAATGGTAGCAACTTCTGAGGTGTGATAATCCCTATTTATCGGAAATGCTAATGTTGGCAAATCCGATAAATAGAAAAATAAAAACAAAATTCTTTTTTAATAATAACTGGTTATCAAAAATACACAGTCGGTAAATAGCGGGCAAAAACGACTTTTAATCAACGCAGTCAAGGCGACTGGCTACCATCTTACCGGGCTGAATTCAAAGCCTTCGTTGCCTTTCCTCCTGCATGACATTGATTGCTCTAAATTCGCCAGTTCATTACCACAACGTTGGGCTATTAAAACACGAAGATACAAAATGACAAAGTACGAAATATCATCGAATAAATACCCCGCAACACTTTTAATAGTAGTGATGATTTTCTGGATATGGTCGGGAATCAAACTACATGACACCCGTTTGACCTGGGTCTTAGAAACTTTCCCATTCATGATAGCCTTGCCGGTTATGTTGATCACCTATCGAAGGTTCAGGTTGACCAATCTGGCTTATACCCTTATCGCTATTCACGCCATGATACTGATGCTGGGTGGCCATTACTCCTATGCCAAAGTACCATTGGGTTTTTGGATGCAAGACTGGTTCGGCTGGTCTCGAAATAATTACGATAAAATCGGGCATTTTATGCAGGGCTTTGGTCCGGCAATCTACGTACGCGAAATCGTTGCGCGAACATCGCCAATGAAGCCTGGCAAATGGCTCTCTTTTATGTCTATCTCTGTTCCTCTCGCTTTCTCAGCACTATATGAGATTGTTGAATGGTTGGCCTCTCTTTCAAACCCTGCTGACACTGAGGCGTTTCTTGGGACTCAAGGTTATATTTGGGACACACAAACAGATATGTTTTGGTGTCTCATTGGCTCGGTCATTGCGCTAATTTTGCTCACCAGGATTCACAACAGGTACTTGATGGGAGTGGGCATTAAATGATCATAAATAAAAAGAAAGCTGACAGGTAAACAACAAGGACAGGGTGCCTATTAAACTGCGCCATAGGAGTGAAAAGAGAATATTAATAATGGCCAAACGTAAACGAAAACTTACTGCTGCTGAAAAAGCTGAGAAGAAGAGGCGGAAAAAAGAATATGAAACCATATTCATAAATGGGAAACAGAAGCGAGTAAAACGTCCACCGAAAATTGACGGAATGGATGTTGACGAATTTATAAGAAGAAACGCTGATCCAATCTGGTTGCATCAAAATGAAATGTGGGAATATATTACCGATGATGAAGAGAATGAATATGATGATGAGGAGGAGTATTAAGCTCCCGACCTTTCATTCAACGTGGCAGGCTGCTATCTTGCCAAATCAACCTTATACCGAAGGTATCATTTATCGTATTTATCCAAATAGGAAATATTTCCTAAATGGATAAATAGCAGGTTCAAAAAGTAGATTCCGGGTTAAGTTTCTCCCTACTTGGGGAAAAAGGAAATGTTGCCCAAATCCCCAAATAGAAAAATAAAATCAAAATTAATTCGTAACAATAGGCAGTTATGCGCCTCTCAAATGGTCTGCCATGGACAATCCCCATTGTTCTTGGAGCAGATCTTGTGACAGTGAAAAGCCTGAATGAAGGAAAGGCTGTAGCATTAAGAGACAAGGCTGGCAAATTGGCAGGTCTCTCTGATCTTACTGAGATTTTACCCTTTCATATTGACAAAAAGACCTTTAAGATTTAGGTGTTGAACATTAGTATTAATAGACGTGAAAGGATTTTAAAATTAATGGATAATAAATATTTTAAGGATCTAAGACTTCGTCTGGGTAAAACACAGGATGAACTTGCGATCCTGCTCGGAACATCACTTAAAACAATCCGCAGTTATGAACAGGGATGGCGTAATATTCCCGTTCATGCGGAAAGACAGCTTTATTTACTGGTATCCAAAAAAAGGAATATTGAAAATAAACTGGAACCTTGCTGGGTACTTAAAAAGTGCCCGCCCGATCGTAAAGAACGATGTCCTGCCTGGGAATTCGGAGCAGGAAATCTTTGCTGGTTTATTAGCGGTACCATGTGCAAGGGTTGTACCCAAAGCACCTGGATAGAAAAGATGGAAATCTGTAAACCCTGTGATGTATTTAAGGCCCATATAGGAATTGGGGATTCATAAACCTTTCCATAAACATATATTGTGACTCTATTATAGTCAGGCATAACTATTTGATATAATTAAATACGACATGAGAATACAAAAACAGGTTCACCACCCACTCGCTTCGCTCATTCGAGACACGGAGAAAAACATTTTTAAACAATCGGGAGATACCGATTGTTTAAAAGGTCTCATCCCTTCGGGAAATAGAAACCGCCAATCGTAGACTGGATAGTACCTTTTCATTTACCGGCATCTCCCGGTAAATAAAAAATAATAAAACCTCTGGGACCTCTGCCTGTCCCGACGTAGCTTCAGCGAAGGTGGATGCCTCTGTGGTAAATTGTTTTTGGACAAGAGTGACTTGCATTATGTATAAATCTTAAATTATTAAAGATTAGAAGTAGTATGCTGAAATATTTTGAAACATTCAAAAGCACGGACATAACTTGCCACAGTCTTTAAAATGAAAAAAGTTTGGATTTCGAATATATATAAAGGTTCGGGGAGGAAAACCAAACCCGGATCACAGTTCATTTCCGGGTTTGGGGTGAGTGAGTTTATTAATCAGTGCCCACCCATATCGTGAAAAAGCGCCGTTTAGGGACTGAAACTAATTAATATTACCTCTGCCAAATTAATAGTTATCAGTAAGTGTCACCAGAAATGAGACCACGTCATCTATATCAGATTCACTCAGGTTCATATTTCCAACTCTTCCATCAATATTTTCCTGCACCTCCGGCGTATATGCGCTGCTATCATTTATAAAACTGACCATTTCTCTTAATGTGGGAAAACTTCCATTATGTGTGTAAGGTGGAGAAAACTCAATGTTTCTGAGTGTTGGAATCTTGAACTTTCCATTCTGTTCAGGATCATTTACTACCGGTCCGAGCCCCAGATCAGGTCCGCCAGGCACCATGGGGTTTTCAGGAACTCCTATGTTTGCATAGCTATAATTTGTAAATACAGCAGCAGGAGCACCTTCGGGCACTGTCATCGAATGGCACATGGCACAGTTTTTTTCAAAAATGGCAAGGCCTCTGACTTCCGCATCCGTAAAAGAGTTCTTTGCCACATCATATTTGGAGCTGAATCTGGTTACTTCCTTTGAGCGTTCGTAGGCTGCTATAGCCCGCCCAAAATTGTTATATGCTACATCAACATCTGAAAAGGCATTGGCTCCAAATACTTTCTTAAAAAGAGACGCATAAGATGAAGATGCAATCATATTGACAATACTTTCCTTATCGGGCATAGCCATTTCAACCGGATTCAACGGTGGTCCCTGTGCCTGTTCGGCAAGGGGGTCTCCCAGCACGGAACCATCGGCCCTGCCGTCCCAGAACAGTCCGCCAACCCATTCGCCGTTAACAAGATCGAGTGGAGGGCTGAATCCCGCATATGCAGATGTGGGAGCATTTCTGCCCCCTTTACTGATGCCGTCAGCCCCTGTGGATACCACATTTTCATATGGATCAAGCAGATTTGTCTTGTCTGCAAATCCTGCCCATGGGTAATGACAATCCTGACATGATTGTGTGCCGTTGAATGAGACATTTTTATCCTTGTATATATGCCTTCCAAGTATTTCAATATCACTCGGCGGCCCTGCAAACACGTTTGCTGCGGCAAAAATACAAAGAACAGGCAAAAAGATAAACATACGTTTCATTATTATTCCTCCTTTTTCTCTTTATTGTTAAAGTTTAAAAAGCGAAGACTTCTCCATACACGATCAATAGGTATAAAACGTTTGTCGCGGATTTTGGTTACAAAATAAATGAGGTCTGGCTCAAATTGTTGTTTGCGCACCCGGTGAGAGGAAAAAACTGTGACACAGGGGAACAATGCCTCCTTCTTAACCTTTTGAAAATCCAAATAAAATTTCTTTCAGTTATTTTTCCACAGATAACACTTTGCAGTAAGGATAAATCGAAAAGGACTGTTTAAAGTAAAGGGGGGCGGTGGTTCCATGGCAACTTTATAATTATTATATTCACAATAAGTTGATTAGGAACCACCGTACCGGTTCTCTTTTTTCCATGATTTTTTTATGGATGTTTCTATTCTTGGGCAAACTGAAATTATTGAAACTTTATGAAAACACAGGGGTCTGCCCTTGACATTTGACTAAAAAAATATCAGTGCCTGTCCCGCCGTAGTTTGAGCGATTTTTACGAAGGCGGATTTATCAGTGCAATCCGTGTCCTGTGATATTAAATGAAGTTTCACATTAACCAAAAACCTCATCATACTTTAATTCTATTGCCCGAATCTCTGTTGCTGTTAATTTATTAAATTCTTTCTCCTTCGCCCGTTTTGACAGCTTTCCATTGTTTTGAGTAAGGAAGCGAATAAGCAGATCAACCATGTTATCCGGCATATCGATATAATTTTTAATGAACTCGTTAAGAATGTCGTATTTTTTAAGGTATGCAACTTCTGCCGGAAGGGTCATATTTACAGTTTCCTCAACACATTCAAAGAAAAACTCCGCCTGTTCAGTCGCATCAAAATAACGATAAAGATCGATAGTATCATTCAGAACCTCAATATTGTTTTTCTCTGTCGGCCGCCATTCTATAAAATCGAGCCTCGGCTTTGAAAAATGTTCCAGTGTCTTTCTGTATTCTTCAATATGCGCCAGGATAACAGCGGACACCGGGAATATTAACCCTTTCGGAACAAAACCTTTTTCCGCAAGGACATGGTGAAACAGATAACGATGAATCCTGCAGTTTCCATCTTCAAGGGGATGAATAAACACAAATCCAAAGGCAATGACAGCCGCTGATAAAACAGCATCAAAATCATCCTCGCAAAGAAGATCATGTGTATCTATAAGGCCGGCCAGCAATATATTTAAATCCTCTGCACGGGCGGAGATGTGATCGGGCATGGGCATGCCTGTTGAACGGTCATGTTCGCCGACAAAACCCTCTTCTTTTCGTAATCCCGGTGACATAAAGCGATTATCCTCGATAACAATATACTGCAGATATTCCAGCTCTGAAATACTGAGCCTGCGCTTTCCTGCTTCACCTATAACTCTCCCCCATCGCTCTATCCGGTTATGTGGAGGGTTTTCTCCTTCAATTGTGTAAGAGGCTTTTGAATCTTTCAGCAATAAAAAGGCTGCCGCTCTGCTTAACAGATAAGGGTGAGTCTGACCGATATTTTTTATGGCTGCTTCCGACAGCTTTTTACCAATATACCTTTCAAGTTTTTCCGTCTTTCGGATCAAGGGGCAGAAATTGCGCGTCCCCGGCAGGTTATTACGAACCCGGTGGCGCTTTGACTGACAGGATTTCCCTTCATACTGTATCCTGCTGTCAATGAGATTGACAAAATTTCCTGTTTTCGCATCTTTTATATCCAGTTTCTCATCACGCAGCCATTCCCATAAAAACCATATTCTTCTGCTGTAACTCCCTGTCGGTTCGGTCCGGATTATCTCCTGAATCTCCCTTGCTTTGATATTTTGAAATAATGCATTAAGAACAGCCAGGTCAACGCCCTCATATTTAAGCGCAAAGACCAGATGCCCGTATAGTGAGTCTTGCGGCTTATGGCGCGGTGTAAAGATATGCCAGCGTTCATAGTCATATTTTTTATGCCTGGTACCTATTGCACAGAGATAATCAGGAGCAGGGATTTTCAAACCGTTTGCTGAAATTAATGCTGAATATCCGGCTAAAGTGCTCCCTTCCTCCAGGGCTGGAAAACTATGAAAAACAATTGCAGGCCATGAATTTTGATTATAAGAAGTCATTTTTTGAATTTCCATTTAATTTGTTATGGCCATATTGTCATGAAAAATGATTACGGCCTGTGCCGGAAACCTAATCTACTTTTTAATCTTTTTTATTATTTTAGGGATGAAAAAAGAAAAGATAAAAAGGGCAACCGAGCCGAATACCCTGAAGGAGATGAGTTCTTCCCAGTTGCCCGATACCCATACTCCCTTTAATGTACCGATAAAAAACGTGAAGATGAAGGTCCCCACTATTATTCCAAGCCCCGTGCCTAAAAAATAGTCAATAAATCTTACCTTGGTGAGCCCCATTCCGAAATTCATTGGCGTGAACGGGAAATAGACAAGCCTTAGATATAAGACAGTGGCAAAGCCGTTACGTTCGATTGCATTATCATATTTCTTCAATTTTTCCCCGATAAGGGAAGCTGCATAATCCCTTCCCAGTGTCCTGCCGATAAAAAAGGCCCCGGTTGAGCCGATCATCGCACCGATCCAGACGTATATGAAGCCATAATAAGGACCGAAAACAGCAGCACCAATACCTGTAAGAAGGGTCCCGGGAAGAAATATGCAGACGCCAACCGAATATACAAGGATATATACTATCGGAGCCCACACCCCCGCTCCATTAATAAGGCTGCTTATTGTGCTGACATTTACATAATTTTTTGCAGGGGTGAATCTGATGATGAAGATTGATACCAGGATAAAACAGATAAATATTGCGGCCTTTATCAGGGTGCCTTTACTGTTTTTTGCTGTCTCCTGTTTCATATTTTTAGTCTGCTTCATCAATCTCACAGGCCCGCCCTTTAAGATTAAAGAAAAATTTCAGGCCTTTTTGAACTTTTTTAGAAAATATCTTTGGTGATAAAAACGCACCTGCCACCCTCTTGTTGATCTCTCCCAATGTCGGATAGGGGTGTATTGCCGATGCAAGAGTAGATAATTTAACACCGCCATTTAACACTGCCACCCATTCGTTGAGGATCTCGCCGCTGTTCATACCCAGTATCTGGACCCCTATGGGATGTTCCTTTTCATTGAGGATCATTTTTATTTTACCAGTGGGATTTCCTTCGGCAAGGCTCCTGTCATTATCTTCAAATTCCTCGACCCATATGCTGTAATCTATCCCTGCCTCCCTGGCCCGTTTCTCATTCATGCCAATACTGGCCAGTTCAGGATCAGTATATGTGCACCACGGCAGCAGGGTATAATCCGTTTTTCTCGGGAGATGAAAAACCGCATTGCTTATTACTATTCCGCCTTCATATCCTGCGGCATGTGTAAACTGGTATGCCCCGGTTACATCACCTGCTGCATAGATGTTTCTTGTAGAAGTTCTCAACCTGTTATCCACCTTAATGCCTTTTTTATCATATTCAACACCGGCGTTTTCCAGATTCAATCCTTCAAGGTTTGGTGTCCTGCCAAGGGCAATGAAGAGCCGTTCGGCCCGGATTTTATCTTCCATGCCATCCTTGTTTTTTATGGAGACCTCCGCCATGTCTCCACTATATCTCACACCGGAGATTGATGTGTTGAGATGAAATATGACACCTTCGGCAGACAGGATATTCATTACCGCATCGGCCATGTCCCTGTCTTCTTTGCTCAGTATCTGGCTGCTTCGCTGTATCACATGGACCTTGCTCCCAAGCCTTGCAAATGCCTGTGCCATTTCAACGGCTATCGGTCCTGCGCCAAAAATGGCAATGGAGCCGGGCAGTTGAGGGAGTGAAAATATTTCCTTATTTGTTATATAGGGGACGTCGTAAATTTCCTTTATGGGGGGGATGTCTGCAGATGACCCGGTAGCTATCACCCAGGTTTTTGCAGTTATTTTTTCTCCTGAGAGGTCAACGGTATGAGGCCCTGTAAATGAAGGGGAGCCGAACAGGACCTTTGCCCCCAGGCCGCAGAATCTTTCCACAGAGTCGTGCTTTTGTATTGTTGCTATTACTTCCTGTATTCTTTTTCCTATAGAGTTAAAATCGATCGGCGGGATATCAACGGAAGGAAGCCCGAACCTCCGGGTATTTTTTAACAGGTGATAAACCTTTGCCGATTTAATGAGTGTTTTACTCGGCACGCAGCCATAATGCAGACAATCGCCGCCCAGGTTGTTTTCCTTTTCAATAAGCAGGGTCTTTGCCCCAAGCCGGGCAGATCCCGCTGCAACCGTAAGGCCTGCCGCGCCTCCGCCAATAATCCCGATGTCATAATCAAATTCTGCCATGGATTTACTCTGTAAAAATATTCATTATATATCAAACGAGTCATCAATGAAAAATTCGGCATCAAGGTCTTCAAGCTTTTCAGATAGAAATGCCCTTGCATCCTGGATAGCCTGGTTATAAACAACCGGTCCAAGTGTCTTTAGAAAAAAATCCAGGATCTGTTCGGCCCTGAATCTGCTCAGATCTTCATCGAATTCATTATGATATAATGCTGTAATGGATCTGAGAAGATCGTTCCTGCGCTCTTCCGACAGGTTTATACTCATCGGGCTGCTATAGTTTAATCCGGGCATATCCTTATAACCCCTATAGACACAAGTTTAAAAGAAATGGAATACTATCCCTTTTTGTATATCTAAAGCATTTCCTGTTTAATGCATCTTTGTGAAAAAACGATCAAAACGCGGTTTATACATATGGTTTATATCAAGGGAAATAACAATGGCTGTTGCCCTCCCTACTATCGCTTTCCTGTCAACAAGCCCGATATACCTGGAGTCATAACTGTTATACCTGTTGTCACCCATCATAAAATACTTGCCCTTCGGAATCTTGACAGGGGCAAAGGAGCTTAATACTGCGGGATGAGGAATAATAAGGATAGGATGAGTTTTGCTGTCAAGGTTTTCGATTATTGTATCGTCCCTGAATTGCTTTTCTATCAGGTAACGCTTAAAATCTTTTGCATCGGGATACCTGTATGTAATCGGTTTACCATTAATAATCAACTGTGAATCATTCATGGAAATAGTGTCACCGGGGATGCCCACGACCCTTTTGACAAGTCGTTTTCCATCCTCGGGAGAGTAGAATACAACGATTTCTCCCCGTTTGGGGTTATCCCATTGAGCGATGTGGATGGTTGTGTAAGGCACTTTGAGATCATAGGCAAGTTTATTTACAAATATTCTATCACCTTCAACGATCGTTGGTTTCATTGATCCGGTTGGTACAGTGTTCCAGTCAGCAATGGCCGATTTAAAGGAGGTTGCGATCAACACTGCGACCAGCAAGGAGAAGATCCATCCGTGGAAAAAAGCAACCAGACTCTTTGGTAATTTGATTTTCATTATCACAATCCTTTTTTAAAAAAAATAATATGGACGATAATAACACTTTACATCATCAGGTCAAGTGGGCTTTATTCATGTCAACCGACTGTAATAACCTTTGCGTTGACTAAACAGCACATTGGTGTTTCAATACTAAATTGAGTCACGGAATATAACAGAATATTGGAGAACCGAATCCAAAGGTATTGCCAGCATGTTTTTTACTATAGGCGTTATTTCAGATACACATGGCCTTTTAAGGCCTGAAGCGGTTAGAGTTCTTAAAAAGTGCAATGCCATTGCCCATGCAGGAGATATAGGGGCCGAGGAGGTTCTGAGTGCATTAAGGGCAATAGCCCCGATATATGCTGTAAGGGGAAATGTCGACTGGCAACCATGGGCAATGAATATTCCTGTTTATGAATTTGTGGAGTTATCCGGGCGCGTTTTTTATATCACACATATACTGGAAAACATGGACCTCGATCCAAAAGCCGCAGGAGTTAATGTGGTAATCTCAGGGCACAGTCATCAGCCCGATTTTTTTAAAAAGGAGAACGTGCTGTACATGAACCCCGGAAGCGCCGGCCCCAGAAGATTTACAAAGCCGGTCTCAATGGGAAAGATAGTGATCGATGACCAGGGTATTCATCCTGAGATAATAAAACTTATATAGAAATTATATTTCAAGGACAGCATTTTCCGGCATGGACCATCCTTCGCCATTGGGGCCGCATGTCAGTACAAAAGGCCCCTTTTCCGTAACTGCGATTGTGTGTTCGAAGTGGGCGCTGGGTTTTTTATCCGCAGTAACAATAGTCCAGTGGTCTTTTTTTGTTTTTATATGTTGTTTACCCATGTTGATCATTGGTTCAATTGCAAGTGTGGCACCTTTTAATATGGTAAAGGTATGATCGCTTCGAACATAATAATTCGGGATTTGAGGCGACTCCCACATGTCTTTCCCGATACCGTGCCCCACAAGGTCTCTGACAATTGAGTAACCTTTTGACTCGATACTCTTTTGCATCCTGCCGGCGATGCTGTTCCAGCTTGTTTTAGGCCTGAGCATTGAGATGGCAAAACGTAGAGAGTCTTCGGTTACTGATATCAACGCCTTTTTTTCTTCGGATATCTCACCTACCGGAAGTGTCACAGCCGAATCAGCGCACCATCCCTTGTATTTCACACCTATATCGATACTTACAATGTCTCCGGCCATAACTTTTCTGTTAGAAGGTATACCGTGAACCACTTCTTCGTTTATTGAAATGCATGTACAGGCAGGAAAAGGCACTTTACCCGGCACCCCTTTAAACAGTGGAATCGCCCCAAGTGAACTTATGCGGCTTTCCACTGCCTCTTCTATTTCCTGTGTTGTAATACCTTCTTCTACCAGTTTACCGGCGGTCCGGTGGACTTCCCATAGGATAAGACCGGCATCTCTCATTCTGCGAATCTCTTTTTCTGTTTTTATTTTCATCAGCAATTCCTGAGTTGGTTTCTGTTCCAATAATTTGTTCTTTTTACTGATATTGGATGCAGTATTTTAAATACAGGAACATCGACTCCATGGCAAGAGTGATATGGTATCTAAAAACAATGCCTCATGATGCTGTATTAACTTTTCTTTTAGATCAAAAAAGTGCATCTTACTCCTTTATTGTATAGTTAATAGAAAATGTGTATTATTTAATGCAATATTTGTCAGTTTCCTTTTATTTTAACAGGCTCAACTGGTTGCCAGGACAACAAAAAGATGTTTTCCGGTTAAGGCACCTTTCTTGCATGGATATTTTTATCCATTCAATTGGTTTGCAATTAATATTTTAAAATATGAGGTCTTGATTATGAATAACAGGATTGGACTTTCGGGAAGCCTTGCTTTTGTATCTCTTCCCGAAATTTTTCAGATACTCGGAAGCAATAATTCCACCGGCATCCTGAAATTGACATCAAAATATACTCCGCACCCGGGGGTGGTCCATTTTTTAAATGGAAATCCTGTAAATGCCGCACATGGCAGGATAAAAGGTCCCGAAGCACTATACAGCATGTTCGGCTGGCAGGAGGGTGAATATTTTTTCTTCGAGGAGGATGTCAGTTCTGTTGAGGTTACAATAACAAAAGGCAGGATGGATATAGTCCTTGAGGCGCTGAGTCAGCTTGATAGTGAAAAGATAAAAATAATAGGCCCTAACAGCAGCCTGGCGCTCCATCCAGCGGATAAAATCGACAGCTCCGGGATGCCGGTATTAAAAGGCCCACTTACCGACTATCTTTATGTCGTAAGAGAGGATTTTTATAAAGATGGTCAGCCAATTGTCAAGGAAGGGAAACATGGCAAGTGGATATGGACGGTTTATGAAGGCGTTGTCAGGGTTACCAGAGAAACGCCCAAGGGTCCGCTGGTACTTGCCAGAATCGGAGAAGGCTGCTTTATAGGTACCATAAGGGCCCTTCTTTACGGGGATTATGAAAGGAGTGCTACTGTTACCGCAGAAGGGGATCTGAGGCTGTGTCTGCTTGATGCCGAACCCTTTTATCGTGAATATTCCAAGCTGTCGCCGGGCTTCAGGCGACTTCTCCTCAGCCTTGATCAGAGACTGCGGAAATTAAACATGAGGGCCATAGATATTTTTACCGGGGATACGGCTGAAGAAAATAAACTTATAAAAGAAAGCTCTTCAGGCAAGGTTTTTGAGGCAGGCGACAGCCTCTACAGGATACTGGAAGGAAGTGTAACAGTAGTTGTGAAGGATTCCAGAGACCGCAACATACTGTTCTCCCTGGATGAAAATGAGGTCATAGGTAATATCCCGTTTGTGGATTTCGGGCATGAACCCAATTCGGCCATAATAGTCGCTTCCAAGGGGCTTAAGACAGAAAAGGTTGATGTTGCTGAAATCCGGAAAGAATACGATAAGCTTTCAAGGACATTCAGGAACCTGATATATAACATATGTAACTATATTCGAAACACCACGAGGCTGGTAAGCCGCCTCCAGGAAAAAAACTGAGAGGATTGATGTCCTTTTTCTTCCTGTTTATTGTCCGTCTCCGATCAGGGGCAGAACTTTAGCTACATTAAAATACACGCTATTTCTGATTGTACAATCAAGGAAAATATTGAGATTGACATGATCGGCAAAAACGTTCTATCAATATAAGCTGAAATGTTTAAACAATTTCTTTTTCTTAATTTTTTGCTTTTATCCGAACGGAATACAGCAAAAAAATAATTTTTTCGGCTATTTTAAAATTGCTTATATCCTGAAAGGTATTTTTAGATGAAGCAGGTGATCCTGGGAACGGCCGGGCATATTGATCATGGAAAGACATCCCTTATAAAGGCCCTTACAGATATTGATACAGACCGCCTCAAGGAAGAGAAAGCAAGAGGAATAACCATAGAGCTGGGGTTTGCCCACCTTAAACTTCCGGGCGGACAGATGCTCGGTATTGTTGATGTGCCGGGGCATGAGAAATTCGTTAAGAACATGGTTGCCGGTGCAACAGGTATAGATCTTGTCGCTCTTGTTATTGCGGCGGATGAAGGCGTAATGCCCCAGACAAAGGAACATCTCGAAATCTGCCAGCTTCTGGGTGTAAAGCACGGCATGGTGGTCCTGACAAAACGCGACATGGTGGATGATGAATGGGTCGAGCTGGTCAAAGAGGACGTCACTGAATACCTGAAGGGTTCCTTTCTTGAAGATGCCCCTATGATCGAGGTCTCTTCCCTCACGGGACAGGGAATTGAGACACTGGTCAATACGCTCGACAGGATTGTCGGGGAAATTCCTGAGAGAAACAGCGGCAATTTTTTCAGACTCCCCGTTGACCGTGTATTTACAATGAAGGGGTTCGGGACAGTTGTTACAGGCACTACCATATCGGGCAGTATCAATGTTGGAGACGAGGTTACTGTATACCCGCAGCGGTTGAGCAGCAGGATAAGGGGCATCCAGGTTCATAATGAAGACGCCGAAAGCATAAGTGCCGGGTTGAGGACCGCCATAAATATTCAGGGCATGGAAAAGGCACAGATTCAAAGGGGAAATATCCTTGCTGCCAAAGATACCTTAAAGCCTACATTTATGGCGGATGTTGAGCTTGATCTTCTTGCATCGTCCCCCAGGCAGTTAAAGAACAGGGCAAAGGCCCGTTTCCATTCGGGTACCGCAGAAATAATCTGCACGGTTGTGCTCCTTGACAGGGATGTCCTCAAGCAGGGCGAGAAATGCTTTGCCCAGATCAGGCTCGATGAACCTACTACCCTTCTCCAGGGGGACAGATACATTATCAGGAGTTATTCGCCCGTAAGGACAATAGGCGGAGGCCGTGTCATCAACCCTCTTCCTCTGAAAAAGAAGCGATTTTCTGAACAGGTGCTTTCCGACCTTGCTTCTCTTAACAGCGGTGACCATTTTATACAGATAGAACAGTTCGCTAAAATGGGGCGCTATACGGGAAAAGACGCTGTTGAACTTCAGTTCCTTACGAATTCGGCAAGAAAAAAAGTGGATGAGGCGTTAAAGATTTTATCAGCGCAGAAAAAGATCATCCAGTATAACAGGGAAAGCGGCCTTTATATCCATGAAGAGTTTCTTCAAAAAGCAATCCAGGAAATAATGTCCGTCCTGACAGAGTATCACCGGAAAAATCCGCTCAAGACAGGTATTATGAAGGAAGAATTGCGGTCAAGGACAACAGGGGCAAAAAATCCAAGGCTGTTCAATTACCTTATTACACAACAGAGCAAACTGGGAACGATTGTCCTTGAAAATGAACTCCTTCGTCTGGAGAATCACAGGGTAACCCTTGCAAGCGACCAGAAAGAGATCCGGGAGCGCATTGAGAAAATATATCTCAAGGCGAAATTGCAGCCCCCGTCTTTCAAGGATGTCAAAACGGAATTCCCGGATGGCGATGGCCAGGACATCCTCGGCGTGCTGTTAAAGGACGGGATATTAATAAAGGTAAAGGAAGATCTGTATTTCCACAAAAATTCCATTGAAGAGCTAAGGGAGAAACTGATCGGTTTTTTACAGAAAAACAGTGAAATAAATACAGGCCAGTTCAAGGATATGACAGGGGCATCACGCAAATACAGCATCCCCCTGATTGAATATTTTGATCATGAACAGATAACCGTCCGTGTAGGTGACAACAGAATTTTGAGAAAGAAGATATGAGAGAGATATATCAAAAAATTGCAGAACTTTTTAAGGAAGGCAGAATATGCGTCCTCGCAACCATTATAACCCAGGCAGGTTCGTCACCAAGAGGGCCTGGATCAAAGATGGTTATCATGGAAGACGGTTCCATAATCGGATCAGTGGGCGGAGGCATGCTGGAAGGCAGGGTTATCGAAGAGGGTAAAAAGATCTTCTCGACCCTGACGCCAACCCTCATCAGGCACAAGATGCACGGTGCGGATATTGACGCCAATGAAATGATATGCGGTGGTGATGCGGATATCTTTATAGAACCCATTTTCCCTGATAACCCGGTCCATCTTGAGCTTTTTAAGGAAATTTTTGAAATTGTCAAACGAGGCGGTGCAGGGCTTCTGGCAACAGTTATTGATCCGGAAAGATGGGATTCCGGGCAGATTCCTAAAATGTTTATAAAAAACCTGGATGAAAAGACAGGTTCAATCCTGGACATTCCCGAGATTGAAGCGGATCTTAGAGACCAGTATGAAGGCAAGAATAAATAAATTCCATCCCGAGGTCGTCACCTATAAAGATGCCGGGGGAAATGACCTTAAGGTCTTTGTTGATCCGGTCATATCCGATCCGGTTGTATATATTTTCGGAGGAGGGCATGTTTCAAAACAGATAGGCCCTATTGCCCATCTGGTGGGATTCTCAGTTGTGATAATCGATGACCGGGCCGAATTTTCAAATCCTGAAAATTTTCCATATGCAAAGGATGTTATAACCAGCTCTTTTACGAATATTATGGAAAGGCTGCCTGTAAACGAATCATCCTATCTCATAATTGTGACCCGTGGACACGCGCATGATAATACTGTCCTTGAACAGGCCCTGAACACACAGGCCAAATATATAGGGATGATCGGCAGTTCCAGAAAGCGAAAAATAATTTATAAGAACCTGCTCAAACAGGGATTCACCCAGGAACAGCTCAATGCAGTCCACTCCCCGATCGGTCTTGAAATCTGTGCGGAAACGCCTGAAGAAATAGCAGTAGCCATTGTTGGAGAGCTGATCAAGGTCAGGGCAGGAGGATAGAGATATTTGTATGGGCAAACATACTCACAACTTTGTTGAATCCTATGAAGGGCTTGTGGGTTATGGTTATGACCGCAAATCCAATGAAAAAACACTCGCATATTACCTGCAGAAATTTTCGGATGACGAACATGTGAGGCTTATTGTAAGCAGGATGTCTGATGATGATATGGAAAAGCTCTATGATAATCTCTGCGGGCTGTTAAAAAAATACCTTGAAGAAGAGGAATATCACAAACTTTTTCTCAAGGATGAATAGCAGTTAATCCCATTTGGTTAAGAAGATTTTACCTGGGACCAAACAGTTAAAAAGGCGCGGCGCACCGTGCCTTTTTTAATTTGGGAGAAAGAACCGTCAATAACTATCTGTCAGGAAAATGCACATTTTTATGTGCATTCATGCACATATTTTTGTGCAAATAAATTAATCCTCCATGGACACCTGCAATAAATCTTAGATTCCCGCTTCAATAAAAATCCGGAATACTACAATATTACCTTATCATATCAGTAAGTTACACGTTTTTTTGACGAGCGTCCAACTTCACACAGATGAACACTGATCTTTTGTTTTTAAAAAAATCCTAAAAATCCGTGTTAATCCGTGTCCAATTATTTGCTTTTAACAGTTTCCTACTTGATCAATCTTTCCGGCTTTTCGGCAAGCGGCCAGGCTGACATCTGACACCTGTTCTCCGGGTTTTTTAGCAATCTTGCCTGTCCCGACCGTAGCTTTATGCGAAGGCGGAAATTTTGAATCTTGAACCTTGAATTATTTTTAAATAAGATTTAAAAATAGTACGTATCATTTCAGGTATAAAGATGTACTGTCTTACAAGTCTTTCAAAATAAATTATTACCAGTTTTAAAATAAAAACCATTATCCTATTTTAACAAGAGGGGTTGATGATTGTATGCGAGGAGGCCCTGATCGACGGTGTACCAAAATCGTTGAGCGACTGGACCAGTATTCCAGTCACCGAATCCGAGGCGGCGCGTTTGGGTACTAATGGATTTCCTATTAATCCTTCCGTTTACGTTACTGACCCTGAGTTTCGAAATATTGGCGATAAAATCGAACGATACGGCACAAAAGTAGAGTACATTGACTTTAGCGAATAGCGTGCTTTGGGCGGTTCATTCCGGTGTAGTCCCCAACCTCTCTGGAGAGAATAAAAAGGAGTGATAAAATGATGAAAAACATAGACCTGATTATTAAAGGCAATATCATCACCGTCGTAAATCAGCAACCGAGAGCGGAAGCGATTGGAATTGTCGGCGATAAAATAGTATCCGTGGGACAGGCGAAAGAAGTTGAGGCAAAAGCCGGTCCGACGACAAAAACCTTAGACTTGGAAGGGAAAACCATTTTACCAGGTTTTATGGATAGTCACGCGCATCCCATGGGAACAGGTAAAAACAGGCTGGGCGTCGATATGACCGATGTAAAATCAATTGACGAAGCGCTACGAAAAATTCGCGAAAGAGCGACGACAACCGCGGAAGGTGATCTGGTATTCTGTCCGGAATATAATCGGCTGCAAATAAAAGAAAAACGATTCCCGACACGCGAGGAGCTGGATTCAGTTTCAGATAAACATCCCCTCTGGATACAGCACTTTGATGGACACTTCTCTATGTTAAATAGCGTCGCGTTGAAAAAAACGGGATATACATCTGACGAGAATGGTGTGCAAGTGGGTACTAATGGGGAAATGACCGGGATGTTACATGATCCCGCCTTCCCAATTGGTCTTTCCAGTCGCGATCAATTTATCGATGAAGCCGAAGCCATAGAAGCGTTAACCCTGGTAACCCAGGAAGCGGCCTCGGTGGGGATAACCACTCTGTTCGCCAAAGAGGGTTTTGAGAACGCCGAATTTATCATGAAAAACCTCAATAAAATTCCCGTGCGTATTCATCCGATGCTCATGCTCTGGTTTACGGAATACAAGAATATCGAAAAGGTTGTCGAAACCGACTATTTGGGGGATAAAAAATGCGTGGCCATTTGCGCGGACGGATCCGGTTCGGGTCACACAGCGGCCATGTTTGAACCCTACGCTAATGATCCCGGTACGCTGGGGATGCTTTATTACTCGGACGACGAGATGCATGATTTTGTGGAAAAGGCGCATAACGCCGGTTTGCAGATTTCGGTTCACGCGGAATCGGACCGGTCTATCGAGCAGGTGCTTCGGGCATATGAGAAAGGTATTGAAAAAATTCCCCCGCGATGATCATCGACACAGAATCGAACACTTCGAGTTTCCGGGCTGGCATCAGATCAAGTACGCCTCAAGACTCGGCGTGGCCCTGGCGATGCAGCCGATGTTCACCGTGATTTGCGGCGGTCCGAATCTGGATTATTACAGAGCGTACCTGGGAGAAGAAAGAGTGCAACGTACGCAACCGTTCCGCTCAATATTGAACGAAGGGATACTGGTCGGTGGAGGCTCTGACTCGCCAGTTACGCGAATGAGCCCCTTGCGCGGTATTGACTCCTTGGTGAATCACCCCAATGTGGCGCAGCGGACAGAACTCTGGGAGGCGATAGAGATTTTTACCATCAACAACGCCAAAATTGGTTTTGAAGAGGACATTAAAGGTAGTATTGAAGAGGGGAAACTAGCTGATTTCGTTGTGTTATCCGATGATCCGTATATGGTTCCCCGAGATAAAATAAAAGACATTCAGGTGGAAAAGACTATCGTGGGTGGAAAAGTTGTATATGAAAAATAAACTCATGAGCGTGACGAGTTAATATATGACACCTGATTTCGATAACGATTTCGGTTACTCAAAACCAGGGGACGCTATAAATTGACCAATGATTCCCGTAATTAGTTTGGCAAGACACAGTGGGGTGAGGTCATCAAGATAGGTGGGAAAAAGGGGAATGGAAAGATTCAGTACCTGACCCTGTTTTATTGCTGCAAAATAAATTATTACCAGTTTTAAAATAAAAACCATTATCCTATTTTAACAAGAGAGTAAATTGATATTTGATTAATTAAGGACGTCCCCATTTATACTCATTCTGCGTTTTTTAAATACTCTATACATGCCATTTTCGATTCATTCCAAGGGCCAGGCCAAGCGTATTTAATGCCATCTTCAAATTCGGAGGAGTACTCTTTAAGAATCTCCTCAAGTGGGCATTCATCCACACCAAATAGAATAGAATGCATATTATCTCCTATGAAGTAGTACGCCTCTACTCCATGAAAGACTATATCTGTTTTCTCGTTTGGCTCTCGATCACGGAATTCAGTATGGAGGACGATTTCATACTTCTCGCATGAGACTGAGTATCCGGTAACTATATTGTCATGTATTGAAATCATCTTATTCATATTGCCAACGGCCTGGGTAACAGGCCAGCTTTGGAGCAAGGTGGAAAAGCTGGTCCTTGTTGACCCAGAGGTTGTGCTATTTCTGAGTATTATTGTTTATAAATTTATGAATTATGTCGAAGTACTTTTTTTCTGCTGGAAAAATATTAACAACATCCATTCCGATACACTCACTTTCTTGTTTTGGAAAACTTATAATTATGGTTTTTGGAATAAATGGTACTTGTGGGTATGGTGGTTCTGCTTGTTCAATCATACAGATTTCATTCGGTAATAAGCCTTTATAGTTTTTTAATACTTTAGCCTTTATTTTCCAGATTTTGTAAGCACCCCAAGAGTCTTTTTCCTCGTATTTGGTTATCTTTATATAAGCGACATAACTGTACCCTTTAAGACTTTCAAAGAGTAATTTAGATAAGTACTCGGAGTTTTCCGCTCTAGCAACAACTATTGGGAAAAATAATATTATCGAAAATGTATATAAAATTAATTTATTCATAAGCACAATGTGGCGATAAGGGGTTTGCGGGTTAATGGTGCCGATGAACAAATAAGTATAAAGGCTATTGAAACTGTTGAACTCCAATCGGCAAGAAAAACCAGCAAATCACCTTGATTGCCGGGTTATAAAGTTTTTAATCAATAAAGGTTGTATCAGACTCCGTTTTTTCAAAACACAAATTGACAGTTCTTTCTTTTGCAATTGTCTTGTGAATAATTCCTTTAGTAACAAGAAATGTATCTTGCGGTTTCAATGTAATAGCTGGTTTATCACGGAACTCAATTAATAATTCCCCTTCAAGTACTATAAATAATTCATCTGAGTTTGAATGATAGTGCCAAGGAAATTCACCTTCGTTTACTGCAAGACGTAAACAACTATCGTTTATCTCGCCCACTACAAAGTTTTTGTGCTTCTCGTATACTGAATCACTGAGGTTTTTTAAATTTTTTACAGATTCCATTTTTGCTATCTTAATCTCATTTTATTCAAACTTTATAACGAAGAATTAACGAGCAGGCGGTGCCTGCCACCATAAGATATTTAAAAAGACTGATTGCCGCAAACCAGTAAATGTTGATTCGGCAAGATAAAAGCCTGTCACGTTGAATGACAGGTTGTGTGACGTTAGCCGATTAATTTAATTTTGGCAACTCATCTTCCGGAACCAAAACATGAATTGATCTCGCTTGTCCTGGAATTCTACTTATTAAACCCTTTTCTGTTAGTGTAACAACCATTTGATGAATTGATGGAGGCGACACTTTAAAATGTTCTTGTAGATCTCTTTCCGAAGGTGGCTACCGATTTAACTTTGTATAATAATATATGAATGCAAGATATTGACCTTGTTTTTCTGTAAATTTATTTACCATAAAATATTTTCTTTTTACCCTGCTTCAAGCACACAACGGTGAGGATGAGAGGCCGGGCGTTTTTTTGCACGGTCCACTCAAACGTTTTGTTGGCCTATGAATTCAGTAAAAAGCCCGACTTTTTTGGCAGCTATGAACTGTCTTTTATCTGATGTTAAGAAAAGATCTGCATTCCATTCTAACGCGCAAGCCACATGTAAGGCATCCATGGCGCGTAACGTATTGTTTTCTAATAGTTTCACTGTATGAGAAATAACTGAAGGAGTAATCTGAATAACTGTTGCGTCATGAACATCCTCTAGTAGTTGGCCTTTTAACCTTTTATAGTCTTTGGCTGTTAAAATATGTTCTCTCAACCTTCGATTAAGTCCGGATAAGATTTCAGGAATCAAAATAATACAAAGAGCTAATTCCGAAGCCTTTTGAAGGTAGCCTTCAATCTGTTCGCTGCCTTTTTCCTGGATATACCTTTTTGCAAAGGCTGATGAATCAACTAATAATTTCATGCCATCGACTCTCGTTCATCCAGAATGGCGGACGATAGATCGCTACCATTTAATTTTAAACGTGTTGCGGGTTTTTTCCACGCAGGTGTTTTATGTAGTTTATCAGAAAAGGGACTCACTTCTGCAACAGGTTTCCCACGACGTAAAAGGACAATTGTTTCACCATGCTCTACTTCAGCAATGAAACCTGATGCGTTTTTGCGAAAATCTGTAAAAGAAATTGTTTTCATATTAATATCTCCAACCTATTTAAGTGCACGCTTAAGTGTACATATAAGAGGTCATTTAGTCAAGGCTATTTTAGGCCAACGCCTGCATTACAGGCATGCGGTGCATACCTTTAAAGATTATTAGTAGAAGAACATTCGCGAACCTTGAAAGCCTGATTCGGCGAGATATTAGCATGGCCTTGTAGATGCTGATGTTAGCACATTTTTTCCTTATCTAAAAAGGGTACTCTTCGTGTTCATAAATATAATTAAAAATCTCTTCGGATTCCTCTTTGACCTGCTTTGAGGGAATATCCTCGCCATTTTCTTTCGCATTGATTTGACATACTTCAACGTATAGATCCCTTGCATATACAAGTAATGTTTCTTTTAATGTTTCGTTATCAAATTTAGATATACCATATAAACTAATGTGATTATTAATTGCTTTTATAACCCTTTTAATCAAAGGAATATACTCAGCATCTTCCATCGTAATCTCTTCATAATAGTCATGAAGATTTTTAATTATTTCCTTTCCAATTCCTTCTGCTATATTTATTTCTGTCATTTATTCTCATCACTCCAAATAATATATTGTTTCGTTGTCTCTTATATTGGTAAAGTGCTAACGTTGCGGTAAGGAGCTGGCGGGTTAATGGTATCAATGAACATGAACCTATGAAGATCATTGATATCACAGAGTTACAATCGGCAAGAAAAACCAGCCAGTCCCCTTGACTGCGTGGTTAAAAGCCGATTTCGCCTGCTATTTACCGACTATTAATTTTTGATAACCAGTTATTATTACGACTTAATTTTGATTTTCTTTTACTATTTACCCATTTTGCCAACATTGGCATTCTGGGTAAATAGGGAATAATTAATGCCGGATTTTCTTTTTGCACCTACTATTTAGGAACTATTAAAAAACTATTAAGTACCTATTATTAAAGTGAATTTTCCGTTTAATTTTCGCATTTAGGAGAATTGCTGATATTGGCATTTCTCCTGAATAGCATGAACGCTCATTCCATTTCAGCTTTTAACGAAATGCATAACCAGCAAGGCGATAGCCTTGTCTGCGTTGATGCGATGGTTGTGTTTTTTTCGTTTTCCTTTTAGTAATTATTGAACCGATTTAATGTTTCCGCTATTTTCTTGTCTATTTTTTCTATATTTGAGTCATATGAGTCTGTGTCTTCCTTTGCAGCTTTTTCTATTAGCTGATATTTTTCAATTTGCAGCTGGCAGTATTCTCTCCGGACCTGATTTTGGTGAATAAGCAACTCATGAAGTCCTTCGATAGTGTCTAACTCATCCAGAATTTCTAAATTTTTTCGCCACGCTGGTATTCCAGTGTTTTGAATGAAGTTGGCATATTGCAGGTGGTCGGTCGTTTCAGGTAGAGAATAGAGCTCTAAGGCCTTTTCCTCATTTCTCAAGAACTCTGATATTCCATTGTCATATTTTTCTGTGTCGAAGCCTACAGGTGATAGAAAAACGTAAGCAATAAGAATAGCAATAATTACTAATGTAAATACCGCGCCTATTCCTACACCTTTCCAAACCGAATAGAATTGTCCATTTTTATCTTTATGTTCTTTTAATTCTTGTCCTTGAAGGTTATTAACAATTAAGGCAATTATACCTGTGTATATAGCAGGAAAAGCAATGTTTGGTATCTTGTCAATTATGTCTTCTGGTATTGAGAATATTCCAAGGAATAGTAGAATTGTAGAAATAATGCCAATGTATAATGCATATTTACCATGAGTCTTTTTACCTAAATTGATAAAATTTCTGCGTACTAATATTCCCGCTACTAAAGGTCCACCAAAAACTGTGGCAATAGCTATTGTGCTTTCAGAATAGAATTTAGTGCAATCAGTCGTATCTTCTATCATCTACTTCCCCTTAAGTATCAGTAAAACACAACGTTCAGTTTAACAGGCGGGCGCAGCCCGTCCTAGTTGAAACTGATGTTCTCTATCTTTTTAAAATTATTGATGACATATATTCAGACGTATAAAAACTTTTTATGGTTTCTATTTCATGATCACTACAGCCTACAATTAATTTGATTTCAGTATCTCGTTTTAAAATCATTGCTGTCCAAAATAAAATAAATCCAAAAATTAAACATTGATATATCAACGTGTTAAGTTTTCAAAAATAAGATTTCAAAATCAGGTTACCCTCCGGTGATTAGCTAAATTTTATTCGCCTGTCCAAAACCTGGCAATGTTAATTGGACAAAGGGTGTTACAGGCGGGACACCGAATGGATTATGCAGCCAATCAGATAAATCCATGTAAGTAAATAGATTCAGCCTTAACATTGTAGCCAGATTTGATAGCGACCAATTGGCCTTTGAAAGATAGTGTAAAAATTTAAAAAGAAGAAGTGAGATTAAGGCTGTCCAAATCTGGATACGTAATGCATTCTCACTGGTTCCTACAAAAGTTTTAACTTTCAGATGTTGTTTTAATGTTTTAAAAAATACTTCGATTTCCCAACGGTCTTTATAGATTGAAGCTATTGTGGTGGAACCAAAAATTAAATGGTTTGTAAGCAAAACGATTTCACGATCATTCTCTTTGTCCCACACGATTATTTTTCTCAGAAGATAAGGGCACTTTTCTTTTGCTTTAGGTCCGGTAAGGCGGATAGCGATTCAAGGAGACATCATATTCCTCAACGACGTCATAAACAGCATTATCTTTGAGACGGGTGACAAAAAACACTTCATTCTCCGTCCATTGACCGAAGAGGTTGTAGTCGTTATAAGCTCTATCAAAAGCTACGATAGATCCTTTATTAAGGGAAAGCCATTTCGCAACCGTTCGATCATGGCGTTTAGCCGGGCTAATGTATATAAAAGAAGGCATATAATCATCATGATCTAATAGCACATGGACTTTAACTCCCCCTTTGGCACGTCGGAACTTCGCCCATGGAAAAAGATTCAAGCAAAGAGATATAGTCGTTGAATCAAGGCTGAGTAATTTATTCTTGAACCGAAATTTCTTTTTTCTTGCCCCGAGGTGGCCATTTTCTCGAAACCTCTTCATCATCGTCCAGAACAGATCTTCATAAAGCGAAGAAGGTCGATTTTGATTTGCATAAGAAAGTGTGGATTTATTTGGACCCCTGGCAACCCCAAGATGTTTTAATTTTCCAATACAGCATGCCATGCCCCCGCAAATCTCACGAAGAGAATCAGCATGGGCAATATGGCAGAAAAGCATCGATACCAATTGTGTCCAGCAGGAAAATCCTTTAGCATGACGTTCTGCATTATGTTTGGATACTAAATGCATAAATTCTGTTTTGGGAAAATGTTTTAGTAATTGACTAAATAAGCTGGCTACCTTTATCATAGCTTCGGCCCTCCTTTTTGATTGTATCTTTTGTTTTTGTTGGTACTTAAACTTAAAACACAATCCAGGAGGGCTGTCACCCTAATTTCCGTTTAGATTTCCTATTTTGGACAAGAGTGTTTTAAAATATCAACAGTGCATGCAATTGCATGGAGTTCTTTATCCTCTAATGATCCGAGCCATACATCAATTTCATTGCCGTCTCCACCTGAAGTATTTTTTAAGTATCCATAATCTAGTGGAAACACAATTTTTGGATATTTTGGATGCACCGAACCTTTTGGTCGATCAATTACCATTTCAGATTCATTTAAAATTGTGTTCAGTCTTCTCCAAAAAGTGTCCATACATTCCATTGATAGAGAACGATTAACTAACGAGCACGCGGTGCTCGCCACCATAAGTATATTAAATGTACATACGTTGCGAACCACACAGGGCTGATTCGGCAAGATAGTAGCGTGTCACGTTGAGTGCCAGGTTGTGTGCCGGGTACGGCATATGTTCTTAAGGGTGAGCCGAATATATCATTATATGGATATATTTGACAAGTCCCAGACCCAGCCAGGTAGTGGCGAAGGGTGTAGCAATATCACAAGCGGGACTCCAGTGGCTCCCGTGAAGAAAGTGGCCCTTATAAAGGGTATTGCAAACGCATGGGGCGACGTACAGAAATCGAGTTTGAGGCGGGGCTGGCGGGACAAATCCGCAACACAGGACTAAGTCCCCTAACTACCTTAAGCCAGTCACGTATACTCGGCGCTCGTGTGCAGAAAGACATATGTTTACCCCGGGAGGTCCACTGCGTCTCAGATTGCTTGTATATTGGTAAGTAACCGGATTAACAGGGAGTACCGGTAAAACAAAATCCCCGGCATTGGAATCAGTCGTATCCCGGATTCCAATGAACCTGACCTGATAGGTTCAGGAACACAAACAATGGATACGCCAATATAAGGACATTCTGAGTGAGCAAACCGCAAGGGGAGACTATCGCGTAGTGGGAGTCAGCAGAGGGCGTAGTAGTCCTTTGATTATTAAAGGATGAAGGCCTGAACGGTGCCATCCTGTGAGTCGCAGGAGGTAAATGAGAGAGGTAAGTAGGAGTATGTACTTACAGGCATAATGCGACAGTGGTCGAAATGTCTGTAGCGTCATTATTTTCTGAAAGCCCGGCAAAATAGGAGGGAGTACTCACAACCTATTTATGCTTTGGATCAGCCGAATCGCCCAGTACGGACCCGTATGCTGTGGTGGTGTGGGAGGGACGCTCAGCGATGGGCGTTCCTATCCCGATATGTTAAAATTCGGGGATGGATTTAAATATTTTCCCCCAAACATGTTCATTAGGGAATGATATTCTGGACTTATAACCATCCCACTTTTTACCATCTAAAAGAATAGCTCCATTCTTTTTTGCTAATTTTGAAAAATATTTTTCCACTTTTTTTGAAGCAGGCAAATAAATAGAATAATTTGAATTACCCCACTTTATGGTATTTTTATCATTCAAATCTGGCCAATACTTCGGCCATGAGATTGCTTTGATTGATTGATCTTCCAATAGCTCTAAATTTACTCTGACATATTCAGGTTTATATTCTGAAGCCCCTTCACGAGAAATTGACTGCAATAGTTCAAATACACGATTAAACTCTTTTGGGATATTATTTTCAGGGTCTCCCCCATCACACATTGCCAATTTCTTTTCTTTTACATAAATACCATCAATAGAAACTGCTTTGGAATATTGTTTATTAGATAAAAATATCTTAACTTCTGGACAATCGAAAGCAGGTACGAGAAACATATCCTCCTCAAGTGATATAAACTCTTTTGTTGGACCAATCTTTTTTCCCAATTGAGTAATTTCATTATCTGTAAGTTTCTTTTGTTTGTATTTATATTTACACCTTTCATTCAAAGACATATCTGAGAAAATAAAAGTGCCATCCTCATATAACGCCATAGTTGGCATTTCAGTACATGCTGCCCAAGCGTCAAGCTCAATTACAATTGCTATTGGTTTAGGCCCACTGTTTGGATCTGGATAAACAGAGTTCGATAGAAAAAGAAGTATAAAAGTTATAAATATTAGATTCTTTTTTATCATGAAAATGGCTCCATATTATAAACATAACGCCTAAATAACGAGCCGGCGAGCCTTTCCGCCGGTCACGTTGATTTTTTTGATAATGTTTAAGGCCTCCTCCAAGAATGGTATATAGTTCTTTTGCGAAAAAACAAAAACCCATTAACAAGGAGGAAGCCAGATGAATTTTTATACAAAACAACACAAATACTATTGCGGAATCGACCTGCATACAAACAAAATGTATGTCTGTATTTTGGATGAAGCAGGGGAAATCATGGTGCACAGAAACATAAAGACAGACAGGGAAGTATTTCTAAAAGTCATTGAGCCATACAGGGAAGACATTGTCGTCTGTGTAGAGTGTATGTTCACCTGGTACTGGATCGCTGATCTTTGTGGTGAAGAAAATATCCCTTTCGTTCTTGGCCACGCATTATACATGAAAGCCATTCATGGTGGCAAAGCAAAAAATGACAAAATCGATTCTCATAAAATAGCACGATTACTCAGAGGAGGAATGATACCTCAGGCATATGTATACCCTCCAAAAATGAGATCTACAAGAGATCTTTTAAGAAGACGAACTCATCTGGTAAGAAAACGGGCTGAACTTTTCAGCCATATACAAAATACAAGAAGCCAGTACAATATCGATGAACCTATCGGGAAAATCTCCCGACCTAAACACCGCGAAGGAGTTGTGGAGATGTTCGACGACCCTTCCGCACAAAATATGATAGCTGTCGATCTCCAGGTCATCGAAGCCTATGACCCTATTATTGCTTCACTGGAATGGAATATTGTCAAGACGGCAAGACATCATGACCCGATATCTATTGCTATACTTAACACTATCAGCGGAATTGGAAAAATATTATCGATGGTAATTCTTTATGAAATCCATAATATTAATCGATTTCCGACTGTCCAGGATTTTGCCTCCTATTGCCGGCTTGTAAAATGTTCAAAGGAATCAAATGGTAAAAAGTATGGATCAGGCGGCAAGAAAATTGGCAATGCTCATCTCAAATGGGCTTTTTCCGAAGCTGCAGTTCTATTTATCAGGGGGAATAAGCAGGCTAAAAAATATCTGGATAAGCATGCAAACAAACACGGTAAAGGTAAAGCACTGACTATCCTGGCACACAAGCTGGGTCGTGCAGTATATTTCATGGAGCGTGAATGGAGCGGGACGCTCTTCAGTAATTCAGTTGATGAAAATAAGATATTGAAATTTGAAAGGAATTTCCCATCCTGCATTTTAAAATGTGAAAAAAGAAGAACTCGCCTGAAAAACCGGATCTGAAGTCCATGAGTATGGTTTCGGAAAAGCAACGGGTCACCGCTTAGATCTTATTTGTTCCTTCACCACAACCATCCTGATTCTCAATTACTTTTTTACTTTCCTTCTGACTTCATCCATCTATCCTACTTTGAATTCCTTAAGCCGTGTGCACTCCACAAGCGATTCAATGTTTTTAAAGTAAACACTTTTCCCCTGGTTGCGAGAATCATCTTTTTCATATCCTCCCTGCGCACCCCAAAACCCCGGCCTCCGATACATGCAATGATTTCGTATTTGGGATTTTCTTTGGAACGTCCGACAAGGCTTAATTTCTTTTTGGGGGTCGGACCAAGCTATATACTTGATATTATTTATTAACCATCCCAATAATATGTGTTTTTGATCCTTGGAGCTTCATTTTCGGGCGCAAAATTAGTATTGTAAGGTGCGGGCGGTTCTCTTAATTCATAACCTTTTCCATTATCTCTATTCTTCCTGCCTTTTGCTTTGATACTAAGTTAATTTTTTGTAACTTCGATCTCCAGCAATCTCTCCTGTTTTAGATCAGTGCGGGTTTTTCCTTTTATTAAAGATATTGCCTCTTCAGCATTTTTAAGCATATACTACAAACGATATTTTACATCATGATGCGACATACTGGACCTCTGATTCAGCCAACACCTTGTCACGATAATATTTGCTTATAAAACCGGGGTATTGAGATCAACCTTTCTGCCAATCAGCTCTGATAATTCAATTTCCATTCCAGCAAGTTTTATCAGGCCAACCCGCGCTTCAGGATCAAATTCAACCAGTATATCTACATCACTATCAGGGCTAAAATCATCACGCAAAGTTGATCCGAACAAAGACAACTTGATTATCTTATTTTTCCTGCAGAATTCAGCTATTTCAGATTTGTTTAATTTCATTTTTATCTCTCCGCCCATAGTGATACTTAAATTAGTATCTTTTCTCATTAGTTCAGGAATATCAGCATTATAAAAAAAAGGCTGAAGACAGGTCAAGGGTTTCATGGTCGTAATCATCTAAAAGCCGGAGGCCGGCCGCATACGTCTTCAACCACTCAAAGTCGGCATCCCCGGCCTTGTCTTCAATTGCACGGCCTAAAATGCGAATGCAGTCTTTAAGATTCCTCACTTCCTGCTGTTTCTGCTCCAGGCGTTGGATCGGGCCGCGAAAATAAAAAAGAAAAATATCTCCATTATAAAGATTATTGAATAAATATAAACCCCTGAAACCCGGTCGGAAATAAATCACGACCCTGCGAAAGACAATCCGGTATCCGTCTTCACCAGCCACCTTAGCAGTAAAAACCTAAACGATGCATTCTTGACACATATTATGTGTACACTTATAATGCGTTAACATGTTTGACAGGAGGAAGCAATCATGGCGAATATAACAATCTCTATTAGTGAGGATCTTCTAAAGATGGGAAGAGAATATGCAAAAACCCATAATACCTCATTAAACGCTATCATAAGAGACCTGCTTGAAAAAAATATTTCCCCGGTATCAGGTGAATGGTTTGAAGAATGCGAACGACTGATGGACAGCGCTCATGCGGATTCTAAAGGCAAAAAATGGAGCCGGGAAGAGCTATACGATGTCTAAAGTATTCATAGATACCAATATCCTTATTTACAGCCTGGACAGGCATGATCCTGAAAAGCAGAAAAGGGCAAGAGAGCTGAGAGCTAGGGATTAAAGTCATAAATCCATTCATCATCCAATCCGATTGAAATAGGCAAATCTCCGCTTGGATCATTGTATGATTCCGGAATCTAATACATATTTCTTCTAAGTTAAAGGAGGAGACGGCTTTTGGTCCTCCTATTGAAATGAAGTCCTCCAAAACAGGTGGTGGATAAACCACCACCCTGTGAAAAGATTTTTCAGATCTTATATAAACATGACAGCGATTCATGCAGCGCTAATTTGCCGGAGCAGCGGCATTACTGTTACTTACCGGTACAATGGGAGCCCATTCAACCTTGGCGGCACCCAGGAGCGTCCCCGTGGCATATGCCATGTCGATAAGGGATATCTGGTAATCCGTCACAGCGGCGATCTCCGCTCGCTGTGCCTCTGCAAGGTCGGTCTGGGCAGTAAGGACATCCTTTGCACTCACGAGCCCCAGTTCATACTGTTTTTTTGTCGCCTTGTACTGTTCATCCGACAACAGGCTGTTCTGCCTGCTGGCGAGTATATTCTGCCAGTTTGCCTCCAGTGTATCGATCTGGTTAAGTACCTGGCTCTTGATTTCAGCCTCTTTACTTTCTTTGCTCGCAAGGCTCTGGGCACGCTCGTAAATGGATTGCCTGAGTGCGCTTTTCGCCTTCTTGTTTCCGAGGGGTATACTCATCTGCAGGCCGAACATCTGGTCATGATAATCATTATCGGAAAGCATGCTATATGAGTCGCTTCGGTTGGCACCAAGCCCGTTAACATTATATCTATACTGGAATGCTAATGAAGGAAGGGTCTGGTTTCGGTTAAAATCTATCTTCATGCTGTCCTGGGCTATCTGGAGTTCCAGTTCCAGCATTTCCATACGGTTTTCAACGGCATTTTTCACCATCTTCTTCCTGTCTATTTCATAACGTACAGGCGCCGGCGGGAGAAGAAGGGATTATGACAGTCTTTGTTTCCATACCCAGCCCTTTTTTATTTATCATGCGTTTAAGATCCCTCTCTTTCACCCTGACATCGTTGTCTGCTGTTATTATGTTTTCAAGCCTCTGCGCCATGCCGACTTTTGTCCTTATGATCTCTATCCTGGGTTTGACACCCACCTCGACAAATCGTTCGGTTTCCTCAAAGGTAGCCTTTGCCAGGTCATACTGCTGCTTCCTGACTTCGAGCATTTTTCTCGATGCATAGAGGCGCCAGTAAGCCCTGTCAACATCGGCTATTATACGTATTGCCTCTGCCTTTGTCCTTAAATTCGTTATGCTGTTGTTATACTGGGCAACCCGAATGCTGTAGGTACTGGCATTTTTTCCGGCATTTCTTAAAAGAGGCTGACTGATGGAGGCTGAAAGATTTGAGTTGTATGAAGGATTCAATGTCAGCCACGTGGAGTTTGATTTGTTTCGGTTATCCGCGAGATCAAATGACAGCGTGCCTCCTGTTATCAGTGGAATATCCACTCCCATATTGATATTCGTCGTTTCACTGTTCGACCCTACAAGCAATGAGTCTGTTGGAGTATTATTATCTGAATAGCTTGCACTGCCTGAAAAAGTGGATTCAAACTTTGCCTCTTCCTGGTTGACACTTTCCGCTGCTATTGTAGGGTTGATAAGCTGCACCCTGAGATCGAGATTGTTCTCAAGCGTCAGGGCACGGCACTCCGCCAGGGAAAGTTTGTATTCCGCCTTTTCAGGTTCCTTTATTTCCGGCGCAACCGGTTCGTTTTCAGGGGCCTTCTTTAAATCAATTACATCTATCTTGTGAACTGTTTCATCAGGAATCTCCATAATTGGAGGGGGCTCATTTAATTTTTTCACATAGGAACATCCTCCCAGCAGGAGCAGGCTTACTATCAGGGCCGCGGTTAAATAGGATTTTCTTAATTTAGCTGTTTCCTTTGATATCATTTATCTTTTCCTCCTTTTTTATTATCACATCATATTGGTGTTATTAATCCCTGAGCATTTTTTCCCTTCTTTCCACACGGGAAAAGGTCAGCAGGGATAATATAGCTATCAGGATTATAAAAAATATCCGGTTTTGTATCGTATAGGAAAGGATCTGCCTCTTATCCGGGCTCTCTATGGCCAGTGGATTGAAAAAGGGTGAAACGCGAAACTGTACATCAGAAGCAAGCTGAATAAATATATTAAGTGAATACAACACAACAGTCGCCATTGCCCCTGTAATTTCATTCCTGAAAAATGCGGAAAAGGCCATTCCGGCTACCATATAAAATACCGAGGCCTGAAGAACACCATAAAATGTCCCGGGTGTAACGGATGTAAAAAATATCATAGTTAAAAAGGCCAGAATGAGCTCGCTTGCAAGCAGCATTGAGACACTTGTGGCAATCTTTGCCAGCCATACACGGCTGCATCCTCCCGGGACAGTGTAGGCAATCTCCAGTGTCCGGCCGTCTATCTCGCCTGCTATGAGCCGGATTCCAAGCCCCATTGCAACAACCGAAATAGGGAGGCTCATCAACAGATGCGCATCCTGCGGCCCCAGCTTGCCCCCGGACCCGAATACAATTAATACTGCCCGCAGGATCAGCCAGAGAACGGGAATAAAAATGACAATCCAGAACTTTCTTCCGGCAATCAGCCTGGCCGAATAGAGCATCAGTCTGGAATATCTCTTTAAATCATCAATCATAATGAAAAGCCTCCAAATAAAGTCCAACTTCGAACTTTTACACGATCCTTTTCTTTCTCGTACCAACAAGTTCAAGATATCCGTCCTGGAGGTTCGGAGTAATGGCCTTTGCGTCCGGTGACGGAGACTCATGGTGCAGTATCCTGATATTGTAAGAGCCGTCATCTTCGGGAATTTGATCCACCACTATGGCATCATCGGGCAGGCTGTCCTCTTCACCCTCTCTAAGTCTCATCTCCCAGGTTTTTCCTTCGGCCACGGATGCCAAAAGCTCCGGGACGCCGTCAAACACCTTTTGCCCCTTTGAAAGCACTATAACCCTTTCGCATGCCACTGCCACATCCTCGACAACATGGGTGGAAAACAGGACTATTCTTGTTTCTGCGAGCTTTGTCAAAAGATTGCGGAACCTTATTCGTTCCTTCGGGTCAAGGCCCACTGTGGGCTCATCCACGATAATAACAGGAGGAAGCCTCAAAAGCGTCCGCGCGACCGCCACCCTCTGACGCATGCCCCCTGAATAGTCACCTATTTTTTTATCGGCCTGTTCCGCAAGCCCCACTTCCGTGAGGAGGAAGTTGACCCTTTCTATTATTTTGTCCTTTTCATCTATCCTGTATAAAAGTGCATAGTATTCAAGATATTCCCTGCCCGTGAGGTTGTTGGGAAGACCGAAATCCTGGGGCAGATATCCCATCCAGTTGGCAAGGTATTTTCTTATCCTTTTAAGCGGTACGCCGCCAAGTGTTATGGTGCCGGTTGTCGGTTCAAGGATGCCTGCAAGGGACCTTAACAGGGTTGTCTTTCCCGCCCCGTTTGGCCCCAGTATGCCGATCATGCCGTGTTCAGCGCTGAAATGAATATTTTTGAGTGCTTCATGTTCATCCCTCGGCAGATCAAGGCTGAAGATGATCCCGCACAGCCAGCGCCACAGGGTCTTTACCCTGTGCAGAAAGCCCATATCAGGCCTTTCACGCAGTTTTCCTCCGGCAAGATCCTTTGCGGTTTTTCGACCCGCCTGGACAAATATAATCAGGAGAACAATCAACGACATGGGGAAAAGGGGCATACGCGGACTTTTCCCGACAGATACAGGCGCAAGGTAATAGAATAATCCATCCAATATCAGGACAATCCACGGGACCAGTATGGCCAGCAGATTTTCTATTCCGCCGGGCACGGGCCTTCCCTTCTCATCACTCAGGCCCCTGAGTTTTCTTATGAGAGTTAAAAGCCTTACCAGTATGGCAGCTCCTGCAAAGGAAAAAACGACACGCCACCATGTAGAACTCAACGTAAATGTAAGGTATGATACCCCGCCGAGAAGCACCAGGGCCGTAACAATAGGCTGTATGGTATCGCCCGGTAAAAAGGGTTTCCCGCCTCTTGCCAGTACCCTGTCCGCAAAATGTTCTCCTGCCCTTAAGGCACGGCCGACAGGACCGGGGCGGCCATAGATCTTATGGAGGAATTTGACATCGATCTTCATGCCGGGGGATGGGCTGGGAATCTCGGGCTTACGAAAAATCAGCACAAATGCCCCGAGAAGTACAGAGGCAACCAGCAATGTTGTTGTAATCTGCCATGTCATTGTGGTTATCTGGTCAAACATAATGAGAGGCGTCATAACAGCCGCAGTAGCACCCAGCCACCAGACAGTAATCCATGGGCCGAGCCTGCCGAAAATTCTGTCAATCCGGTTCAGGAAGACAAACCCTATGGGAATCACCAGGAGGATAAGGAGGCCTGAGGTAACAAGCCCGCCCATTATTACAACGGCAAAAGGAGGCCACATTTCATTTTCAGCCCCCGTAGATATTGCCAGGGGCCATAACCCCGCAATGGTGGTGCATGTGGTCATTAAGACAGGCCTTGATCGCTCCCTGACCGCTGCGATAGCGGCAGCCCCTGCAGACCACGTACTTCCATGAACCCTCTGCTGCATCCTGTCTACAAGCAGGATCGCCGGGTTTACCATAAGCCCCATAAGAACCACTATACCCGCTATGGCCATGGGATTTAAAAGAGGCATCCCTGCAAAAAACAGTGCCCATACGGCACCGATTATGGTCAGGGGCGCCGCAAGCAGTACTAAAACAGGCATGGTAAGGGATTCGAATGTAACGGCCAGCACCGCAAAGAGAAGAAGCACCATGGGGACAAGAATCCGCTTTATCATGCCTGTTGTTTCATTATTGCTGGGAGGATCGATAATATATCCGTCAGGCAGGTGCACGGACTTGATCAGGTTAAGTATTTGATCCTCAAGTACCTCCTGGGCCGGGCCGGTTTCCGGGGCATTCGCCTTTAACCTGTATGAGACCCTTAACTCGCGCCTTCCGTTGTGGTGCTCTATCACATTGGGCGGCGGCATCTTGCGGGCTCGGATATAAGCCCGAGAGGTATAACCCCTGCAGACGGATTGATTTAAGACTATCCATTTTCTGGCTCATATTGCCTGATTTGACCTCAGTACTCCTGACAGTCGGAATCTCCCTGCCGTGGCCTCGATTGTCCCGGCGTTCATTTGAGCCCCTTCACGGCTCAGGAGCAGTCTAACATGGCAAAAACCTGTTCGGAATCAATCCCAGGCCTTTCACCACGTTGGATTTCGGGATCATGTGGATCTCATCCTGGCCCTGCCTTGAGGAAATCCACACCCTCTGGCTTCCTATTTCGGGAATGGACTCGAGCCTTTCCTTCAATGATCCTGCTATATCCATCAACTGTTTTGAATCGTGGCCTGATATAACAATCTCCGACGCCTTTCCCATAAGGCCCGCTATTCCACCGCCACCCTGCCTGTCTTCACTACCCTGACCTGAGGAGTTTTCCATTTGATACTGAAACCTTTAAGTGCTTTGTATGCTTCCTCTAT